>CAXBNX010000014.1:0-125557 GCA_963977275.1 uncultured Haliea sp. | reverse complement strand
CGCTTTGAGCGGCTCACAAACTAAAGCCCCCGGCTTTGCCGGGGGATATTTACTTCAGGGCGGGTGGGGCTGGCGTTACACTGATAAAAATGTATCCATAGTGGAATTGACACTGAAACAAGTTAATCTGGAAAGGAATGTACATAAAGAGGAACTTTGTAGGAAAAAAACGTACTCTCTATGTGGAGAACTAACCGATAAGTCGATAGTGGTTTTGGGCGATTCACACGGCTCAGATGGCTTGAATGTAGCCTCAACATTATATCCAGGTGCCAATTTTTTGATTTCGGGTATTGGTGGGTGCCCACCGTTAATAAATCTTCAAGGTGTTGATTATAAGAATGAAAGTTGTGAAAAGATTAATGAAGAATTATTCAGGGATTTGGGCCGGCTAAACAAAAAACATATTTTGTTTATTCTATTCTCAATGAAACACGATCGAGATCGAATCGCAGGGTTATACGCAACATTAGACTATTTGGAATCTTTAGGCTTTAACATTAAAGTTATGGGTGTTGGTCCCTGGTTTGACACGTCACCGCATACATTGTTTTTGAAAAATCAAAACGTAGAAAGAGCAGAAAGCGCTTTGAATATGCATCAAAAGAATAAAATATTTAAAATCAGGCAGAATTTGCAGGAGGCTGCCGCTTATAGTGATTGGGAATTGATAGACAAGCTGGATTTCTTTTGTCCAAAGCAAAAATGCAGGCTACTGACAAAAGATGGGAAGGCATTAAATGTCGTTGATAGTCAGCATTTAACATATCCCGCAGCTGTTGAGTTTGGTGAATATTTAAAAGGTTTATCCATCAGTGACTAAGGATTAGCTATTATTTATGAATAGTATTGCTATTGTAGGGGCCGGATTTTCGGGTGCTGTGCTGGCCCGGGAGTTGGCTGAATCAGGGCATCATTGCCAGGTTTTTGACAGCAGGTCGCATGTGGCGGGGAACTGCCATACCGAGCGGGATCTCGAGTCGGGTGTCCTGATTCACAAATACGGCCCGCATATTTTTCACACCGACAATACGCGTGTCTGGGAGTACCTGAATCGTTTCGCGCAGTTTATGCCTTATACCAACAGGGTAAAAACCACCACGGAGGGCCAGGTTTTCTCGTTGCCGATAAATCTGCACACCATCAACCAGTACTTTGGTAAGACAATGTCCCCGACAGAGGCCAGGCACTTCATAGACTCGCAGGCGGATCTCACCATAGAAGCCCCCCAGACGTTTGAGGAGCAGGCGCTGAGATTTGTGGGCCCGGCATTGTACGAGGCTTTCTTCAAAGGCTATACGCAAAAGCAGTGGGGCTGCTCACCGACGAAATTGCCCGCGAGTATTCTCAAGCGGCTACCGGTGCGGTTCAATTACGATGACAACTATTTCTTTCACAAGTATCAGGGTATGCCGAAGGATGGCTACACTGACATAGTTGAAAATATTCTGGACCATAGCAATATAGAATTGCAGTTGGGCGCATTTTTTCGCAGAGACCAATCGGCCACCTTTGACCACGTTTTTTACAGCGGCCCATTAGACGGCTATTTCGATTTTCATCTGGGGCGTTTAGGGTACAGAACACTGGATTTCAAGGAGATCCGCGCAGAGGGAGACTTTCAGGGCTGTGCCGTGATGAACTATGGGGACGAGACAGTGCCTTATACGCGCATCGCCGAGCACAAGTACTTCTCTCCCTGGGAGGAGCACAGCAAGACCATTTGTTTTGCCGAGTACAGCCGGGAGTGCGGGGAGGGCGATATCCCCTATTACCCGATTCGGTTGATGGAAGAGCAAGAGATGCTCAAGCGCTATGTGGAACTGGCCAATCTCGAGAAAAACGTCTCTTTTATCGGCCGCTTGGGTACTTATCGCTATCTGGATATGGACGTCACGGTAGCGGAGGCCCTGAGTGCTGCGGAGCAATTTCTGTCGCTCAGAGAATCCGGCCAACCCGCACCCGCATTTTTTGTCGCTCCCGTGTAGCCTGCGTATGAATGGCAAACTGGTCGCTGTCGTCGTAACGTTTAATCGTCTTGAGAAGCTTAAACTTGCGCTCAGCCACACCTTCAGTAAGGGCTTCTATAAAGTAATTGTCGTCGATAACTGTTCCACGGATGGAACCAGTGCCTGGCTGGACGAACTCGAGCAGGAAAACCTCGAGGTGATCCACAGTGCCTACAACGGGGGTGGCGCCGGTGGGTTTCACCTTGGGTTTCGCTATGCGGCTGAGCAACTGCCGGAAGCTGACTGGCTGGTGTGTTTCGACGACGACGCCCATCCCGAAAATGATATCGTTGGCATCTTCGACGCATTGGAGATACCGGAGGATGTTGGAAGTTTGGCCGCCGCAGTGTATTTACCCGATGGGCGAATTAGTGAGATGAACCGGCCCAGCCGGAATCCATTCTGGCATTTTAAAGAACTCTTCCACACGGCGTTCAGGGGCAGGCATGGTTTTCATATCAACAATGAGGACTATCAGTCGAGTACCCCGGTTGAGATCGACAGTTCATCCTTCGTGGGTTGTTTTGTTCGATTGTCCTTGATTCGCAGTCGGGCTCTTGGCCTGCCCCGCAGTGAGTTTTTCATTTATGCCGATGACATAATTTACGTCTTGGAGGCTCGCAAGGCAGGGTTCAGGCACTTGTTCGTGCCGATGCTTGCCTTCAGCCATGATTGCCAGACCCTGATCAATCAGCAGGCGGTGTATCACCCTCTGTGGAAGGCGTATTACACCTTTCGGAATGGCCTCGAGATGTACCGGGTCGCGTCTGGTTTTTGTTATCCGCTGGTGCTGCTCGTCAAGATACCCAAGTTTTTTCTGAGCGCCCGACATTATAAGAAGCACGAGAGGAAAAAATACTTATCGATCACTGCCAGGGCTGTCTGGGATGGAGTGTCGAGAAATTATTCCAAGACGCACCAGCAAGTGGTGGAACTGAGCGCGCTACCTGCCAGGAAGTAAGCGTGATTGGCTGGAGGGTTGTTACTCCCCCGAGATCTGAATGAGCGACCAAACGGTATCTGTGGTAAATATTAGCTTGCGCTGTAAGCGGTAGATATTGCTGGCCTCGAGTTTTGTCTCGCCGGACTTCAGCTCGCCGCGAAATTTTTGCTCGAAATCCACAGGCAGCCCGCTCAACTCGTAAAACCCAGGCTCCAGGCCAGCTGCGTCACCAGGGTCCGCCACGCATTGAAATTGGGAATCGAAGCTTGCGGATTCATACTGTGTCGATACTTCCACCACCGTGCACTCGATGGTTCCACCGATAAATACAGCCTCAGCCAGCTCTGTGCCATGGTGCGGCTTGTCGTCCAGGCCCTGTTTATCCTGTGCACCGTCTGCGGTGACCGGATTTGCGACAATTTGCATCGCGAACAGGCCCAGACAGAATGTGAATGCCATTACCCACTTCATAGCAGTCGCCGCCTTTGATGGTCATATTTCATGTCTTGGTAGACTCCATTGTGGCCAACCGAAGCCCGAACACTAACGGGTATAGGCTGGGGCATAAAATGTGTTCCCTACTGGCTATCAAAGACAATATACGCCAGTTTTTCCAGACCGTGGACCCGCTCCGAATCTTTCAAGGTGTCTTCATCTACGGCGGTATTGATGCCAGCTGCTGAGACCGGATTATTACCGTAGAGAATAGGCCAGCCGCCATTAGCGCCTTTCATGGTCGCCGTGGACAAAATTGCATTAGCCGGGTTGGAGATACCACGGGTCGGATAGGCATAGGCGGGCGAGTTGCCCACGCCGGAAACAGTCTTGGGACCAAGCGCGGCGCTATAAGGGACGCCGCCAAGAATGCCGGAGCCTTTTTCAATAACGATCACACCGAGGGTTTCGTTTCCTCTCGTCGTGTCCGGATCTTCAGCAACATGTTTGCCGACATAGCAGGAGGCAGCCGTAGGAGACGCTTTTCTTGACCCTCTGGATGCAAAGAAAACGCTGAAATCAGCATCATTGTGTGTCATGACCTGACCCAGAACGACGGGCTTGGTATAGGAATTGGCGTAGTAAAACGGCTCCATTTTTACGCGGCCCCACCCACTATTGCCATTTGTGTCGTTGCTAACAACTTTCCTGGCTTCCATCCTGGGTGATTCGTAAACCCCCTCTTCTACCACCAGATAGTGCACTGCTACGTTACTAATCGTGCCGGCGGCTGCCACGGACATCTTGACCTGGAAGCTCGACCCGGAGGCATTACGGATCCTGGTTACAGCAGGCACTGAGTCGATTGCGTAATTGGGAGTGGCTACCACGACCATGGATGAGTAGGAGTTGCTCAGGTTCACAGTTGTCCAGGAGGAGGACGAAACCCCGGTCACCACCCCCTGTTCAGCCTTTGGCCCGTTCGCCGCTATCTCTTTATACTGCGCAGACACAGTTGCGGCAGTTGAACCCATGGTCAACGTGGTGGACGCGGCATTGATGTTGGCGATAACTGCGCTGCCGGAATCTACAACCCAGCGATTGAATACCTGGCCCGAGGATGCTGCATCTGCATTGATACCCGTCACTGCTCCGCTGGCATAACTGCCATCGCCGCTACCGCTGTTAACCGTGAGTGGGTAGGTTGCCGATGGCTGATCCGTGTAGGTTGCGGTAACTGTCGCGGCATTCGACGGCATGATCAATGTAGTGGATGCTGCATTGACGTTGCTGATGGTCGCGCCGCCAGAGTTCACCACCCAGCGGTCAAACTGCTGGCCTGATGGAGGTGCGTTAGCGCTGATATTAACGGCTGTATCGCTCACGTAGCTTCCGTCCCCGTTGCCACTGTTTACCGTCAGCGTATAGCTTGATGCCGCGGGGAGGTTTTTGTAGGTTGCTCTTACCCTTGCAGCGTTAGCCGGCATAATCAATGTGGTGGATGCTGCATTGGCATTTGCAATGCTGGCGCCTCCGGACTCGACGGCCCAGCGATCGAATATCTGACCTGAAGGTGCTGAGTTGGCGGATATTGCGGCGACCGCGCCACTGACGTAACTACCGTCTCCGCTGCCACTGCTAACGGTGAGTGTATAGGTGACAGCGGGCTGGTCTTTGTACGTCGCCGTCACCACAGCGTCGTTCGACGCCATGGTGAGTGTGGTGGAGGCCGCATTGACGTTTGCGATGGCAGCGCCGCCTGAATTGACGACCCAGCGGTCGAATTCCTGACCTGAGGGCGGTGTGTTAGCCGCGATGCCGGTAACGTCTCCGGAGCTGTAATTCCCGTCGCCACTGCCGTTAGTGACAACCAATGCGTAGACAGCTGGCTTCTCGCCACTCCCGATGCTCACCTGGGCGTACTGCACGTCATTAAAGTCCGTTCCTATTTCATCCACCGTGAGGGTGAAGTCATCGCCGGGACCCCAGAAATTAGCAAGGGTATAGTTGCCGCCAGTGGTAAGCTTCGCCAACAGGTTGGAGGTCTGCCTATTTGCACCCTGAACAATGGTGACCAAATTGCCAGCTTCTTTGGTACCGCTGTTAATGCCACTCTTTCTGTTATACGTGACATAGATAAAACTACTGTCAGCACCTTCACCTTTGAGAATTACTTTCTGGTCTGAGGAGGCGACATCATAGTCTGCGACCCCTATGACCTTGCCGCTCCAGGATTGGTCGATCTGTACTTCTTTGTCGCTGTACCAGGATAGCTGAGAGCTCTTGGCTGCGTTGAAGCACATTACTGGTCCATCGTCCTCGTTGTAGGAGAAGCCCATCATGCCCTGTTGGTCACCGTAGCTGCTGCTGCCCTCGCCCGAGTGCTGTAAATACAGGTTGTGGCCAACTTCATGCATCTGGGCGCTGACTTTGGTGACCCAATTATTGTTGTACACGGTTTGGTAGTAGTTGAAGTAGCCGTAGGCGATCCAGTTTTCGGTGGTACCGGCCGGGACGGCGTACATCACGTGGTCAAACTGATTCGACAAGTTACCCAATAGGGCAGTTGCCGCACTGGTGGCAGCATTTTGGACATCGCCGCGGCTCGCGCCGCCCGCATTGATATCGATAGTGATTTGAGCCACACCATCGACGATATTGTCCCCTTCCGCTGGCACGAAGGTTTTCTTGCCGTAGGAGCAGGCGTCGTATTGAGAAGCGAGATTGACCGCGTCTCCGAATGTACCAAATACGGAATCGCTCAGTTCCGAGGGGCTTGCAGAGGTCGCCGCGTCAAGCGCAGTGATATGCAGAATGAGCACATTGCTTTCGTTGACCACAGAGATTGCTTCCGCCGTCGCGGCTGCACTCTCCGTCTCTGCGATGGCTTCATTGACGCTCTGGGTGTCCTCTGCCATGGACCACTCAGTGCCCTCAGTGAGCGTGAGCGTGTCCTGCGACCGATAGACGTTGCTCGCCCTTAGTGTTGCCCTCATCGCCTTTCTTGCTTTGCGCGACAGCGATGTTGCGTCGTCTGATTGTTGGTTTCGGTACCCGGATCTGGATCTTGCCTTGAACGCTGCGAGCCTCTCCTTGATAGAATTGAGCTTGCTGCGGTATTTATCTTCAAATTCGGCAGGCAGACCTTCCAGTCTGAATATTCGGCCCCCGGCGCTCCCCGATTCCCCTGCTTCTTCAGCACAGTGAAATTCGGCGGCATGAGAGCCAGACTCAAACTGTGTGGCGACCTCCATCACGGTGCATTCTATGGGCTCTGAGATATATTCGGCGGAAGCTTGTGGAGCGGAGCTGGCTAAAGCGCCCTGGGCCACAATGATCCCGAAAGATATGACGGATAAAAGTGTGTGCTTTAGCTTGAATGATACATTTTTCATTTTTTGATCCCGGGAATCACGCCGCCCTAGGGCTTTTGCCCCTTAGGCCGTAGACTTTGCGTCCCTGCCTTTCAGCAGGTTTGCCATTTTTCGGATGATTACAGCGCTGACCTTAATGCAATAGGGTCTTTTATTCATCAAATTATGGGTTATTTCATGAGATTCGATTTGGCTATATCACCAGGGAATTCGGGCTGTTTACGCCCCTTCGAAAGCCGCCACTGGCCAAAACTCTGAAAAAGATAGAAAACCACAATGGGGACAGTATATATCAATGCCCTGTTGACTTGCGTGTAGTCCAGGGCGAACTTGTACCGATTGGTGAAATAATACACAAAGAATATAAAAATCAGGGTCAGGACCAGAACGCGCAGTTCCAGTGAGTGGGGGTTGAAAAGCTGGCGCTCAAAGAGACCGATTATTGCCATCAATACAAGTAGATACCAAAGCATATTCCAGTTCAGCATCAGAAAGAGGGTATTGATTATCGCGTCGTGTACCGGGTGATAAGACAGCTCATAATATCCTACATAGGGCAGCACGATGCCCTCCGTGGAAATCACCAGGCGGCCAATGCCGGGGATAGAAAAATCTAAACCGAAGATCGCGATATAGGCACTGCTGATGATGAGCGTTGCGAGCAAGCTGAGGGCCAGTTTTTTGCCGGGCCTGAAAATTGACGTCAGGTAAACAACCAGAACAATCCCGCCCAAAATCAGGCCGGGAATCTTCGCCTGGCTGCACATAATGGCAAGTAACAGTGCCAGCAGCGCATAGGGCCACCGGCGGTTCATTCCCCATTCATGCAGTGCCAGTGCTGCACAGCCGAAGATAGATGCGACCCACAGATCCGCGTAGCCCGGTAAAGCGACATACACGTTGACAAAGGGTAGGTTCAAAAGGACATAGGTCGCCATTGTCGCCACGAGAAAAGTTGCGCCTGATTGTCGCAGCTGGCCGTAAAGCACTAACCCAAGGGCTGCGGCGGCTCCCAGCCAGGGCAGGTAAATTACGCCGTGGTCGCTGACACCAGCTCCCAGCATGCCCCACAGTTGTATCAGTGGAATCAGTTCGGGATACAGCCAGGCCCTGGAGGCGCCCGCGGTGTAGTTCATGGCTCTCGCGGGCGCATCCAGCCAGTCGCTGCCGCTGACCCAGGGCACGATGTCGTTGTGATGAAACCAGACAATGGCTTTGGGTGCCCAGTTCATCCAGGCGTCCCATGGAAAGAGCGGGCGCAAATACATTTCCTGAGCCACGGTGGTGTAGCGTGAGACTATCAGCAGCAGGAAAAAAGCCGTTAGCGCAAGCTGCCACTTTTCCAGAGGTGGCGAGCGTGTCGTGTTCCTATGGGGTACTGCCTGCATACGCAGCGCCAGTATTCCCAGCAAAATCATCACCAGCATCACTGCGGCCATGCTCCAGTAATGCAGCGGCAGGCCGAGAATATGCCAGCTACGCATTAGCAGCGTGGTCAGGAAAATTCCCACAAGATAGCCGTAGCCGGCGATGAGGAAGGCATTCCAGCGGCCCGATAGCCGCAATAGCCAGAAAACCCACACCGCTCCCAGTGCCCAGGGCAGCAGGAGCGAACTGATCGCGCCGAGTAAGGAGATCGATTCAGGCACTTTTTTTCCTCGCCACTACTTTGTAGAGCTGGCCTTCAGGGTGCGTGTCTATCAGCTTTACGCGGAGTGACTTATCCCCCCAGTTTAGTCTTCTTTTTTGCGGATCGTAGTCCAGGCCTGGGATCTGGCCAAGCACGAGAATATAATCGCCTTTGCGAACCTTCTTCTTGTTCGGGAGACGGCCATAATTGTAAACATTATGCGGTAGCAGAAAGTACTGTGCCTTGAGCCTGGGGTAGGTCTCGTCGTCGAGGTCGTGCAGCAGGAAGATTCTTTTTGCGCCCGCTGCCGGCAGTATCTCGCTCTTCAGATAGTGGGCGTATGAGTAGAGCTCCCGGTCCGCGCCGGCCAGGTGCTTTTCATGCTGGGTGCGGCCGGCGAAAAGAGTCTTTGTGTCTTCCAGCTGGGTAGAAATATTCGCCTGCCAAAGCAGGTCGAGTGCAATCCAGGGAATAGCTATTGCCGCAAGACAAGCTACCGTACTGTTGCGTTGCTTGACCAGGCAGCTGGCCAGCAATAACAGCAGTGCGAGCCCACTCCAGCTGGCCATCGCCAGCGTGGGCGACAGGATGGGATTCTTGGGGGTGCCGAGCAGAAAGTTTATCGATCTCTGAGTCCATCCCCGGTAGGCGGTCCATTCCGACCCAATGGCCGACAGCGTATGACGCCAGTTTTCGGGCAACAGCGACAAGCCAGATATGACCACGGGCTGACCGCGCATGTCACCATAAATATCGAAACCGACCTCCGTGATCCGCCCCTGCCATTCCGAATTTTTGGCAAGGTGGTATAGGGTGGGTTTGTCGCCATTCCAGTTCAGGGGTGCATTGGATATTGCCAGCGGGTTGTCCGCAGTTTTCCAGATGAAATAGACTGATTCTCCGGGGTGGGTGCCGGCCAGCGCAATCTGGAGATAGGGATAGTCCTGGGCATTCAGGCTGAGGTTGCGCGTAACAATGGCGCGGCCATCTTGCGCCAGGCCCGTCACGATAAAGCTCTCCTTGGGACCCCGCGCCCCTTCCCCGTGGCGCAGGCTCAGCTCGCTGCCGGTAACCATTCTCGGCGGAATCGGTGCTGCGCTGTCGTTGCCGCCAGGCTCGAAAACTGCACCTGATGATAAGACGATATAACCGGTTATCAGTACTGCGGCGCTGGCGACCAAGGCCAGCAGGGCCCGCAGGAGTTCACGCAGGAAGTCGCCATTGCCCATCGCCTTCGGCTCGTGTTCGCCCGGGAGGGTGTTACCCATAAATACGCTGTCCAAGGTGACGGTTTGTTTGTGGCGGCGGGTGCTTCGCCGTCGTGCAAGTATACTGGTTCAGTTGCGGGGTTGCTCGCCGAGTGTAATAAGGGGTTTATGGCTTTTTGAGCTTAAGGGGACTCTTTGCGTTACTTGGGACCGTGGTTCTGCTATATATTATAAAAATATCAGCAAGAAACGGAAAAGTGAACAGCTTGAAAAAAGTCCTTTGTTTAGTACTGCTTTTTTCTTGTCTCCAGGCCGGTGCGGCGAATTTTCCCAAGCCCAAAGCCCTGGAGCCTGCTGTGGGCTTCTGGATTAAGGTCTATACGGAAGTCACCACTAATCAGGGCTATATTCATGATGCGGTGAATATGTCGGTGGTTTACGAGACTCTGGAACTGCCGGCGTATGCCAGCAACAGTCATCGCGGCAGCCTGGTGACTAACGCAAAATTCCTTTACGTCAAGGCGTTGACGGCGCTGGCTAAAGGCAAACGCAGCAATCTCACGGCGCTTGAGGCTAGAGCGCTCGCTGCATGGCCGAACAATACTTCATCAACAACCTTCCAGACAGCGGCGCACAATGTGCGCTTCCAGTTGGGGCAGTCGAATCGTTTCATGGAGGGGCTGGTTCGATCCGGTCAGTGGAAGCCGTACATACGCAGTGTGCTGGCGGCGAATGCACTGCCACCGGAACTGGAGGTATTGCCCCATGTAGAATCGTCTTTCAACCCCTCTGCGTATTCCAAAGTGGCGGCCGCGGGCATGTGGCAGTTCATGCCCCGAACGGCGCGTGACTTTATGCGCGTGGACCACGTGGTGGACGAGCGCATGGACCCCTTCGCGGCAACCGAAGGTGCAGCGAAACTGCTGAAACGTAACTATGCCCTGACCGGTACCTGGCCGCTGGCGCTGACCAGTTACAACCACGGGACGGGAGGGGTTCTGCGTGCAGCTAAGCAGGTGGGTAGCACGGATATTGGTGCAATAGTGCAGTCCTACAGAGGCCTGGCTTTTGGCTTTGCGTCGCGTAATTTCTACGCGTCCTTCCTCGCGGCAATGGAGGTGGACCAGAATGCGGAGCGTTATTTTGGGCCTCTGAGTCTGCACGTTCCCACCAGCTATGAAGTGAGCGTAGTAAGCGATTACATACCTGTAAATGCGCTCTCTGATTGGATGGGTATTGGCATAGACGATCTCCGGCAGCACAATCCGGCACTGCGTGATACCGTCTGGAGCGGCGAGAAATATATACCCCGTGGATATACTATTCGCGTGCCCGTGGGCCATCTGAAGCAGCCGCTGGAAGCGCTTCTCGCTGCGATGCCGAACACGGCCCGCTACGGCTATCAGCAACCCGACCTGGAGCACCGCATTGTGTCAGGAGACTCCCTGTCCACCATCGCCAGACGTTATGGCACCTCGGTGTCCAAGCTGATGGCGCTCAATGGCATGCGCAATACCCGCATTCGCGCCGGCAAGACTCTTATCCTGCCCGGTACAGTGGCGGCAGCGCCCGCGGTCTCAGCGGTCCCAGCCCGAGCCTCGCAAGCGGGCGTGTATGTGATTCAAAAGGGGGATTCCCTGTGGAGTATTGCCCGGCGTTTCAAGGTGTCACAGCAGCAGTTGGTAGCCTGGAATGGGATCTCCCCCAAAGGTTACATACAGCCTGGCCAGAAGCTGAAGGTGACTTCGAGCTGAATTCCCTCAGGTGCCACAGAAGGTCTGCCGGACTTCCTGTTCCGGCCGCGGTGGCGTGGCGAAGCGGGTCAGTTCCGGTTTAAAGCTGAAGGGTTGCGAAAGCACGTCTACCAGGCTGTTGAAGGGGGCATAGTCTCCGTCTTCGGTGGCCGCGCGCAGCGCCTCTTCCACCAGGTGGTTGCGGGGAATGAAAACGGGGCTAGCGGCATACATATCTTGCCGGCGCTGCTCGGGTGGTCCCGGCTCCTCGGCCAGCCGCTTGCGCCAGCGCGCCAGCCAGGGCACGAAGGCATCGGTGAATTCGTACAGTTCTGCCACAGTTCCCTCCCCCGAGGCGTTCTCTGCCGCGTGGTCCGCCAGCCGCCGAAATGCCAGCGTAAAATCGCTTTTTTCCTCTGCCATCAATTGCAGCAGCTCTTCCGCCAGGGTGGAATCCTCTTCGCTGAGTGTTGTCAGGCCGAGCTTGCGGGCCATGCCGGCAGAATGCGCCTGCAGAAACTCGCCGGGGAAGGCGTCCACCGCCGTTTGCGCCAGGGCCACAGCCTGCTCCTGGTCGCTGTGCAATATGGGCAGTAGCGCTTGTGCCAGGGCTGCCAGGTTCCAGTGGGTAATGCCGGGTTGGTTGCGGTAGGCGTAGCGGCCGCCGTGATCAATGGAGCTGTACACCTTCTCCGGGTTGTACTCGTCCATAAAGGCGCAGGGGCCGTAATCGATGGTTTCGCCGGACAGCAGCATATTATCGGTGTTCATCACGCCGTGGATAAATCCCAGTAGCTGCCAGCCAGCAATAAGGGATGCCTGCGCACTGACCACCTGCTGTAGCAGCGCCAGTGGCCGGTTCTCCGCCTCCAGCGCATCCGGGTAATGCCGTGCCAGCACGTAATCGGTCAACAGCGTCAGGGCCTCGGTATCCTTGCTTGCGGCAAAAAACTGGAAAGTGCCAATGCGGATGTGGCTCTGGGCCACCCTCGCCAATACCGCGCCGGGCAGGAAGGATTCGCGGGTTACCTTTTCGCCGGTGCTTACCGCCGCCAGTGCCCGAGTGGTGGGCAGGCCCAGGGTGTGCATGGCCTCGCTTACGATATATTCGCGCAATACCGCCCCCAGTGGTGCGCGGCCATCGCCGCCGCGTGAGTAGGGCGTAGGGCCGGAACCCTTCAGCTGAATGTCATAGCGAATACCATCGGTGCCCAGCACCTCCCCCAGCAGTATCGCCCGGCCGTCGCCCAATTGGGGGTTGTAACTGCCGAACTGATGGCCGGCATACACCGTTGCAATTGGTTCGCTGCCCGGCGCCAGGGTATTGCCCGCCAGTATTGATGTTCCTTCTGGAGATTCAAGCCAGGCCGGGTCTATACCCAACAAGCATGCGAGATCGTGGTTGACCCGGATCGGTCCCGGATTTATCACAGCTGTGGGCGCCCGGTGTGAAAAGAGCCGCTCTGGTAGCCGTGCGTAGCTGTTGTCGAAGGGGATGGCGGTCATGGGTTCAATAGCCCGCTTTCATGTTGACGATATTCAGCAGGTGTCCGCCGGCCACGTAGCGGCGCAGGTTCTCTGCTGCGATGGCGGCCACGCGTTTCATACTGTCGGCACTGACAGCAGATACATGGGGCGTGATTATGACGTTGCTCATACCCCACAGCGGGCTGTCTGCTGGCAGCGGTTCCGGGTCTGTAACATCGAGCCCGGCGCCGTAGAGTTCGCCGGATTCCAGTGCTGCGATCAGGTCGGCGGTTACTGTGCTGCCGCCGCGGCCAACGCTGATGAAGATCGCACCGGGCTTGGCTTTATCAAAAAATGCGCGATTAAAGATGCCGGTGGTCGAGTTGGTCAGCGGCAGTGCATTGACGATGACATCGGCCCTGGCAGCCAGTTCTGGCAGCTCACCGGGCAGGCCCACATACTCGACAAAATCTGGCCCCGTGCGCGATGAGTTGCGTGTGGCGATGACCTTCATTCCCAGCCCGTGGGCCCGCCAGGCGATTTCTGTGCCTATCCCGCCCAGGCCCACAACCAGCAAGGTTTTGCCCTGCAGTTCGCCAAAGCTCGCACGGCTCGCCGGAGAGCGGTCCCAGCGGCTGTCTGACTGAGCAGCCTGGTAGGCCGGCAGATCTGATGCGAGTGACAGCAGCATCGCCATACTGTGTTCAGCGATGGCTGGCCCCATTAGACGCTTGCTGTTGGTGAACACCCTGCCCTTAATTTGCGCCGGGGAGAGGTCAGCACAACCGTCGACACCCGCGGTATAGCTGTGCAGCCACAACAGGCGAGGTGAGGCGTTGTCGATGGTTGCCTGGGTGCACAGGCTGATTATAGCGTCAGCGCCCGCCAACACCTCGGCGCTGGGCACCATGGTTTCCGAGGTATCAAATATCAGTGTTGCAGTGCCAGCAGTCTTGCGCAGCTGCTGCTGGAGTCCAGGCATCCGCTGGGCAAAACTGGCGGGTAGGCTCACAACAATACGTTGCGGGTCCCAGTTGGGGTTGACGCGTATGGCTGTCTCATCCTCATACAGGCCCAGCTCCTCTATAATTTGCTGAGTCTCGGCATCGGGTGATGCAGTTTCCGCGGAGACTGAATGCGCCACCAGCAGCACAGTGATCATGGTAAAAATCTTGTTCATGTAAATCATCGTTTGCTCCACACTGAGTCCTTTCCAGCATAAGCAGATTCAGCAATGAATACGAGACATGAGGTGTTCCGGACTTAAAAAATTTGCGCTAAATGTGCTCTGGGCCAGCTGATGAACTGGATTTTCAACACTGCGGCACGCTACGCTGCAGCACACTGTTTTTAGAGGATACGGACAATGACCGATCTGGCCTGGGATACACTGATTCGAAGTGCGCTGGTTTTCGATGGCAACGGGGAGGCACCGCGGCGGGAAGACATTGCCTTGAAGAATGGCCTGATCGCCGCCAGGGGGCATGCTTTACCTGTGTCCCAGGCAGAGCGGGTGATTGAGGGTGAGGGCAAGTGGCTGATGCCGGGCCTGCTGGATATCCACACTCACCTGGATCTTGAGGTCGATCTGGAGCCGGGCCTGCCGGAAGTGGTGCGCCATGGCACCACCACCGTGGTCGTCGGTAATTGCAGTCTCGGCACGTGTTTCGGTCAGCAGGTTGAGGGCGAGCAAAACCCCATTGTCGACTGCTTCACTCGCGTGGAGAACATCCCCAAAACGGTGCTGCAAAAATGCGTTAACGCCGTAAGCTGGAGCGACACCGGTGCCTACATGGACCACTTTGCTGATATCCCCCTGGGCCCCAATATCGGGGTTTTCCTGCCTCACTCCATGCTGAGAATAGAAGTCATGGGCTTGCAGGAGAGTATAAGCCGCGAGCCCACGGAAGCGGAACTGGCGCAGATGGAGGTGCTGCTGAGCCAGGCTATGGATCAGGGCTATCTGGGAATGAGTACCGATGGCCTGCCATTTCACTATCTTGCCAACCAGCCCCATACCGATAAGCGCATCCCTACGCAATTCGCGAGCTTCAGCGAAATGAAACGCCTGCTAAAGGTGGTGCGGGACAGGGGCCGGGTCTGGCAGACCACGCCTATCCTCGAGAACCGGGCCAAGGCCTTTTTATATTTTCTCCTCACCAGTGGTCGCTTGTTCGGCAAGACCCTGAAGACCTCGGCCTTGTCCGCCGTGCGTTTTGCGCTTGCGCCCAATGCCAGTCGGGCGTTTCTCGGTTTCGCCGCACTGGCCAACAGCGGGCTGCTGCAGGGAAATATTCATTTCCAGGCGCTGGGCACCAACTTCCGGATCTGGTCAGATGGCATCGTCAGCCCGCTGTTCGAGGAGCTGGAGTCCACCAGCAAGTTGATCGCGAAAGAGTACGACGATGTTGAGGGCCGGCGCGCGCTACTCGATGACCCACAGTTTGTCGCTGAATTTCGTCGGGACTGGCACTACGGCCGTCACGGGCGTAATTTGGCCCACTTCAAGGCTCGCATGGGCTTACCGGATATCCTGGTAGTGCGCGAGCTCAATCGCATGGTTTTCGACGGCGCCCCGGTACCCGAGTGGGAAGGCGAGAACATGCAACAAGTCTACGATAGACTGGAGCGCTTCCAGCGTGGCCATAGTGAGAGCGCGCGCTCCGATGCGGAGCGCGAATCTTTCGAAACCTTTCCCCGGCCCATCCTCGATGATGCAGAATTCATGCTACATCTCATGCGCACCTACGATAAAGGCTTCCGCTTCTGGGTGGACGTGGCCAATGTGAATAAAGAGGGAGTGCTGCCCCTGTTACTGGACCGCAATACATTGCCGGGATTCAATGACTCCGGGGCACACATCACCAATATGGCGTTCTTCGATGGCAACCTGATGTCCCTCAAGCTGGCCCAGCAGGAGTCCCTGCAAACCGTGAGCACCATGGTGAAGCGCCTCACCCGTGAACCCGCCGCTTTCTTCGGCCTGGATGTGGGCAGCCTGGAGATTGGCGCCCAGGCCGATATCGTATTGATAGACCCGGAGGCGCTGAGCCAATGGGATGACAACGAATCGCGGGAATTCACCTATCGCGAGTTGTTTGAGCACAAGCAGCTGCTGAGCCGCTCCGACGGAGTGGTCAGCGAGGTGCTGATTCGCGGGGAGCCGGTGTGGCAGGAAGGCGATTTTACCGAGGCGCTGGGAACCCGGCAACTGGGGCGTGCCCTGCGAGCGGCGTGATATCGGCTATGCTTGAGGTCCACCCGTTACTATGACTGCAAGGAAGAACTAAATGTCCGCAAAAAACGAGATGAATCTAATTCAGGAATGTTCATTCATAGCCGGGCTCAGGCCGCCCTTGCCTATTGGTGAAGGCCCGATTGGCACGCGCATGTATTACGATGTGACAGGCGGTGAGTTTACGGGCGACCGGCTGAGAGGGAAGATTCTCGGGGGTGGTGAATGGGCGTTGATGGGCCCCGACGGATATCTTCGTCTCGATGTTCGCCTGCAGATTGAGACCCACGATGGTGCGCTTCTGTATCTGCAGTATGTGGGCCTGCTGGACGTGAATGAGACGGTTCAGAATGCACTGGCAAACGGTGGTGAGACAGACTTCAGCGACCAGTACTTTTATACCAATCCACGATTTGAAACAGGCGATGAGCGCTACGCCTGGTTGAACAAAACGTTTTTTGTCGGGCAGGGCCGTATTGCCCCGGATCTCGGCGTGGAATACCGACTGTACAGGCCCGCGTGACAGAGGGCAGCAGAAGGTGACGGATCAATCGGCCAGTTTTGTCGGCTCCATTCCCGAGTACTACGATGCCTTGCTCGGGCCGCTCATCTTTCAGGACTATGCCGCGGACCTGGCCAACTGTGTCGCTGCTCTCGCGCCAGGCTCTGTGCTGGAGCTGGCCGCGGGCACCGGCATCGTCTCGCGCAAGTTGCGAGATACGCTGCCCTCGTCTTGCAGCCTGCTGGTCAGTGACCTGAACCCCCCTATGCTGGAGGTGGCCAGGCAGAAATTTCAGAAGGCTGAGGATGTGCATTTCGAGGCTCTGGATGCGACCCGGTTGCCATTCGGTGACGCCAGCTTCGATGCGCTGGCCTGTCAGTTTGGGGTCATGTTTTTCCCGGATAAAATGGCATCATATAAAGAGGCCCTGCGCGTGCTGCGCCCGGGGGGTAGTTATATTTTCAATGTCTGGGGGACCTGGGAGCAGAACCCCTTCGCCCGGGTCGCATTTGAGGCAGCGGCGACTTTTTTCCCGCCGGATGATCCACCCGTTTTCTACCGCGTCCCGTTCAGCTATAACGATGTCAGCGCAATTGAAAGAGCACTTACTGAGGCCGGATTTGCCAGCGTGACGACCCGGTCGATGCCGCTGCACAACAATCTTCCCTCCGCGCAGGATTTCGGTAGGGGCCTGGTTTTTGGCAATCCGTTGATTGACGAGATCGCCGCCCGGGCCGGTGACCCGGAGCAGATAGCTGCCGCCGTTGGCGATGCCCTGCAAAAGGAGCTGGGGGCTAACTTATCGCTGGAGGCCCTCGTCATAACCTGCAAAAAAGCGTGAACTGCGCAAGCGGGACGGTTGTTTAGAAGCCATAGGCAGCTTAGTGTCAGGTCTCGCTTCTGTCGCCTTTTCTCCAGACTTTGGCACCAAAGCCGGTGTCATTGCACCGCTGTGGCATTACAATCCTTGGTTCTTTCTGAATCCAACTACGGGGAATACGTCCATGTCACTGGACTTCGACAGTGCGCGCCTGCCCAATCCCAATATCCGCCCGGAGCACGAGGAATGGCGCACCCATTTGCGTCGGTTTATCGATACCGAAATCATGCCTTTCGCGGAAGACTGGGACGAGGCGGGTCATATTCCGATAGAGCTGTGGCCCAAGGCGGCTGCGGTGGGACTGTTGGGCCTGGGTTACCCTGAAGAATTTGGCGGCACCAACGAAGGCATCGATTCCTGGCACCACTGGATCGCCAATGAAGAGATGTCGCGAATTGGTGTGGGCGGTATTCCCGCCAGCTTGATGGTCCACGGTATTGGCCTGCCGCCGGTGCTCAACTGGGGCAGCCAGGCCTTGAAGGAAATGGTGGCACCACCGGTACTGGCAGGGGAGAAACATATTGCCCTGGGCATCACCGAGCCCGGGGGTGGATCAGACGTGGCCCAACTCGCGACTACTGCCGTGCTGGACGGTGACCACTACGTGGTCAATGGCTCCAAAACCTTCATCACCGGCGGTATGCGCGCAAACTGGGTATCTACTGCGGTACGCACCGGTGGCCCTGGCGCAGGCGGAGTTTCAATGCTACTGATTCCTGCTGATGCGGAGGGTTTCAGCCGCACCCAACTGGACAAGAAGCAGGGCTGGTGGGCTTCCGACACAGCCACACTGTATTTTGACAATGTGCGGGTGCCGGTGGGCAATCTGCTGGGCGAGGAAAACAAGGGTTTCCTGGTTATCATGACCAACTTCAACAGCGAGCGCATGTTTATGGCGGCCGCTATGGAAGCACTGGGTCGGGTTTGCCTTGAAGAAGCTGTTAATTGGGCGCGCGAGCGCAAAACGTTCGGCAAGCGGCTGGCTGACCATCAGGTTATCCGTCACAAGATCGCACAGATGAAACAAAAGCTGAACGCCACCCAGGCGTATATCCGGGTCTGCTATGAGTCTATCGAGGCGGGCAATGCCAACCCGGGAGACATTGCACTGCTAAAAGTACAGGCCAGCGAAACCATGGAGTTTTGTGCCCGGGAAGCCATGCAGATACTGGGAGGCATCGGCTATATGCGCGGCAACCGGGTAGAGCGTATCTACCGTGAGGTGCGGGTTAATGCCATCGGCGGCGGCTCAGAGGAAATTATGCGG
Organism: uncultured Haliea sp.; assembly: GCA_963977275.1. Classification (GTDB taxonomy): domain Bacteria; phylum Pseudomonadota; class Gammaproteobacteria; order Pseudomonadales; family Halieaceae; genus JARRPM01. Next base: position 106,874 of record CAXBNX010000014.1, on the reverse strand, counting down.
GATCTGGCTGCACGCCAGTACGGCGTTTAGGGGACAAGAGGCATGAGTGCTACAGAACAGGAACTGAAAGATTTTCGCAGCCAGGTATCCGCCTGGATGAAGGACAACCAGCCCGCTGATCCGGGTTTTCTGCTGCCCCAGACTTTTATGGAAGTGGGCGATGAACGCCAGCTGGAGTTCCTGCGGGAATGGCAGCACAAGGTGTCGTCTGCCGGTTATCTGGGTATGGCCTGGCCAAAAGAATATGGTGGTGGCGGTGTGGAGCGCGCGTATCAGGCCGTCGCCGACCAGGAGATGCGCCGGCATGCGGTGCCTATTTGTTTCAATGTGATCGGCCTCGGCTGGGCCGGCCCCCTCATTATCGATATCGGTACTGATGCAGAAAAAGCCCGCTATCTGAAGCGCATACTCAGCGCCGACGATATATGGTGCCAGGGCTTTTCCGAGCCCGATCACGGCTCTGACCTGGGCAACGCCCAGACCCGCGCCGTGCGTGACGGTGACGAATACGTCCTTAACGGTCAGAAGATCTGGACCACCATGGGCAACTTCGCCCAATACATGATTCTGCTGGCGCGAACGAATACCGATACGGCCCGCAAGTATGATGGCTTGTCTTACTTCCTCTCGCCCATGGATGTACCCGGAATTGAAACGCGGCCCATCCGCAAGATTACCGGTGAGTACGGCTTTACCGAGACGTTCTTCACCGATGCCCGTATTCCCGCCGACTGCCTGATGGGAGAGGAGGGGCAGGGCTGGAAGATAGCGATGCAGACCCTGCAATACGAGCGCGGCGCAGAAGCGGGAGCCGCTGGCGGCCTGATGATGGTGCGTGTGACCATCGACGATATGATCGAGGAATTACACGACGTAACGCGTGACGGTGAGCCAGTGCTGAAGGACGCGGTGATGCGCGATCAGTTGGTCAGGATGATCATGGAAGAGAAAGCCATCGCCCTCGGCGACCGCCGTGCGCACATTGCGCCGTTGACCTCGGATTACCCCGGCTCGCTGCCGCTGTCGAACAAATTGCGCACCACGGAGATGACCCGTCGTATGCGCCAGTTCGCAATAAACCTGCAGGGGGCCGCCGGCGGACTCTATGTCGGCGACGATGAGGCGAGACAGGGCGGTTTCTGGCAACGCGCCTATTTCAACAGTTTTTCGGCAACCATTGGTGGTGGTACCAGCCAGGTGCAGGCAAATATTATCGCCGAACACATTCTCGGCCTGCCGAAATAAGGGGTTAAATCATGTCAGTTATAGGAAACACCACGCTCTCGTTCAGTGAAGAGCAGGCCATGTTGCTGGATGTGGCGCGCGAGTTCTGTCGCGATAAGTCACCTATTTCGGTGGTACGTGCGCAACTTGAAACAGACGGCGGCTTCGACTCTGCGCTTTGGGACGAAATGGTAGCTCTGGGTTGGGCGGGTATTGCGTTGCCGGAATCCTGTGGCGGCTCGGGAATGGGTGTTGCCACGGTGGTCCCGGTTGTAGAGGCCATGGGCAAGGCGATGCTGGGTACACCGCTTATCAGCAGCACGCTGGCAGGGCAGTTTATACTCCGGGCTGGTGGCGAAAACCGTTTTGAGGGTGTGTTGTCTGAGATTGCTTCAGGCACAACAGCGGCGGTTGCCCTGTTGGAAAATGCCGACTGGGGCGATACCGGCATTGCCTGCAGTATCACTGCGGGTGGCGTGTTGCAGGGCCAGAAAAAGTTTGTGTCCGACGCGGAGGTGGCACGCTTGTTCGCGGTGCTGATCAATCACGAGGGCGATCCCGCGCTGGCAGTTGTGCGTGCAGAGCAGTTGTCGGCGGGCGCAATAGCGCCCAATACGTTGATCGATCAGACCAAGCGCAGTGCGACCGTGGATTTTACTGGCGTGCAGGTTGCCGAAGACAATCTGGTAACAGGTGAGGCGGTGGTTGCAGCGCTGCGCGATGTGCAATTACTTGGCGCATTGCTGACTGCCGCGGAATCCACCGGCAGTGCAGCCAGTTGTCTGGATACCGTGGTGGAGTACCTGAAGACGCGCAAGCAATTTGGCAAGCTGATCGGCTCCTATCAGGCGCTCAAGCATCCCACGGTGGATATTCTGACGGCGGTAGATTCCGGGCGCTCATTTATTTATCACGCAGCGACCCTGGTGGGCGAGGGAGCCCTGGATGCGGATGCTGAAATTGCCTGCCGTATGGCCAAGGCTCACGCCACAGAAACGCTGCTTTATGCCGGTGATCGCGCCGTGCAATTTCACGGCGGCATGGGTTTCACCTACGAGTGCGATGCCCAGCTATACATTCGCCGAGCCCAGTGGAGCCAGCAACAATACGGCGACGCCCAGCACCACCGCAAACGCCTGGCGAGCCTTTTGCTGAACTGATTGCTTCGCTGGGAAAGCGTCAGGTTTTCATAACGCCAAATACACCACTGGCCCTGACGATACGTTTGTCGCCGACGGTGAAATAGCAGTTGGCAAAAGCCATACTTTTGCCAACCTTCTGCACATCTGTCGTTATCTCTACCCAATCCCCGAGCTGTGCAGATCCGGCATAGTCGATGCTAAGACTGGCCGTTACCATCGGTGTCGGTTCCCCGCTGAAAAAACTGGCGTTGTAGCCAAGAGCGATGTCGGCGAGAGTGCTGAACACACCGCCGTGCATTGAGTTCCGAGCGTTGCAGTGCTTCTCGTCGACCCGCAAGCCTATAATCAGGCCCTGCTCTGTTTTCTTGTTATAGATCGGCCCGATCAAATCAAGGTAGGGGCTGGTTCTGAAAATCGTTTCAAATCCCTGCGGAATGTCGTGCATGTATTTTCCTTATTCAGCGTTCTCTGGTGCCCGCGTTCAGGTGTGCCCTTACGCGCAAAAATCGCAACAGGCCCAGCAACAATACAGCGCCTCCACTGGCCATCAGCAGCCAGGCGACAATCACGTAGGGGGGGTGAGTGGAAAAGAATTGGAATAGCACAGCGCCCCCGGCGAGCAGGGACAGCGCTGTGCGAACGTAGGCAAGAAGGGTGCGTTCGTTTGCCAGGCGCGTTCGTTCCAGGGCCAGGGTATCTCGCAGGTCTGAAAGGGCCACTTTGCTCTCCGTCTATCCGCTTATGGGTTTGTGCAAGATCCTAAGCGGTGATTATGTTGGTATGCGGTCATCGCTTCCATTGCTGTACAACCTCAAGCTGCCTTGCCATATTATCATTGCTGGTATCTTCCAGCTCGAGGCCAATTCAAGATCTTGCTTCCGCCCATCTCTTGTCACCCAGGGCATGGCCCATTGGCGCTAGGCCCTTTAAGATAGCGCAATCTTGTCAGCGGAGCTTCACATGAACAAAATCAACAGCGACCCCCGTATAGATCCTCGAATCAAGGCAATTCTCGGTATGATGCCAGCGGTGGCAATTGCCGATGTCGAATCGCGACAACAGGCCCTGGATGAGGCGAATGCCCCCCAGGCCGTCGCCCAGCGAACATTGGTAGAGGCCATGTTTGACAGTATTGATTCAGAGCAGGTGGCGCCGTCTGCCGGCCTGGCGATCACCACCCACGAGTTTACTTCCAGCCCCGACAACAACAGCATCAAGGTTCAGTTCATTCGGCCCGAGTCGGCAGAAGTTCTCCCGTGCGTGTACTACATCCACGGTGGTGGCATGCAATCGATGAGCTGTTTTTTGGGCATGTACCGGGCCTGGGGCAAGATTATCGCCGCCCAGGGGGTCGCGGTTGCGATGGTGGATTTTCGCAATTGCCTGACGCCGTCATCGACACCGGAAGTGGCTCCTTTCCCTGCGGGATTGAGTGATTGTGTGTCCGGCCTCAAATGGTTGGTCAGTCAGGCTGCTGACCTGAACATCGATCCGGCCCATATCATCGTGGCGGGGGAGAGCGGGGGAGGAAACCTGACTCTGGCAACCGGCCTGAAGCTTAAGCAGGACGGTGATCTGGGCCTTATACGTGGCCTCTACGCCATGTGCCCCTATATCGCAGGTGCCTGGCCCCAGGAGAGGTTTCCCTCATCGATCGAAAACAACGGCATTATGCTGGACCTGCACAACAATCGCGGCGCCATGGCCTACGGCATTGAGGCATTCGAGGAGGGCAACCCTTTGGCATGGCCCAGCTTTGCTACCGAGGATGAACTCAAAGGCCTGGTGCCCACTGTGATAAGTGTTAATGAATGTGATCCGCTGCGCGATGAGGGTGTTGAATTTTACCGTAGCCTGCTGCGTGCCGGTGTTTCGGCGCGGTGTCGGCAGGTGATGGGTACCACTCACGGTATAGAGGTTTTTGCCAGTGCATGCCCAGAGATCAGTCGGGACACCGCCGCCCATATCGCCCAGTTTTGTCGCGAGACGTAGGGCCTCCTATAGGGCAGGGCCCGGCCCCGTTGTTGCTTGTCAGGGCATCGGGTAGCCATCTACAAAATCGCTTTGGGTAACTTCAATCAGGGTTGGAAGCTGCCGCCCGTTCGCGGCAAGCAACTCCGCGCTGAGCTCGGCCAGGTTTTTTACAGCGACAGCTTCACAACCGAAGGCGCGCCCCAGGCCAATGAAGTCCGGTGTGAAAATGTCCACCCCGATACGGGCGATGCCTCCGTCTTCCATAAACCGTTTGATTTCACCGTAACCGCTGTTGTTCCAGATAATGAATATCACCGGGAGGCCAACCTCAACTGCGCTGGCGAGCTCGCCAATCGTAAACTGGGAGGCACCGTCGCCTATCAGCCCGATCACGGGGAGATGAGGCTGCGCCAGTTTGGCGCCGATCGCGGCGGGTATGGCGTGGCCCAGTGTGCCAAAGCCGCTGGCGGAATGAAAATAGCGGCGCGCCTGCTCCGTTTCATAGTGCAGCCACGCGTAATACGTCGGCTGTGTTGAATCCCCGGCGATAATGACGTCCGGCAAAGCTTCCCGCAGGGTGGTGAAAAACGCTTCATAACGCTTGTCGCGAGCGCCGGTCAGGGCTGCGCGCAGGGCGGAGGCGCGTTGTGCCCCGCCTTTGGGCTTGTGATGTGCTGAACCCAGTGTGGTGTTGATCGCTTGCAGCGCCAGTTTCGCGTCGCTTTGTATGGCAATGTCTGCCCTGATGTTGCGGCTTAGTTGGCGCGGGTCGATATCAACCCGCAGCAATGTGCCGCCGATAGTCACGGGGCCGGAAAAGAAAAAGTCGTAATCGGTTTCACTGAATTCAGTGCCGACTGCCAGCACCACATCCGCCTGTTGAAATTCCCGGCGTATTTCCTCGCAGGAGCCAGAACCTCCTACTGCCAGGGGATGACTATAAGGTATAACGCCCTTCGCATTGACGGTGTTAACTACCGGTGCGTCCAGTGCCTCGGCAAGGGCGATTAGCTCACTTGCGGCGTTCACGCAGCCGCCACCAACGGCGATAAGCGGGCGTTGTGACTGCGCCAGCGCTTCGGCTGCCCTCGCTATACCTGCCGGAGCGGGCCCTGGGGGTTCGGGTAGGGCGAAGGGTGTTGTGTCCAGGTGGTCGGCAGCAGCGGTGATGACATCGAGCGGAATTTCTAGGTGAACCGGCCCGGGCCGTTCGCTGGCGAACACGGTAAACGCCCGGGCCAGCACCTGCGGCAGTTCGTCCGCACGCAGCAGGGTGTGACTGAAAACGGACACACCGGCAATGGTGCCGCTCTGGTGTGGCATCTCGTGCAGACGCCCTTCGCCCAGCCCGAGTTGATAGCTGCGATTGACGGAGGAGATTACCAACATGGGAATGGAGTCGGCGAGGGCCTGGCCCATCGCGGTGGCGATGTTGGTCATGCCCGGGCCGGAGATAATAAGACAAACCCCGGGCCTGCCGCTGGCCCGGGCATAGCCGTCGGCCATAAAGCCTGCGCCCTGCTCGTGGCGCGGTGTGATATGGCGAATGCTGGTGGCCGGGAGGCCGCGGTAAAGCTCTACCGTGTGCACACCGGGAATACCGAACACGGTGTCGACACCATAAGACTGCAGTAAGCTGGCAAGCACTTCGCCACAGGTCTTCATGATGGCACCTGTTGCAATGACACTGTGTAGCGTTCTATTCGATCAAAGGCCTTGCTCATGATGTGCACCGGATGCGTCAATGACAGGCGCACAAACCGGCGGCTGGTCTCGCCAAAGGCAATGCCGGGTAATACTGAAACCCCGCTGTGTTGCAGCAGGCCCTCTGCAAATACCAGGCCGTCATCCGCGAGCTGGGACACATCGAGCATAATAAACATGCCGGCCTTTGGCTTGTTCGCGCGCAGCCCCGCGATCCGCTGTATGCGCTCTAGCGCGTAGTCGCGGCGAACCCGGTACTCATCGGCAATGGCCCGCATATACTCCTCGTCATTCTGCAGGGCGAATGCGGCTGCGTCCTGCACGAACTGACAGCACCCGAATATGGTGCCGGAGGCAAAGTCGAGTATTCGCCGGGCGGTGTCTTCTGAAGAAACCGTCCAGCCCATGCGCCAACCGGTCATGGAGTGGGATTTTGACAGGGCATCGACGACCACCACGTTCTCAAGGGACTGGGCTGCCTTCAGCAGTGACACGTGTTTGGTGCCAAAAGTGATCATTGAATAGACCTCGTCGCACACAATCCAGACACCGCGTTCGAGGCAGTACGCGGCGAGCTCGCGCAATTGTTCTTCATCGATGATATTGCCGCCGGGGTTGCCCGGGGTATTCAGGAACAGCACCCGGGTGGCGGCGGTAAAGGCCTTTTGCACCACTGCCACGTCCAGCGAGAAATTGTCATCCGCATTCAGCGGCACGTGGATAACGCTGGCGCCTATTGCCGCCAGCAGCCCCTGGTAGCCGACATACATGGGCGAGGGAATGACGATCTCGTCCCCCTCGTTGAGGAAGCAGGACAGCGTGGTGAATATGGCATTGGTGCCGCCGGGGTGAATCACGATCTGGTCTATGCTGGTGGTGCTGCCACTGGATTTGGTTTCGATGTCGGCCACGGCCTGTCGCAGGGGAATTTCACCTGCACCGGGGGAGTAGTGAGTGCGCCCGGCCTTGAGGCTGGCAACGGCGTGATCGACAGTGATGTCCAGGGTGGGCAGGTCTGGATCGCCGATCGAAAAAAGAATAATGTCTTCGCCCGCCGCCTTCCGCGTGAGTGCTTTGTCGTGCACGCCCCACACCGTGGAGGTGTCCACTGCCAGTCGGTTTATGGCACGACTGAATTTCATTGGCGTGCGGCTCCAATTTGGATCGGCGACAGAGCCGGGCGAAGCACTGACTGGAAAGTTCCAGCATACCCCATCCCGACCAGCGATTTAGACTCTACTACAGCTCAGTAGTATGGAAGATCCCCCGCCTTATTGGCTATTGATTTGCAGGGTGGTGACAAAACTATGTTTGGTATTGTGCCCGGCCAGCTGAATTATAGCGCCGTTACGATCCGGGTGCTCGCCGATGCCGGTCACGGCGTTTCACTTGCCAGCGCTTTATCGCTGCAGGCTTACTCCTGTTCGCTGACCTCGATCTCCATCAGCACGTCGTCTGCCGCTACCTGCAAACCGGCTTTCGCCATTACTTCGAGCACGGTGCCAGAGGCTTCCGCCACTATCTCGTAGTGCATCTTCATGGCCTCCAGTATCGCCAGTGTCTGGCCTGCAGTTACCGTGTCACCCGGGGCGGCGCGCACTTCCAGTAGCAGGCCGTGCATGGGTGCGCTCACCCTGCCGCCGCCACTCGTCTGTTGCTGGGCGCCATCCAGGCGAATCAGGTCGCGATACACCGCGGCCCGGCCGTCGATGGACAGGTACAGTTTACCCGGCTCCGGGGTGTGAAAGCGCGCGCTGTGCTGCACCCCGTCAATCCTGATATGCGCCGTGCTGCCCGCAACCGACAGCAGATCGACAATACAGGATTTGCTGGCATCAAAGACCTGATAGCGGCCACTGTCCAGGGGCGTTACCGCCAGATCGTGGAGTACCTCGCCGTGTTGGTAGCGCTTGCGGGAAATAAGCGGGCTGGCATTGGACCAGTCCCGTAGTTGCTCAGCCACCAGCACGCTGCTGTTATAAACCGCCTGGTGATCCAGGCTCAGTTCAATCACTGCGGCCACTGCACTATCAACGAAGCCTGGCGCAGGGCTGGCGATCTCGCCCTCGGCAAACTGCTCGGCGATAAACGCCGTGGTCGCTTCGCCCTTGGCAAAGCACTCCTTCTGCAGGCAGGCGAGCAGAAAATCCCGGTTGTGGCGGGGGCCGAATAGCACGGTTTCCTGCAGCGCCTCAATCAGGCGCAGCCGGGCGATCTCCCTGCTGGGCCCGCTGGCGATAATCTTGGCCACCATGGGATCGTAAAAGGGAGAAATGTCCTGGCCGCTAGCAATGCCACTGTCCACGCGAACACCGACACCTGCAGGGGGCGACCACAGATCTACCGGGCCGGAGGTGGGCAGAAAATCCTGGGCGGGATCCTCGGTATACAGCCGTACCTCAATGGCGTGGCCTTCCAGGGTGACATCTTCCTGGCTGAAGCCGAGGGGTTCCCCCTGGGCAACCTGTAGTTGCAGTGCCACCAGGTCCCTGCCGGTTATCAACTCTGTGACCGGGTGTTCCACTTGCAGGCGCGTATTCATCTCCAGAAAGTAGAATTTGCCGTTCTCATTCAGCAGGAATTCCACGGTGCCCGCGCCGCGGTAAGCTATGCTCTTCGCCGCCGCTACGGCGGCAGCACCCATTTCGGCCCGCAGGCTTTCCGTCATCACCGGGCAGGGCGCTTCCTCTACCACTTTCTGGTGGCGGCGTTGCACCGAGCAGTCGCGCTCGCCCAGGTGTACGGTGTTGCCGTGGCTGTCTGCGAACACCTGCAATTCCACATGCCGCGGCCGGATGATGGCTTTTTCCAGGATCAGCTCGCCGGAACCAAAGGCCGACTCAGCCTCCGCTCGTGCCAGCTTGATGGCGTTGGCCAGTTCCTTGATGTCGAGTACCAGGCGCATGCCGCGGCCGCCACCACCGGCTGAGGCTTTGACCATCAGCGGTGGCCCGATGCGGGCACCTTCCGTCAGCAACACCTCATCACTTTGGTCTTCACCCTCATAACCCGGCACGCAGGGTACGCCGGCGGCAATCATAAGCCGTTTGGCTTCGGCCTTATTGCCCATCTGGTGGATCGCCTCGGGGCTGGGGCCGATAAAGCTCAGGCCGGCCTCTTCACAGGCCCGGGCAAAGCCGGCGTTTTCACTGAGAAAGCCGTAGCCGGGGTGAATAGCACCGGCGCCACTGGCTTTGGCTGCCTGCAGGATATTGTCCTGCACCAGGTAGGATTCGTTGACCGGGCCGGGCCCGATACAGATAGCCTCGTCTGCCATCTGCACATGTGGTGCGTTCGCGTCGGCCTCGGAATACACCGCGACGGTGCGATAACCCTGGGCCTTGGCTGTGCGTATGACGCGGCAGGCGATCTCGCCGCGATTCGCCACCAGTATGCTGGTAAATCGTGTCATTTAGTTCGGTGTCCTGTGTAAAGTGCTCATTCTGCAGCCCAGCTGGGTTTGCGTTTCTCTACAAAGGCAGCCACGCCCTCTCGGCCTTCATCGCTTAACATGCAGGAGGCAAACCCACGGGAGGCAAAATCCAGCGCTTCAGCCCGTGGCCGGCGTGTGGTTTCAAAGACAATACTCTTGGTCACCGCGTTCGCACCCGGCGCGCACAGCGCTATCTGTTGCAGTACCCCGGCACACTTGGCCTCCATGTCGGCCGTGTCCTCGGCGAGAATGTGACCGATGCCATACTGCACGGCCTCCTGGCCCTTGAACCGGGCGCCGGTCAACATGAGCCGCCGGGCCTGGGTTAGGCCAACGCGTTCAGTGACAAAGGGAGCAATTTGCGCAGGTGGTATGCCCAGGCTGGTTTCACTGAGGCGGAAGCGGGTGTCGCGGGTGACAATGGTTACATCGCCCACACAAGCCAGCCCCAGGCCGCCGCCAATTGCTGCGCCTTCAACCAGGATAATGACCACCTGCGGCTGTTCGTTCAGTTTGATCATCAGGTCACCGAAGCTGCGGTTACCCCGGGCTACGTCTTCTTCCGAGGGCGCGCCACCTTGCATCCCGGATTTGAAACCCTTGATATCGCCACCGGCGCAAAAAAAGCCGCCCTTGCCACGTAAGATGAGGGTTCGCACGTTGCGGTCATCGCGTATTGCATCCAGTACGGCGGCCAGTTCATCGACCATTTCTGCCGAGAGCGCGTTCTTTGCTTCTGGCCGGTTCAGCCAGATACTCAGTACGCTGCCTTGCGGCTCCAGTATGAGGAACGATGTTTCGGGAAGTGTTGTCATGGTTGTATCTCCATTACATCCTCGCTATGCCGAAGCTGTTGGGGCGCACAATGCGGTGGCGGGTTTCCCACACGGTTTCCAGCAGAAAGCCCAATGTTTTGCGAGCCTCGCGGGGATCAATCATGCCGTCGTCCATCAGGCGGCCCGAGGTATAAAAAGCGTCGGACTGGCTGTCGAAAATGTTAGCCAGGTAGGCTTCCTGTTTTGCCAGGGCATTTTCATCGGTGGCCTGGCCGGTAGCGGCCGCCTTACCCCTGGCGACCATGGACATGGTCTTTGCCGCCTGTTCGCCGCCCATTACGCCGGTGCGAGCATTGGGGAAGGTGTAGAGAAAATCCGGCTGGTAGGCGCGGCCACACATGCCGTAGTTGCCAGCCCCGAAGCTGGCACCTGTCATGAAGGTGATGCGCGGAACCTCAAGGTTGCGTACGGCCTGGATCATTTTCGAGCCGTGCTTGATCATGCCCGCGTGCTCAGACTTCGTGCCCACGATGTAACCGGTGGTATTTTGCAGGAACAGCATCGGTATATTGGCCTGGTCGCACAACTGCAAAAATTGCGCGGCTTTTGTTGCACCCTGTGGGTCAATCGGGCCGTTGTTGCCGATAATGCCGCAGGGCAAACCGAAGATGTCGGCCTGAATACACACGGTGGCGGCGCCGTAGCGCGGCTTGAACTCCATGAAGTCTGAGCCGTCTACAATTCTGGCCACCAGTTCGCGCATATCGTAGGGATTGCGGTAGTCGCAGGGAATAATGCCGGCCAGTTCATCGGTATCGTAGAGAGGTTCGCGATAGGAGCGCCGCGTGGGTGTGGCGCAATCCTTGTTCCATTGCAGTCTGTGCAATAATTCGCGACACATCTGCACCGCCTGACCATCGTTTTCTGCAAGATATTCGACCAGCCCGGAAACAGACGCGTGCATTTCCGCGCCGCCCAGTTCTTCCTCTGTGGCGATTTCGCCGGTGGCTGCCTTGAGCAGGGGCGGGCCCGCTAGAAACGCGCGGCCATTACTTTTTACCCCGATTACATAGTCGCTGAGACCGGGCATGTAGGCTCCCCCGGCAGTGGAGGAGCCATGCAGTATCGATATTACCGGTATACCCGCTTTGCTCAGTTTTGCCAGGTTGCCAAAAAGAGCGCCACCGTTGGAAAAGCCTTCCACCGTGTAGTTCAGCAGGTCGCCGCCAGCACTTTCCACCAGGTGCACAAAGGGCAGCTTCTGCTCCAGGGCTATTTCCTCTGCGCGGAGAATGCGGTAGGCGCCGGAGGTAGTGAGGGAACCCGCCTGAATGCCACTGTCATCTACTACCACCATGCAGCGTACGCCGCTGATAAAGCCGATGCCGGCAATCACTGTGCCGCCGGGTATGGATTTTTCCGGGTCGCTGTTGTCCAGCAGGTAACCGGCAATATTACCCACAGCCAAAAAGGGCATGCCCGGGTCCAGCAGACGCGCCAGGCGCTCCCGGGGTGTCAGCTGGTTGCGCGCCTCAAAGCGCGGCTTGCGCTTTTCCGAAATCATCGCCCCGCGAGCATTCAGTGCTTGCAGGTGCTCAATATGAGCGAGCATTTCCGCGCGGTTTTTGTGGAAAACCTCGGAATTGGGATTCACCTTCGAATTGAAAACGGTCATACCAGACCCTCCGCCATCGCCGCCGGAATCGGTACCGTGCAGCAGAGCAACAACTGGGCATAGCCCTTGCCCTGGGCGTCGTTGCGCAGGCTTGCCACACCGCCGCCTCCCAGCACATTGTGCAGCAGGAAGTTGATAGCGTTGGACCCGGGCAGGAGGAAGCGCTCAACATTACTGTCGGCCAGGAAGTGGGCGAATCGTTCGCTGACCACGGCCTCGGTAAGCGCGCTGTATATGTAGGGCAGGTACTCGGCTTTGCGCGCGATAATTCCGACATTCGCCTTATTCCCCTTGTCGCCGCTGCGGCCCCACGCCAGCGCCACCAGTGGAACCTCCACTGTGTCTCCCTCCTTTGCTACTACCGGGGCCGGAACGCGGGGAATGGCAGCGACATCGAAGGCCTCGCCATAGGCTTCATTACAGACCAACTCGTTGGCATTTATGAGAATGCGAACCGCGACCTTGTTCTTGGGAATGGTAAAGGAAAACAGACGCACCACCGGGGAGGGCTTGGGCCGGCCCCCGGCAAAGCCGGACAGGCCCGGCGGGGTGGCAAGCCCAAGGCCCACCGCTTCCTTCAATAGAATGCCTATGCCTATGGCGTCCGGGTGTTTGGCGGCCAGCTTCATGGCGACTTCCCGGCTGCTTTTGATTTCTGCGAACTTGCCAAACTGGCTCTCGGCACCAATCAGCTCGATGCTGGTTTCGCTGAAGTCGGCCAGGCCCTGGGCCTTGAATACGTTGCGCGCGGCCTCGAATACTGCCTCTCCCAATGCCCTGGCCTTTCTGTCGGCATCGATGCCATAGAAAGTCATATAGGTGCCACCGCGAAACTGGTCGGCATAAGTTGCGCTGACCTTGTAGGTGTCGGGGGCGGGGCGGCCGGTGGCACCAGCGACCTTCACCCGGTTGTCACCCACCTGTTCAAGGGTGGCGGTGGAAAAATCACAGACCACATCTGGCAGCATGTAGGCCTGGGGGTCGCCAATCTCGTACAGCATCTGTTCGGCGACAGTACCCACGTTTACCAGGCCGCCGGTGCCCTCGGGCTTGGTGCAGATGAAGTTGCCATCCGCTGATATTTCGGCGATGGGATAGCCTATATTTGCCATGTCCTGCACCTGTTCCCAATCGGTGAAGTTGCCGCCGGTGGCCTGGGGGCCACACTCAAGGATATGGCCCGCCAGTGAACCCATGGCCAGTTGGTTCAGGTCGTCCCTGCCCCAGCCAAAGGCGTGGATGCAGGCACCCAGGGTGACGGCGCTATCCACACAGCGGCCGGTTACTACGATGTCTGCGCCGCTGTGGAGGGCACTGGCGATGGGAAAGGCGCCGAGATAGGCGTTGATGCTTTGCAGCTTGTTTGCGGCGGGGAATGCCTCGCCGGAAAACATTTCGCTGATATCGGCGGCCTGCAGTTCCTGCGCATTTGCCAAAAGGTCATCGCCTACAATACAGGCTACGGTCAGCGCCAATCCTTGCTCAGCTATTACTGCGCGCAATGCCTCGGCGCAGGCCTGGGGATTGACTCCGCCGGCGTTGGATACCACCTTGATGCCGCGCTCAGCAATGGTTGCCAGGTTAGGTTTCATTGCAGCGTCCACGAAATCCAGGGCATAGCCCTTGCTCTCATCGCGGGAGCGGGCGCGAGCCATGATCGACATGGTGATCTCCGCCAGATAGTCATAGACGATGTAGTCCAGCTCCTGAGCGTTGAGCAATTGCGGCGTGGCCCGGGCCGCGTCGCCCCAGAAGCCGCTGGCGCCGCCGATTCGCAAAACCATGTCAGTCATCTGTCAGTTCCTGCCTGTTCCATTTGAGACAGGCAATCATACTGAGTAGAGCTGCAAGGCACACGGGAAATGACGCCAACCACTACGGCGAAGGCGCCACCTGAGGGGGACCGATTTTTGTGCTGTGAGTACCCTCGCGTGACATCCCGAGGTATATAGAACCCGGAGCGACCACGGGCGCAGTTAGAGGCACCATGCTAGGCTACTGCTGTAGCGGAGATATGGGAGCTTTCCAGAGTGGGGGCGCAGAGTGCGGAAATAACAAATGGCGGAGGGGTGGTATACGCCAGGGCGCTGAAGGGCTTCATGGACCTGGCGGCAGCGTTGGGGGCAAGCCCCGAGCGGATCGCGCGGAGCGTCGAACTTGATATAACGCTGCTGACGGTACCCGATGCCCTGCTGCCCGTGGCAACGTATTATCGCCTGCATGAGCAGTTTCTGGCGCATACCCGCAACCCGGATTTTGGACTACTGAGCGGTAGGGTGTCCTATATGGAGAGCGCCCACCTGTTTCTTTATCTGGCGTCCGCAAGCCAGACACTGCGTGACTGGCTCAATATGCTACCCAGTGTCTCCAGCTTGCTGGGAGATGTAGGCTCCATAAAAATTGCCCGGCACCGTGAACATTTTGCGCTGGAGTGGCATCCGGAAAGAGCGCCCGACCCGGTTCGCTGCATTGTAACGGATGGCCTGTTGTCAGCCACGGCCCTGGAAATGGACGGCTACTGCCTGTTACCGGTAAGACCGGAACGGGTAGATTTCACCTACCCCAGGCCGAACGACTTGACAGTATTACAGCACACCTTTCGCGCTCCCCTGTATTTCGATCAACCCGTTAGTGCCCTGTATTATGACTGGCAGCTGCTGGACAACCCGCAGCTACATGTGAGTACGCGGTTTCATGATGCTGCTGTGGAGGAGTTCTCTGCCTACTTTAGCAATGATGCATCAGCTGCCGACCCGTTTTCTCTCAACCTGCATACCGCGATAAGGCGGCAGCTTCCCGCGGGCAGCTGCTCTATCGATAGCGTTGCCAGCGATTTGAATGTGTCACGCAGAACACTGCAGCGTCGCCTGAAAGACCGCGACAACAATTTCCAGCAATTGCTGCAGCGCGTAAAGTCGGACCTTGCGGCAAAGTACCTGGAGGACAAAAGCCTGAGCATTATTGAAATCGCCCTGCTGCTAGGTTATGGCGACCCCTCCTCATTTTCGGCGGCGTTCAAATCGTGGAATGGCATTACACCCAGTGAGTTTAGGCGCCAGTAGGCCGCCCCAGGCGACCCTTTTTCAGAGGACCCCTGAGACGGCTCCCTCTGGTGTATGCCTCCAGTTTTTTGATTAAGAAGAAAAAATAGAATGATACTGGTGCCGTGAAAAGAGAGGAAATGTGATCGATTATTGGAGGCTGGCGGACTATTGTTTCAGGGTGGCCCAAGGTAAGTTAGGGTAAATGATTGTTTGTGGGAGGTTTTTCTGAGATCAGGCGGCACATATATTCTACAAACATAGCCTCGGTGTTATATAGACCGGTCTTAATACTTCGCGGTTACATGCCACCCAGAAAAATCGTCTTTGAAATTATTGAAGACATTTATCCCCACCATTGCATAATCCACTACTTACGCAGTTTCAATCTATCCAGTTTGCGCTCTCAACGATGATGAGCGATTCTATCTATATGTACCGTCAGAAATCGCCCCTGTGGGCCGCACTTAACAACTCGAGGATAGGGACACCGCAAAAAAGACGCGATACCCCATCTCTCAATTCGTTATGGTGCACGCGAGAGTCTGCTTTCGACGCGAAAGGGTCGTTAGCTCATACGCCGTTCGTCCTGGATTCAGTCAAAGGCGACTACCGCTTCGATCTCTTTTGCGACATTCGGATACACACCCAATCAGGCTAGTTTGGTCTATTCTTGAGATAATCTCAAAATACTTACCGGAATAAATCATGGTTGCAACAGCAGATGCCATCCAACTATATACCGCAAGAAGTAAACGCTATTTGCGTTTTGTAAATGCTGTAGCCTATCCACAAGG
Organism: uncultured Haliea sp.; assembly: GCA_963977275.1. Classification (GTDB taxonomy): domain Bacteria; phylum Pseudomonadota; class Gammaproteobacteria; order Pseudomonadales; family Halieaceae; genus JARRPM01. Next base: position 91,108 of record CAXBNX010000014.1, on the reverse strand, counting down.
CATTCGCTCCTATTTCCAACAGTCAATCCATCTTAAATCAGGACTTCATGTCCTTGATGCCGGCTGTGGAACCGGCATTGCGACCCTGGCACTGCGGAAAGCGATGCATAACCGTCAGCTCCAGCCTGGAATAATAAATTGCTTTGACATCACTCCGAAGATGTTGGCCATATTTCGAGAAAAACTCCGAACGGATGCAATCGAGGGAATCAAAGTAGAGCAGGCTGATGTACTACATTTGGAAGCGCTTCCCGAGGATTGGAAAGGCTTTGATCTGATTATCTCCGCAGCCATGATGGAGTACCTGCCAAGTGAACGTCTCGTCGATGCGCTGTCCGGTCTCAGGTCGCGCCTGGGCGACACGGGTAGAATTGTGCTGTTCATCAGTCGGAAAAACTGGCTAATGAGGTTCCTCATAGGTAATTGGTGGAGGGCTAATTATTACAATCAGGCCGAATTAACAGAATATTTTCGGCGAGCAGGTTTTTCCAAGATAACATTTGGTAGCTTCCCGTTTCCCTACAAACACCTCTCTGTCTGGGGCAATATCGTTGAAGCGAGCTAAGTATCTATTTGACATCGGCAAGGCAAAAACGAGTCTGTCAACCCACTGCAGTCTTGCTCAGAGTCGATGCGAGGCTACGGCCAATCCTCATGGCACAAAGCGGACCAAGATGGCAGCGTAACAACCATACAAGGCAATCAAGCGCGATGCCCCCATCCAATTCAGTCGAAGGCCATTTCTTTGTTGCTTCAAAATCACCGGGGTACGAGATAATTGATGGACTGCCACAATACGATAAATCGCCAGGTTTACGTAAAACTGTCAGGTAAACTGAGCAAATGCATAACCATCACATCAAAAATCCCTACACCCCATTCCGCTGCTCGCGCCTTTCCGGTGAGCATGGTGTCCCGAAAAATCGCCGTGGATTATAAGAGCATGGGCTTACTGGATCAGGAAAACGTGAGTTGCCCGTATTGTGGTGAATCTATTGAGGTGCTAATCGATATTGAAGACGCCGGCCAGGAGTATATTGAAGACTGCCAGGTGTGTTGTCGGCCCATCATATTTAGTGTTGCGATTGGTTCGGCGGGCCAGCTATCCGTATTGGTTCGCGATGAGAATGAGTAGTTGCGAGGCAGGATTTGAACGCATGTACAAAAAGGGCGCATAATAATGCCTCCAAATTTTCAGCCTTCGGCTCCAGTACACTGCGATTTCGCAACTCAGAGTGCTTACTTTTAGTATTGTAGTTTTCTAAAGCTTGATATATAGTTGACTAATCAAGTATATGTCGAGCAATAGTAATGTCGAAAAATTCAGTGAGTACTGCTTTTGTAATTCAAAATGCACTGCTGGCCTCCAAATTATCCAAGAGGGTGGAGAATCAGCTGGGCCCTCATGGCATAAGCTTTACTGAGTATATGATTATGCATCATCTCGATAGCTCTCCTTTGAAAACCATGCGCAGAATCGAGTTGGCAGAACATGTTGGTATAAGTGCTTCTGGAGTTACACGACTTATCGCACCAATGGAAAAGATCGGGATAGTAGAAAAAGAGGCAAACCCGCGGGATGCGCGGCAGAGTCTGGTCAAACTTTCAGTGACCGGACAAGGACTGTATAAGGAGGCTAGCGTGAGTTTTGAACATTGCGCTAATAACCTATTGGAGCATTTGAGCGAGAATCAGCAGGAGAAGCTCCTCGATCTTTCTGAAAAGATATTCAAAAATTTTGTGTAACTAAACACTGCACCTGGAAAATATTACCACGCTCGTTTTGTGTGTTTCGCGCGTCTTCCACAGGAGGCCGTTCCAGCGCCTCGCCAACGCTGCCGGTTAGCCCAGTGTTAAGCCATTCCACAATATACTGAAAATTGCTGTCGTTCCTATGCAGAGTGCTTTTCGACCCTTGAACGAAGCCCATCAATATAGATTCTGACCAAAAACTCGACATCGCTTTTTGCGTTGTCAGATATCGCCGCGCTCTCCAGCAGCCCATTTGCGTATTCCTTCGTCGGAAAACGCTTGTACAGCGATATTCTCGATACAGAGGAAGCAGCGACAATATCAGACATCGACGATTTTGCGAAGCCGTGTTTCGTAAACACTTCCAGCGCGGCCGAGGCAGTTGACGTCCAACACACCGCTGTTACTACGGAAGCATTGGTGCAAAGGGTGCACCACATGCCCGTAGGGCCGCGAGAATGACGTATACAATCAGTAATATTTTCTAAATACGCTATCCAGTCGGTCAACCAGTTAGAGGTCCTTTAATGAAGAAGACGTATTGGGTGATTTTCGTTGTGTTCTTCCAGCTAGCGGGTTGTGTCTCGCCGGACGCTGAAAAACTCGAAAGAGCGAATGCTGTAGGTTTGGACAAAGATCAATATGGGTGTATTGGTTCGGCGGGGTATTCGTGGTGCGCACGCTCGGAGCGTTGTGAACGTCCTTGGGAGCTTGCGGGGCGAGCTGGCTTCCCGAATACACAAGAAGACTTCGTAAGATATTGTTTTGAATAGAAAAAAGAGTTCTGTTTATTCGCTTCCTGTAGCCGCCCAGGATGTCGCCTCCTCCCCCCAGCGGCCTCTGCCGGCTGAGCGAGTAAGATCATGAATCCAGTAATTAGTGAAGCCATCGAGCAGCGGCGCGCAGGCCAGTTCTCCAAGTCTCGCGCTTTATTACGTCAGGTCCTGGATGACCCGGAAGTGTCGTCAGTAACGCATTTGCATATGGCCTGGTCTTACGATAACGAAGGGCTGGAACTTGAGGTAGTTTCCCACGGTGAATTATCACTGACAGGTCAGTTGTTAGAACCAGATCAGTTTGACGCGCTGTTTGGGCGTGCTGGCGCGCTTCGCAGCCTGGGTCGCTATGACGAAGCATTCAGATGCTTCGATGGATTGGACGTCAAATATCCGGATTCAAAAACCGTTTTACCCTTCTAGGCAATGTGTTTGTATAACCAGGGCCAGTACAAACAAGGCATGGAGATCTTGCTCACGCTGTTGGCAGACACTGCACAATGGCCGGAAATAGTCGAGTATGAGAGGGCAATTCGCCTTTATGCGGCGGACTTAGACCGTAAATGGTGAGTTTATAGTGTAAAATGTGAGCATTGTCAGGGAATTCAGAGAAATTGAGTCGATGACAGATGTCTGTAAGAATGATCCCGGCCATCGGGTCGTTGATAATAAATTGTTGCAGCGGACAGTGGCCCGTTACCAATTTTTTCTAGCGCAAAAATGCGCATCGCCTCAAATGCAGCTGAATTCAGGCGTTAACTTTCTAGGAACTACTTTTTAATGCTGGATAAAATTAATATCATACGAAACTACCTGAACGAGGTTAAGACTCGCTGTACCTACAATGCAGCAGCTAAAGCACTGGGTATTAAACCTACAGAATTTAAGAAGCTACTGGGTGATCGTACGCAGGAAAATTCCTGGTTCGTAAACACCGGTGCTGGAGAACCCGTAGGGTACGCGGATGACGAAAAGCATCCTGAGCTCTATCGGACGAAACGAATCATTACATCCGCAGATGTTTTAACCAGGAATTTGGATCTGTGAAACAGGTCCGCAAGCCAGTTAGCGTAAGTGTGTATCCGTTTTTTTGGGCAAAATCACAGTCCGAGTAAAGCTCTCCATATAGTGTATTAATTGAGCCGCCAACTCACTGGTGTTTATCTTCCTTATCTCTCGCCTGGAGAGTGTAAATTCATCTATTTCACCAAAACTCGCCACAATCGTAGATTATGCTGAGGCGATGGGTTACGAAGTGAGAATTGACTTTGTGCCCGGCAATCCAGGCAATATAACGAAAGCTTGTAGGGAAGGACTGAGAAGTGCCACGCCTGAAGCGGGTATTGGGTAAAAAACGGTAATTTATATGGTGTCACAGTCAAAGCAGAAACAAATCCTGGGGCTTATGGGTTGGCTATTTATAAGCTTTGCCGCTTCCGCTGTGGGAGCCGTGGCGTCAATCCAGGCCAAGTCATTCTACGGCCAGCTAGTCCAGCCTTCGTGGGCACCACCGCCTTCGCTTTTCGGGCCAGTTTGGACCGTGCTGTACGCCTTGATGGCTATTGCCGCATGGCTGGTATGGCGCGACGGAGGGTTGCGTGCCAATCGTATCGCGCTGTCGTTTTTTCTGGGCCAGCTCGTCTTCAACGCCCTGTGGAGCTGGCTCTTCTTTACCTGGCACCTCGGTGCACTGGCATTTGTAGACATCCTGTTTCTTTGGGCCCTTATTGTTGCTACCCTCGTTTCCTTCTGGCGCGTGCGTCCGCTTGCTGGCGCTCTGCTAATTCCATACTTATTTTGGGTCAGTTTAGCCTCTGCCCTCAATTACTGCTTATGGCAGCACAATCCTCAGGTACTAGGTTAGTGTTGTATCGCTGATTAGCGGTGTTAATCGGCTTAGGCATTGACCCGCCAAATATGGTATATATGTACGTTTTGCGCTATATGGTCAATTTCCATGTATCCGGAGTCCCACGGGAGAACCCGCCCATATGCTGAATCTGCCGCACAACAGGCCACAGGCTGTTGGATACTGCGCGCTGCAACTTAGCGTGTCTGGTGTCACTATTTAGAATTTCCGCTTTATATTCGAACTGGTGAATTCGAATATAATTTTCATTGTTCACCAACTATTATGAGTAAAGAAAATGAGTAAAGGTACTGTTAAATGGTTCAACGCCGATAAAGGTTTCGGTTTCATTACGCCTGAAGACGGTGGTAAAGATTTGTTTGTTCATCATTCAGAAATTCAAGCAGGAGGAGGATACGCAACACTGAATGATGGTCAGGCCGTTGAATTTGAAGTTGGCCAAGGTCAAAAAGGTCCATGTGCAAATAAAGTGGTTCCTATCTAGGCTGTAACACATACCAAACAAGAGCAGCGGACGGCTTCGTCGTCCGCTGCTTTTTTACGTTTAGCCGACGATGCCTGATTATCGGCGCCTGGTGATGAAACTTACCGGGTAGCGTGAAGCAACTCCACAATCTCATCGTACTCGGTGTAACTCAGGCACAGGGCAGAACAGATGCGCTGTCTCGGTGTTCCCAGTTTACGCAGGCATTTGAATAGCCCCATATCAAGTCTCGCAAGCAGCACCGGGTTAATAGCCGATTGGCCACTAGCTGTGCCTGCTGCTGTAAAAGCGCCGGGTTCGGCATTGCCGTAAACCCCCGTAGCATTGGAATGTTGTTGTTGCATGACAACCCCGCTCTGGTAAATGCTTGTCTGCCTTTCTGTGTGTATAAAGCCTCAGCCTGCTTCAAGCATAGATGCTGCCGGGCGTTTATTGAATATGCTTGGAGGGCAGGGACGTCGACTGGTTCACAATAAAGGTAATTTTTCTCGTGATTTCCGGGTAGAGGGGGGCTGGAAGCTGGGTTTCATATCTCAAGGACGATGATTAGGCAGTCTGCGGTCGATAAACCTGGACACCTCACCTCTGCGAGTTGGCTCTGTGCTCGCTTGTGCTACTCTGCCATTACACCAGAATAAAAACCCTCCGCTGCAGGAAACTACCATGCCAAGCGAACTCACTCCAAAGGGTGCCGATTTAAGTGCACGCGTCACTGGCTACGGCCTGTTTATGTTGACCCTGGTCTACGCCTTCAACTTTGTAGACCGCCAGATCCTGGTGATTCTGCAGGAACCGATCAAGCTGGAAATGGGCCTCTCAGACGCCCAATTGGGCCTGTTAAGTGGCTTTTCCTTTGCCCTGGTATATATCACTGCGGGAATACCTATTGCCTATTGGGCGGACCGCAGCAACCGGCGCAATATTATTGCCGCGGCGCTCACTGCGTGGAGTGGAATGACTGCGCTTTCCGGGCTGGCGCAAAATTACACACAGCTGCTCCTCGCGAGAATTGGGGTGGGCATCGGTGAGGCGGGTGGCAGCCCGCCTGCACATTCCATGATCAGTGACTACTACCCCCCACACAAGCGCGGCACAGCCCTTGCCATCTATTCCACGGGCGTGCACCTGGGCATTCTCCTGGGGTTTGTCATTGGCGGGCTGGTCAGCCAGGCATTTGGCTGGCGAGTGGCGTTTATGGCGGTGGGCATTCCCGGGGTACTGTTTGCGCTTGTTTTCGTGCTGACGGTGAAGGAGCCACAGCGCGGTCGCTGGGAGAGTGATGCAGAGGCCGCCTATAAGCCCACCATGCGTGAGACTATCACAGTACTGTCGTCTTTCGGCTCATTCTGGCTGCTGGCGGGAGGTTGCGGTTTGGCCGCCTTCGTCGGCTATGGCAATGGTAACTTTGCGCCGTCCTTCCTGATGCGTAATCACGGCTTTACTGTGGGTGAGGTGGGTATCGTGCTGGCCATTTTTGGTGGTGGCGGTGGCCTGATAGGCACTTTTCTCGGCGGTTTTCTGGCAGATCGAATCGGGGTGAAGGACAAACGCTGGTACCTTTGGTTGCCCGCGATGGCAAGCACCCTGGCGTTGCCGCTGGGGTTCCCCTACCTGCTGCTGGAAAACACGGTTGCGGTTATCGGGTTTATGTTTCTGACCACGATCATGATCAATACCTACCTGGGACCCTGCCTGGCGATTTCCCACACTCTGGTTCCACCCGCCATGCGGGCGTTGACCTCGGCGGTTCTGTTCCTGGTGTTAAACCTGATAGGCCTCGGCCTGGGGCCCCTGACCGTCGGCCTGCTAAGCGATTTCTATGCGGGATATTTCGGGGCCGATAATCTGCGCTACGCCATGTTGACCGTAGGGATGCTGGGTGCACCGGCAATTCTGCTGTTTTTTATGGCAGCGAAGCGCCTGCCGGCAGATCTGGCAAGGCGAGCAACCCTGGAACATTGAGCCCACGTTAATGACAGGCATGTTTAAAGCCTGCGATCAAGGTGTTGCCGTCGTGATCGAGGCGGGTTCTGTTGGCGGTTTGCGCAGGCTGAGTACAACCACGGTCAAAGCTGGCAGCATGGTCAGCGTGACCAGTGCAGCACCGATTATCCCAAACATCACGATGGCGCCCACACCCCGATACAGCTCGGTACCCGCGCCGGGAATCAAAACCAGCGGCGCAAGGCCACACAAGGTGGTGATGGTGGACATGGCAATAGGGCGCAGGCGAGCAGCAACAGCTTCATTCACGGCATCCAGCGGTGTCATCCGCTGCTCGTCCATATTCTGCACCGCCCGGTGCACAATCAGTATGGGGTTGTTAACCACTGTTCCCATCAGTATCAGGAAACCCAGCATAGAGATCATGTCGAAGGGCTGAACAATTTCGTTGAGCCCAATCAGGGGTAGTAGGCCTCCCACACCATTGAGAATCCATAGCCCGACGATGCCACCGGCTATGCCCAGGGGTATGGAGGTCATGATAAGCAGCGGATACCCCCAGTGGTTGAAGATGGCAACCATCAGCAGGTAGATGATCAGCAGTGCTACCAGGTAATTTCCCAATAGCGATTCTCGCGTGGCGTCCAGCTGGTCTGCTGCACCGGAGATCGCCACTTTAACATCCGCAGGTATCTGGCCCTGGTCGCGCAGGTAGCCCACAACCTCTGTTTGCACCCGTGCCACACCGGTCTCCAGTGGGATACTGCGCGGCGGTATTATATTGAGTGTTACTGTGCGCCTGCCGTTTACCCGCCGCACCATGCTACTGCTGACGGTCTCCTCGATGTCGGCTACTACTCCCAGCGGAAGTACTTCCCCTGTGGGCGTGAACAGCGGCAACTGGGACAGGGTGTCCAGGGTGGCGTTCTGGCCCACATCGCTATACAGATAGATGTCGATTTTGTCGTCTTCCAGAAAGAATTCGTCCACAAAGCTGCCGTCGGTGAGCGCGGCCACGGTGAAGCCCAGACTTTCGGCTGTCATGCCCAGCTCGGCGGCGCGTTCCCATCTCGGCCTCACCTCGACCATGGGCTGGGCCAGGCTGAGCGAGCTGGGTTGACTCTGGATGCGCGGGTTGTCAAACACCTCCTCAGCGCGCCGGTAGGCGGCCAGCGCCACATCATAAATAGTGACCAGGTTGGGCCCGGCGATATCCAGGTTGATGCTGCGGGTTCCACCATCGTTGCTGCTGATTATCGAGCCACGCGCCGCGAATGCGCGCATGCCCGGGTACTCCCTGTATTTGCGGGTGAGGGCATCCATTAGTGCGTCTACATCTCCCGGTCGCACTGGTTCCGAAATTATCCGAATCCGCGTGGCGTCCAGGTAGAGGTTGAGGTAGCGAATGGGCGGTACGTCGGTTTTGCCGCTGTCAAAATCTGTGGGATCGGCATCCACGTGAGCCAGAAACCACGTGTCGATCTCAGTGCCCAGCTTTTCCATGGCTTCGAGGTTGTAGCCCGGCGGGGCATTCATAGCGGCGAAAACCTTGGGCTCCTCGCCCTCGGGCAGGTATTCCGCCGCCGGTGTCAGCAGCCAGATAATCGCCACGCTCAGCAGTGCGGTTATCCCAATACATACATACCGGCGCGACGGCGTGGCGATGACATTGCGCGCGAAGGTGAGCGTCTTGTCCCGAATGCTGTCGGACCCTGGTCCTGGCAAGGGTGTCGAACTGCCGGCAGCTCTGCTTGCGCCGGCAAAATCCAGCCGCGCCGCGGCGGCGGGCACAATCGAGATGGCAGTCAGCATCGAGGCGAGGATCGCGGCGGATATCGCGATGGCCACATCGGAGTAGAGTTGGCCCGCTTCCTGCGCTACAAAGGCTACGGGAATAAATACCAGGATAGTTGTCATGGTGGAAGCAAATACCGCTGGCCATACCTGCTTCACGCCATTGAGTGCGGCAGTGAATCTGTCGGCCCCACGCCGGCGCTCCAGCTCGATGCTCTCCAGCACCACGATACTGTTATCCAGTGTCATGCCGATGGCAAAGGCAATGCCGGCCAGCGAGATTACGTTGATGGTCCTGCCGGCGATCAACAGGCCGAGAAACGCGACGATGATGCAGATGGGTATGCCAATCACACCGATAAAGGTGGCCTTGAGCGAACGCAGGAACAGGTACATGACAGCTGTGGCTAGCAGGGCGCCCAGTATCAGGTTCTGCCAGACATTGCGCACCGACGCCTCGACGTACGTCACATCATCTGCAACCGCTTTGATCTCCATCCCGGCAGGCTGCAGTAGCTCGCGATTCACGACGGCAACTTCGTCGAGCATGAGTCGCTTGATATCAATAACATTGGACCCCGGTTCGCGCCGTACCATAATAAAAATATTGGGAGACCCATTGAAGCGGGAGAGCGCCTGCTGCTCAAAGTGGCTGAGGCGTACATCGGCCACGTCTGACAGGCGAATCACGGTGTCACCCCGTCGTACCAGGATCAGTTCCTGCACGTCCCCGATTGTGTCGAAGCGCCCGATAGTGCGCAGCAGGTATTGCCGCTTGCCGGAGTCGATGGTACCGCCGGAACGGTCGAGGTTGCGGCTGCGAATGGCCTCGCGAATATCCACCAGGGAAAGGCCGCGTTGGGCGAGCCGGGCAGGGTCCACCAGTATCTGCACCTGGCGTTCAGCACCGCCGTAAATGATAATCTCCGAGACACCCGGCACTCCCGCCAGGCGCGGCTTCACGTTATCCTCGAAAAAGTCCTGCATCATGTTCATGTCCAGTTGCCGCGGATTACCCGGCAGGGTAACCGCACTGAAGAACATGAATGCATTACCGGAAAATGAATTGGCGAAGATTCTGGGCTCGTCTACGTTCTCGGGGTAGGAGGGCACCTGGCTGAGGGCGTTGTTCACCCTGATCATCATGTCGGTCACATCGGTGCCGAATGGGAATTCGAGTTCTATCTCCGCGGAGCCGCTGCGAGCGGTAGCGGTGATACGCGACAGGTTTGGCAGGTTGCGCAGGTAATCTTCCTGCTCGATGAGTATTTCTTTCTCCACGTCCTGCGGCGTAGTGCCCGGCCAGCTTGTGCGTACACTGATGGTGCGCACATCCAGGTCTGGAATCATTTGCACCGGGATTCGCAGCGCAGCCACAATTCCCAACACACAGACGATCAGTACGATCACTGTCAGTGGGGTGCCGTTCCGGATGATGCGTTCGAACATGGATTTACTCTTTTGCTTTAGCCGCTGGGAGAGCGACGCGCTGGCCATTCTGCAGTGTCTCGTTGCCTGTGGTTACCACCATCGCGCCGGCAGCCAGGCCGTCTCGAATTTCTACCATGGAATCGAACGACAGTCCGATGGACACGGGTTGTTCACGAGCAGTGGGGCCGCCCTCGCCGGAATTGATAACCCACACCACCACACGGCCATCGGGAAATCGAATAATGGCGTCGCGCGGCACGACCAGCCCACGGCGGCCAGTGGCGAGTTTCAGTGAGGCTCGCACGGACATGCCTGGCAACATTTCCTGTGCGGGATTCTGGGCCAGTACTCGCAGCAGAAAGGTTCTGGCGCCGGGGTCTGTCACCGGTACGACGGTCGCTACCCGGCCGGGATAGAACTGGCCGGGACTGGCGTTCAGACTGAACGTCACTGGGGTATCCGGGCGAATCTCCGCCAGGTAATCTTCGGATACGGGAAAATCGAGGCGTACATCATCCACGGCAACAAGATCAAACACGGCCTGCCCGGGATTGATCCACTCTCCTGTCTCGGTAAGCTTGGAGCTGACCACGCCTGCGAAGGGCGCCCGCAATTGGTGGCGCTGCAAAATGCCTTGCCGATAACCGGCATCCGCCTCAGCCTGGTGCAGGGCAGCTTGATCGCTGGCAACTTCGGCCTCAATATCCCGCACAACGCTCTCTGCAATGCTGCGTTGGGGTATTAAACGCTGCGCTTCCTCCAGCCTGCGCCGGGCATCCTTGAGGGCAGAGCCCACCTGCTCGACCTGTGCTTTCGCACTGTCCAGTTGCAGTTGCGCCAGTTCCGGGTCGAGTTCCAGTAACAGATCACCGGCTTTCACCTTGCTGCCGGCGTCCACGTACATCATGGTAACCAGCCCGCTGGTCGCCACTGAGAGGCGAGCGGCCTGGGCCGCCGTCACCGTTCCGGTCAGGTTCAGCACGCGTTGAATGTCCTGTTCCCGGGTGATCGCAGTAGTGACGGCTGCTGACTTCTCTTCCTGTGCCGAAAGTAAGAAGGTGTGGGAGCTGCCAAGCACTATTGTGAGCAATAGTGCGAAATGCCGAATTTTGCTAGCCATGTGTCGTCCCGGTTCCCTATTCCTTCCACCAGGGATAAAAAGAAGGCATATCGGAAGATGCTGTGTCGGTAAACTCCGGTGCGCGTTTTTCCAGGAAAGCGGCGACGCCTTCCTTACCGCTTTTCTGGCTGGCGTAGAAAATAGCCAGTGAATCCACCCGGTGTGCCTCGACCGGGTGTGGCTGGGCGGCATTGCGGTACATCATTTGGCGCGTCAGCGCGATTGCGACCGGGCTGTGCTGGGCAATACGGCCGGCGATGCGGTAGGCCTCTTCCAGCAATTTGTCGGCGGGCAACACCGCTTTCACAAAACCACCGGCCAGGGCTTCTTCTGGCTTCAGGATGTCCCCGGTATAGCACCACTCCAGTGCCAGTGACATACCCACTATGCGCGGCAGGAACCAGGTTGAACAGGCCTCCGGGGTGATGCCGATTTTGTTGAACACAAAACCAATGCGTGCGTGTTCCGAGGCGAGACGGATATCCATGGCACAGGTCATCGTGGCGCCTATACCCACGGCTGCGCCATTGATTGCAGCGATGATCGGTTTCTTGCAGTCATACATTGCCAGGGTCACCCGGCCGCCGGTGTCGCGTACGCTGGCGATCATCTGCGGGTCGTCCAGGCGAGTGTGCATGTCGTCCATCGTGGGCTCTAGGTCTTCGTCCAGCCCGAACACATTACCGGCGGTTGTCAGGTCCATACCAGCGCAAAAAGCCCGGCCCTCCCCGGTCACCACAACGGCCCGTACTTCGTCGTCATCACTGGCGCGATTGATAGCTTCGATTAACTCGTTGGCCATCTCTACAGTAAATGAATTGAGATGTTCCGGGCGGTTCAGCGTGAGCGTAAGAATATTATCGGCTACTTCGTAGCGCAGGGATTTGTAAGCCATATCAGGTTCCAGTGGTTTAGCGAGTGGTAGAATGCTGCAGGGGTTCACCCTACACGGCCGGCTACTATAGCGGGTTGGCGGCGGTTATTGAATTTGTGCGAGTTTTTTGGCTACCCAGTACCATACCGCTGCGTTGAGATTCAGGCCGATATGACTGCCCATTACCTCGATATTGTGTACATTGGCGTAGCTGCCGTCCTGGCAGGATGTGCGCCAGTTCACTACGCCGTCGGCCTTGGTATAAATTGCGGTGGTGGGTACGGGAGGTGGAACGGAAAGGGTGCCAGATCTCTCCTCGGGCTTTTTCCGCGGATTAAGGCGCTGGTACAAACGACTGGCATGTGATGCCTGCTGGTCGCCCTCGCTGAAGGGGCTGCCAAGCGTAATCACCTGGTTGACCCATTGCGGTCCGCTTCGCGCCATTTCCCGCGCGTAGATGCCACCGAGAGAGTGGCCTACCAGCGACACTTTACCGTTACCGGCGCGTGCGAGCGCTTCTATACGGCGGCCCAATTCTTCCCGGTCGAAGCCCTCCACACCCAGGTTTCGCCCCTGGCCCCATCCTTTGGCGGTATAGCCCAGCTCGCGTAAAAAGCGTATCAGTGGGCCGTTGCCCTCGTCGCTCCCCAGGAATCCGGGAAGAATCATTACACTCTGCTTGCCGTTTGCCCTGGGCAGCCTGCGTAAAAAAGGTGCCGCCGCAACGAGGCAGGCGGCATCGGCAAGGGCCCTTGGGCCATCGCTCAAAGCCAGCAGAGCATTGGGTGGTTTCAGCTTCATACGCGGGCTCCATTGCCAGCGAGCAGGTGGCGAGTTGGCAGTGTGTTATAGCTCATGGTTTTGCTGCCTGTGGAAACGAATTCACGAACATTCTGGCCCCCTTCATGCACCCTTTGCAAGGGCTTAATAAAGGGGCTACCCCGTTGCGGACGGCGCCCTGGGGGGTGCATGGCAGCAGGGCACTTTTGAAATATTAGTCTGTCCAAATACTATGGCGTTTACTTTTCTTTACATATCGCAAACTCCTGCCCGGGGAAATCTGTACCCGGGCATGGTAGCCTTTATTACTCTATAAATTGTTGCCACGTTGGTGGCCGGAGAAACCATCATGAGACCCCACCTGGGCTTGATACCCATTTTGGCACTGCTGGCAGCCTGTACTACCACCGATGAAATCATTATTGATAAGCAGGGCGTGGATATGTCCCGCTATGATCAGGATCTGGCGGATTGCCGCAGTTACGCCACCGAGGTACAAACCGGCAAGAAAGTCGCCAAGGGCGCCGCCTCCGGAGCCGTACTTGGCGGGCTGATCGGGGCGGTTACCGGTAATGCCGGCCAAGCGGCCGGGGTTGGTGCTATCGGCGGTGGCGCCAAGGGCGCCAACCAGGGCGAGCAGGATGAGGTTCAGGTGGTAAAACGCTGCCTGCGCGGTCGCGGCTATAAGGTGCTGAACTAAGTCCTAGTTGAACAACTTGTCCAGCAGCTTGCCCGCATTCTTCTTGATTTGGCGCTGGGCTTCGTTTTTGGTCATATCCTCGAGAATTTCCTGCGTGTCTACCTTGCACCAGCCAGATGGTTCGCCGTTGGCATTGCCTTTGCAGTCAACGGGCCAATCGATTGCAGTAAGTCGCTTGCTTACCCGGCAGGCCTTGTCCACAGTTTCCAACTCGGGCGATAGGCTGGCTTTGAAAGTCACATCGAAGTCGCTGCTGAGCAAATTGTAGTGGCCGTTTCCTTTCAAGGTGATATGCGCCAGCTCCGCCTTTAGTGGCTGCAGTTTTGCCAAGCCATCAGCCAATTGTATGTCCGCGCCAAGGCTGGTGAAACTTGTGCTGGTCGGGAACGTTGCGGTCAGGGCTTCCTGGTTGGTCAGGGCCACAGCCTGGCAGAGCATGCTTTCGATGCCGATGTTTTGCAGGACCATTGCCTCGGTGGTCAGCTTGATGGGTCCTGTGAGTGCGCCCAATAGTTCATTTTGGGTGCGGCCCCGACTCGACAATTTCCAGTCCAAATTTGCGGCCCCGGTAGCCACAGGGTCCACTTGCGTCGCCGCCAGTGCTTCTGCAATATCCAGGCCAGTAAGTTGGCCGCTTGTGTTGAGGGTGGCACTATTGTGTTTGCCGTTAAGTGTCGCTTTCAGCGCCAGTTGGCCGCCATGCACCTGACCGGTGAGTGATTTAATGCGAATAATGCCATCTACCGCACGCAATTCGACTTGCAGCGCGTTGATGGTATGGGCGTCCAATACCACTTTGTCGATGGTGAGCGCCGCGCGAGTGTCTATGCCGCGCAGTGCTTCAAGTGGCAGAGCGTCATCGCTCCCGGTGGCTTCAGGCGCGGCCGCGGCCTCTGGCCCGGCGATAGCCAGCAGCGCAGGATCCATGAGATTGAAGTGTAGAACCGTATCGATAAGAGGACTTTCAAAAGAGGCGTAACGCACTGTGCCCTCGCCTTTCACTTCGCCCATTTGCAGCGCCAGTTGCAGATCTGCGACCTGCCCGCCGATATCAACTTTCCCTTCGGCTTTCAGGGTCATGGCGCTTGCGGTTACACCGGAGACGGTTATCTCCATCTTATCCAGCAGCGCAAGCTGCTGCTCTTCGTCGAATCGCAGGCTGCCGTCCAGTGCCAGTGCCACCGGCTTTTTTCCGACGATCTGGATTTTCGCCTGCAGGTTTATCGGGCGAGCCTCCAGGTTGAGGTCCTGCGCTGCAAAGCGTTTAATCTCGATAATAGTGGGGGGTGCGTCATCTGCGCTCAGCAGTTCCACTTGTGAATTGGTAACGTCCAGCACTTTGACATTCAAGGCCAATGGTAATGCCAACGCATTTCCGGACGCGGCGGCGCCCGCCTCTGCCTGTAGGCGGCGACGTTTTTTGTAGTATGCGTCCAGTTGTTCGTCGGTCATTTCGCTGGTGTTTACAGTAGGCTCTTTTGGACCGGCTGGTATCCGGCTGTTCAGACCATCCAGGCGCAGTGCCTGTATTTCGACCTCACCGGAGAGCAGGGGCATCAAGCGCAGGCCAAGCTCCAGCGAACGCACCCGCAAACCGGGTTCGCTTTCTTCCGGCAGGGTCAGGCTGACCTCTTCCAATGAGATGCCAATCCGCGGAAAGAGCGACAAATCCACGGGGCCTGCCACGACGAGTGTGGCACCGGTTTTTTCCTTGACAGTGGCCGTTGCCAGTTCGAGGATCTTGTCCTTGTCGAGGAACAGTGGCAACAGCAACACCAGCAGAATCACCAAAACTATCGGTGTGACAATTAGCAGAGCTTTGTTACGGGTCGTCATACGAATTCCTCTTTATCGGGCCCTTAGGCCGTTTTGTAGGCGAGCGCCACTTCTTCGGCGATAATGGTCACCCCGCGGCGTACTGCCTCGGAGTTTTGGGCGTAGGATACCCGCAGGCACTCGTGCTTGTGAGGCCAGTCCTCTTCAATCCCTACAAAAAAGTTTTGGCCGGGCACCACCAGTGCGCCGCGCTGCTTAATACGCTGGTAGAGCTCCTGGCAGGTGATTGGCAGCCCCTCAAACCACAACCACAGGAAGATGGCTCCCTCGGGTTTGTGTATATGGTAGGGCAGGTCGCCCAGTTCTTCACGGAACCATTGCACCGTTTGTTGTGAACGCTCGCGGTAATATGGCGTTATATAGTCGCGGCTGAGGGAGAGGATCTCGCCACTTTTGAATAGGGCGCTGGCCAATGCGGGGCCAAGGCTTCCGGAAGCGAGACTGACGATGGTATTGGCATTGGTAAATGCTCGAATGATGTCTTCTCGGGCGACCACAATACCTGTGCGCGCACCCGGCAGTCCCAGCTTCGACAGGCTGAGGCTGAGGATGGTGTTGCCGTTCCATTGCGGCTGTGCATCGGTAAATACTATGCCGGGAAAGGGCAGCCCATAGGCACCGTCGATGATCAGCGGGATGCCCCGGGCGCGGGCGATGCTGTCCAGGTGGCTCATTTCGTCATCCGTGAGCACGTTCCCTGTCGGGTTGGTTGGCCGCGACACACACAGGGCTCCAATATGCTCGGCTTTTTCCAGGTGAGAAAAATCCACATGGTATTTGAACAGGTGGTCCCCCAGCAGCTCGATACTTGGGCGGGTAGCGGTGAAGAAGTTTTCCGACAGGCCAATATCACCATACCCTATGTATTCAGGCGCCAGGGGTAGATGGATTGAGCGGCGCCCACCGTCGGGCATAAGCCCTGCGAACATGTTGTACAGCACAAAAAAAGCCGACTGGCTACCGTTGCTGACGGAGATATTTGCCGCGCTGAGCTCCCAGCCGAACTGGCGGTTGAGGAAGCTGGCTAGCTGGTGTCGAAAGTCCCGGTCTCCCTGCGGAGACTGGTACACGCCGAACAGCCTGTGGCGCTGAGCGGAGTCGGCGAGAATGGCCTCCAGGCGCTGCTGGAATACCGCTTCGACTTCCGGTAGTCGAGCGGGATTACCGCCGCCCATGAAGATCATGTCGGGATTGTCGCTAAGGGCACTGCTGAGATCGTCCATCAACTCGACAATGCCGGACTCACCGGTGAATTTGCTACCGAAGGTAGAGAGTTTCACGGGATTTGCTTCCTTTAGGTCTAACTGCAGATTTTACCTGAGCTGGAGCGGAAACGCATCGCACCGCATTGGTGCTCTGTAGACTGCAGGGGAGTCAGTCATGTGCCGGTGAACGTATTAAATTGTCACTGTCCACGAGGGGATAGCAGTCGTATAATTTTCTTTTTCACCGAACCGGTACAAGATGGCCATTTCCAGCCCAACTTTCTTGAATACTGCTGTTTTAGATGCTATTGACTCGGTAGAGTTTGCTGCGCGGCAACCTTTTCCCTGGGTTAACCCACAGCACTTTATACGCGACGAACGCTACCCCGAGCTGTTGGCGACGACACCGGATATATCGCGCTTTCGCGCATTTTTTGGCAAGCAGCGCAAGCACGGCCAGGCCAGCCACGACCGCTATGTACTGGACTATGAAGACGGTATGGAACTGCCGGCGGCATGGGATCAGCTTATCGCCGAACTGCGCAGTGATACCTACCGCAAGTTTGTCTGCGAAATGCTGGGTGTCAGCCACGTTCGTTTCCGCTTCCATTGGCACTTTACCCCCGACGGGGGAGAGGTCTCTTCACACTGCGACTCCAAAGGTAAAATCGGGTCTCAGATCTTTTACCTCAACACCCGTGATGACTGGCAGTGGGACTGGGGTGGTGAGACCGTTATTCTCGATGACGATGGCCGTATCAGCGCTGACAGCGCCCCCGGTTTCGATGATTTTGTCGCCGAGTACCCGGCCGATACCCGGGATAACCGCAGTCTTATTTTTGGACGACGAGGCAACTCCTGGCACGGGGTGCGGCGTATTAACTGCCCGGAAAATCATTTCCGCAAGGTATTCATCGTGGTCTTCGAAGAACACAGGCCACTGCGTATGGCGGCGAAAAAATTCCGTCGCCTGCTAACCGGCGCCGCACTGGTGACGGACAAAGAGCGTCTGATGTACTAGTGTCATCTTCCAGTAAGCCACCGTTACTTGTTCTCGGGGCGCCTCCCAGGGGCGGCAACCACTTGCTGCGCGGGCTTCTGGATCATCACCCACAATTGCTGTTGCCGCCGGACGAAGATTATTTTGTGCGTCACCTGTCGCGGCACCCGCTGCTGCGATTGCGCGGTATGCTAAGCACGCGGGCAGGCGCCCCCATTTTTTTCCGCAAACTGCAAAAAGACGGGCACCTGGAGCGTATTAATGCTGGTCATGGCACCGAAGTATTTGGCACACAAGACTCACTGAATCTTGACGCCTACTACCGGTACATCAGCGAGCATCATGAGCGGGGTAGTCTCGACAGCCTGGTGCGCAATCATGTTGAGGCGTTGGCGGTAGCGCTTGGACATGTGCCCGGAGATGGGCGCCTGAGGGTTATATTTTGTGCCCTGCAAACCAACAACAATGATCTGGCCCGGGTAGGCAGCCTGTTGGCCCGCAGCTATGACGTGCGCGGAATATTCCTGGTGCGGGACCCGCGTGCTCATCTGAGTTCCAAGCTGGTGCGCAATCCCACGCTGAACCTCGGCCGCTTTTGCCAGCGCCAGAATCGGTACTGGCAGGAAATTGGCGAGTTCGCCGAGACCTGTGGTCCTGCCTTGCGTGTGCGCTTTGAGGAGTTGGTAACCAATACCGAGCCCTCCATGCGGCGCGTGTGCGAGTTCGCGGGAATCGAGTTTTCTCCGGCTGCACTGGAATACACCCAGGGCGGTGAGGCCAGCCGCAGTAACTCTTCTTTCGCCGCCACCACGGGCATTGATCACGGCGTGCTGACCCGTTATCGCGATACCCTGCCGATGGATACGGTTGCCTACCTGGAGAAGAGCTGCCTGCCCGAACTGTTCTGGTCAGAGCCTGCCGGGGATGAGAATGAGCCAGAAGTCCGTGAAGTCGGCTACCGCTAGAGCTTGTGTGCCTTGGGCCAACGCCGTTTAAGGCAAATCCACTGTTCCGGGTACTCCTTGATCCATTCCTCGAAATAGCGGTTGATTTGCACGGTCAGCTCAGTGGCCTGCTCATCAATGGGCGCATCCGGTTGTTCGCTGACAATGGGGTTGTATACGCAAATCCGGTATCGGTTACCGGGCAGGCGTACGCAGCGAATGGGCAGTAGCGCAGCCCCTGAGCGCAGCGCCAGACGCGCTGCCGTGGTGTTGGTGAGTGCGTCTCGACCGAAATACGGCATGAGCTTGCCGGTATCCAGGCGTGTATCCATGGCCATACCGACGCTGTTCCCAGCAGCCAGTTCCTTCATCAGGGGCCTCACACCGGCTTCCGAGGAAATCAGTTTAACGCCAAAGGGTTCTCGTAGCTCCAGCATCATTTTCCGCAACGTTTCATTAGATTCAGGCGCATAAATAGTGCTGATGGTGAGGTCGTACTCAAGAGACATCAGGTTAGTTAGCTGCCAGGCGCCGATGTGAGCGCTCACAAACATCGCGGCGCCCTTGCGCTCAATCACGTCTGCGGCCCCCGGGGCGATGTCCCACTCCAGGCGTTGGTGACGCTGTTCCCAGATGTCTCCCATCTTGATCAATTCGGCGATAGAAACCCCCAGATAACGGAAGATCTGCCGGGTAGTGCGCTCGCGCCACTCTTCGCTGGCATCGGGGAAAGCAATGGCGAGATTGGCCCTGGCCTTGTCGGCCTTGTCGGCATAGGGCCCGACCAGGCCAAAGACGAATGCCGACATGCGGCTGGCCTGTTCCAGTGACAGCCAGCGCATAAACCAGAAAATAAAGGCGAACACCCGGGCTTCAATCCACTGGGTGACGGTAACCAGAAACGGCGCTTTGCGCGCCAGCTTCTTGGGAATCAGATAAAACTGGGGCACGCCTTCAGCTCACTTCGGGGCGGGCTGTGTTCCGAAGATCTTATCCCAAAAGGGTGAGCTGACGCCGTAGCGGCCACCCTCCCCGGAGTAATGGTGCTTCAGGTGGTAATGCTTGAGGTACCTGGCTACCCGGTTACGCATGGGGAAATGATGTGTTGAATAGTGGATATAGTCGTATATCAGGTAGCCGATGATAAAAAAGGCACAGAAAGGCTGAATCCACGGCTGGGGGATAAATAGGCCAAATATGAGATAGAGTGCCAGCATGATCGGAATGGCGCCCGCCGGGGGCATTACCAGACGGGTTTTGTCTTTGGGGTCATCGTGATGATTGCCGTGAAACAGGAATACCAGCCACTTGCCGAACTTGCTCTTCGCGGGGTAATGAAACAGGAATCGGTGCAGCCAGTATTCTGTAAGAGACCAGGTGGCGATACCCGCAACACCAATGGCCAGCACGGGCAGAACCGGCAGCTGGTAAAGGGCAAAGCTGCGCCAGATCAACCAGCCGGCAAAGGGACCCCACATTAACAGCGGCGTGATGGGGTGCACATGTGACAGGCGCTCGAGTAAGTTGTTCTCGAACAGGCGGATGGACTGGTGTTGTTTTTCAGGCTGCATAGGAATCGATTTCGGCATCACGGCCGCTAACCTCCGATTGATGAGCTACAGTGTCCTTCGGCCACAGGCGTTTGGAGCAAAACCAGTGGGCGGGGTGCTGGCGAATCCAGTCTTCAAATTGCGTGTGAACTTGCTGGATCATGTCTGTTGCCTGATCCGTAGCGCTAGCCTCCGGGTTACCGGGCTGCACCGGGGGATGAAAAATGACGCGGTAATTTGCGTCCTGCAGGCGCACGACCTGCACGGGTACCAGTTCGCAGTTGTTTTTAAGGGCGAGCTTGGCTGGAAGAATGGTAGATGCTTTGTCGTGGCCAAAAAACCGGATCGGCTTGCCATCGTCCACTCGCCGGTCCATCACCATCGCTGCCGTGCGCCCTTCCCTGAGGGCTCTCATCAATAGCCGGGCGCTGTTGTCACGGGGTAGCAGCTTGCAGTTGAGGGCCTGGCGTGATTCCAGCAAAATGCGGTCGAGCAAGGGGTTTGTTGGCGGCGAGTAGAGGCTGGCATTGGGAATACCCATCTTCGCCATAGCGGAGCACACCACTTCCCAGTTGCTCTGGTGGGCGGTAACGATAACGCAGGGTTTGCTCGGGTCGTTGTAGGTGACAACAGGCTCGCGAATTTCGATCTGGAGGCGATCGCTGTCTTTCAGAATAGTCTCCAGATGCGGGTACTCTCCAAGAACACGGCCTGCCTGCCCCCAGGCTTCCTTTACCAGGGTATCCAGTTCAGAATCGTCCAGCTCGGGGAAGGCCAGCGCGAGATTGGCGCGGTAAATGGCTGTTTTCCCCTTCATTTTTGGCCCGATCCAGGCGCCCACGGTGCTGCCGAAACGCGAGGCAGTGTCGATGGGCAGGCGCCGTGCAAGCCAGGCAACAAGCGACACCAGCAGGTAATCCAGGCGCCACAGAAGCCGCTGCAGGAACTTGTGCTCCCGCGCCAGCTTGCGCAGTGAATTGCCAACAATAAATTCAGCCAAGAACTTTCTCTACCCGGTAAGAATCGTGTGTATTTGAGCGGGACATTATACCTCAGGCGACCTTTGTGAATGGGCCGGAATTAGCTGTCATATTTCCGCTTTGCGCAGCATTTCAAGACCCTTTTGCAGGCCGATTTCGGGCTGCCAGGAGGTCACTTCGGCGATTGCTTTATTGTCCACAACCCAGTCGGAATGCCGCAGCTCCCTGAGCTTCGGCGGCGTTAGCATGGGCGCGCGGCCAGTGAGTCGTGCGCTTTGTACATTGATCCAGGCAACAGAGTCCAGCAGCCCTGGTGGTACCTGCCACAGTCGGACCTTACGCCCCCACACTATGCTGGCCACGTCTGCCATGTCGCGCCAGTTGTAACCGTTTTCCCGGCCATCGCAGAGGGTCAGAGTCTGGTGCCGGGTAGCATCTGTTTCGAGGCAGGCGATCACCGCAGTGACCAGGTCGTTCACGTGGATCAGGGAAATACGCGCGGTAGTTTTCCCCGGTACGGGAGCAATACCCCGTGACATGGCCTGGAAAACGGGCAGCATTTCCTTGTCGCCGGGGCCATATACCGCCGGTGGGCGCAGTACCAGCCAGTTAATACCGGAATGGCACTGCAGCAACTCTTCACTGCGATGCTTGCTCCTGGCATACCAGGACAACTCGGCCTCGCGTGCCGTCAGAGACGACAGCAGCAACAGGCGCGGTTGTTTAGAAAGTGTTTCTATCGCAGCCAGTAGCCTGCCGGTGCCGGCGACATTAATGCGGTCGAAGTCCTGTTGGCAATTGCCCCTGACTGCGCCAGCGGCATGAATTACTGCTGTGCTGTCTGCTACCAGCGATTGCAGTGCAGCGGTATCGTCCAGGTCACCTTGTATCAATGTGACGCCAAGGTCGGACAATTCCTTTGCCTTTCCCGGATTACGGATCAGTGCCCGTACCCGGTAACCCCTTTGCAGTAGCTTCGCGCATAGCACGGAGCCGATAAACCCGGTTGCGCCGGTTACCGCAATCAGGCTGCCGCGGGGAATCAGGCTGATGCAACCCTTTGGCGGAACTCTTCAGTTACCGCATTGAGGTTGTCATCTTGGTGGGTGGCAATGAAGTCGAGTCGCGCCTTGGCGCGGGACAGCTTGCCGGATGACGTTTTCGGAAGTGAGCGAGGTGGTACGAGCTCGACGAAGCAGTCGAGGCTCATTTCAAGACGCATCAGTGCGCTGAGGCGCCGGACCAGGTTGTGGCGCTTCTTGGGGTCGGTCTCGCGGCACTGTACCAGCAGTACACACATTTCCTCGCCTTCGTGGTCCGGAATGGAGAAGGCCACTGAGTCACCGGAGCGCACTTCAGGCTCTGCCTCGGCGATGTGCTCGAGATCCTGTGGCCAGATGTTGCGGCCGTGGATGATGATCAGGTCTTTCTTGCGACCGGTAATGGTGAGCACGCCGTCAACCTGGTAGCCGATGTCACCGGTATTCAGCCAGCCATCCGCGTCCAGTGCGTGACTGGATTCTTCCGGCAGGTTGAAATAACCGGACATCACGCTGGGGCCGCGCAGGTGAATTACACCGCTGTGCCAGTCGTCCAGCACCGTCTCGTCACCATCGCGAATCTGTACTTCGAAGCCCGGCAGGGGGATGCCGCAATTGACAAAATGGCGACCGCGGCCACGCTTGTCGTTTTCGTTCAGTAACACAGCACGGTGATGGTCGGACAGGTGGTCGCTGTCGATGTGGTGAGTGGTGAAGCCCGTCCACAGGGGTGAAAAGCTGATCCCGAGTGTACACTCTGCCATACCGTAGCAGGCGAGGAAGGCGCGGCGGTCAAAACCGCAGGGCTCCAGCAGCTCTGCGAAGTAGTCCAGGGTTTCGGGGCGAATCATTTCGGCACCGATGCCGGCCACGCGCCAATTGCTGAGGTCGTAGTTGCCGAGGTCGCCCGGGCGCACGCGGCGGGCGCACAGATCGTAGCCAAAAGATGGCGCGAAGGAGATGGTAGCTTTTGACTTGGTCATAAGTTCAAGCCACTGTCGCGGACGCATGGCAAATTCGCGGGTGTCAAGGTAGTCGATGGATACCTGTGCGGCCATGGGTGCCAGCATAAAGCCCACCAGGCCCATATCGTGGTAGAACGGCAGCCAGGACATCATGCGGTCGTCGCCGTTCATTTCCAGACCGGGGCCAATAATACCCTGAAGGTTGGATAGGGCGGTTTTGTGCTTGATAACCACACCCCGCGGGAAGCGCGTGCTGCCGGAGGTGTACTGGATGTAGGAGATATCGTCAGGGTTGATTGCAGGCAGGGCCAGCTCGCTTGCCGGTAGGGCCTGGAATGACTCGGGGGTGTCTACCTTGCGCATTGCCAGACCCTCGCTGGCTTCCTGCAGGAACGATAAATACCCCTCTGAAGCCACGCCAATCGCCGCATCGCTGGCTTCCAGCAGGCGCTGCAGCTGGGCCACGTAGGCCTGGTGTGCACCAACCTTAATAGAGGCGGGCAGGGCAACCGGGATCAGTCCGGCGTACTGGCAGGCATAGAAAAATTTCAGGAACTCAGGTGTGGTTTCGGCAACCAGGGCAACCCGGCTACCGGGCTCAAGGTCCAGCCCCAGTAATTTGCTGGCCAGCGCATTGGCTTGCAGGCGCAGCTCGCGGTAAGTCAGCGCGTCGTACAGGCCGCCACGACCGGTGTAAAAGTTGGCGCCGGTTTCACCCTGGGCTGCGTAGTCCAGGGCTTCAGTCAGTGTCGTAAAATCTGCGGCACGAAAGGCCAGGGAGTGTTTTGTCGGCGTGGAGTTAAATTCGAGAGATGACAATGGAATTTCCTCAATTAGGGCAGCCTGTCTGACGCTGCTGGTTCAAAATGGTTCAATAGCCTCATCCTCGGAATGGTTGAGGATTCAAGCTCAGATCCGATAAACCTGTGGGTTGTGCGGGCTGGCGTTGTGTTTCCTGCTTCGCCTGTGCCCCTACTTATCGGCAACCTGGGCTGGTTACCAAACACGCGGCAATTTTAGCATTTTCGCGCTTCGGGCTCATAGGTAATAATACCAATCAGCCCTGCGTAATAGTGCGGGAATTCATGCATCACGCCCTGGGTAGTTTGCGCGCAAGTGTATGTTATTTCAGTCTTTTTCTCCAATTCGTTTTTCAATCAGCGGTTTCGGCTGTATACTCTTCACTTTGCGCCTGCAGGGTGCCAGACAGGGGACAGATAGCCGTGACCGGGGATTCCGCCATAACACTTGAAGTGGTGACTGAGCGGGCCCAATGGCGTCAGTTTCTCGCTTTGCCGCACCGGTTATATGCCGATGATCCCGCCTGGGTTGCCCCCTTGAACTTCCAGCAACGTGAGCGTCTTTCAGCGAAAAATCATTTCTTCGAGCACGCCCGTTGGCGTGCATGGCTGGCCTTCAGAGGCGGTGTGGTAGTGGGCTGTATCACGGCCCAGATCGACGAAATACACTTGCGCCAGCACGCCGACGGGGTCGGGTATTTTGGCATGTTGGAGTCCGAGGACGATCCCGCTGTGTTCGCCGCGCTGTTGGATGCAGCAGCCAGCTGGCTGCATAGCGAGGGGATGCAGCGGGTGCGCGGGCCGGTCAATCTGCATTTCAACGAGGAAGTTGGGTTGCTGGTTGACGGCTTCACCACACCTCCCTTTGTACTCATGGGGCATGCGCGCCCGTATTACGGTTCCCGCATTGAGGGCCAGGGCTACCTGCCGGCGAAGGATCTGTTGGCCTACCGCATCCGGCCGGATTTTGATGCGCCGCGGGTAATGACCAAGCTGGCCGACCGGGTGTCGGGTCGGGTGACGGTGCGCCCTGTGCGTCGCAAGCAATTGGCCGAGGACGCAGCGATTATGCTGGATGTCTTTAACGATGCCTGGCAAAACAACTGGGGTTTTGTACCGCTGGCACCCGCGGAGTGGGAGGACACTGTCAAAACCCTTGCCATGCTCATGCCCGATGACTACATCCAGATCGCGGAGTATGACGGTGAACCGGTGGCCTTTATTGTGGCCCTGCCAAATCTCAATGAGGCCACCCGCGATCTCAAGGGCAAACTGCTGCCTTTTGGTTGGGCCAAATTGTTATGGCGGCTCAAGGTGCGCCACCCCAAAACAGCCCGAATCCCTCTGATGGGCGTTCGCCAGAGCTTTCAGCACTCTCGGCTTGGGCCCACACTCGCGTTCATGGTGATTGATGCTGTGCGCAAGCAATTACACGCCCGTGGTGTGAAAAATGTGGAAATGGGCTGGATTCTTGAGGATAACGCCGGTATGCGCAATATCATTGAAACCATTGGGGGCGAGGCGTATAAGCGCTATCGCGTATACGAAAAAGCTCTTTAGATAACAATAGCGAGACTTATGCACCTGAATCCCGAGCAGTACCAGATGACCGCCATCGTTTTAGCGGGCGATAGAACCAAGGCGGACTCACTCATCAACCATTCCAAGGTCGGTGCCAAGGCCATGATTGACCTCGACGGCATGCCCATGGTGCGCCGGGTGCTGAATGCGCTGCGGGAATCCCGCGTAGTTAACAAAATTGCCATGTCCGGCCCCGAGGCGAGCGAGGTGGCCAAGGATAAGCCGCTGGCGGATTGGGTTCAGAGCGGTGAAGTGATCTGGGCGGAACCCGGCGTCAGCCCCAGCACAAGTGCCTTTGAAGCGATGGAGTCGCTGGCCCCGGAAGAGTCGGTGTTGCTGACCACCGCAGACCACCCGCTGCTCACTGCTGAAATTGTCGACGCTTTTGGCCGCCAGAGTATGGCGGATGATGTGGATGTTACCGTGGGTTTGGCACCTCACGCCCTGGTGCTGGAAGCTTATCCGGGAATTCGCAAAACGGTACTGCATTTCAGTGATGGCGATTTCTGTGGCTGCAACCTGTTTGCCTTTATTACACCGGAGGGGCGTCGTGCCGCGCGCTTTTGGCGTCGTATCGAGCAACAGCGCAAGAAGCCGCTGGTGGTGATTGGCCTGCTGGGCTGGTGGGCGGTTATCCGCTACCGGCTGGGGCTGCTGTCATTGGAGGAGGCCCTGGCCAAGCTGAGTAAGCGGCTGGGCCTGCGCATGCGTGCGGTGATACTGCCCTACGCCAATGCAGCCATCGACGTGGATTCGGTAGCCGACCTGGTGTTGGTGAAAGGCTCTCTGGCGAAGGCGGCTCGAGAAAACGCCTGACCCTGTTCGGGTTGTTAACACGCTGTGAGTCCAGCTCAGTGGGCGCAAGCGCCTTTTCCGCAGCATTTTAGCAGACAGTAGTGCTATGCGAGGCGCTGCAAGTCCACAGCGTGTGAGTTGCCAGCGGTGAACTCACCAGTGTCAGGCTGGTAATCGCGCGCGTTCACTGCAAGACGCCAACCTGTTTCAGTTCTTTCCACGCCATAGCAGTTGTAGCTCGCTACATTGGCACCGTGCAATCCCAGGGCAGAGGCGGAGGGTATTGCGATCAGGGGCGCTATGCCGTGCGTTGTTTGCAGTTCGTCGTAGTGGTGACGGTGGCCGTGTCCATTCAATACCAGTTCGGCGCCGTGATTGCAGATGACGGCCTGCACCTCTGCGGCATCTGTCAGGCGTTTGCGCCATTTATCCTTGCCGGGAAGAGGCGAGTGGTGCAGGTATACCACGCGGAACTGACCTTTGGCCCGAGCGGTATCCAGCAGCGCAGGCAGTTGTCTCAACTGTTCTGCCCCGACTGTGCCAGAGGCCATAAAAGGCGGTTTAGGGCAGGCGGTGTTAAGGCCGATGAAGGCGATATTTCCACGCTCACGCAGTCCGGGGTACATTGTTGCGAGGCTGTCGGGTGGGTCATTCGGGGTGTCTGCCGCCATGTAGTCACGCCACAGCGCAAACGTGTCCTGCCAAGGAGTCGCAACGGAGGCGTCGTGATTGCCGGCAATGACGGCCACATCGCGGGGTTCGCCAAGCTCCTTTAACCAGGTGAGGGCCTGTTGAAATTCCTGGGGCAGCCCCACGTGGGTGAGGTCGCCGGTTACCAGCAGTTGGTCCAGGTCGAACTGCTGCAGGTCACGCTGTAGTGCGGCGAGAACTTCCGGCCGGTGCTCGAAGCGTCGGCGGCGACTCCAGGACAGGTAACCCAGAAAGCGCTTGCTGAGCAGATCTCCCGGGCGGACACCCTCAAGTGAGCTTAAATGGGGGTCGGATAGCTGTGCGAAGTGTTGCACTAGTTTCCATTCCGGCCGGGTTGCATGATTTACTCCTGGACGCGCTGTATATTCGCGCCCAGATCAGCCAGCTTGCTGTCGATATTGGCGTAGCCGCGGTCGAGGTGATAGACGCGATCGATACTGGTTTCGCCGTCGGCGGCGAGCGCGGCAATAATCAGCGACGCCGATGCGCGCAGGTCTGTGGCCATAACCGGTGCACCCTGCAAGCGCTCCCGCCCGTGAACAATGGCGGTGTGCCCCTGCAACTCGATATCGGCGCCCATGCGTTGCAGCTCTGCCACGTGCATGAATCGGTTTTCAAAAATATTCTCGACCACGGTGGCCGACCCCTCCGCCAGTGCATTGAGGGCCATGAACTGGGCCTGCATATCCGTGGGAAATGCCGGGTAGGGTGCGGTATTGATATGTACTGCCTTGCAGCGCTTGCCGCCGGTGTCCAGCTGAATCCAGTCCGGCCCCAGCGCTATATTGGCACCCGCCTGTTCCAGTTTGCCCAGCACATGGTGGAGAAAATTCGGGTCGGTATCCCGCACTCGGATATTGCCGCGGGTAGCGGCGGCAGCGGTGAGGAATGTACCGGTCTCGATACGGTCCGGCGGCACTCTGTGCCGGGCGCCGTGCAGTGTTTTCACACCCTCTATGGTGAGTGTGCCGGTACCGATTCCACTGATTTTTGCACCCATCTCGATCAACAGCCGCGCCAGATCGCCCACCTCGGGCTCCAACGCACAGTTTTCCAGCACTGTGGTGCCCTCTGCCAGGCTGGCGGCCATTAACAGGTTTTCTGTGGCTGTTACCGAGGGTATGTCGAAGGTGAAATGCGCGCCGCGCAGGCGTTTCGCTTTGGCCTTGATATACCCGGATTCGATCTGGATCTCGGCGCCCAGCGCCTGCAGGCCTGTTATGTGCTCGTTCACCGGGCGTGAGCCGATGGCGCAACCGCCGGGCAGGGACACATCGGCCTCGCCGAAACGGCCCAGCAGTGGCCCCAGCAGAAGGATAGCGCCGCGCATGGTCTTGACCAGTTCGTAGGGCGCGTACACGGAATGCACTTTACTGGTGTCGATGGTGAGGTCAGTGCCGTTGCGATCCACCAGGCAGCCCAACAGCGTCAGGAGTTTCAGGGCTGTGTCGATATCGCGCACACCGGGAACATTGCTAATCGTCAATGGCTCCGCGCTGAGAAGTGAAGCCGCTATGATTGGTAGCGCCGCGTTTTTTGCACCGGCTACACTGACTTCGCCACGCAGCGGACCATTGCCGGTGATAATAATCTTTTCCATCAGGCCGCCTTCGCCGGTTCGAACATCCCGGCCGCTTTAAGGCCAGCGTAGGCGTCGATTATGGTGTCGATCTGCTCGCTTGAGTGCGCTGCACTAACACTGTTTCGCAGCAGGAAGTTGGAGGAAGGTGAGGCCGGCGGAATCACCAGGTTCACGTAAACACCGGCTTCCATCAGTGCCTTCCAGCAATCGATGGTGCGGGAGCGGTCCACCATTTCAACTGCCACTACCGGGCTGGCAGTGGGGCCAACGGGCAGTCCCAACGCCTTGAGGCCATCGTAGAGACGCGTGGCATTGTCCCACACCTGCTGGCGCCGCTCAGGCTCGCTGACAATAATGCGCAGGGATTCCCGGGTGGAGGCGATGACTGAAGGCGACGATGAGGCAGTGAAAATATAGGCCTTGATACAGAAGCGGATGGCGTCCAGTTCCGCGTGTCGACTGACGCAGAAGCCGCCTATGGAACCCAGGCTTTTGCTGAAGGTACCCACAGTAAAATCCACGTCCGCTTCAACTCCCGCAGCCTGGGCAGCACCGCGACCGCTGTCGCCCAGTACGCCCATGGAATGCGCCTCGTCCACCAGCAGGTAGCCGCCATACTCGCGCTTGACCGCGGCAATTTCCTGCAGCGGTGCGACATCGCCCAGCATTGAGTAAATGCCTTCGGCGATAACCAGGGCCTGGCCAGCGCGGTCGCCGAGACGGCGCATACGCTTGGCGAGGTCTTCCGGGTCGTTGTGCTTGTAGCGGATGATATCCGCCCCGCTGAGTTGTACCCCGGCGTAAATACTGGCGTGACTGTCCGCATCCAGCAGAATGACATCACCCGGCCCGGCGAGGGTGGAACACATACCCATGGTGGCGGCATAGCCGGTGGAAAAGACAATGGCGTGGTCGACACCGTAGAATTCAGCGATTTCCTTTTCCAGTGCCTCGTGTTCAGCAAAGGAACCGTTGGCCAGCCGCGAGCCGGTAGTGCCGGTACCCCACTTGGCGGCGGCGACCTGAGAGGCGGCAATACAGCGCGGGTCAAAGGCCAAGCCCATATAGTTATTGGTGCCGGCGAGAATAACTTTGTGCCCCTCGACAATACCCTCGGTGGGCGACAGGATTTTTTCAGTCACGGCGCCAAAGGGAACAACGTCACGTGCGGCGAGTTCGGCCTGGAAATCGGCCATGGTCTGGAATTTGTCAAACAGCATGAATCAGCCCTGTAGTACTGGTGAATGCAAGCTTAGTGCCTGAGTGTGCTAAAAGTGTAGCGCTTTTCGTGTGTACTAGTGCTCCCGTCGCCTGACATCACGTTACCAGGTGATTGCAGCAGTAGGACCGGGACTTAAGGGTTGAGTTCCTGGACTTTTATCGCCAGCTCACCGATGGTATTGACGTCGGGCAGTATGTTAAGGGGAATTGAGATGTCGAAGTGGTCTTCGATTTTCTCGATAAACTCCATGACCTCCAGTGAGCTCAGGCCAATATCCGCTACCAGATGAGTGGACTCTGTCAGTTCAATATTTTTTTTATTCTGTGAGGCCAGGGCGCTGTACAGGAAACCCAGGTATTCTTGGTAATCAGTCATTTCGTCTCTACCCTTGCGCCACCCAAGGTAAGTCGCTAGATTTCGAAGGCTCGAACTATACCCATGGAAAAATGGTAATGCTAGTACTCTGTCCATATGATATTGCTTGCTTAGCGCCCTTCTGGATTGACTGAACCCGGTAATATCGTATGGACACAGTACCTGTAATTTGGTTGATCGGCGCCTACCGGGCGGGGGAGCAAAGCCAGGTCCGTGCCCTGGTTGACGCCCTCGGCTGGCCTTGCGAAACCAAGCGTCTCTGCTACCGCAAACACGTTGTGTTACCACATGCGCTGGGGCTGACCAGCCTGCGCGGTATTACCGCCGAATCCGCGGCCATGCTGGCGGCGCCCTGGCCTGACCTGGTGATTTCCAGTGGGGTGCGCAACGAACCGGTTTGCCGCTGGATTCGCGCCCAATCGGGTGGACTGACCCGTTATGTGCATGTTGGGCGCCCCTGGGGGCCGCTGACGGGTTTCGACCTGGTGGTTACCACGCCACAGTACCGGGTGCCGAGGCGGGCGAACGTCCTCAACAATATGCTTACCCTGCACAGCGTTACCCCGCAGCGGCTCGCAGCAGCTCGAGAAGAGTGGGCTGAAACATTTGAGCACCTGCCACGGCCCCGAATAGCCGTCATCGCCGGTGGCCACAGTGGGCCCTTTACGCTGGGCCCGCTGGCCGCATCCCGTCTGGCTCGCCAGGTGTCCACCCTGGCGCGCCAGAGCGGTGGCTCACTGCTGGTGTCTACCAGTTCCCGCACCAGTGACGAGGCCATCGCGGCTCTGCAGGCTGGCATTGATGTTCCCAATTACTTTTATCGCTGGCAGCCCAATGATGCGGCCAACCCCTATTTCGCTATGCTGGCGCTCGCCGATCGATTGGTGGTGACTGGTGACAGCATAGCCATGCTGTCCGAAGCCTGTGCCACCGGCCGGCCGGTACAGATTTTTGATCTCGGGGGGATGCGGGGTCACAGTGATGTCGCTGTTGATTCCCGGCTGACAGCGAGGCTATACGGCGTGCTGATGCGCTGGTTATGGCAGCCTCTGAGCCGCGATATAACCCTGGTACACCAGCAGTTGCGTGCCAGCAGTCGTGCGTTCTGGCTAGAGGAGGAATCCGGTGCTTCGGTGCTGCCGGCAGAGTCGGATATGCAGCGCGCAGTGGCGGCGGTACAGGGCCTATTTAGCCAGATCTGACTGGCTCGCCTCATCCAGTAGTTTGGCGGTGCCGGCATTCATCTGGTAAACGTAATCCGCCGCTTGCACCAGCGCACGGTTGTGTGAAATCGCGAGAATAGTGAGGCGGCCCTTAAGTGTTTCCATGGTCTGGCGCACCACTTCCTCGCTTTCCGGATCGAGGGCACTGGTGGCTTCATCGAGAATCAGTAGGCGGGGTTTGTTAATCAGCGCTCTGGCGATGACAATACGCTGCCGCTGGCCGCCCGACAGCTTGCCGCCGCGCTCACCGACAATGGTTGCAAGGCCCTGTGGTAGGCGTGTTACGAAATCCAGTGCGCCCGCTGCGCGCAGCGCCTCTTCCGCGTCTGCATCTGACAACTGCGGGTCTCCCAGCGTGACATTGTGCAAAACGCTGTCATGCAGTAGTAAGGTATCCTGGGGTACATAGCCGATCAGGCTGCGCCACTTTTTGATATCCACATCCGGCAGCGCCACGCCATCCAGCAACACCGTGCCCGCCCCCGGTTGCAGCAGGCCGATGCACAAATCAATGATGGTGGTTTTACCGGAACCGGAGGGGCCCACCAGGGTAGTCAGCGCCCCTGCTTTGATGTCCAGATTCAGCCCCTTGAATACCGGGTGCTGGCTATCGTAGGAAAATGCTACATCCCGGAACTCCAGCCCTTTTTCAAAATGGGGTTTAGCGCCACCGTCAAGCTTTTCCTCCGCCGCTGTGGCACCGTTAATAGATTCCATAATCGCCCAGTAAGCACTCTCGCCCTGCGCCAGTTTCTGGCTCTGCTTCTGCACCTTACCGAAGAAGGAAAATGCCCGGCCCAGGGCAACCACCAGCACCATCACCATGGCCAGATCGATAGAAAACTTTTCTATCGCCACCCACACGCCGAGACAGATAAACCCGGCAAACATGAGCTCCTGTGCCGAGTCGAGAATGGCGGCATAGAGTACCTGACGTCGCAGCGCCTTGTTTAACTTGTTCGTATCGTGGGCCAGTACCTGGTCTGCCAGGTGTTCTCGCGCCATGGCCTTGAGCGGTTTTACCGACTGCAGCGTGTCCGTCAGGTTTGCCATCAGCGATGACATGACATTGGTCTGGCGTTTTCCCGCGCGGCGGGTGAGCCTGACCAGAAAGTGGGAGAGGCCGATAACGACCACGCCGGCAACGATAGCTGCCAGCGAGGCCCGCCAGGAAATTGCGAACGCCACCGCACCATAAACCAGCGCCTGAATCAGGAAAGTGATGGCAGTGGCGCCATTGACGAACGCCGTCGATGAACGCTGCGCCTCGGTAGCCAGGGCGTTGGTAAGCTTGCCGACGGGCTGGTGCAGAAAGTATTCCCATTTGCTGCGCAGCACTGCTTGCAGCATCTGCAGTCGCAGGTCGGTGCCCACCTGCGCAGCGGTGTAACCTACCTGGCGTTGGGCGACCAACAGAAACGCGCTTTTCATCGCCAGCCCCGACACCATGATCAGCAGCATGTTGCCAAGGGTGGGCGCAATGCCAACATAGGCCAGGACATCCAGTACGGCCTGTTCGAAATCGTTACTGCTCTGGGGTGCTACGCCGGCCAGCATCGCCGTGGCCTCCGACCCGAGGGCGATATTAACCATGGGTAGCAGCGCCGACAGCCCTATGCCTTCTGCGAGCCCGGAGAGGAGTAACGCCAGCAGCATCAACACGGTTTGTGAAGGGTAGGCGCGGAAAAAATTCAGCATTAAACCCATGTTGCGGTGGCTCCGGCAGCGTGAGGAATGAATAGCGAAACAGCGTTTTTCAACGAGCTACCAGTGCATCCGGCGCAACATGAACAGCGCGCAGAGTAATATCAGCAGGGTCGGTGCCAGCGCCACCAGCGGTATATTCATGTTCAGTAGCTGGCCCAGGGCAAAAATGATCTGCGTGCCCAGGTAGAACAGAATACCCACCAGGGCACCCATGGCAATATCGAGGCCAAAGCTGCGATTGCGCTTCGCGCCCAGGTTTGCACTGATAGGCGTTGCCAGTAGTACCATTGCACCAACAGTCAGCGGCATTAGCAATTTTTGCCAGAAGGTACTGCGGTATTTCGCATTGGGCTGGCCGTTTTCAGCGCGGTATCGGCTATAGCTGCCAAGCACTGACAGGCGCATGCTGTCACTGTTCAGGGTGAGGGTGGGCAGCTCTGCAGGCGACCACAGATTGCCAATTTCCAGCTCCGCGTAGCGGCGGGTGACCAGGTTGTTTTTCACCAGCAGTTTTTCCCGCACATTCTGAAATAGCCAGGTGCGATCCTTGCTTACCAGTGCTGTCTGGGCGTGTAGGGCGCGGGTGAGCCTGCCCAATTCATCGAATTCAAATAAGTCGATGTCACCGGGAATGCCACCCTTCAACATCTTGTCCAGGTGGATGTAGCGATTGCCGTTTTTAGACCAGACCCCGCCGTCCGGAATGCGAACCTCATTGCGATAGCGCAATGCGTGGCGTTCGGCTTCTGCGGATTGCTGCAAAACAGGCGTGATGTACTCCATGCAAACCCACAGGAATACCATCATCAGGGCGGTGGGTAGACCAATCGCCAGCAGCAGCCTAGACCGGGAAAAGCCGGTACAGCTGATGATGGTGAGTTCATTGAGGCGATCGAGGTTGGCGAGCGCCACGATGCTGCCCAGCAGTGCAATCACCGGGGCCAGGCTCACCAGCTGATGAGGTAGGGTGTAAAGGGTATAGCGGCCCACTGCCATGGCGTCGTAGCCAAACCGGGTGCGCTCCAGCTCAGTGATGAAGCTGATAAGGCCGAACACCGCCGCCAACACCAGCAGCACCAGTAGCCACCCCTTGATCAGATTGCTGGCAATGTAGCGCTCCAGAATCATCGCCGCTTCATCCAGGGCTGACTGACCAGTACCACCAGCAGAATAATTTCCAGCAGATAGGCACCCCATAGCCCGGGTAATTCCCCCAGCCGACCCTGTTCTATACCCGTGCGTACCACGCTGGTCATGGCAAACAGACCGATGTAGATTCCCACCGCGATCAGCACATTGCGCATACGCGATTCCCGGGGTGCCGAGCGCGCCAGCGGCACGGCCATCAGCGCCAGTAATATGGTGGCCACCGGCGTGGTGACTCGCCACTGGAACTCAGCGATATCCTTGGGCTCATCCGATTGTGCAAGATTGAGTGTGGTTTCAGCCTTACGCCGATACTGTTCCTGGGCGTCCTGGTTATCCAGCCTGACTATGAGGTTTTTAAATTTCAGGGTAATGTCCTGCTTTCTTCTCTGGTCCAGCAGGTAGTTGTAGCCATTGAAAAACTCGGCTTGCATGGCCTGGCCCGGGTTGAGCACGGGCAATTCCGCTGCCTCCGCGACAATAATCTCCGAGCGCCCCACCTTCTCGTAGTCCTTCTGCAGGAAAACACCCTTGTGCCGGCCGTGGTCCAGGTCGAGGTCGTCGGCGATAAAAATGTAGTCGCTGCCGCTCATGTTGACGAACTCGCCGGTTGCCATTTTCTTTAAATCAAACTTGGCTGCTGCCCGGGATTCCAGATCATAGCTGGTACGGAAGGCCCAGGGCCGCCCCAGGATGGAAATGGTTCCCGTAATAAGTGCAACCACGAGTGCCAGCTTGAGCACCGCCTCGATAATACGTGCGCGACTGACGCCAGCGGCGTAGAGTGCGCTCATTTCGGAATCCCGGCAAAGGCGACCCACAGCCGCCAAGACCGAAAAAAAGAACGCGGAGGGCATCAGGATTTCGAGGGTCACCAGTGTATTCAGCCCCACCAGTTTGAATGCTGTTAGCATTTCGAGCTGTCCTGCTGCGGCTGCCGACAATTGTTTCGCGGCGGAAAATCCGATAAATACCAGCACCAGCAGACCCAACCCTATGACGAAAGGACGCAGGATTTCCAGGCTGATATGACGGTCGATGATCAACTAGTGTTGGTCCTGTAAGAGGTGGTGGCCATTGTACCTCAAGCGGTGGCCGTCTGGTCATTTTGGCTGGCTTGCCCCATAATTGCACGCTTTGTGAACAGCCCGTTTCCACTGCCTGCGAGAATCCGTACATGTTTAACCTCAGTGACGGCGTCAAGAAGGCGTTAATTCTTATTCCGACCGAACCACTGCCTGCCAATACCCGGGTGGCGCTGCGCCGTAAGTACCTGGCGGAACTGGAGCTGGCCAAGGCGCACGCGGCCAATTTTCTGATTATCGGTCACCCCAAGAGCGGGAATACCTGGCTCAAGGTGATGATCTCCCGGCTTTACCAGTTGCGTTATAACCTGCCCGAATCAAAGCTGATAAACACGGATGAGTTTGCCCGCAAGATTCCCGAAATTCCCCGGCTGGCAGCCACCAACGGCTGCTACAGTTATGAGGGAGAGGTGGGCAAGCTGCTGGCGGTTGGCGCGCCTGACAATCCTTTGCGGCACAAGCCTGTGATGTTTCTCGCTCGCAACCCTATCGACATTGCGGTGTCCTGGTACCACCAGTTTACCAAGCGCCAGTCGCGGGCCAAGCAGGAGCTGATCAACCATTCTATTGAG
The DNA here is from genome assembly GCA_963977275.1 of uncultured Haliea sp. Taxonomy (GTDB): domain Bacteria; phylum Pseudomonadota; class Gammaproteobacteria; order Pseudomonadales; family Halieaceae; genus JARRPM01. The sequence goes on along the minus strand of CAXBNX010000014.1, from coordinate 55,264 downwards.
CACCCCATTGATCGGCGCACGGTGCAGATGTGGGAGTTTGTGCGACATTCGGATATCGGCCTGCCCTTCCTGATTGAGTACCAGAATACCTGGGCGCGCAATGTGCAGAACCTGGAGAAGGGCATGTTGGTCAAGTACGAGGAATTGCGCACCGAGCCGGTGCCCACACTGCAGAAGATTCTCGACCTGATGGGCGAGAAGTTTACAGAGCAAGAGGTTCGCGCTGCAGTGGAGTGGGGCTCCTTCGATAATCTGCAGAAGCTGGAGACCAGCGGTACTTTCAGCCAGGGCGGTATGAAGCTGGTGAACGCCAATGATCCCAGCACCTTCAAGGTGCGACGCGGTAAAGTCGGCGGTTACCGAGAAGATTTTCCACCTGAGCAGGTGGCTGAGCTTGAAGCGCTGGTGCGCGACAACATACTCCCCGAGCTGGGCTATTGCCAGGACGAGGCGTGAGTGCACCCGCTCACCTGGGTCATACTCAGCGATAAGCAGGGCGACAACGGGCAGGTAGAGACCATTGTCGACACGCTGCCCTGGCCGGTGGAGCATAAGTATGTGCATATGCTGCCGCAATGGGTTCTCGGCAAGCCGCGCTACCGTCCATCACTGGATCACATAGACCCGGCACAGTCCGACGCTATCGAAGCCCCCTGGCCCGACCTCATTCTCACGGTGGGCAGACGGCCGTCCATGGTGGCCCTTTGGATTCGCAAGCAATCTGGTAATCGCACGAAAATTGTGCTGGTGGGCAAGCCTTCGGGCCACATGCTGGACTTCTCCCTGGTGATCGCCAGTGCAGAGAACCAGATGCCGCCCATGGATAACTTTTTGCCCACCACACTGCCACTGATGCGCATCAGTGAGGAGGATGTGGCGACCGAGGCAGAGGCCTGGCGGTCGCGATTCGAAAAGCTCGACAAGCCGTTGATAGCCATGCTGATCGGCGGCAAGACCAATCCCTTTGTTATGAACCGCCAGGTGGCCGATGACCTGGTCGCCACCGCGCACTGGGTTGTCGATGAGCTTGGCGGTACGCCCTACGTGACCACCAGTCGGCGCACCACAGCGGAAGTGATCGAGGTGCTGCGACAAGATCTTCCACCCCAGGCCGTCTTTTTCGAGTGGGCGGCCGGTTCCCCTGACAATCCCTACCGGGCGCTATTGGGCAGCGCCGATGGCTTTATTGTCACCGGCGACAGTGTGTCAATGATGGTGGAGGTGATCTATCTGCATAAACCTCTTGCGATTTTTCCCCTGCCGACGGGCTGGCTGGGGGGCGCTGATCAGTTGCGGCGTTCCCTCGCACACTGGTTGTTTAACCCGCGCCTCGAGTCGTCCGGGGATAGGCTGCGCCATCGAGTTGCCCGGGGCCTGTATTACGTCGATGTGTTGAAGATACTGTGTGCCACCCGGGATTTTCGCGCGTTTCACCGCATGCTGGTGGATCAGGGGCTGGCGGTCTGGTCGGGGCAGCGCTTTCGGCGGGACGCGGTGCAGCTACCGGATGATGTAGGTGTGGTTATAAAGCGTATCGAAGCGTTGTTCGCGCCCTGACAGGGAACACTAGCGTATCCGCAACACGTTTTTCATGAAGTGGGTGCCGAAGCGACTGATGCGCTGTGCTGCCACGGCCAGCGGACTTTCGTCCAGGTAATTGAGCTGCACCATGCGGCGCTCCCCGACAAAACGGGTGTGGCCGTGCCAGGAATGATCGGTGCGACGAAATGCCAGCAGGGTGCCCCCCAGGGGTGGCACCTGGGCAGCGTAATCCTCAATGTCGCCCTTGGAACGCAGCATTCGCAGCTGACCGTCCTCGCTGTTCCAGCGCTCATTGAAGTACACCAGCACCGTTAGCACCTTGCTCTTGTGATCGGTGTGAATATTGCCGTCCGTGCGCTCGCAAAATTTGCGTACGGTGACGGTAGTTGGCAGTGAGACCAGATCCATATCAAACCGTTTGCCCAGCTCGGTGGCAAATGCCGGCGCGCGCATCTCCGCCATCAGCGTTGCGAACTCCGGGCCATACTGAAGGTGGTCCAGGTTGTGGTTGGCGGCAGTGTCGATGGCGGGATAATCCGCATTGATCCGGGCCAGCAGCTCGGGGCTGACGAAGTCCGGCACCACCATGTAATCGAATGGCTCCGTATGCAGTTCGGCCGCTCGGACCGCGTTGAGGTTGATCATGGGCATCGGCGCATTCTAGTATGTCGGTCGCGGACCCGGCAAGGAGACCACCGCTGGAATCTCGGCAATAGTGCGGTAAATCAAGTATTGCACTCGGGTGCGGTAACAGCTGTTTTGCTGTAAGATGCCCCGCCTTTACACGTCTCAAGCCCGCGAGGATTTCGCGCCCATGGCCGACACTGCACGAGCCGTAGTTCGCCACTTTATAATGCTGCTTTGCTTCTGGCTGCCGTCTTCGCGCCGCAAGAAGATAGAGCGCTGGTTGCGTGGCCGCGAGGAATTCAAAAAGCTTGAGAAAAGTGATTGGGTGCTGATGAGCTGGGGCAAATCCGGCCGTACCTGGTTGCGGGTGATGTTGTCCCGCGCCTATCAACTCAAGGGCGGCCTCGACGCCCACGAGCTGCTCGACTTTGACAATCTGAAGAAACAGGACCCGCAACTGCCAGCGGTGTTTTTTACCCACAATAATTATCTGCGGGACTATACCGGTAATTGGGAATCGAAAGAGCATTTCCGCGGCAAGCGTATCGTGCTACAGGTCCGGGACCCTCGTGATGTGGCGGTATCCCAGTTTTTCCAGTGGCAGTTTCGCATGCGCCCCAACAAAAAATTCATCAACGATTATCCGCCTCATGGTGCGGATATCAGTGTATGGGACTTTGTACTCGACAAGGATGCGGGTGTGCCGCGTATCGTGGATTATTTCAACGGTTGGGCCAGGGCGATACCCGAGCTCAAAGACGTGCTGATTGTGCGCTACGAGGACATGCGTAAAGAGCCCGCTGCTGTGTTGTCCAGCATCATGGAATTTACCGGCACCGCCGTAAGTGATGAGCAGGTGCGCGAAGCGGTGGATTTTGCCGCTTACGACAACATGAAAAAAATGGAGCAGGAAAAGTTTTTTAAGGGCAGCGGCGCCAGGGTGAAACCCGGTGACAAGGATAATCCGCAATCCTTCAAGGTACGCAAGGCGAAGGTGGGTGGCTACCGCGACTATTTTACTGACGAGCAGTGTGCGCAACTCGATGCCATGGTGGCAGAGCTGGATCCGATATTCGGCTACGGGGGAGAACAGGCATGAATCTCGCTATCCAGAACCTGAGGCAGGGCTTACAGACCGCTCGCAAGAAGCTCTCGCGCAAGTGGCTTCACTGGCGTATGCGCGGTGAGTCAGAGGCTGTTATTCTCAAAGCCGAACGCAAGCTTCGCGGTGTGGAGCAACACGGTAAATTGCAGCAGGCCGACATCGTTGTAGTGTCGTTCGGCAAGAGCGGGCGCACCTGGCTGCGGGTAATGATCTCCCACCTGTTCCGGGTGATGTACAAGCTGCCAGAAAATGCGATCCTCGGCTTCGACAATTTCCACAACCTGAGCAAGTCGGTGCCAAAGATTTTCTTCACCCACGATAACTATATCAAGGATTTCACTGGCGATTTCGAGTCCAAGCAGCCGTTTTACGGCAAGCGTGTGGTGCTGCTGGCGCGGGATCCCCGTGACGTGGCCGTGTCGCAGTTTTTCCAGTGGAAATTCCGTATCAAGCCCTCCAAGATCGCCATCAATAATTACCCACCGCAGGGCAGTGATATCAGTCTTTTCGATTTCGTGATGGGCGATAACGGTGGCGGCATGAAGGCCGTGTTTGACTACCTCAACTTGTGGGCGAAAGAGGAGGGCAAGGTTGCGGCCTTTCATTTGCTGCGCTACGAGGATTTGCGCAGTAACACCAGTGAAGAGCTCAGGCGGCTTCTGGGCTTCATGCAGGTCGATGCCTCGGACGAACACGTTGAGGCGGCCGTGGAATATTCTTCCTATGAAAATATGAAGAAGATGGAGAGCAAGAAACAGTTTCGTTTTGCCGGCGGCCGCATGATGCCCCGCGACAAGGACAATCCCGATAGCTATAAAGTCCGCCGCGCAAAAGTCGGTGGCTACCGAGATTACTTCACCGACGAGGAAGTCGCCGCCATCGATGCCAGAGTGGCGGCGGAGCTCGATCCGTTGTTTCGGTACAGCTGAGTCTAAAGAGCACTTTTCTGCACTACGTCTTCGACTGCGGACTATCTCAGGGCAATCTACTGTTAGTGTGCTATTCCATTCGCGGAGGAAGGCGGGGGTTACCTCGCTCCATGGCTGCGGCCCTCCGGGCTTCCCTCAGTCGGTCGCAAGCCTTAAAGCGCTTCGCTGTCTTGCTCCACTCCTTCGGCGTGCGGCCATGGAGCCAGGACACACCCGGACTCCTGGCGACAATGGAACAGGACGCTACATCTAAAATAACGCCAGAAACTTCTGCCCCTCTCCTACACGAAGCTCAAACAGCCCGAACCAGCTCGAAGGCATCCTCGCGCAGGTGCCCCTGATCGATCTCGTCGCGTAGCTGAGCCTCAGTGATGGCGCCTTCCTCGATGCAGCTCTTGACCAGCCGAAAGAAAAACATCTCCTGCGCGGGATCGGGGTGTGCATCATAGGTGCCGGCGAACTTGTACTCGCCGAACAGAGCGCGGCGGGCGCGGCGCAGCCAGTGGCGGGGGGGAAACAGTTGGAACGTGTCAGCGGGGCGATAATCCACTTTCAGGCCGGTTTTCCACGGTTGGGTTTTGCGCTTGGTGTTGTGCAGCAGCTTGGTTTGTTCTGTCATGGTGTCGAAGTCATTCCATTCGTTTTCCAGCGGCCCGATGGTGGCCCGGTCCTCGAGCTTCAGTGACACCCAATCCATGTAATCTCGCTTGACGGGTTCGAACATTTCGGCAAAATTTTCTTCAAATTGCCAGTGCTTGAGTTGCGCGCAGTCCAGTAGCATAACGCTGCTGGCCCAGGCTCCCTTGCGCCCCTTGCGACCGGATTTTGGCCGACACAGGATGGCCTTGCCTTGCATGTCGCGATTCAGCAGTTCCCAGACATCACCCAGCGCAAATACGTCCGGGTCAATTACCACCGCCCGTCCTTCGTAATTCATCAGTTGTGGCGGGGCGAAGCGCAGGGGGGTGAAAGACTGCAGGTCGTTGTTGAGCCAGGGCCGCATTTCGCCGTCCCGCGAGTAAAGTTTGCCCTCGCGTTGTGCCATGCAGGGATAGTCCTTCACCTCGATAAATTTAACGTCGAAACGATCAGCATAGGCAGAGTTTTTTTGCAGGGAGTGGCGGCTCACCACTGCGCCCAGTTTCTGCTTGTGATTGGTGTGGATGAAAACGGTTGGTTTCAACGGAGACTTCCCTTGGGGTATGCTGGATATGCATTTTATACCCGACTGGATTCTCGATAAACGACAGGGTTTGGCAATATTTTGGAGAGAAATTGAGCGAGGCAGGGGTCGATGTTTGGTGTTTGCTCGGCAAAAAGGCCGGCGATAATACCCAGGTGCTGGCTCTCGCAGATGAGCTGGGCTATGGCTATCGGGAAAAACAGATACTGGCGCAGCCCTGGGAGTTGTTGACCCACCTGTGGCGCAGGCCTTCCCTGGCGGGCATCGAACGTGCGTCCGTTGCTGCGATCAAGCCCCCCTGGCCTGACCTTGTTATCAGCGCCGGCCGGCGCAATGAGCAGGTCGCGCAGTGGATAAAACAGCAGTCGGGAGGCCACACCAGACTGGTACACATGGGGCGCCCCTGGGCACCATTGGCTGCCTGGGACCTGATTGTGACAACCCCTCAGTACTCCCTGCCACAGCAGGGGGATATCCTGCACAACAGTCTGCCGTTACACCGTCTGGCTCGCGAGGACATGTCGGCGGCCGGCGAGAATTTGCGTACGCATATCGATGCGCTACCACGCCCCTGGATCGCAGTGTTGGTGGGGGGAGACAGCGGTCGCTTCGTGCTCACCGCTGAGAAAGGTAAGTGTCTGGGTGAGCTGTCCAGCCAGGTGGCCGCGGCTTGTGGTGGGTCGGTGCTGCTAACGGATAGTCCGCGCACACCGGTTGCGGCCGGGGATGCCGCCGAGGCTGCCTTGAGGCCGGCGTCCTATTGTTATCGTTGGCGCCAAGGTGGAGACAACCCCTACCGCGGTTTGTTGGCGCTGGCCGATGCGTTCGTGGTTACCGGGGAATCCATGTCCATGCTGGGTGAGGCCGCGGCCATGGGCCGGCCCCTGTATATATTCGATGTGGGAGACCCGGGCAGACCCTGGTGGCAGTTGTTGCACAACTACCGCTATAAACCTCTGAGCCACCGCTTTGCCATGCGCTGGGGTCCGGTACGTATGCGTCGGGATATCGGCAGGATACAGGAGCAAATGGTGCATAGCGGTATTGCAAGCTGGCTCGATGCGGAGGGTATTACCGCCGCAGCGGACGCAATATCTGCACCGGCTGCCGCCACAGTTGGCAGCAGTTCATTGGCGCGGGATGAGCTAAGGCGGACAGCCGTCGCCGTCAGGCAGCTTGTGACAGGGCGCTGAGGGGGTGTATGGGCGCCGGCGGTAGTGTCGGTGTGCGTTCCAGAACTTCCAGGGCGTCGTGCCGCACGTGGTTTTGCGCCATCTCGTTGCGCAGGAATTCTTCCGTAATACTGCCGTTGGCCAGGCATTCTTTTAGCAGGCCGAAGAAAAAATCTTCCTGATTCTGGTCCGGGTGCTGTTTATAGTTGCCGAGGAAGGCGTACTCGCCAAACAGCTTGCGTCGGGCGCGCATCACCCATGCCACCGGTGGGAACAGGCGAAAGCGCTCTGCTGGACGCCAGTCAGTGGGCAGGCCTGTTTTCCAGGGCTGGGTTTTGCGGCGAGTGGTGTGCAGCATCTTGGTTGCAGTGGTGAATTTGTCGAAATCGTTCCACTCGGGCTCAAAGAAGTCGATAGTGTTGCGATCTTCCTCTCTCAGGCAGATCCAGGGCTGGTAGTCCTGGGTGAAATCAAACATGGCCTCAAAACTGCGCTCTGCGTCCCAGTGTTGTAATTTGGCGCAGTCCAGCAGCATCACGCTGCTCGCCATGCAGCGGTCTACGAGGCCCTTGGGGCCGGAGCGCATGCGGCACATGATGGCCTTGCCCTGCATGTCGCGATTCAGCAACTCCCATATGTCAGCGACGGCAAAAATATCCGGATCGATGACAACGGCCCGGCCTTCATAGCCCATGAGTTTTGGCGGCATGAAGCGGGTAGGGGTGAAAGATTGCAGATCGTCATTCAGCCACTCGCGTTTGACACCATCACGCAGGTAGTCCTGACCCTCGTGTGCGGCAAACATCGGATAATCGCGGCTGTCGATTAGTTGCACATCGAACTTATCGTTGTTGCTCGAATAGCGGCGCAAGGCGTGCTGTGCCACGATGGCGCCGGTGATTTGCTTGTGGTTCGTCTGGATAAATACGCAGGCTTTCATAGAGTTGCGGGGTCCGTTTTACACTGGGCAACTATAATGGAAGAGGCCCTTTTTTGCCATTTGAGGCGGTCCAAATTCAGTGTGAATAGTACTTGATACTGCGCCCGGTGACGGTGGTATAGAGCACCCCCGCAGCCTTGGCGACACGGTATAGACTGTGCATGAAAGTGGCTTTCGAAAGTATGGAAAAAGGCATTATAATCAATGATATAGCCATTTTTGCCAGGGCGGCAGAAAGCAGTTTCAGACGGCGTTTTCCATCGCCATGATAACGCGCCATATTGACCTGGGAGCAGCCGTTCTTGAAGCCGCGACGCATCAGGCCCCGGGCACTGTAGCGCTCCGGCCCATGAACCCTGTGGATAATCGAATTTTCTGCTGAGGCAAGGCTCGCTCCCATATTATGAGCGCGTATGAAAAAGTCCTTGTCTTCTCCGCCACTGTTGCAAAAAGCATGGGAAAAGACGGGCCCCACCTCGCCCACTCGCAGTAAAATATCCTTGCCGACCAGCAGATTACAGGTTGAGGCGCAGTCCGGCAGGCCGTAGCGTCCACCCTTTTTGTCCTGTTTTGTCTTGGTGGGGGAGCGAAAAATGCCCGATTCCCGAGCCCAGTCCGGCATCTCTTCATCCAGCACCCAACTGCCGAACACGAGGTCGGCGCCTGTGGCCTGTTGTTGCTGTAACAAGCGCAGCAACCAGTCCGCGAGCGGTACATCATCGTCATCAATAAACGCGAGGAATTGAGCGCCGTGCTCCAGTGCTACCGCCACCGCTCGATTGCGCGCGTGGGTGATACCGGGCTCCGGCTCAGTTGTGTAATGGATTTTGATGCTAAGGCTGCGGCCGGTTAGTTCGCAGATATCGCGGGTGGCGGAGTTGGGGTTGTTGTCGATAACAATCAGTTCGACCCGGCCCGGGTCATAGTCGCCAAGCTCTATTTCGCGCAGGGTAAGCAGCAGCCGTTTAAGTACCTCGGCGCGGTTATGCGTGCAGACGCAAATGGCGACCAGAGGGGTGGGGTTGGAAGTGTTGGTCATGTGTTACTTAAAAACACCGCGGCGATAGAGATCCCAGAAGTAACCCCACATGTAGATGAGTGGTGCCCGCCTGACCCTGTCGGGAATGACAACACTCTCTCCGGAGTGCCGTTCCAGTTTCCACGCGATATAATCCAGTCCCCCCTCGAACGTAAATAATGCCTTCACTAACCGCGTGACTGAGAGCAGTTTTCCTTGAACCTGCCGCAGCGACCACGCCAATTGCGTTGACCGGCGCTGGGCCCCGGCCACCTCGCTGCGGTAGCTCAATTCGCCGCCGTTATCATACACCGTAAAGCCGAAGCCAAGCGAGGGGGCGTGGTGCTTGGTGACGGCGGTGTAGAACTCGCGAGAGGACTGGACCAGCTCAATAGACCTACCGGGGCGTTCAGTGCGCAATTCCGTTGAATAACTCAACCCCAGTGCCTGCTCCCACAGGCCGGTGACCGTGCCCTGTTCCGGCAATACCGGCAGACTGTTGTGCAGTAGCGTGCGAGCTGCGCGCAGCAGGCTGTGTTCAATCAGCTCACGGGTTTGCTGATCGCGACTTTGTAGAATCCGGGTGGGTTGGGAGAACCTCCCCCAGATATAGGATTGAAACCATGCTCTGGAGCAGCCGCGCTGAAAGTCGTGCAGGGAAATCAGGGTGACCTTCCCGCGCAGGGTTTTCCCGTTATGCTTCACTTCGGCGTAGAAAACGTTGGGTGGCAGCAACCAGTTGGTGGCCGCCAGCATAGGGCGACGGTAGGCGGCACGGTAGCTGGAGCAGACCAGGTAAAGGTCCAGCAGGCCCTCGTAAATGTCGCCGGTGCGCAAGCAGGAGCCGTACAGCAGTATGGCGTAGACAGCATTGTGATGGCGCGCCTGCAGCTGCTCCAGAAGCAGGCGGAGAGCTGGGTCTTCGGCGGCGTCCGGGCCTGGAACTGCGGGATAATCGCTCACAGTTTGAGAAAATCCAGGTAGGGGCTGGCGCTGATTTCGACTTGGCCTTTTGTCACCAGGATTTCTCCATCCAGGTTGAGTTTGCCGTCCAGGTGCAGGCGGATCCCGTCGGCATTGTGACTGATATAACCCGATTCAGGAACCGCATGCCGGTTGGGGCGGCCGCGAATTATGGAAATAAAGGTGCGTATGAAGCGATTGCAACCCTGTTCAAAGAGTGTAACCCGGACTCTGCCTGCACCTGTACCCCAGAATGGGCGCATGCCAAAGGCCAGTCGCTGCAAGGTGCTAACAGCGAGAATCAGGGTGTCATGGGTCGCAGTCTCGCCTTCATCCAGCGCCAGTTTAATGGTGACATGGCGATTGAAGTCCGGGTCGTTGCGCACCAGCCCCCACACTGTGCGCAATGTCGTCAAGGCCAGGCTGAAGTCATCCCTCAGGCCGCGGGCGTGGACTTCGGCATGGGCGTATTCGGTGCCCTGAATGACGGCGCCGCCTCCCAGGAACATGCCGTAGTGGGGATTTTGCTCGCCGGCAATCATCACGCGCATCAGCGCGCGCTGTGCCAGCAGCCCCGTCGTCTGCCGCTCGCCTTCGCACCAGCGACAAAAGCGCTCGGTGGCCTTCAAGAGCGAGCCGCTGACCCCGATATCACCTGCGTTCATATTAGCTGTGCCGCCGGGCAACAAGACGATCAGGGGCAGGGTGGCGAAAAGTCCGGACTCGAGCATCTCGCCTAGGATATTCGCGGCGGTGCCGTCGCCGCCATTGATCGCGAGGACGCCGATCTGGCGGTTAGCGAGTTCGGCTAGCGCAGGCCTGACATCAGCTGCACTGTGGGTGACCACGTGGTGTATCTCGGGGCAGCTGGCAATTCTTGTGTGGATGCGTTCAAACTGATCCCGGTTGTGCCCGCTGGCTGGATTGCTGATTAATCCTACCGGGCATGTTGCAGCTGTCACAGAACGGGATTCCGCAGTGTGACGCTCTTGAGATTAATCTCGGTAGCGCCAATGCGCGGCGCGCTGCCGCGCAACTGCAGTGGTAGACCGCTTTCTTCGTCAAAAAGTATGGTGATGTCACCGTTAAGTCCCAGCAGGCTGAAATCATATTTTTCGAGCTGGTCCCCCGCCGGGCTGATTGCCAGTGCCACGGCGCCTGCATTGCGCTTGCCGGTGACAGCGGTTTTGCTGTTATCCAGCCGGTAATTTACCTTGATGCCGGGCGGGTCACCGCCGGGCGTCATGCGTACCAAATAGAAATTGAATTCCGTGTTGACTATGACCTCTGCCGCCTCTGCGCCAGAGGCGTGGAACCGGGCCGCCAGTGCCAGCAGCGCATAGGCATCGGTGACTACTTTGCCGGCGGCTTCCTGTGGGTAGGCGATGTCCCTGCGACTGCTTACCGGCCACTCACAGGGCGGCAGTTCTGTCTTGGGCGGCGGGTTGCGCCGCACCCGCTCAATGTGCTCTGGCAGGAAGCGGTACGTTTTGTAGCGTTGCTCTTTGCCCTTGCTCAGGCGCGATCGGTACAGAGCCCTGCCATTTGCCGCCGTCAGATCCAGCGTCACTTCCTCGGAATTGCTGGCGACCGAACTGCTGGCTGTCAGCTGCCAATGCTCGCTGTTGTTTTCATCGACGGCAATTTCAACACGCGACTTCGCGGTCATAAAAAATGCTTTTTGCTCATATTCCAGTACTTGCCACACAGGCAGCGGCGGTATGTTGCTGGTTTCACCAGCCGGGACCTGTGAACTCGCCAGGGCTGTGAATAGCAGCAGGCTGCGGCACAGCGGTTCTACAGACAGTGTTCTCATGGTTTGTGTCCCGGGTAGCGAACGGTTACCGATACTTGTCGTACCGGGTATGCAGCCATGATAAGTGCCACCGGCAGCCAGAAAAACAGCCATATTTCCTTTGGATGTACCAGCAGCCGGTCATAGTCCATTGCGACAGATGTCATTCCATACAGGATTAGCGCGAGGTAAATCCGCTCCCCGCGTTGTCGGTACAGGCCCCAGGCCCAGTGTAGCGCTACCGCCAGTATAGCTATCAGCAGCGCCAATCCTACCAGACCACCATCGCGCAGTGTGGCCAGGTAGCTGTTATGGGCATGGCTGAAGACCATGTTATAGGCGTTCACCTGAGTATCTGTCAGGTAGCCATGGCCGAGCCACCAGTGGCCCTGCATATTTTCCAATACCTGCTCCCAGATACCAGGGCGGAAGGAGTAATCTAGCACCCGATGTTCCCAGAACTGGGTATTTGCAGACATCAGGGCCCACACAGCTGCTATCCCGATCCCCGCTATTGCCAGGGCGCGATAACCCAGCAGGATCAGCAGGCCCACGCTCACCCCTGCCAGGGCGGTACGCGACTGGGTAAAGACCACAAGACTGAGCAGAATAGCGGCAAGGGAGCAGTAAACCACACGGTTTTCGCGGCCGCGTTCAGTAAACACATAGTGCATGCACAGCACCAGGAAAACACCGTAGGCTGAAGCCGCTTTATTCTGGTGGTGCATAACGCCCAGAGGCTCCAGCCGGGACAGCGGGAATGGATTCGCGATATACCAGGCAACAATGGAGACCAGCGCAGCCGCTGCAGCCAACCAGGTGGCGCGGTGGGCCAACCGGTCCATGCGGGGTGCCTGTTCTACCCACAAATAGCCGCTGATCAAACAGAAGGTGAGTAGGCTCAGGGTGTAGCCGATCGCCTCCAGAGCCGTCTGGGGTTCGAAATCTGCCGTCCACAGCAGGCTTGCCATCATATAGGCCGCGTATAGCAGTAGCAGCCAACAGAGCATGTTGCCACGATAGAAGTTGGCCAGTTCACGCCACAGTATCAGTACAGCGGGCAGCACCAGGATGTAGTACAGGCGCCGGTGTCCCGGTGCCATCGGCAGCAGGAAGTAGCCGGCGATGAAGACGGTGTAAAAGTACACCATTCCCCGGTTCAGCAGGAACCGCTGAATTGCATTGAAATCCATAGTTTTCAAATACTTGCGAAGGTCGGTCGAATGCCGTTAAAAATACCACACAATCTTGAGAATGGCCCGATCATCCTATAACCTTCGCCACTTCATTTGCCCCGCTCGGGGATCGAGGTCCACCATGCACATGATCATCAAGCGACTGACCAAGTGGCTGGTACGCGCGATTTGCGTATTTCTGCCAGAGGCGAGGGCGCACGAGCTGGAGCGCTGGCGCCGTGGCCGCGAGGAGTTCTGGAAGTATAACCGCTGCCAGTACATCTTTGCATCCTATGGCAAAAGCGGGCGCACCTGGGTGAGAGTGATGATCTCGCGGTATTACCAGCTGGTCTACAAGCTGCCGGACAATATCCTGATGGGCTTTGACAATTACACCCGCCTGAATAGCGATATTCCCAAAATCTTCTTCACCCATGACAACTATTTGCGCGGTTACACTGGCAATGTGGATTCCAAGAAGGACTTCTACAACAAGAAAACAGTGTTGCTGGTGCGCAACCCCATAGATGTCGCGGTGTCGCAGTTCTTTCAGTGGAAGTACCGCATGCGCCCGGAAAAGAAGGCTATGAACAAATATCCCGAACATGAGACAAACATCTCGGTATACGACTTTGTGAAGGACGAGAATCAGGGGTTGTCCCATATTATTGAATTTATGAATAACTGGGCGCGCGAGCTGCCAAAAATGGAAAACCTGCTGGTGGTGCGCTATGAAGACCTGCGCTTAAACCCCGAAAACGAAATGGGCCGCATAGTCGAATTTCTCGGCTTGCAGGCCAACGCGGAATTCCTGAAAGACACTGCGGAATTCGCCTCGGTGGAAAACCTGCGTAAAAAAGAGCAGGAAAACTATTTCTGGCGCAGCGGCAGCAGGGTGCAGGCAAAAGATGTTAATGACCCCAATACCTTCAAGGTGCGCAAGGCCAAGGTCGGTGGCTACCGCGATTACTTTGACGACGATCAAGTAGCAGAGCTGAACGCGATGGTAGATTTGCGCCTGATGCCGGCTTTCGGCTATACCGCCGCGGAGCAAGGGGCCTAGACCATCATGGACAAGTGCGTGTTCATTCATACCAACGAGCGGCAGTGGCTGGGCGCCCTGGTTGCCGAATACTCGTTCCGCCGCAACTCGGCAAATGCCGACAAATTTGATGTCCGCTTTATCCATACACGTGACTTTCCCTACCTGGCGGCGCGGGAAGGGCAGAGTTTTCTGCGCGGCGGTACAACCCGCGTCTGGCATATGGACGACCTGCAGTCCTTCACACCGCTGCGCTTTCTGCCTCCCAAGCTGATGAACTGGCAGGGCCGGGCGGTAGTGACCGACCCGGATGTATTCGCAGTGGGCGATGTGTATGAACTGCTGGATCGGGATATGGGTGGCTCTGCGGTGATGGGGCGGCACCGCTCCGGCAAATCAGAGAAAGGTTACCAGGTGGCTACAAGCGTTATGCTGCTTAACTGCGAGAAGCTGCGGCACTGGGATGCGGAGGCCGAGTTCGGCCAGTTGTTCAGCTCGGAAAAAGACTACAAGGAATGGATGGTCCTGGCCTACGAGGATCCGGCCACAATCGGCTACCTGGAAGACTGCTGGAACGACTTCGATCATCTCGACGACAATACCCGACTGTTGCACAACACCAAACGTCGCACCCAGCCCTGGAAAACAGGCCTGCCGGTAGATTACACGCCGGCTGACAAGTTTAAAGACAAGCCTTTGCTGGCCTCTTTGAACAGGTTGCGGGCCAATGTGTTTGGCGAGTACGGATTACTGGGCCGTTACCACGAACATCCTGACAAACAGCAGGAGGCATTTTTCTTTGGCCTGTTGCGCGAGTGCCTGGACAACGGTCATGTGACCGAGCAACTGGTGCGGGACGAAATCAGTAAAAACCACGTGCGTCACGATGCTTTCGAGGTGTTGGCGCGCACGCCGGCATTAGGGAACAAAACAGCATGAAATACATTGATATCACGAAATTGAGCACGCTGGATCGCGACGACTTCCTCAAGGTCAAACCCTATCCATACTACAATTCTGAGGGAGTGCTGACGGCAGAGGGCTTCCAGGATTTGTTGGCTAACATGCCGCCCATTGAATTGTTCAAGCATAACTTTGGCTACGAGCGCCGGGCCGGGCAGGCACCGCACGATCGCTACTCCCTGGAATACGAGCCGGGTATGCCGGTGCCGCAGCCCTGGCAGGATTTTATCGCCGAGATGTGCAGTGATGCCTACCGTGGTGAAATAGCGCGATTACTGGGTGCCAAAAAGGTAGAGTTCCGTTTTCATTGGCATTACACCCCCTCCGGCTGCGATGTGTCTCCCCATTGCGACGCGCGCCGCGAGCACGGTTCTCACCTGTTCTACTTTAATTCTACCGACGACTGGGACCAGGCCTGGGGTGGTTCCACCCTGGTTTTGGACGATGGCGGTCGCCTGGATTACAACTCCGCCCCCGGCTTCGATGAGTTCGATGCGGCGATCGAGTGCAAATCCATAGGCAATTACAGCTCACTGATGTTGCGTACTGACCACGCCTGGCACGCAGTACGCGCAATCAATTGCCCTGAGGGCGCGTTGCGGCGGGTTTTTATTGTGGTGGTAAACCCCGTGAGCCTATTCTGGAAAGTGCGTGACCGCATTATCGGCAAAAAAATCCAGCGCTTCTGATGCCGTGCTGGCACCAGGCGAGGGGGAACTGCATCTGTGGTTCTGCCGTCGCGAGCTGGTTGCTGGCAGTGAACCTTTCCAGCGCGAAGTGTTGTCGCGTTATGCGAGGGTAGCTCCGGCAGATCTCAACTTCGCCAAAGGCCCCCACGGGAAACCGGCGCTGTTATCCCCACATTTGCCTATAGCATTCAATCTCAGTAACTGCCGCGATCGGTTGGTTATGGCGATCAGTGCCGGTGGCGCTGTAGGTGTCGATCTCGAATATTGTGACCCCCGGCGGGATGTTGAGAAACTGGCCCAACGTTTTTTTTCCGGCGCAGAAGTACATCAGCTGCGCGCCTGCGCAGGCGCTCCGAAGGTTGAACGGTTTTACGATTACTGGACTCTCAAGGAAGCCGCCATCAAGGCCACCGGGGGATCTCTGGGGCGGGAGCTGGAATCCACCAGTTTTGACCTGACAGAACCCGCAGGCCTGGCCGGCGAGTGTGCCCCCGGCTCGATTATTGCACTGACATCACCGGTGGATGGCCGGGCCTGGTATGGCCTGCTGCAACCCTTTGACGATTATCGGTTGGCCATTTGCTGTATTGCGGCGGATGATTTTTCTGCTGGAATTCGGCAGTTTGATTGGCCGCACGACACGCCTGAAATGTGTTCCCCCAGACTATTGGCCACCTCCAGTGTCGACAGCAAAACTGCCCGGAGTGTCAGCTTGTGACTGCGCAAAACTACCCTGAGTCCTACTACGCTGCAACGCGAAATATTGTTAGTGACTTCCCCTCGCTGCAGGGTGATATTGAAACAGATATCTGCATTTGTGGCGGCGGTTTTACTGGAATTGCCACCGCTCTCAGTCTGGTCGAACGCGGTTATTCAGTAGTCGTGCTGGAACAGCATCGCATCGGTTGGGGCGCCTCCGGTCGCAATGGCGGGCAGTTTATCGGTGGTTTCAGCGGAGAAGAGGAGATAGTGCGTCAGCTGGGCGAGGAGGTGTCCGACCTGGTGTGGGATATCGGTTGGCTAGGCAATAATATTATTGCCGAACGCGTGGCGAAATATGCAATTGATTGCGATTTGAAATACGGCTACATGGACGTGGCCTTAAAGCCGCGGCACATGCGCCAGTTTGAAGGCTACCACAGCGAATTACAGCGCCGGGGTTTTGCCGATTCAGTGCGAATGGTTGCCGCGTCGGACATGCACTCCGTTCTAGGCAGCGATGCCTATATTGGCGGCCTCATCAACAGTCGCAGCGGACATTTGCACCCGCTGAATTTGTGCCTGGGTGAGGCCCGGGCCGCTCTGGATTTGGGTGTACAGTTGTTTGAGAATAGCGAGGTGTTGGCGATAGAGCACGGCTCCCGGCCCAGTGTCCTCACGGCCAGGGGCCGGGTCAGGGCTAACACAGTGTTGTTGGCGGGCAATGCTTACCAGCAACTGGAAACCGCCAGACTGCCGGGACAGGTGTTCCCGGCTGGCAGCTATATCATCGCCACAGAGCCGCTCAGTGAAGCTGAAGTCGCCGACATCAACCCCCTGGATATGGCCTTCTGCGACCCCAACTATGTGCTGGACTACTTTCGGTTGTCTGCCGACAGACGCATGTTGTTTGGTGGGCGTTGTAATTATTCCGGGCGTGAGCCGAAGAGTATTCGCACCAGCATTGAGCCGCGCATGCACCGTATATTTCCGCAGCTGCGGGGCAAACGTATCGATTACGAGTGGGGCGGAAACATTGGTATTGTGGTTAATCGGGTGCCGGTTATAGGTCGTTGGCAGGACAACGTGTATTACGCCCTGGGTTATTCGGGTCACGGGGTGAACATGACGCATGCAACTGGCGAGATTCTGGCGGAGGCAATAGCGGGCAATCTGGAGAAACTGGACCTGTTTCAGCGTGTCCGCCACCCGCGCTTTCCCTTGCAGCGCGCCCTGGGCAGCCAGATGCTTGCCCTGGGTATGCTCTATTACCGTTTTCTCGATCTGCTTTGATGGTAAACTGCAGCCTCAGTCATTTCCCGCACTTATTATTCGACTATGCTCATTGACCAGTACTATACCGTTAGCAATGGCAAAATCAGTTTCACTCGAGAGCAGGGCAGTAATTTTGCCAAGCAGGTGGCGGACGATTTTAATCCAATCCACGATCCCGACTCTCGCCGATTTTGTGTGCCCGGGGATTTGTTGTTTGCGGTAATCATCGCACGCTACGGGCTCAGTCAGCACATGGAATTCAAGTTTACCGGCATGGTAGACGACAGCTCGCAGCTGGTACTTCCTGAGCCAGCAGAAGAGCTTGCTATGGATGATGCGGCGGGCAAGAAGTACCTCTCTATCCGGCGTGCCGGGGAAAATAGCAGGGAGGGTACACTTATAGACAATCTTACCCACGCCTATGTCGAATTTTCAGGGCACTCTTTTCCCCACATTCTGGTGCCGCTTCTGGCAGCACAGAATGTGATGATCAATATCGCGCGTCCCATGGTCTTCTACGAGAGCATGGTCATTGACCTGGATCGGCTGGACATCGAAAAACCGGTATTAGTGGAAGAAAAGAATGAACTGGCCATCGATGGTAAGCGCGGTGAGGTCCAGTTTGCCTTCAACCTGGTGGAGTCTGGGATTGTTGTGGGGCGGGGTAAAAAACGTATGGTTCTCGGTGGCCTGCGTGAGTATGACGCCACTGTAATGGATGAGGCGGTAACCGGCCTCAACCAGCGCAAGCAGGATTATTTGTTCAGCTGAGTGTGGTCAACAATGCGGAGGCCGAACCGGTCATGGTGTTATCGAAACCGGACCTGTGTCCCGACCCCGAGGCATTCCCGGCAGAGCTGCAAAAGCTTGATAGCATGCTGTGCGTGGAGCTCGTAAACAACCTTGCAGATGGTGGTGCCGACGTGTTGCGAGCCTGGTGCCGGCCCGATAAAACGGTGGTACTGCTGGGATCATCCTGCGCAGGTAAGTCGACTCTGGCCAACAGGATTTTGGGGCGCGAACTGCTATCCACCAGCGTCATTCGGGAAAGTGATGCCAAGGGCAGGCACACCACCACGCGGCGTTCACTGGTAGCGATGTCAGGCGGAGCGATGATTCGCGATACGCCGGGGATGCGGTATCTGAATTATTGCAATATCGCACGCGAACAGGCACTGAATACAGCCTCACGGTGTGTACCAGATCGGAGAGCTGTAAGCCCGCTCCTGTATGCTGGCGGGGTACTCTGCAGGTGGACGGGTTCTCAATGCAATGGCATCGTAAAGCGAGTGCCGGGGCGTGGGAATCTGTAATACTCTGACGTAGTAAAACGCACTCTGGGTGGGATCGAAGTCCGGGTCTTCCCACATAGTGGCCAGCTGGGGGGTGCCAATGTTGTTGGAATAGGCGGCGGTCTCTACATTTACCGTGTTGCCGACAGGCGGCAGGGAGCCGTCTGCTGCCGGCAGGCGCTCCGGGGACCACGCAACGTCAAAGATTTTTTCCTGGCTGTTGCCCTGGGCATCGACCCAGCCCTTGATCACTTGCACGCGATCCAGGTTGGCCCCCTTCGGATCTTTCAGTGCGCTGATCAACAACCTGATCCCGCTGCTGGTTGTTCCGGGGCCGCTGATCTCACCGCCCATCGGCACACCGCCAGCGTAACCCAGGGTGGCGAGGTCCGGAGATTCGGAATCCTGGGGAATGAAATTCCAGCCGGCAAACAGCCGCAGCGAAATCCGCGGCCCGGTGGTGGCGTACACCTCGCGCCGCTTCATCGCATCAAATATGCCTTGACGGGTGTTCTCTTTGGCCCAGACGGCGGCCATGCCCGCAGCTGCCATATCCCAGCCCGTTGCCTTCACGCCACCCAGCGAATCGCCGCGCTTGTTAGCAGGAACAGAATCGTACGCCATCTTGCCCCAGAAGTTGCCTTCCTCAGAGCTGGACAGCCCGGTGTGAGCATCGGTGGAGCCGATTACGCCGAATTGGAACGGGTTATCGCCCAACGCCTGGTCGATCTGCAGGCCCCGGCCCAGGGTCGGCCGAATGTAATCGCCTATTGCAGCACGATAGGGTTGCCAGTCCTGCTGCAGGTAAAACTCGAAGGGTTCAAAGCCAGCAAAAGGGTCCTCCGGCGAAAGGCTGGGGTGAGTCTCTGAATCACCCTTCAGCTGGGTTATTTCAACCACCGGCTCCCAGCGCCGGCGTGTCTGGATATATTCCGCGTCCATGGGCTCGCCACGCAGTGTGGTCTCGTCAAACATATAGCCCTTGGAAATATTCGAGTTGTGCGGAATGGCGATAAACTCGCTGTCGGTGCTTCGTGCAGTTGCATCCAGCCACGCCCAGAGATCCTGAGGATACTGGCTCTGGTCCGAGCCGAAGGGCATATATTGCGCCGCCTTGTCGCGCCCGTTGGGTGTGACAACCACCCGGTGCAGATTGGCGCCAGCGGGAATGGAACTCCACTCCCAGCCCAACAGAGCGGTAAAGTTGCCGGGTTCATTGTTTCTTTCCGCAGCGTCGATGATCTCGCCCCAGCTGGTGATTACCGTGGGGAAAATATCACCAAGCGAGTTATCGATAGGCGTGTTCCCAGGGTCCGTAACTGGGTTGGAGCCCCAGTTGTCGAGCCTGACAGGCAGCAGGTCCTTGAACACCACCGAACCATAGCCTGCCCACATGGCTAACCGTATGGTAGCGACGGACGCCCAGCGTACGACCGCGTCCCAACCGGAAATCTCGCCGAATTCCTCGTGTTTATTCACGATAGCCCGCAGCACACCCATGGCCTCGGCGTGGTCGGATACCACCAGAAAATCCAGCGGTGTGTCAATCTGCACCCGCGCTTCAGTATAGGGGTGGATTACCGGCAACCCTCGCGCCCAACGATAAGCCGTGTCCGGGTCGGCGGAATCATTGAGGTTCAGGAATGCATCGAAAGAGTAAGAGGTGTGCAGGTGAGTGTCGCCCCAGTACAACTGGGTGGGTTCGCCCGCATACAGTGGCGCGGTTCCGGCCACCAACAGTCCCGCCATCAGCACCTGGAGTGTGTTATTCATGCCTGTCTCCTCGTGTGGGGCGTCTACCCGGCTTCGATTAGCTTGCCCTGCGTTTGGGTGCAACCGCTTTTTTCTTCGCTGCGCTTTTCACCCTGGCTTTTTTTGCAGGCGATTTTTTGCGGGCCGCAGCGGGTTTGGTGGTGGTCTTTCGCTGCGGCTTCGCTTTTGCCTTGCGACCAGTCGCTCTCGCCTTGCGGGGCGAGGGCTTGCTCCCGACCGTGGCGGCCAGTAGCTCATCGAAGCTGTCCTGCAGGCACTGACGATAGAAGTCGGGGTCGGGCATAAGCTCGCGACAGCAAGTGATCGATATGGTGAATTCACCGCAGTAGCTGCTGATAACATGAAACAGGCCAACGCTATCCAGCACCGGTCCGGTGCCGAGATTGGAAAGCATTTTCGCTCCGGTGTTGTACAGCGGAACCTGTGGCCCCGGGACGTTGGTGATCACGCAGTTGTATATCGGTTTAATCTGGTTTGCCAGGTTCCAACGGCTGGCCAGACGCGCCGCCTGGGCGGTCAGCGTGCTTGGTATGAACTGCGTGTAATCCGTCATGGACTTGGCGCCAATGGCATTGGCCAATTCCTTTGCGTCCCGGGCATGCTCGTGTACCGCAGCCAGCCGTTCCGCAGGATTCTCGATATCAGTGCGCAGCAGTACCGCCATTGCGGACACCACGTTGCCAGCTGTGCCCTTCTCCGCGGGATCGCGCACATTGATTGGAGCCATGGCGACCAGGCTGGCATCCGGTAGTTCATTCTTGGCTTCCAGGTACCGCCGCAGGCCGCCACCGCACAGGGTGATAGCGACATCATTCACGGTCGCGCCGGGTACGGCATTTTTTATAGCCTTGATATCGCTCAGCTGAAAGCGGGCTGCGTCGAACACCCGGTGGGCGGAGACTTTGTCGTTGAAACGGGTGCGCGGGACATCCGGGATTCCGTGCAACTCACCCTTGCGCAGGCGAGCATAGGCCTTGGCAAATCCCGGTACGGTATTGCGCGCGAGGGATATTATGCGAAAGGGCTGGCGCAGGGTGTTGAGCTGCGAGCGCACTACCAGTTCGAGCGTACCCGGGTTGCGGGTGACTTCAACCGGATAGGGCTCCGCCTCTGTATGAACTTCCGGGCTGAGGTCATGCAGTGCCGCAGTGATTTCCATTCCAGAGGCGCCGTCGACAGCGGCATGGTGCATTTTGGTAAAAAGAGCGAAACAACCGGGCGGATGGCCCTCCACGTTATCCAGCCCCTCGATAACATACATTTCCCACAGTGGACGGCCGCGGTCCAGGGGTCTGGCATGTACCCGTGCCACCTGGATGCACAGCTGCCGCCAATCTCCCGGGGCCGGCAGCGCGATATGGCGAATATGAAATTCCGGATCGAAGCTGCCATCCGATACCCAGTAGGGGTGATCGAGGCCCAGGGGTACGGTCAGCAAGTGGCGCGAGAGAATAGGCAGGCGCTTGATCCGGTTGGTGGTGTTTTCAATAATGTCCTTGAAGCGCACCTTGCCGCCTGGAGCTGTGGCCTGATCGTAGATCGCCAGGCTGGATATGTGCATTGGGGCATTGGCGGTTTCGAGATAGAGAAAAGAGGCGTCGAGCCCGGAAAGTTGTCGCATAGGTTGGCGTCCTGAAAGTAGATGTTTGGCGAAGTCGATATAGAGAATCCATTTATAGCTGTTATTTTAACAGGATAGCAGGAAAATCCACCCATATGGGGCATGCTGCCCCGGCGAATCTAATATGGAAAATAACGCATACTGCATCTATCCTATCTCTGCGTGTTTACCTCAGGGAGGAACGTAGGCTTGGCCATGGAATTCAAGGATTACTATCAAACGCTAGGCGTAAACGCTGACGCGGATGGCAAAGCAATCAAGGCGGCTTATAGACGTCTGGCGCGCAAATACCATCCCGATGTCAGTGCCGAGGAGAATGCAGAGCACCAGTTCAAGGAGGTGTCCGAAGCCTACGAGGTACTCAAGGACAAGGACAAGCGGGCCGAGTACGATATGTTGCGCCAGCACGGTGAGGCGGGCTCCTTTGAACCGCCGCCAGGCTGGCAACCGGGCGGATTCCAGTCAGACCCAGGAGATTTTCAGGGTGGGTTCTCAGACTTTTTCGAACAGGTGTTCGGGCAGTCCGGGCACGGTTCGGGGCAGGGTTACTCGCGTCAGCAGTTTGTTCATCGGGGTGAGGATATTGAACTGTCCATGGCAATTTTCCTTGAGGATTCGCTGAAGGGGGAGTCCCATACCATCAGCTATGAAGTCCCCACTTTTGACAAGCAGGGCCACCTCGTCAGGCAGAAGCGTACACTGAAGGTTAAGATTCCTGCGGGGGTGATCGAGGGCGAGCGCATTCGACTTAAGGGGCAAGGGGCCCCCGGTATCGGCGACGCCCCCGCTGGCGATCTTTACTTACAGATCAAGTTTGCACCCCACCCCATGTTCCTGGTCGAGGGGTCGTCGCTGACCGTCACGGTACCGCTGGCACCCTGGGAGGCCGCGCTGGGATGCAAACTGCAGGTGCCGACACTGGATGGTGCCGTTAGCGTTACGGTTCCCGCCAACAGCCAGAATGGCAAGCGCATGCGAATCAAGGGCAAAGGCCTGGGCAAGGGCGATCAACGCGGCGACCTGTATCTGGTTTTGCGCATCGTCTTGCCGGAGTCCAGCAGTGAAAAAGAGCGGACGCTGTGGCGGCAGCTGTCTGAGCAATCCACCTTTAAGCCGCGCGAAATTTGGGGGAAAACGGGATGAGTGAAACTGGTTCTTACCTGACCCTGACGGAGGTCACCCGGAGCGTCCGTTTGAGCGCAGATACGATTGTAACCATCGTTGATTGCGGGATTGTCGAACCACGGGGCGAGCAGCCCAATCAGTGGCTTTTTGAACCGCAAATGGTCGCACTAATGCAGCGCGCCTGTCGCCTGCAGCGTGATCTGGAGCTGGATTGGCCAGCTGTCGCCCTGGCCATGGATCTCATTGAGGATTTACAGCGCTTGCGCAATGAGAACCAGCGCCTGCGAAGACAGTTGGCCGCCCTGATGGAGCTGGAGACCGGCGCCTAACATGAAAGCAAGCACTGGGCCACTTGTTGAGAGTTGCAAACTGAGTCAGGTAAAACGCTAGTCGAGCAGTCTGCTTTGCCCGCTTTTTTGCGCTTCCCGCTCCAGCTGGTGGCGTTCCATCATGGCAGTGGCGATGACCATACCCTTGCGCCGCAGGGGTTTTTCCAGCAGCGAGTAAGTGAGTTCACTCAGCACCACGATCATGGTCATGCTGCCCAGCAGCAGGGACCAGAAATGTTCAGGCCCCAGTGGTACTTCGGGCCCCAGCAATCGATAGGCAATTTCGCGGGTCAGGTAGAACAGGGGTATATGGCACAGATACATAGCGTAGGCCCGGCTGCCCAACCAGATGCCGAACCTCTTTAGCCAGCCGTCCTGCCATAGATAGTTCTCGTCGAAAGAGGCGAAGTACACCAGGAAGGCGCCGCTCAGGGCGGCGAGTTGGGCAATCATAAAGGGCGGGATAATATTCTTGTTCATCGAGCACATCCAGCCCAGCAGTACACACAGCACGACACGCCGCACCCAGGGCCTGTTTTTCAGGAACACCGGTTCGAAAATACGGTAGGTGGGGCTTAGCGACCAGATGCCCAGCATCACACCGAGCAGAAAGCCCTGCAGGCGGACGTAGCCCGGCAAGGTAATGACTGGAATAAAGAACTGGGTGAAAGCGATCGCCAGGATGATACGAAGCATCCATTTGCCGCTGAAAATCATCAGCAGGGGCAAAAACACGTAGAACTGCTCCTCCAGCGACAGACTCCAGTAGGGAAAGGTGGGACCGCAGGAATAGCGCAGAAAGCAGTCGCCGAACTTGAGGTTGGCGACGAACAAGAAAGCGGACAGGACACCGCCCCAGGCATCCTTCAAGGGGCCGAAAACTCCCGAATCATTGGCAAACATAGTCAGTAGCAGGGCGATTATCAGCCATAACCAGGCTGCCGGTAGCAGTCGCCAGGCGCGTCGCAACCAGAAGATACAGCTCACCTGGATGGACTGGAAGCGGTCCTGGGCTTTGCCGAGGTCATTGTGTAGCAGGCGGAATATCAGGAAGCCCGACAGTACGAAAAACATATCCAGGGCGGCCGTGCCGGCGAAGTAAATCTTGAAAGTGCTAAGAATCTCACTTTTCCAGGTAAACAGGCTGCCATTCATATGGTGAGCCATGACGGCGAGGATACCGAAACCCCTGAGCAGCTGCAGCTCGTTGATATTTTTATTCATCTGGTGCGTCAGTCAGGAGTTGTCTTGGCCGCAAGTATAGCAAGGTGCGACTGTGCTTAAACACGCTATTGCGGCAATAGTTGTCGTCAGTCCCTTTCTGCGGCCCGCGCTTTCGCCACAGCGTCTTCCCGTGCCAGCGAAAATACGGAGTGGGGTGACAGGGCTGCGCCCATAAGCAGTAGAACGGTAGCTATATTCATTATCCAGGTACCCTGATTCTCAAGCTGTTTTATACGGCAAGCCTAGTCGCTGAGCGGATTAAATCAACCGTTGTGATTGCCTGACGCCGGTTGACGGCTACGGGCCTGATACCTACTATCGAAGGAGAAGGTGGTTCCAATCCCCCGAGGGCGTGTTGTATGAATACCGAAAAGGTTGTCTTTGCTTTTTTTATCCTGCTAGCGCTCACGTTTAACTTCGGCTTTGTGTTGGGTGATATCGATAACGTTGAGCATCACAATGTGTACGAGCTTTATGCGGCGCTGGTGGTGAGCCTTATTGCCACAGTGATGAAATTCGGTGATCGCACCCACGTAGGGGCCGTGTTGCTTGCCACAAGCCTGGTGGCCGATTTGCAGTTGATTATGGCGGCAGTGGTGTGGGGTTACGCGGTTAACTTTACAGAGATCGGATTGGACGCGGCGATGATGGCCAGTATTGTGTCGCTCTCGGCAGGCGCATTATTGTCCAATATTACCTCTGTCGTTCTACTGATTCTGGAAACCATGATGGTGCGGCACTGATTGCCCAGCGGTAAGAAGCGCTACCATGGGACATGTCTTCTACTTGCTGTTGAGGCGCCTGCGTACACCTATCATTACCATTATTGTCGTTTACTCCGTGTCTGTACTTGGCTTCGTTTTAATCCCCGGGGTAGATGACCAGGGCAATCCCTGGCGTATGGACTTTTTCCATGCGTTCTATTTTGTCAGCTTTATGGGCTCTACTATCGGCTTCGGCGAAATTCCCTATCCCTTCACCGCCGGCCAGCGAGCCTGGACGATCATCATGATTTACGCCACGGTGATCGGTTGGCTTTACAGCATAGGCAAAATTTTCTCGTTGTTTCAGGATCACAGCTTCATTCGCCTGATGAAACGCAACACTTTCGCACGCCGTGTCCGGGGTATTCAGGAGCCTTACTACCTTGTTTGCGGTTACGGCTACACCGGTAAGAGACTGATAGATCGGTTGGATGAGCAGGGTATAAAGGCCGTTGTCCTCGATGCCTCGCAAAGCGCTATCGATGAACTCGATGCCCATGAGCTTGGTCTGGCAGTTCCCGGCCTGTGTGCAGACGCGGCAGACCCGGATATATTGAACATCGCCGGCATCCGGCGAGCAAATTGTATTGGCGTTATCGCGCTGACGAACGACGATCACACCAACCTGGCTGTTTCCATCGACAGTAAGCTGGTGAATCCGGAACGGCCTGTGATAAGCCGGTCCGAGTCGGCGGGAACTACTGCGAATCTGGCCTCTTTCGGCACTGATTGCATCATTGATCCGTTTGAAACTTTTGCGGAGCACCTGGTCAAGTCGATAAAGCAGCCCTACAAACACATTATCAGCGACCTGATTTTCAATCCCCATCACAATGTACTTGCCTCCCCTCACCAGAATACCAGCGGCCGCTGGGTGGTGTGTGGATATGGCCGTTTTGGCAGGGCGATTGATCGGAAGTTTCAGGAGTATGATATCCCTGTGACTTTCATTGAGATAGACCCGTCGCAGCGTGGCGCTCCGGTGGGGACTATCCTCGGGGTTGGCACAGAAGAAGAAACCTTGTTAAAGGCCGATATCGAGAATGCGACCGGTATTGTGGCTGGTACACCCGACGACGCCGACAATTTGTCTATCATCATTACTGCCAGGAATGTAAAGCCAGATATCATCACGGTAGCCAGGCAGAATCTGTCGGCCAACAAGCCCATGTTTCGCGCTGCCAACGTCAATCTTATTATGGAGCCAGTGCGCATTATTGCAGATGAAATTTTCATTCGCATAAGCACGCCCTTGCTGATGGATTTTCTCGAACTGTTGCAAAAGAAGGACGATCAGTGGGCACGAGAACTGTTGCTTCGCATCAGTGCCGTGGTGGGGGGGCATCCCCTGGATGCGTGGGCCTATAGTGTCAACCCGGAAGAGTGTCCTGCAATCCACGATAGCCTGGCCATGCAGAAACTCGTGAGGCTTGGCAGCCTCTGTCGCGACCCTCGCAAGCGGGAAGATGAATTGCCAGCGTTTCCACTGTTACTGAAGCGGGGGGAAGAATGCATTTTGCTGCCGGACCCGGCCCTCGAATTACAGGTAGACGACGAAATTCTGATTTGTGGCCAGCACAGTGCGCAGATGTTCATGAACTGGGTGGCTTATGATTACAACGTGCTGAGGTATATACGTACAGGTGTTGAGGCACCCGGGGGCCTGCTCTGGCAGTGGATCTCCTCGGTAAGAAAAAAAAGGCGCAGGCGGCGCGCGGCAAAGATCGGCAGACCAGAATGAAGTTCGCCCGTTTTTTTTCGCATGGTTTATTAAACAGTCGCGAGGCCAGTGCCAATGTTGATACGAGAACACGTTCCGATGGATAGTACTCTAATTGCCTATATCGATTTCAAAAGTCCTTACGCTTATCTGGCGATTGAGCCCACCCGCCGGCTGGGCCGGGAATTGGGTATAACCATTGACTGGCGCCCCTTCGTGCTGGATATCCCCAGCTACCTGGGTAGTGCCAAACTGGATAAGTCGGGTGGGGTGGCCGAGGCCTCTCGAAGTGAGGCCCAGTGGTCTGGAGTCAAGTACGCCTATTACGACTGCCGTCGCTATGCCAATCTGTACGGCATGACCATTCGTGGCACGGTGAAAATTTGGGATACCGACCTGGCCGCCGCAGGCATGTTGTGGGCAAAAGCGCAGGGAGAAAAAATACTCCACCGCTATATAGATGGCATTTATGTTCCTTTCTGGAGAAGAGAGCTGGACGTGGAAAGCGTCGATACGATCGAACAGGTGCTGGTAAACGCCGGCGCGCAGCTTGCCGGTTTCAAAACCTTCGCCGGGGGTGAGGGCAGGCAGCGTAACCGGGAGGCGCAGGAGGCCGCCTTTGACCAGGGCATTTTCGGTGTGCCGACCTACGTGATTGGCGACGACAAATACTTCGGCCGAGAGCATCTGCCGCGTATTCGCTGGCAACTGGCTGGCGCGCACGGCCCAGCTCCGGACATTGAGTACGAATTACAGCCGGACAGTGTGGTAGAGAAAACGTCTGCCAAGCACCTTGATGTGGTAATTGGTCTGGATGATCCGGAAACGGTTTTGACCATCCCGCGGGTCCTGGGAATGGCCGAAGATCTTGGCCTGACCGTAAACTGGCTTGCTCTCCCCGGCAGGAAGACTGCCCTTTGGGACGATGCGAATGACCAGAGCCGTGGCGCCAGGCATCGTCGTTACCGAAGAGACAATCGCGACCTTGACCGCAATCGCTATACGGAGGGGCTTGTTGCCGAAGATGCGGCCGCACAGGCGGTTGCTTCTGCACTTGACCAATACGGCATCATCCTGCAAGAGGACAAGTCAGGAGATGGGGTCGCCGCTGCCGGCTATCTCAGTGGTTCAGTATTCAGGCTGGGCGATGAGGTATTTGTCGGCCGGCAGCACCTGCCGTTGATTCGAGCCCGTATTTAGAAAGCTGTCGCGAATTGCTCTGACCTGGAACAGGGTGGCAGGGTGTTTTTTTGCACAATAGCGATAAGTCTTCAGCAAACACGTTCCTCGCCAAGCAGAAATGTATGGGTGACATTTTTTGTCGCTTCCTAACATTCTGCGTATTTCGGCAGCCTGACCGACAGCCCTGATCGAGCCTGTCGCGGACATACAGCGCTTTTCCGAGCGGCATACATTGTGATTTGTATATTGTGTAAAGCAAGGTTTTGTGTAGTGCGCAAAGTCCGGGAAATAGGGTCTTTCGGTGTATTTTCGTAGTTGCGATTCTTCGCA
Source organism: uncultured Haliea sp. (assembly GCA_963977275.1). Taxonomy (GTDB): domain Bacteria; phylum Pseudomonadota; class Gammaproteobacteria; order Pseudomonadales; family Halieaceae; genus JARRPM01. The sequence continues at coordinate 26,787 of CAXBNX010000014.1, read as the reverse complement.
AATCTGCGGACTATCAAACAACGAGAGATAAAAGTCACACCACCCTCTAAATACTGGCCTGCAATTTGCTATATTCTAGGGCAAGGTGCTTATTCAGAGTTTAGTCACCAACGGAAAGGACGGCGATTCGATGATGCATTTGATTCCAGCAGGGTTGATGATTCTGCCGATTTTACTCGCCGTGGCTGCGCTTCTATTTGCCAGGAGACGACATCGCACTTTTTTGAATCCGCTGACTACATCACTGGCTAGGCCTCCGGGGGCCGGACTGGGGCGTAAACTTGGCGCCGAGCAATTGGAGGTGGGCTTCAACCTGTTTGAAGTCGTGATCGCCGCCATCACGCCTATCGTTGTTTACATTCACATACAGTCGAAGCTGTTGGCGGGTGATGAGTTGTCGGTGGGCCTGTTTGTATGGGCTTTTGCCACCTGGTGTCTGTGGGTTGGGTATGTGATATGGAAGTTGATGAAACGCTTTGCGCGGATTCGTGCTATGCGACTGGCCTACGAATGCGAGCTGGCAGTGGGCCAGGAGTTGGACCAGCTTATGCTGTATGGATACCGTGTATTTCATGATGTACAAATGGAAAACTTTAATATTGACCATATGGTAATAGGCCAGAGTGGGGTGTTTGCGGTGGAGACCAACGGGCGTTCAAAGCACCACGACACGCCGGGTAGTGATCGAAAACTGTACCAGGTAACTTATGAAAACGGTGTGTTGAATTTTCCTGGCTGGGAGGATAAACAGGTGTTGCAGAAAGCCGCATACCAGGCGGATTTGGCTGCGCGATGGTTGTCTGACATAACCGGCTTCGACGTTCCCGTTCAGCCAGTTCTGGTATTACCCGGCTGGCAAGTGGAGAACAAAGGCAGGCCGGTAGTGCCTGTAATTACCTCGGGATCAATCCAGCGCTACTTTCAGTCCCAGTGCCATCTTCATCTGAACCATCGGGACATGCAGCAAATCATTTTTCAGGTAGATCAGAAGGTGCGAGGTATGATGCCCAGAGAGTTGGGGCGACCTTTGTCAGGCGCTGCCTGAGGCCGCCGCCCTGCTCAATCAGCTTGCTACGAGTCCCTCATCCACCTCGTCTTGACTGTGCTCAGAGGCAAGCAGCAGGTAAACACTGGGAAGAATAAACAGCGTGAACAGTGTGCCTATGAGCATGCCGGCAACGAGGATGATGCCGATACTGTTTCGCGCCTCAGCTCCAGCGCCAGTCACCAGTATCAGGGGGAAGTGCCCGACAACGGTAGCACCTGTTGTCATGAGAACAGGGCGCAACCGTACACTCGCGCCGTGAGTAATGGCCTCGAGTTTACTCATGCCTTGTTGCTGCAAGTGATTGGCGAACTCAACGATAAGAATACCATTTTTCGCGACCAGGCCCACCAGGGTAATAAAGCCAATCTGTGAGTATATGTTGACCGTGGTCCAGCCAAGAAAGGTGAACATCAGGGCACCGGACAGGGCCAGCGGCACACAGCCCAACAAAACTACCAGAGGATCTCGCAGGCTGTTGAACAACACGACCAGTACCAGAAAGACAAATGCCAACGCGAAACCCAGTGCGCCCAGCAAGGTATTGCCCTCCTGCCGAATCTGGCGGGACTCGCCGGCATAGTCCACCAGATAGCCGTCGGGCAATATATCGGCGGCAGCGTCCTCAATCGCCTTCAGCCCCTGCTCTTTGGTAAACACGGGAATCATGCCGGCAAAGATAGTGAAGGAGTTGCGCTGCTGAAATTTGGTCAACACGCGAGGCCCCACAGTCTCCTCCAGTGTCGCCAGAGAAGAGAAGGGCACCAGGGCCCCGGAGGGGGTTTGCAGTTGAATTTGCTGAACAGAGTTCACATCCAGCCTGTCTCCGTCCTCAAGCATCGGTATGACACGATAGGCTTTGCCGTCCAGGTCGAATCGGTTTACATAGTCGCCAGAGAGATATGTAGACAATTGCTGGCTGACATCATCGACCGTCATTCCAAGGTCGGCAATGCGATCGCGATCCAGCTCGAAATGTGCCTGCGGAAAATCTATTTTCAGGTTGGTGTCCACGAACAGGAAAAGCCCGGTGTCGTATGCCGCCTGTAGAAGTTGGTCGGCATAGGGCTGCATTTCCTGCGCAGAGGCGGGCGCCGTAACGACCATTTCTACAGAAAACTGCCCGGCACTGGGTAGCGAGGGGAACAGGTTAGGGAATGCCTGTAGTCCGGGTACTGTCACAAGTTGGGCATATGTCGAAGGCAGCATCTCCATGGGGGTCATACTGCGCTCCGCAGGGTCGGTAAATTCCTGGCCGCCAAATGCGCCATTAGGATTAAGAATCTGCCACATAAATGTGGCGTCATCCAGGCCATTCATGATGTCCACAACATCGTGCATGTGTTTTTCGGTATAGGCCAATGATGCCTCGGGGGGGGCGGTCGAGATTACGAAGATCGAACTTTCATCTTCGATCGGGGCCAACTCCTGCTGGGACATCAGCAAAAAGGGTATCGCCAGCAGCGCAAAGAAAAGGCCAAAGGTTAGCAACTGCGGTGTCCAGCGGAGGCTGCGCTCAAGCAATGATTCATACCGGATGCGCAGTGCATCGAAGCGTGAGTTTACCCAGTGCGTCATTCTGCCCTCGGCGCCCCGGGGCGGGCTGACATAGGCGCTCATAATGGGAGATAGTGTCAAGGCGACAACACCGCTGATAAGCACAGCCACTGCAAGCGTAAAAGCGAACTCTCTGATCAGTACGCCGGTCAAGCCGGACAGGAAGCCTATGGGAATATAGACTGCTGCCAGCGTGACGGTCATACCGATGATGGGAGTCAGTAGCTGACGAGAGCTGGCCAGCGCCGCCTGGCGCCTGCTCATGCCCTCGCGCATAAAACGGGCTACGTTTTCCACCACAACAATTGCATCGTCGACAACCAGGCCAACCGATAGCACAATCGCCAGTACCGTCAGCAGGTTGAATGAAAAGCCCATCGCCATCATTAGCGACATGGCGCCAAGCAGTGAAATCGGAATAGTGATCAACGGTACCAGTGCACTGCGTATCGAACCCATAAACAACAACACAACAATACCCACCAGCAGGACTGTTTCTGCCAGGGTAATAAAAATCTCCTTTAGCGCATCGCGCATATACAGTGTGCCGTCAAAGCCGATTTCAATAAGCATGCCGTCGGGAAGGGTGGCGTTGATTTCATCAAGCACCACGTAAAGCTGGTTGCCAATGTCCAGCTCGTTTGAACCGGGCAGGCCGTAGACGGCGAGATAGATGGTATCGCGCTGGCTTAGCCGTGCTATCTGGTCCGACTCGACCTCGCCCAGTTCCAGGCGCGCCACGTCGCTGATCCGGACAATGGCATTATCGACATTGGCAATAACCAATTGTTCGAAGTCTTCTTTGGTTTTCAGCGTTGCGCTTGTTTGTAGGTTTATGCGTAGCTGCTGATTCTCTATGCGTCCGATGGGCGCTATGACATTGTTGCTTGCGAGCGCCTGACGAACCTGTTGTGCATTCACATTGAAATAGTTCATTCGCAGCGGATCCAGCCAGACCCGCATGGCGGGAGCAGCTCCCCCGGGTAACGGAACACTCTGGACACCCGGAATGGAAGAGATAACGGGCACCACGTAACGCGAGAGGTAGTCAGTTGTCTCCGCCCGGGAGCGCCCGCCCATTTGAACGTCCAGGTAAAATATTGCATTACTGGCGTCGGCCCGTTCGACCGCGACTGCAGGATCTTCCGCGCCTGCGGGTAGCTCGAACCGAATCTGGCCCAGGCGTGTGTTCAGCTCCGCCAGCGCCAGGGTGCTGGATTCGTTGAGCTTTAACCAGGCGGTCACAACACTCCTGCCGGCGGTTGTGCTGGAATCAACGTAGTCGACTCCCGGCACGGTGGAGGCGGCGCGCTCAATGGGGTCTGTGACAAAGCCCTGAACGGTTTCCGCAGAGGCACCTGTGTAGGGTGTAGTTATGATCAGCGCGGAACTTTCAATCTCCGGAAATTCGAGGACCGGCATGTCTATTGCCGCCCTCACTCCCAGCAGCACCAGAGTGAAAGAAATCACCACGGCCAGCAATGGCCTGGTAACGAAAGCGTCAAAAATATTGGGCTTACCCATCGATTCCTTCATTGGCCGGACTCAGTTGACAGGTCTCCCTGGGTATCTGAAGAAGATTCAGGCTCGGCCCCCTGTTGGTTTTCAGCAACATGGGTCGGAAGGCCATCCGTCAGTTTGAACGCCCCGATGGCAGCAATTCGCTCACCCGGCTCGACTCCGTCTGTGACGATTATTTCTTCGCCATCGCCGGGCCCTATCGTAACCTGCCTGCGTACCGCCCGAAACTCGGCGAAGGCATCTGGCTCAGCTGCCTCCAGTACGTAGACATAGGCACCGAAACTGTTGCGCCTGACCGCAGTGGAGGGAAGACGAAACACCCCCTCCAGGCTGCCGGTAGCCACTTCCACGTCGACCACGGAACCGGGGCGTATTGCCTCCGGTGGATCGGTAAGCAGGGCGCGGTAACCGCGGCTGCGAGACTGGAGATTGAGGCTGGCCTCCGCAGAAATCACGGTTGCGGTCAGGTGTAGTGCGCTCAGGCTGCGGCTGGAGACCTGAACCGGGTCACCGATAGCAAGTGAGGCTTTTCCCTGAGGCAAATTGAAATCAATCCAGAGTTCTCCCCGACCCCCTGTCAGCTCTGTGATTATCGCGTTGGCGGGAAGATATTGCCCAATCTGGAGGGTGTGAAGCCCGGTTTGAGCATCAAATGGCGCCGACAGTGACTTTTTGTCAATTCTCGCCTGCAGTGATGCAACATTGGCCTCCAGTATGTCCTTGTCGGCTTTGGCGCTGTCGTTTTCGTTCTCGCTGGCCAGCTTACTGGCACGTAACTGAGCGATTCTTTTAAGCTGTAGCTCGGCCAGTTGCAGTTGCGCGCGGGTCGCTTGTAATTGCGCACGTTCCTCGCTGCTGTCCAATACCAGCAGGGTCTGCCCCGCGACTACCGGGCTTCCGCCGATAAAACCTATTTCCGAGATCTTGCCGTCTACTTCCGTGCGCAGCTCGACATATCGTGTTGCGCGCACTTCGCCAATAGTTCGATAGCGTTGCTGCCAGCTTACCGGCGTTGCTATCACTGCGGTCACTGTTTCTGACCTTTCCGGAAATGAGTTCCCAAAAGCAATAGCCCTGGTAACCTGGACATATTTCAGTCCACCGAGCACGGCAACCACAACAAGGCAGACCAGCAATAGCCAAAGCCATCTGCGAGTCTTACCAGGGGGGCTGGAGTCTGCTGTGTTGTGTTTGTCAGTCATGATTTCCGGTCCAATCAGGGAAACCGTATTCTACAGCTAGAGCTGGGCATTTTGTCGGCCTGTGCTATTTTTTTATCACTGGCGAGGGCGTGTGAGGCTCGACTTCAGCAGCTCGGCTGGGTCTTTCGCTATGGCCGCCGTACCCGGCGCAGAGCGTGTGCGTGGTTGCCGTGACTAGCTCGGTTTGACGCAATATTTAGGGTTGTGTTACTTAAATACTGTCTTCTGGTCGTGCGGCAGAGCTTGACTCGCGGGAATAACTCTATTACAGGTGAGTACTCAATCAATAAATAGTCAGCAACCGTATGGGTTTGAGTGCTCTGCTCACCCGATTTGAGGATATAACAATGGCGTACTCCACAGAACAATCCCGTTACACGAAGCAGTACATAGACGTTCTCGGTAAGCGTATGGCCTATATCGATGAAGGGGAGGGCGATCCCATCGTGTTTTTACACGGCAACCCCACCTCCTCTTTTTTATGGCGCAATATAATGCCCCACCTGGAGGGGAGGGGGCGCTTGATCGCGCCGGACCTTATCGGTATGGGAGATTCCGAGAAGCTCGATAACAGCAATGCGCAAAGTTATACCTATGTGGAGCATCGCAAGTACTTGTTTGCCCTGCTGGAGTCACTGGGAGTGAATACAAAAGTGACCCTGGTGGTGCACGACTGGGGCTCTGGTCTGGGTTTCCATTGGGCACAGATGAATCCGGACGCTGTCAGGGGTATCGCGTTTATGGAGGCCATTGTTGCGCCGGTACCAGATTGGAGTGCCTTTGTGGCGAGTGCGGTAGAGACGTTCCAGGGTTTCCGTTCGCCGGCAGGTGAGCAGATGATTCTGCAACAAAACCTGTTTATCGAAGGGGTACTACCGGAGATGGTTTTGCGCGATCTGAGCGAGGCCGAAATGGCGGAATACAGGCGGCCCTATCTGGAGCCCGGAGAAGACAGACGACCGACCCTGACCTGGCCGCGCCAGCTTCCTATCGCCGGCGAGCCGGCCGATGTTGTGCAGGTAGTAAAGGACTATGGGCAATGGCTCGCCCAGTCTGAGCTGCCTAAACTGTTTGTCAATGCCGATCCCGGTGTACTGATTACGGGAGCGGTAGAAGATTATGTGCGGTCATGGCCGGCGGTCACAGAAGTCACGGTTCCCGGCCTTCACTATGTTCAGGAAGATAGTGCAGATCTCATAGGTGAAGCTATTGCGTCCTGGTTGGCGCAATTGGGTGAATAACCTAAGGTATCTATCTCAAAGTTATTAGGCCTGTGCGGACTCGCGCAAACGCTCCAGTTCTTCCCAGCCCAGGTAGCCATTAAAACCGTTGTCGTCAAAGAAAAGCACCGGGCCGTCGCACATAAAGAAATATTCAGTGTCTTCAAGAGCGGTGGTTTTACCGTGAATCATGCCATTGGGCTCGTAGACGAAGTCGCCGGGGTTCAAAACGCTGTCCCGCACCTGTAACCGGCCCTTTAAAATAAACGTGTAGGCGGCGCTCAAATGTTTGTGCTGGCCCGCCGCATAGCCCTTGTCCCACTTGAACAGTACCGCCCAACGGCCGGACTCGGTGCCGGTCCACAGAATTTTCATCGCCGCGCCAGGTTCGTAGTTTATCCAGTCCATTTGTGTGCTGACAGCAAGGCTGTCCATCAATTCGCTATTGAGTGGTGTTATATCCTGTTCCAGTGTCATGGGTGTCTCCCAGGTTGTTGAACCATTTCCACGGAAGGGTCGCAGAAAGGACCAAGTGTAGGACTAATTTCACCTGCCGGATAGTTTCCCTGTAAACTCAGGCAGCTGATGCGCCGCAGCCGGCGAAGTTACCTGAATTCGTGACAGGGGGAATATACGTATGGAATATCGGCGTCTTGGTGGTTCGGGTCTTAAACTTTCAGAGTTATCTTTCGGCTCCTGGGTGACTTTCAACAATCAGGTGGGTGCCAGCATGGCCGAAAGAATGTTTGGTACCTGCTTTGATGCAGGCATTAATTTCTTCGACAATGCCGAGGGCTACGAGGCCGGGCTCTCCGAAGTGGTAATGGGCAAAGCGCTCAAGTCGCTGGCCCGGCCCAGAGACAGCTATTGCGTGTCTTCCAAGGTGTTTTTTGGAGCTACCGGTAATCCAGGCCCCACCCAAATGGGACTTTCGAGAAAGCATGTAACAGAGGCCTGTCACCAGGCCTTGCAGCGCCTGCAGGTAGACTACCTGGACCTGTATTTTTGTCATCGCCCGGACCCCGATACCCCCATAGGTGAAACTGTCTGGGCCATGCACAACCTTATTACGCAGGGCAAGGTGCTGTACTGGGGCACCTCGGAGTGGAACGCCGCCGACATTGTCGAGGCCCATGAATTTGCCGCACAAAACACCCTGACACCACCGACCATGGAACAACCCCAGTACAATCTGCTGGACAGGCAGCGTTTCGAAGTGGAATACGCGCCGATTTATGAGAGGTACAGGATGGGCACCACTACCTGGTCGCCACTGGCGTCCGGCGCGCTGACGGGAAAATACCTCAAAGGCATTCCCGCAGGCTCCAGGGCGTCCCTGCAAGGGTATGAGTGGCTGAAAAAGCACATGGTTGAGTCGGACCGGGGGCAACAGCGCATGCAGAGAGTGGCGCGGTTTATTCCCATAGCCGAGGAGCTGGGTATCACACCATCAAAACTGGCAATCGCCTGGTGCCTGCTGAACCCGAATGTGTCCACCGTGATACTGGGTGCATCCCGGGTGGAGCAACTGGAAGAAAACCTCGCGGCTCTTGACGTTGTGCCCCTGCTTGGCGATGAAGTAAAGGCGCAGCTTGCAGCCATTTGACACGTTGACCGGGGGCGCAAGCTGATGGCAAACCCGGTTATAACGCTCTCCCTGTGGCAGCTTGCACTGGCCTTTGTGCCCGTTGTCATCACTCTGGCCATTCTTTTCCGCTGGTCTTTCGGTACCGGCAATGTCCTGTATGCCCTGGGCCGAATGCTGGTGCAGCTATTACTGATAGGCTATGTGCTTGCGTGGATTTTTGGCGCGCACAGCGGTTGGCTGATCCTGTTGGTGTTGGCCATCATGCTGCTGGCGTCGAGCTGGATCGCCCTGGGGACAGTCAAGGGGCAGCGCTGGCAGCTGTTACTGGCCTCAGTGCTTGCGATAACGGTTGGTGGCGGCCTGACCCTGGCGCTGATTACCCAGCTGGTGTTGCAAATGGAGCCCTGGTACCTGCCCCGTTATATGATTCCCCTGGCGGGCATGGTCTTCGCCAGCGCGATGACTGCCGTCAGTCTCGCTGCCGAGCGCCTGTTCGCTGAACTGAACCACGGCCAGGCCTGGGCAGAGGCGAGAATGACCGCGTACCAGGCGGCCATGATCCCGGTAATCAATTCCCTGCTAGCGGTGGGCCTGGTCTCCCTGCCGGGCATGATGACCGGGCAAATCCTGTCCGGCGTCTCTCCGCTGGTGGCGGCGCGCTACCAGATCATGGTGATGTGTATGATTTTTGCCGCTTCGGGTATATCTACAGCGATTTTTCTCGTGTTGGCACGGCGGCGGGTGGCCAGGCAGCGCGGCGCTCAATAGGCTTATGGATTTTCGTACTGACGCTGTGGTCATCGGGGCTGGCGTGGTAGGCCTTGCCATTGCGCGTGCGCTCGCCAGGAAGGGGTTAGAGACCCTCGTACTCGAGCGGGCCTCGCATATCGGCAGCGAGACGTCCGGTCGCAATTCCGAAGTGATTCACGCAGGCATCTATTATCCACCGGAGTCGATGAAAGCCCGGTTATGCATTCGTGGTAAAGCCCTGCTTTATGATTATTTAGTGCAGCGCAATTTGCCGCATGCCCGCTGTGGAAAGCTGATCGTCGCTGCCAGTGTCGAGGAGCATTCGCGTCTTGATGCAATAGCTGAGCGAGCCCGCAACTGCGGTGTAACTGACCTCGTGTATACAACTGCCGATGACATCACTGCGATGGAACCCAGTGTCCGGGGCCATGTTGGGCTGCTTTCCCCATCGACGGGAATCGTCGATAGCCACCAGTTGATGGTGTCGCTGCAGGGCGACTTTGAGGCTGCGGGCGGCGTAATTGCGTTCTCCACCCAGGTGGAGAGCGGCCAACTCGCGCGTAGTGGAGACCACTTGGTGGTCACCGGCGGTGACGCTCCTGCAAGACTCTGTTGTGGTGTGCTGGTCAACGCTTCTGGTCTGTTCGCCAGGGATACCTGGCTGGCGCTGGCCGGATCGGGAAAGACGGAAGACATCCCGGCGCAATATTATGCCAAGGGTCATTACTACTCGTACTGCGCAAAAGCGCCCTTTCAACATTTGATTTACCCCCTCCCAGGGGAGGGCGGCCTCGGTGTTCATGCCACACTGGATATGGCAGCACAGGTTCGATTCGGTCCGGATGTTCGTTGGGTCGACCGGGTAGATTACACGTTTGATGATAGCGTAAAGGGCGATTTTGCTCGTGCCGTGAGAACTTACTACCCCGAACTGGACGCGGATAAACTGCAGCCGGGTTATACTGGAATCAGGCCAAAAGTGGTAAGCCGGGGGGAGCCCGATGGCGATTTCGCGATTGTCACAGAGCAGGTACACGGGTTCAGCGGCTTTGTCAGCCTGCACGGTATTGAGTCTCCGGGCCTGACGGCCTGTCTGGCGATTGCTGAGAAAGTTGTATCTGCACTTTAGAGTCAGGCAGCATTTAGTCGTTGTGTATGCATCGTTCAACCGACTGCAAGGAGAGCCTTAGCTCCTGACCAGGTTTACCGAAACAGCGTTGCAAGCGGTGGAGACAATAGGGTCAGGGGAGTACGTGTGGTGCCACTCTATGGCGGCAACTCCTACCGTCCTGCTGGCGGCGCTGGCACAGCGGGCCCCCGAGTTTGTTGATTACCTGAGTCGCCCGCACAATCCACTGATTGCCATTCTTGTAGGCTGCGTGTTTACAGCGCTTGTGCAGTCCAGTTCTGTGACGACCGGGCTGGTGATCATTCTGGCGCAGCAAGGCATGATCAGCCTTGAGAACGCCGTGCCTATTCTTATGGGCGCTAATGTTGGTACCACCGCGACTGTCATGATCACTATTTTCAAAATGGATCTCGCGGCAAAGAAAACAGCGATGAGTCACCTGCTGTTCAACCTCTGTGGAGTACTGCTCTTTCTGCCCGCTTTTCTGCTATTTGGTGACCGCCTGAATCAACTGCAGTCGGACCCCGCCATCGCCCTTGCAAATCTTCACCTGGCATTCAACCTGGCAACGGCACTGGTGTTTGTCATTTTTCTGCATCCTTTTACCCGCCTGATTGACCTGATGCTGGGTGAAGGGAAGATGGATTTCAAACGCCGTGAAATCCCCTCGTTAAATTCACAGACGAGTTTTTCGGAGCTGGAGCTTCAGCTACAGGAAAACCAGGGCGGCCTGCTCGAGTTCCTGCAGGAAAATTATCACCAGTGACGCTCAGTATAGAGACCAATTACCACGATGTATTCGACGCCAGCGCCAGGCGCATCGAGTACTTCAGCTTTCTCGAGCAGGAATATATCAGTTTTTTTTCCAAGGCAGTGCTGCATGTCATCGACGAGAGTGAATCCAGGAAGCTGTTGCGGTTAATCACCCAGTACGACTATCTTTTCCAGATTCACGACTCCATCAGTGATCTGTTCAATGGCAAGAAAGCTATGAACAGGGAATATGTGGAGCTTGGTGGTCATGTACTGCTGCTGCTGTGGGAGCTGTGGGAGCTGTCCAGTGACACGCTGGCCTTGTTTGACGGCACTAACAAAGCCGTGTCGAAAGGGGTGCCGGCCCAGATCACAGAAGCGGGAGCAATTTCGACAGAACGCCCGACACTTGCAACAAAAGTACGTCGACTTTAACTGGGAACACTCGGAGCAAAAGGTCGATACCGCACTCACTCAATTACTGGCCCGGTAGATGACCGGTGGCGAGGGCATCAACCCGGCGCTATCTCCGACAGAAACTCCTCGAATTTTCCGCTGGCACTGCGAGGAATACAGTCGACCTGCTCGTACGCCATTTTAAACGGGTAGCCAATCGCCTTGTGGAGGATGCTGGTGAGCTCGCCAAGGGTAGCATCTGCCACGGGTGTATCCGCGCCGATCCTCAGCAGTAATGTGTCCACGCTTTTCTGCACCACCTGAAATTGTGCGTGTGGCAGCACGTCCATCATTGCCATGGAGTTCGTCAGCGGCCAGCTTCTCCTGCCGTCGGGGTATGAGACCAGGTTGCGACTGCGACCAATAATGCGTTCCACCACCGGCAGTGTGATACCGCAGTCACAGCTGCCCCCGGCAATGGCGTAGTCGCCTATCTCATAACGAATGAGCGGCATGACATGATTGTGAAGGTGGGTGACCACCACGCGCCCCATTTCCCCCGGCCGACAGGTCCGGTTGTCTTCATCAAGAATCTCCACCAGGCAGCTTTCCGCCATCAGGTGGTAGTGGTCATAACGCGGGCACTGCAACGCCATGTAACCCAGTTCCTGGCAGCTGTAGATGTCGGCCACCCTGCCACCGAATGCCTCTTGCGCCAGCCTGCGAGTCTCCGGGCTCAGGGTTTCGCCCATGGTGCTTATCCCGGCTAGTTGCAGCGGCCGGTCAGAGGCGAGGCTGCTCCTGGACAGGGCCTGCAGCAGTGAGGGGTAAGTCACTAGATAACCCGGCTGCAGTTCCTGCAGCCAGCGCAACTGAGCCTCTACATCCGTTGAACTGCTGACAGTGCTGGCCTGACCTGTGGCGAATAGCAGTCCGGTGCTGCTACCCCAGCGTTGGGATATTTTCCCTGGAGGCTCAAGACCCTCATGCCCCGTATACTTGATTACCGCGAGGTGGCGGGAGAAATCCCGTTGCTGCCACAGGTGGTCACGCACGGTATTGACGCTCCAGTACACCTGCGCCCGCTCCGTCACTGTGACCTCCAGCGGCCTTCCTGTTGAACCCGATGTGCGCTTTTTAGCCGTTCTTCCGTCCCGTGACCGCAAATCAACTGTCGCGTGCAATGCATCGGCGCTTTGCTGTATCGCTTTGCGCGGCAACAGGGGAAGACGCTGCCAATCATCCCAGCTGTCCACGGGGAAATAACGTTCGTTTTGATAATAAGGCACGTGATCAATGCAGTGCCGCATGAGAGTCTTTAAACTTGCCAACTGAAGCTGGGCAAGTTGTTCAGAAGAGAACTTCTCGGTTTGCGAGAACTGAAACAGCATAGCCTGAGACACCAGGCGATGCTTGTCAGGCAGCCCCAGCCAGTTAAATTCAAAGCCGGCTAATGCCATGCGCTGTCAAATTCAGTTATTTTATGGGGCGTGATCAATCAAATACCATAACAATGTAAGCGACGAAGAGAACCAGGTGGACAATGCCGTGCGTGATGCTGGTTCTCACACTGGAAAATGTCACCAGCGATACCAGTATGGTCGTCATCAGCAGTATCGAGTCGACGGGCCCCAGGCCGAGGGTAACCTTGTTTCCGGTTGCCAGGCCGATCAGCAAAATGGCTGGCACTGTCATGCCGATGGTGGCAAGAGCTGATCCCAGGCAAATATTGATAGAGCGCTGCAGACGATTGTTGAGGGCTGATTTGAGTGCCGCCAAGCCCTCCGGAGCCAACACAAGCACTGCAATGATTACGCCCCCCAGCGCTACAGGTGCGGCGAATGCGGCGATCTGATAGTCGATAAGCTTCGCCATACTTTTGGACAGGAATACGATTGGCAGCATGTTTGCGACCAGAAAGAACGCGTGAAAACCTACAGAGCCAAGGTCAAAGTCGCCGTGATCGTCTGCCTGGACCTCTCCGGGGTCCGTAAAAAAACCCCGATGGCGTAAAGTCTGGGCGACCAGAAAAGCCATATACAGTCCGGCTGAGGCCAGTATCGCAAATATCATCTGTCCGGTTGAGTAGGTTCCCGCAGCGCTGGACTCAGTGAAATTGGGGAGAATCAGGCTGAGGATCGCCAGCGGAATCAGGACAATCAGGAAGGTGTTGGCGCCCTGAAGATTATACACCTGCTCCAGGTGCCGCAGCCCACCACACAGTAAGGAGAGGCCGACCAGGCCGTTGAGTACGATCATCAACACCGCGAACATCATATCGCGCCCAAGCTCGGGAGACTGGGCCCCCGCGAGCATCACGGCCGAGATCATTACCACTTCAATACTGATTACCGACAGGGTCAGTATTAATGTGCCATAGGGTTCCCCCAATTTGATGGCCAGTCCGTCGGCGTGATGAACCACGCCAAAGGAGAGCCAGAGCATCACCGGGAACAGCCAGCAGAACATGATGATTGGCATTGCCCCGCCGGACATGGACGACAGCCATTCACCACCGAATAGCAGAAACATTGCCAGTGTTAGCAAACCTGCTATCAGTCCCCGCTCCCGCTTCATAATGCCCAGGGGGGAGGGAGTCTGAGCTTGTGTGTTTGCCATTTTTGTCTCTATTTTATGGAGTACTGTCGAATAGCAGTGTCTGTCCGGTGAGTAATGACAGGAGGATTACCCAGCGGTGTCGTGCCATTCTGCAAGCTCTATCGTGACGCCCTCGGGGCCGCGAAGAAACACAAGTTTGCGATCGTGGAAATCCATAACCTCGTTTCTCGTTTCATAACCTTTGGCGATGAGCTTTTTAAGCTCCTGCTCCACGTCATCAACGGCAAAGCAAATGTGGTTGAAGCCAACCGTGTTTAACATCTCGATATTTGCATTGGGGGTCGGCTCCGCGTTGAGAAATTTAAGCAGCTGAATCTCGCAGCGCGGCGAGGAGCCCGCCAGCACCAGGGTGTGGTGCTCTGCTTCAATGTCTTCGATTCCCATATACCCGGAGAAAGTATCGCCGGAAATCACCACAAATTTGTCTTCCTCAAAACCGAGCAATTGGAAGAATTCTTTTGCGCGATCGACGTCTGTTACGACTATCGTCACGTGATCGAAATTTTTTATCATAGTGGTGTTCCTGACCGTATCGGCGGCTGCGACTGCTTGACCGGGCATTACCGCATTGGGTCGTTCATCGAGATGTCGGTCCCTGATTCTCCGACCTTAACGGCATCCTTGCTGAATTTCCATTTTACTTTTGTGTCATCGCCTGCCTTTTTCCATCCAGCAGTGCGGCGGGAGCCACAAATACCATCAGGCACAGCACCAGCGCGATGATGGCCAGATTGACCAGCAGGCCGTAGTTGTCCTCTCCGACGACCAGTGCGGCCACAAAAGGACCGCTGGCGAGCCCCATCTTGGAGGCAAAGCCTCCCAGCGCGGCGGTCTGCCCGGTCTGGTCGAAGTCAGAACACATGCCAAGCAGGTAAGAAATAATGAACGCCCAGGTGATGCCGACACCAACGTTGGCCAGCCAGTACATGGATTTGATTTCGCTGTAATGCAGAATCCAGGTGCCGGCCAGGGTGAGTATCATAGCCAGGCTTACCGGGAACAGGCGCCCGTAGCGGGTCGAAATCAGAATCACCAACACTGAGCCGGCTATGGCTATCCAGGCCGCGACTCCGAGGGTGGAGCTGATGAACCCCATATCCAGCCCGGCGCTGCGACCCATGCCAATAATGTAGGCATAGACTCCCATGTTTGCGGCCTGAAACAGGAAGGTTGCCAGCAGGGCCAGCACCAGCATTTTGCGATTGACGCCGCTTGCGCTGGAGTGGTGTGCCTTTGAGTGAACCCGTGGCGGATAGTCCGACAGGAACGGTAGCATCAGGAATGTCACGGTGCTGAAGGCGATCAACGCCATGAATAATGCCGCGGTACCAAACTCCGGCACCAGCGACGGCAGGTACATCAGGCCGAGCCCACCCAGGCCGAATTGTACCGTCAGCAAGTAGCCGAAAGTGCGATCCGCCTGTTCCGTGCGGGAAATAACGGCAAACCCCACCCCCACCAGCATACCGCCCACGCAGCCGTGCAAAAAACGCAGCCCGGTTAGCAGCTCCGGATTGCGCACGAATATGGACAGTATGTCGGCGATGACCAGTCCCAGTAACAAGCAGCGCGAAACAAGCTTCCATGGCACCCGCTTCACGAAAAACACGGCGGAGAGTGCGCCCAGGGCGGCACCATAAACATTGGCGGATCCCACGAAGCCCGCCTGCCGGTTGCTGTAACCCAGGCCCTCAATCAGGCCGTCAACCAGCGCCGGCATGATATTGACGTAGAACAGCCCGGCCGTGGCCAGGAAGGCCAGCAGAATGCGCGCGATTTCGCCGTTCGGTGCGGCAACGGTCCAGCTGCTGCCAGCCCGGGGGAGAGCTGAATTCGTTGCGCTGTCAATCATCTGTTTATTCCTTGTCCTGGCTGCAGAAGGGGATGATCCGGTCGGACTCACGGGCGGCGTCCAGCCAGCTAAACTGGCCGCTGTCGCTGAAATAGTAGTAAACGGTTTTGTTGGGCAACAACACCACGTTGATGCCCCCATACCCCAGCATGAAGGGCAGGTTTACCGGGTTGGTACAGCCGGCGCCGGTAACGCCCGGATAGGTCCAGAAACCATTGTTGTAGTAGTAGCGGCCAGCCATGGCGGGCAGGCCGGGGTCATCCGTGTTGCGTCGCATTGCGCCATCCAGTAACGCGCTGTCCACCTGTTGGCGAATGACTTCGCTGTTGGCGAGGTCGGCAAGCTTGGCGATGTCGTCCACATGCAGCGTGAGCCCATACCCGGTAAACGCCTGTGCGTGCTCGTCGTAGCTGCGGCGGCTTACCGCACTGGTGGGGCTGAGCGAGAGAGAGCGCCACCAGGGCAGCAGCAAGTCATCGAGCAAGTCGCTGCGCATGCCTCTGCGCTCAGTGAGGAAGCCGTTGATTGCGGTACCCAGCACATAGGTGTCGCTGGTGTGATACACCCACTGTTGTCCCGGCGCTGTGTGATGGGGGTAGTGGCCGCAGGCGAAGGCAATTTTCCCGCTGTGGTCGACCGGGTCGAAAAACCCGGAGGTCTTGTTGCTGGCCGTTTCGTCATCGTCGTAATCAGCAGAGCTGTAGTTGCCGGTGGCCATATCCAGCGCGTGTTCAAAGGTGACGCCCTGCCATGTGCCGCTGGCTGCGCATTCAGGCACATAGTCGGCGATGCGGGCCTTGGCCGCCCCGGGGTAGAGTTGCTCCAGGCGCATCAGGCCCAGGCCTGCGACGAGACTCTTGGCCAGAGAATAGGACGGCAGATCCAGCACCTCGCAAAAAGGGTAGCGGCCCTGCCGGGTCTGGCAGCCACCCAGGTAGTTGACGCCACCGATCAGGAATCCGTAGACCGTCATGTCGTCCGGGTCGATGACACTGGCTGCGCCAAACTGTGCCGGGTTTGCCCCCGGCCAGTCTGCAGCCAGATCCTCAATGGGGCGCACTGGCCAGCGATTGGCAACTTCTGCCGCGTAGTCTGCCACCAGGGTTTCTGCATCGGCCACCGGGCCCTGAGTGATGCGGACGCGGGCCAGGGTCCAGAGGTCAAACTTGAAGTACAGGCAGGTCTCGCTGGAAACCTGCAGGGCCACCCGGGACACGCTACCATCGGATTTAAAGAGGAAACTCATTACGCCATTGTGGGTGCAGTTTTCCCCGCGCTGCACCAGGCTGAAGGGCAGGGCGACGCGGCTATAGCCCCTGTCGCCAGCCTCTTGCCATACCAGCCCCGGCTCCAACAACCATTCCCAGTGTGGGTGGTCGCCTGTGACGACGCCTCGTGTAGCCGGGATCAGTTGGTCGCCGTGCTGGACGAAGGTAAAGCTGAAAGCTGGCAGCTGGGTCACCTGGCTGGTCGAATCAGATGCGTATCCCAGGTCGTCTCGCAGCACGCGAAAGCCATCGACTTCCGCGGCTGGCAAAATTTCAATAAGGCCCTGAAGCTGCTGCCCGGGTGCGTCTGCCCCGGGACCAGGTGTAAAGGCCGTCATGGGCACTGCTTGTCTCATCGCGCCTGAACCCAGCAGTGTGTCTGCATCTAGTGCGCGGCGCGGTTCATCAGCCCCGGTTACACAGTTGGCGATTAACCACAGCGGCAGAGCAAACGTGAAGGCGCGCCAGTTATTCATGCAATGCTATTCCAGCCGCGTGCAAAATGTTTGTCAGGGGTTGGAGTTGTTCACGGTACTCGCGCCATCGGTAAAGGGATGAGTTATAAACCGGCATCCTGACCTGGGTAGCGCTGGCCGTGGTGGAAGACTGCGGGTTGTCATAGAAACGCAGGCATTGCTGCTGCCAGGGCAGGCCACAGGCCTCCAGCAGGGCGCGGATCGGTGTCTCTGTGTCCTGCACCACATGCTCATAGCGGACAGTGTGTATAACCCCGGGAATGACCGCCTGCCAGTGCTGCATAAGGCGGTGATAGGCAACATAGTACCGGCCCAGCTCTTCGAGCTTGTAGGAAAAAGGGTAGGCGTCCTGGAACAGGGTTTTGTAAATGGCATAGCAAGTATCCAGCGGGTGCCGTTCAAGGTGGATCAGGCGCGCTCGCGGCAAAGCCAGGTGAATCAGGCCGGCGTAAAGAAAGTTGAGAGGCATCTTGTCGATAAAACGTAGCTTGAACCCGGTTGCCGGGCGTGTGGACTCAATATAGTTCTGCCCCAGTGCGGTGAAGTCGACCTGAGTTGTCCGTGCGACCAGTTCTTCCCTGGCGAGTCCCGGCTGACTGGCCAGCCGCGTCAGCTCAATAGCAAAATTGTTCAGCTCACCCGCAGCGTGTACATCCGAATGACTGCCGACAATGCGTTCCACTAACGTTGAGCCGGTGCGTGGCATGCCCAGAATAAAAATTGCTTCATCGTTGTCATACCCCTGGATGCCGCGATCAAACTGTGCCGGCCCATAGTGTTGCTCGATCGCTTCCATGGTCTGTATGTCGCTTGCCACCTCATAGCGCATCAGGCGGCGGCGCAGGTCGGCGCCACGTTTGAGGTAGGCGAACGAACGCTGCGGTTGTACCAAATCCTCCAGCTCTTTTGCCAGTGCGTGGAGAATTCTGACCTCGCCCCTGGGCTCGCCTACACCGTTTTTCAGCAGTGCTTCCAACTCCGCCACATGGTTGTGCTCCGGCGTTTGTTTGCGCAACTGTGAGCGCAGACTATAGGCTTCAAACTCGTTGGGGTTGAGGGCTATTGCACGGGTGAGATTGGTTTCGCTTGCGTCAAAATCACCCAGAAATCGTTGTACTGTGGCCAGGTTGTAATAATGCTCCGCACAATCGGGCTCAAACGCGATGGCGCGGCGGTACTGGTGGGCTGCCTGTTCCTGCAGTTCCAGCCGCGACAGCAGCAGAGCCAGGCTGGCACATTGCCAGCCGTTGGCCATCTCACCCTCCGCCAGGGATGTCACCAGCGGTCGGGCCTCACGGTTGCGGCCCAGGCGCATCAGGCAACTGGCCTGCTGTAGCAGCCACCTGCTGTGGTCTGGTTGCAGGTTCACGGCTCGGATGATGGCTTGCAGCGCCGTGGTTGGGTTGTTCAGGCGCAGCGCGAGCTGACTGGTGCTGTGCCAGCCGGAGGCGTACTCAGGGTACTGCTGGTTGAGCTGCTGGCAGGCGGCGACGGCCTGTTTGATCTGATTCTGGTCGACCAGTTGCCAGATCGTATCCTCGAGAGATTTTTCGGGCGTTTTTGAGTGCATTCTCAAGCGATTGCCTTGTGGTATCTCGACATCGGGGCAGGGTAGCACAGGCATTGGTGGGTGCAGAAAAACGGGCCTCATCGGCCCGTTGTGTTGCGCTCCCCCGGCGTATAGATACCGCCCCCTAGAAGGTGTAGCTGAGTGAGACACCCAGGGTACGCGGCTGGGTGATCATCTGCCGGTTGCCATTGCCATACCAGGACTCAAAGACGCCGGTGTCATAACTCCAGTAGGAACTGGGGAAGGCGCCGGTGACACCGTCTTCGTTGCCCAGATTCTTGCCGTACACGACCATGCGCCACTCGTTCATTAGCAGGCTGGCTGACGCATTCCACAGCCAGAAACCGTCCAGCTTTTCATTCTGCAGCGAGTCGTTGTCGATATAGTTTTCCGAGTCTGACTGGTAGTAACCACCCACCCTGCTGACCAGGTCAGCGTCTTCACCAACCCTGAAAGTGTGGTCAATAGAGAAGCTGAGTACGTTCTCTGGTGTGCCCGGCAGGGTGGAACCTTTGGGTGCAATCACATCACCGGACTGGGCGCTCAGGAAATCTTTCTCCAGTTCAGCTTTGACATAGGTATAACCCAGCCGGTAGCGCAGTGCATCGGTGATGTAGCCATTCACTTCCAGCTCTATACCTTTGCTGGAGGCCTCGTCGCCGTTTGAAGCTAGATAGAATCCGTACCAGTCGGAAGTGGCATTCAGCTGTGGGTCCTGCCAGTCCACGTAAAATGCCGACACAGTGTAGGCCATGTAGTCGTTTCGTCCCTTCACACCGATCTCATAGTTATTGGCGTTGTCGGAGTCATAGCTGCGAATATTCTCTGCGTTTGGCTCGCCAAAGTTGTCGCCGTTTTCCAGGCTGGGAATCGCATTATAACCACCGCGGCGGTAGCCCTGTGACCAGGTGCTGTAAACCATGGTGTTATCACTAAAATCGTAGGACACGTTTATTTTGCCGAGTATGTCGTCGTCTGATCCATCAGAGCTGGGCACCTTGCCTGAGGTCCAGCCCACAACCAGTGGAAAGCCCATGATGGTGTCGTTGGTCGACTCAACGTTGAACCAGCGGAAGCCGCCGGTCACCCGGAACTGCTCTGTGAAATGATAGGTCAGCTCACCGTAAAGGGCGGCATCGGTCACTGTTACGTCGCGTTTGTATTCAAAATCCCGCTCCGTCAGACCGTCATAGAAACGCGGCCAGAAGTTGTCACAAGTTGCTGAACCGGTGGCGCGGCAGCTTTCGTTGAACACATTCATCCCCGGGTTCCAGCTGTCCTGATACACGTGCTGGTCTTCGTCAAGGTAGAACAGGCCCGCCAGCCAATCGATATTGTTGACCGTTTCATTGGAGACCAACCGGAATTCCTGTACCCAGGTTTTGGTATCGTAGCCGCGTTCGGCACGCTGTGCCGGCCGGGGCCAGCCCGCGTAGCCGAATGAATCTATCCAGTCGCGGCTTGCTGCGGGGTCTTCCTCACCGCCGCTGACCCACAGGCCGCCGTTGTCACTGTTACCGCTGCCGTCGGTTTTATAGTATGAGGTGTTGGAGGTCAGGGTGGCAAAGCCCAGGTCCCAGGCCACATCCAGCGCGTAGAGATCTACCTCTCTTTTGGAAGGCTCCAGCAATACCTGCCCGCTTTCGTGGTCGTCATACTCGAAGTAGGTGCCATCCACCGGTTGATTATTGTTGCCCAGGGTAGTGGCTCTGCGGGAGCCTACTTTATCCTTCTGGTACTGATAGCTGGCCAGCACACTGAGGGATTCAGCGGGGTCCCACTTGGCGGCCAGCCGCATCATGTCAATTTTCACATCATCCGCGTCTTGCTCATTCTTGTAGCAGGCGCCGTTATTCAGCACCTGCTCATCGCTTGCCTGGCGAGGGTCTATGCAGTTGTCGCCATCGGCAATCATGGGCTCACCAAAACTGTTCAGCTGGTAAGCGTTCACATAATCGATTACGCCATCATTATCTATGCGATCGATAAAACCGCGCACTGCGAGCGTGTCAGTGATGGGGATGTTTGCCATGGCGTAAAGGTCGTAGTTGTCGCCGCTGGAACCGTCGGTCTGACTGTAATCGGCCTTCAATTCACCTTCGAGCTTTTCCGTATGTGGCTTGTTGGTGATATAGCGCACGGTGCCGCCGATTGAGCCGGAGCCGTACAGCGTGCCCTGCGGGCCCCGCAATACCTCTACCCGCTCCAGGTCCTTGAGAACAAAGTTTGCGTATACCGGCGTGTTGTCTACGTAGGTCGCCACAGTGGGAACAGCATTCAGTGCGATATCGCCGTTGAGGCCGTTGTCGACGTTGATACCGCGGATAATAATACTGTTCACAGTGCCCGAGTTGCGAAAGCCACGATCAACCACTGAGACACCTGACATGGCGCGCAGCAGTTCCGCCTGGTCATTGATCTGCTGGTCTACCAGTTCGGAACCCTGCATCGCCGAGATATTGTAGGGAATATCCTCAATGGCAACCCGTCGTGAAGTAGCGGTAACTATTACTTCTTCGAGCTTATTGGTCTGTTGTGCCAAGGCTGAATTGCCGTATAGCATGAAAGCGCTGCTCGCGGCGACCGCCACGGACAAGGTTTTTTTTCTGAATGCTGTTGCTGTTTTCATTCTATTTCCCCAGAGTTTGACCGTATCGATTCATTATTGTGGTTCTGCCGATGTCGCGCTTGCGGTTTGTGTGATATCCAACTTATAAGAGTGGGAGCAACACTCGTAGTGCCAGTTTCCATCTCTCTATTAGGCCAGTTTCAGATGTCGCCCTTTTTGTGTGTGACCGGCATCACCAGTTCACCCAGTGTTTCCAGTGCTTCGGATCGCCGTTGTCCCCGGGCATACGCGGGAAATTCAATCTCGCTGTCTCGAAAGCTTTTCAGTACCTGCCCTAACCCCATGGTGCCGCGCTCGCGCACTCTGTTAAGTAGTGCCATATCCACTTCCACCGCTATGATCTCGGTTTCAGCACCCGCCTCATGCAGGATTGAGCCGTCGGGTGCCACCACGATGGAGCGCCCGTTACCGAGAGTGCCGGCAACGTTAATATTAAAGAAATAGCACTGGTTCATAACCGCGTTTGCGCGGGCGATGGTCAGTTCCAGTTCGCGATCAATAGTATTGGTCATGGTGGGGCACAGCACGACACCCGCCCCCATCCAGGCGAGCTGGCGAGTGGTTTCCGGGAACCACTGGTCATAACAGATGGACAGGCCGAAACGCCCTACGCCGGGCACGTCGAACACGCCGCTTTCGTTGCCAGCGCTTATGCCTTTTTCGTAGGGGTAGAACGGAAACTGCTTGCGGTAGCGCGCGACCAACTCACCGTCCGGGTTGATCACAAGGGCGGTATTGTAGATGCGATCGCCGTCCTTTTCATATATGGATCCGGGAATCAGCCAGACCCCCTGGGCGCGCGCCAGGTCACGGTAAAAGCTCTCGGTCTTTCCCGGCAGGCTTTCCGCGTTGCTGCTTTTCGACCCAAAACTTGCCAGCTCTCCCAATACGATCATGTCGACCCAGGGAAAGTTGCGTTTGGTTTTCTCCACCTGGGACTGGATCAGGTACCGGTTGTCCTGATCCGACACTGCAAGTTGCAGGCCAGCAATGGCAAAGTGATTCATTCGCGCCCCTTAAAGCATGGCGTTATAGTTGGTATTAGTGCCGCAGTCGTTTTTACTTTAAGTAATCCAGCCGCTTGCCCATAGAGCCAGTTGGGGTGGCTGTATTAGGCCAGATCAGGAGTGGGGGGTTCTGCTGTGTGCTTTTTCAGGATGGCGCGCTCGATCAGGCGACCCTCTTCGTCAAACAATTTGATGGTTTCGCCGCTCATAACAATATTGTATTCGAAAGCTTCACCCCAGGCCCAGCGTGACCATTGTCGGCACCATTTGTCACCTTTTATCCACCGCTACCGGTATCGACGTCCTCATCTGCATGGCCTGCCTTGCCGAGCATCGTGCCGTCCGCGCGCAGTTCGATGGTACAGGGGTCGCCGTAGGCAATCAGCGACAACATTGTGCTGTCCGCAATAGTCTCGTACAGCTCGGTTCCGGTCACATGCCTGCCCTGGGCCCCGGAAAAGTTTTCCGACTTGTTGGCTGTCAGGTCGTAAAACAGATCACGCAGCTGCAGCACACCCTCGCGGATGCGGTCGTGTGGAATGCTGGTAATGCCCATGCGGAAACAGTTTTCAGGAACATTGGAGGTGGCGTAGTAATCCTCTACCGGTTCAATCAATACGCCGCGCCGGGCCGCCTCCTTGACGACGAAAGCGGCGTCCAGATCGCTGGGCCCACGCACCCAGAAGGAGGAGCCGCCCTGGGCAGGTGTCATCACCACATGGTGTAACAGATAGTAATTGAGCGCCCTACGAAGGGCGATCCAGCGCTCCCGGAAGGTTTCGTGCAAGTGCATCAGGAACGTGTCGTAGTGGCCCAACGACAAAAAGTAGGCAGCGGTGCGCTGGTTGTTCAGAGGCGGATGCCGCACTGTCAGTCTGCGCAGGTAGCGCGCCGCCTCAATAATCTCCGGTGGCGCAACCATAAAACCCAGACGCAAACCCGGCGACAGGACTTTTGAAAGGCAGGACATGTAAATGACGCGGTCTGCCGTGTCGATACTCTTGAGAGCGGGGTGAGGGTTGCCCAGATAGTTACTCTCTGAATCGAAGTCGTCCTCAATGATAAGGAGGTCCTGGTGGTGAGCCTTGTCCAGCAGTGCCTCCCGCCGCTCCATCGACATGGTGACGGCGGTGGGGGCCTGGTGGCTGGGAGTGACATAAACCAACCGGCACTGGTCCAGTCGCCCGTCGACGACCAGCCCCTCTGCGTCCAGTGGCTGATAAACCAGCGGTGCCCCGCGCCGCTCCAGCAGGCGCCGCATGCCCGGATATCCCGGTTCTTCCATGGCCACCGACACAGTGGAGTCCACCAGTAACTCAACGACGAGGTGCAGGGCCTGCTGCGTACCGACGGTAATCAGTATTTCGTCTGGTGTGGCCTGTATGCCTCGCCTGGGGAGAATCTTCCTGCGAATTTCATTTACCAACATGGGGTCATCGATATCCCCAGTCTCGCCGGCCCATTCGTTGATGTCCCGCACTCCCAGCGCGAGGCGATTAGCCTCGCGCCACTCTTTCACCGGGTACAGCGACTGGTCAAACTGCCCTTCAATGAAGGGGTAGGGATATTGCTGCCAGTTCGGTGGGCAGACGAATTCCCGCTCCAGAGGAACGCGGGTCTTCAGGCGGTTGCGCCAGAACGGGCTTGCGGGTCTGGGGCTGGGGAGTTTTCCCTCGAAACCTACCCGGTGCTCAAGAATTTTTTCGTTGATGTACAGGCCGCTGCGCTCGCGCGCTATCAGGTAGCCTTCATCTATCAGCTGTTGATAGGCAAGCACCACCGTGTTGCGCGCGACCTCAAGTTGCTGCGCCAGCTTGCGCGATGAGGGCAGGCGGTGCCCGGCAGGAAATGTTCCCGTGAGAATGGCCTCCACCAGTTTCTGGCGGATCTGGCTCTGGAGGTTGAGGCCACTGTTGGGGTTAAGGTAAATAATGGCTTTGGTCATGTGGCATGCATTCTACGGTGATAGCGCGCTATTGGAAGGCTCGCTCGGTCAATTCTGCGCGGCACTGCGATCATCGCCGTTTGCTGCTTAAAACGGGTTCGGTACTCGCGTTGGTGTATCGATGCTCAAATACATCTGGCAGATTTTCTGGTTCTGCAGCTTCAATAGGTGCGGAATCTGCCGAATATTATCCCGGTCCTTTTCCTTGTCGGACTCGGTCAGTTCTTCCCATGGCACAAGATCCGGGTGTAGCATTCTGTCCTCATCCCGGGCTTGGCCATAGCTATAGCCCGCGAGGTATTTGTCCGCCATCCAGCGTCGATGTTCCAACTGGGCCAGCAATTCCATCATCAGGTCGTCGGGGGGAAAGACAGCCTCAGGCTCCTTTGCCGCCAGGTCTGTTGCAGTGCAATTGGCAATTCGCAGTTTGATGTCCATGTGTGCCGCAGCATGCTGGTTGGCTTTCTTCTTGTGGGCGGGCAGTTCTGACCAGGGTATTAACGAGGCATTGCTTCTCAGGGTGGCGCCGTTTGCCAGTTGAGTATTCAGGTAGGCGTTGTGCAGGGTGCGGGCGAGTACGTCCAATGCTTCATTGACCACAACATCGATGGAGACGGTTTCATCGAGACATTCGAAATACTCGATGGGCTCATATTCCGGCAGATCAAGCTTGTCCATGCTGATAGCTTGAAAATCATCGTCGATAATCTCAGCTAAAAAGTTCTGCTGATTCAGGCAGACGACAAAATTGAGCGGGCGCAGCTTGCTGTGCCGGCGCAGCCGGTTGAGCCTTCTGGCGGACAGTATTCCTTCAACATCTTCGCGCAGTGACACATAGCACACATCGAATTGCGTTGAGGTTTGCATCTCGTGCCAACGGTTGGGGGTAATCGTCATCGGGTCGGCATGTACGAAATTCAGCTCTATGGTGTTTTCCAGGTGGGGATAGCGATGCAGGAACCGCTCAATTCTGTCGGCATCGCGCGCTTCGCACAGAACGGTGACTTTGGGTAGCCGAAAGTCAGTGTAGTGGGCGGTAAGGGCGGTCTGCAAAATCATTTCCCGTACAAGTGCCTGGAAGCCGATAAAAAGAATATGCATGGGTTCGTTCGCGCGGCCGGCGGGCCGGTAATAGAGGTCGGGAGCGCACACTCTGAAGATATTGCGGGCGATGGTTTCGCGCCGGTTGAAAAGGCGAATGGCAAAGCGAGAGCTGTTGATTTCAAAGAAGCTATGTACGCTGAAAACCTCGTAAATATCGGGCGAGTCCACGCACAGGAAACAGCGCAGTGAGACGTCTGGTGGTTCACCACCTATTGCTGGCTCCAGTCGGCTCGCTATTGTTTCCAGGCGAGTGACTTCACTATTTTTTAGTCGGCGCGTCAGTCTCACCGCGTTTTTGGCTATGGCGATATTCGCCTTGTCATCGCTGGTGCACAGGAATAGTTCCTTGGCATAGATCACCCGCGATTTCAGCAGCACCAGTGGGTCCATGGCGTTGCCACAAATCTGTATGGCACCGTAGTTGCGCAGCTCAGCAGCCAGAGGGTTGAGTGGGTCATTGTCGATAACGACCACCCGCTTGCTGGAGTTGAGACAGTAGTCCCGAGCGATACGAAAACCGGTTTCCCCGATGCCGCATACCACCACAAACCGGCGTTTGTGGAACAGCAGTGCATACAGGGCCACTTGCTCTTCAATCACATTCCACACCGCCTTGGCAGCGGTATAAAGCACGACCATCGGGGCCAGTGCCCGCGCGACCTGAAGATACACAGGCCAGCCTGCGGTTGCCTCCGGTGCTTCAAAAATGAACATGCGGAAGGCGGCGTAGACCACATCCCACCAGGTTGAGGGACCACCCTGCGCTTCCAGTGTCATGGTCGTCGCGAAACCGACGCAGCCCAAAATAAAAGCCAGGGCTGCCAGTAGCCCGACCAGCGTCCATTCATGGCGGGCGACGAAACTGGCTTGCTCGGTACCCGCATACTTGTCGCGGGCCGCCTGGCCAGGGGATTTATGATCCTGGAGCATGAGTCTGCAGCTGTCCCTTTTTTGTTGCCACTTTAGCGGTAATGTTTCGCCAGAGAAAGCGGGATTTGTGGTGGTGTATTCCCTTTGGCCGTAATAGGCCAATTTTGGCTGTCTATTGGGGCAGCACCGGCGGCTGCTGTAGGTCTCTTGATACGGTAGGTATATCAGTTCTATATCAGTTCTATATCAGTTCTATATCAGTTCTATATCAGTTCTATATCAGTTC
>CAXBNX010000013.1:0-125858 GCA_963977275.1 uncultured Haliea sp. | reverse complement strand
GACTTAGAGGTCGCCGCGTAGATGGACGCGACAACTACTTTGACAAACGGCGACCCTGTTCTCGGAAAACACGAACTGGCACTAGTAAAGAAAGACGCACTGGAAGCCCTGAAAAAAAATGATCCATCCTACGGTGATTTATTTTGGCAACCCGGTTACGCATTCGAACTGGAAGCTTTTAGCGCCAATAACACTTGTGTCTCTGCCTACAACAGCAATACTTCAGCTTGTTTGAACGCAGACAATAACGTGTCGTGCCTGATAACCGATGGCAATACTAATGAGTGTTCCTGCTACACATACAAGCAGAGCACTGAAGATCAATGCGGTTATGTGGATCTGAGTCAAAAGGTGCTTGCCACCCCTTACCGAGTCACGGCCAAAGGCTCTTATTATGACGCACAGGACAGTGTGCGATTCGGCTTGTCATTTGGAACCTTAACGTTTAATCAATCCCCCTACATCTTTAGTCAGATGATGAACGCAAGTAGTAATGCCAATGAATGGGTTAACGATTGCGCGCTCCTTGCCAAAGGGGTTAACCAACTGGGCTACGGTGCCTATTGCTATACGCAAACAGATGCTCTTGGATTTGGGTTCCAGTCACAGCAGTATTTTTTCCAATGCAGCGGAAGTGGCTGCTATCACCCGGAGATGACCGGCAACACCACTGTCTGTGGCGCTGCCACCTGTACGCTCTGGGGAGAGCTGTTAGAAGGCGCCGCAGAAGGGGTTGAGTTAGCGCTAAGAAACTTTACGGTCGAGAGCGGCGGTGGAGACAGTAATGAGAGCGACCAGGATTTAACTGAAGCTCAGCTGGAAGCTGTAAATGCGCTAGCGGAAGTTGCGGGCGCTATAGTTGGCGGGTGACCGTCGTATTGACTCTATGTACCAGGGAATCCTGTTAGAGTCGGCAGTAGTTGATGTTACTTTACGGGTATTGCCAAGCTAAAATGCTGAAGCTCTAACAGCATAACAAAAAAGTGGGTGGCAGAACCCGGATTTACCTGACGCACTGGTACTAGTCTAAAAACAAGAGATCCGTAGTTTATACTGTGCCCATAAATACTGAACTAACTATGGGAAAAAACGTGTGAAAAACCCTGCAAATGCTCTGGATTTTACCAATAAGAAAATTGTTGTCTGCGGTGCCTCTGATGGTATCGGCTACGGCGTGGCAAAAATGTTTCTTGCTCTGGGCGCCGATGTGGCAATTACCGGGACCAGAACGGCCGACAGCTACGACAATGACTTCGCGGGCCTGGAATTTCATACACTCGATTTGCAGAGCGATGAAGATGTCAGCGCATTTGCAGCAACGTTTGAGCGAGTGGACGTGCTGGTTAACTGCATCGGTTCAGTACTCTGGAAAAAGCAGGAGTTCGAACGCGCAGGTTTCGAAAAAATTGTAAATATCAACCTGACTGGGGCCATGCAGCTATGCATGGCGTTTTTCCCGCTATTGGAAGCTACTGGCGGCAACATCATCAATTTGGATTCAGTTGTCTCAGTCCGGGCGGCCCCTAACAATCCAGCATACAGCGCGAGCAAAGCGGGCCTGGTGCAAATGGGGAAAGCCCTGGCCATCAAATGGGGCCCCAAAGGGGTTCGTGTTAACAGCGTAGCACCCGGTATGGTACCGACAAAATTGACCGCTAATCAGTCGAGCCCGGAGCAGCAGGCGCAATTCGAAAAAAACAACCCCATTCCCCGTTTCGGCACACCGGACGATATTGCCGGTGCTGTGGTTTTTCTGGCATCGCCATTGGCATCCTACATCACCGGCCACCAGCTGGTTGTTGATGGCGGTATGACTGTCTAGTAATCGCACACAAGTACAGTGGGGACGGAAAAAAGCCAATGCGGGTTCAAATGTAAAAAATCATGCCCCTTCCTGGCACCACCATAAGATCAGCACGAAAAATCAATCTCCCTATAGCAAAGACCTGGAATGCACGCCCTCGTAATGCCTGGAGTGGGTTTGGTGCAGCCAGCGTAACAGATTCTCTTTCAGTTGCTCCGCTTTCTCCTGATGGAGTGCTCGAGTAGGGTTATTTCTCAGAAGATTATGCATTTCATGGGGATCGGAATTCAAATCGTATAAGGCGTTTAGCACATTCGATTCCTTACTATACGGCAGTAACAGCTTCCAGCCGTCCTCAACGATCATATAGTTAGGCTCCTTGTCACCACGGTAATCCCATTCGGTGACAACAAACTGACCATGTGTGGTATCCGTTCCGGATATCAGTTCGCGCAGGCTCTTGCCATCAGCGGCGTACTGACCAACTTCAAGATAATCAAGGTATAGCAGCATCTGACCGTTGGGGCCAAAGACAGATTTGCCGTTGCCTACCGTTCTAACAGGGTTTTTGTACACCTTGGCGCGTGATGTGAAGGCGTGCCACTTACCGTGGTATTCACTTACATACCCATGCTCGTTCGAGAGGATTTCATCCATAGTCGGCATCGGTAATAGGCCAACCTCGGGCGCGTAGTATGTATGACGATTCGTAGCAATACCGGTATGTTCTACTGTGTGTCCGGTTTATATCGAGGCACGCGCAGGCGCGCACACAGCACTTTGGGTATAGGCGTTAGCGAAATACGCGCCCTGGGACGCAAGCTTGTCTATATTGGGCGTCGTCAGAAGCCGATTGCCGGCATAGCTGAGCGTATCCCAACGTTGCTGATCAGTGATAATGAGCAACACATTGGTGTGTTCTCCTTCGTCACTTACTGCGGCGACCGGCAGGGTGAACAGAATCAGTGTGAGCACTGCGTACTTGCACTGGCTAATTTTCATATAGTGAAATCATTGAATTTGAGTTTTGACGGGGCCAAAACTGGTCTCCATTGAACTGTTCCACAAAGAAGGCTTTGATATTACTTCTGCTGATATTGCTTCGCCTGTCGACAGCAAGCTATCAGAATCTTCATTCCCCTCTCATTCCCATGTATGTCAGATCAATCTGACAAGGGCTACCAGTTCGGCTATTGTATCCCGACTGGCTAGTCCATGCCCGGTGCGTAGTAAATCACCCAACATTGTAAAGCGCCAAACCGCGTTGAAGAAACAGATATATCGGCTGCTGTCATCAGTCTGTGGAAGCAGCGATATTATCGAAAGCTATTCAAACAACCAGTTGCCGTCTGAATTATCATTTAGCCAGCGATATCATTTCTGTATAGCAAATGGCAGTGCATAGTTATGAGCAGCATATCGTAACGCTAGTAAATAGGGGCGCGGTGGCTTCATAATATGGTAACCTAGTTTATCTTGGCCCAGTAATCACGCAGTTACACAGAATGTTGATTGACTAATGAAAAAGCGAAGCTGATACAAAATAGAATCGCGCAACCGGTTACTGAAACCTTGAGCCAGGGCATACTTGGCTTACCAACAGGTTCTGCTGCAGCCTAACTGAACTGACCATCGAGATGTCAAAAAATGAAAACAACTGACTTCAACGTATCGTTCACTATTCATGATGTAAAAAACTATGTTGCCGCAGCAATTTCACACCTGCAATTAGCGTCAGTCGAACATCTAGATATAGAAAATAATGAAAATATCGCTGCAAGTATAGACTCTCTATGGCTTGCACTGAATTCGGCGAGAGAGATTGCCGTCAACGATGACAACAGCAGCCACAGCGAATCAACATCAGATTATAGTCTCATATCGGTCAATGAACATGTCATTACAAACTCCAGACCCTTTGTAGATTCGTTGCGAAAGATATACCCGGCAATCGATATTAACGAATCTTACACTCCAGGTGAGGATGATAAGTATATAGAGATACATGCAAAATCGTTCAACCAGGCAATAGGAAATATTATTGGTAACGCAGTAGATGCAGGCGCATCGATAGTCGACATTCATACTGTGATGCGAGCATACTGCCTTGTCATTACTATCCATGATAACGGTCGCGGGATGTCGAGCGAAGATGTCGACAAAATAATGCTCTCTCAGTTCGGTGATGGGAAGTCTTATGGCATAGGAACTAAGAGTATTCTCATAACAGCAGCTGAGCACGACTTTCCTTTGACGTATACTTCTGTCGAAGGAGAAGGGACTACTATAAAAATATTGGTGCCCTATATAAAACTGTAGCCAATCACCAACCCACTACCCCGCCCATAACTTGTACGCAGGCCAAGACTATATTATGCAAGTTTGGTAAATCGAATACTCTGTTTCCAGGACTAGAGGTTTCTACGCACACCGAGCGAAAGAACCTGTGCAGTGGCCCCTGCGATTGCTGCGCTGAATTGTTGAACTGCGCCCAATCAGTCGCGCGGCCCGAAGTAATCATTTCGAAGCGTTTCAATCTCTTCGTCTTCATGGGCGTCCAGGAGTTCCAGCGTCAGCAGGTGCGTCAGCGGACTATTCAGAGGCAAGGCGAAGCCGTATTTCACTGGATGGAAGATCGGCCCTACCACGTCCAAAGAGTCTTCGGGATGGGAATGCGCATAGTATTCCAGCACTGGCGCATCCCCCACCAGGGCGTCGATCTCGTCAGTGTGCAACGCCTCAGTCGCCTCCGCGATCGTGGGAAATTCGGGATGTAGCGGCGATCAAATAGGGTTAGAAACAAAGTGCCGGCCACAAGGAGCCCGGCTACTAGGGGCTAGCCGAAAAACTCCCCACATCGAGATCCAACGGCATAAAGTCGCCGGCGGGCATATCCTTGAGCGGTAGTAGAATATTCCATACCTCGTCCAAATCGGCAGTAGTAGATTCCCATTGCTCGGGTTCCACCTGGCCCTTCGCTGTAAACTCACGATACCGATACGGAATGCCGTCTGCAGCCAGCGCGCTGGGGTTGTTTGAATAATGAATGTGTAAATGGGGTGCGCTGGTATTACCGGAATTGCCCAGTTCGCCAATCACCTCCCCTTGGCGAACGTTATCACCCTCAGCGACACTCACTGAGCCTCTCTTCAAATGCGCGTAGAAAACATAGGTACCTCCGCCAATATCCAGGATCACATGATTGCCATCGACTGTTTCAATAGTAATAGAAGAGGGGTCGGGCAATGAACCCGGCGACTGGTCATCCAACTCATCGAGCACTTCAATGACAGTGCCGTCCGCTACGGCCAAAACGGGCTCGCCATAATTGTGCCAATTCTCTACGTTGGTAGGGTCACCTTCGAAAAACATGCCGTTGTCGCCTATTTTCATCCAGTCTATGGCGAAGCGCTGCGCTACCCGAAGGCGGCCGCTAATCGTCTGAATTGAGCCTCGATGGGCGCCGGCGGGCGAGCAGCAGCCGTTAATCACCACCCAATTATCCCCTTGCAAGGGAGCTCCAACCAGGGGCAATGGCTCCTTATTGATTGCATGAGGTACCATCAGATACGCCACGTCCTGGGGGTAGGATGAGCCCGGATTGGTAGCAGCGCTGCCTGAGAATTGATGTACCACAGCGTCGGGAACGTCACCGATTGAATCAAACGCCAGCTCGATAAAGACTACCATCGATTCATTGGGTTGCAGAAAAGCGTCTCCATCCATCAGGGAAGGCGTCTGGGGTTCCAGACGAGGACGCCCGCTCAAATTAACGCTTAACTCAATGATTTCTGTCTCTGTAATAGACCGCAGTACTCGTTCGTTATCATAATAATCGAGCACTTTGATCTCCTGGATAGAAGCGGGGATCGGGCGGCCATTGGTCAGCATAAGTTCGTAAACAATATGCCACTTGTTATCACTTCCAAGTACCGGGTAAAGCTCTTCACCAACAACCTGTCCAATCACGGCGGTAAATGCATCCGGAGTCCGTAACGCAGAACCCTCATCGATTGGCACCTCCTCGCAAACGTCCGTGGGATTTTCCGCAGATTGACCGCCGCTACAGCCAGTGCCCAGCAAAGCTACAACTATCGACAATGCAGACAGGTACTTTGTTGAAGAAAACATAACTTATTACCTTTCAAGGTTGAATGGCCACAAGGCCGATGTTGCGTAAAACCAGTATGAGATCAGAAAATAAATGTTTGATCAATCGAAAACGCGACCTATGTGGTTGAAGTGCTATGGGGTTCCGCCGGTGAGTCATATCCGCACCAGAAATGCCGGAAAACAGTCCACCGGGATAGATATCCTGCATCTTTTCTGGCGCGAGGATTGTCACTTCCTGACCAACCCAGAAGTAATCTTCAAAGCTGCAACGGCGTTTAGACAAAGTCTCGAGGCCTTCTTTGAGACCATGAGCCGTGTTGTCGTCACGTCCTCCGTCTATGAGCATCTACACTTGGAAGCGCAACATTTCCTTCTGCGTACGCCACGCAAGCCGCTTTCGGTCGAGGTTGTAACCACAACACGGGTGCCTGCCTACGGAATCACATCGAAAGAAGCGTGCCCATCGATCACCGAAGCGTCGAGACTCAAACCCTGGGAAGACGGCAAAACGCGAGAGGGGAAGACCATTCCCGCAATGTACCAAAGCAGCAGAGCGATCCTGGGAGGCAATCCCGCGCAGCCCGCAAAACTTGTCGCTCAAGCCTCGATGGCGCGCGACCAGACCGCTGGCGGCCCCCCACAAAAAGAGCGATGGCCCAATGACCAGAAACGTCAGCGTAAAGTTGCTGAGTACAGACTTTATCAATTCGGCAACCATTCAATTTCTCCGCCGTTTGCACAGCACAGATATAGCGCTTTTTTTGCTAAAGTTCCATGCAACACAGGGTTACCAACTGGCATCTACTTTCGGTTGGTAGCCGGACTTTTTCGCTTCACTTGGGATAGCTTTTTCAAAAAAGCTGTCCCGTGCTCTATGGTAGGGTTTATAACCCATAAAGCGGTCTGGCACATTGCCTTTATCCCATTGCTGCCATTGCTCATACATCGCTTTAGCGAGCGTGCCATTGTCGGTCAAAATGTCATTCGATTCACTTACATCATCTGGTAGATAAAACATTTGCGGCTTTTTGCTATCTTTATCTTTCAAATACTTGGTGCTGTCTGAAATGAGTATGGACCAGTGACTCTTGGCACTTTCACCGCTCCGCCAAAACAAGGCATTATGCGGTGCATCCCGTTTTTCTCCGGTAACAAACGGAATTAAATCAACGCCTTCCAGCGCCGGAGACCCCAGGCTGCCACCGGCCTGGGCAACAGCGGTACTGGCTATATCCAATGCAATAATCGGGTAATGATATCGTGTACCCGCTGGAATTTTCGCTGGCCAGGAGGCAACAAATGGCACGTGGACACCACCATCATAGAAGTTGGCCTTCCCTCCTCTAAAGGGAGCATTTGATGAGCCATTACTTTTACCCGGATTTGAATCTGATGCTAGCGGACCGCCGTTGTCACTCAAAAAGAAAATCAGCGTGTTTTCATAAATCCCGTTCGCTTTCAACGCGTCAATAATCTCACCAATACCGCGGTCCATTACATCAACCATAGCTGCATAAATACGGCGCCTTTTGTCGGCAATATGCGCATAACGAGCAATATCTTCAGCAGGCGCTTGCAGTGGCTGGTGTGGTGCGCTGTACGCCATATACAGAAAAAATGGTTTATCTTTGTTGTCTACAATAAATTGTACCCCATCCCTGCTGAAAGCCGTTGTCAGGTACCCGTCAAAGTCGGCCACACTTTCATTACGGACAAGGCCTTGCAAATACCCCTCCTTCACTGGTTGACTGATATCAATATCGAAATAGTCATGGCCACCTCCCAAAAAGCCGTAAAAATAGTCAAAGCCGCGTTGGTTGGGATGAAAACCATCTGCAGCCCCCATATGCCATTTCCCAACAGCCCCCGTTATATAACCAACCTCCTGCAGGCGTTTAGGGAATAGCTTTTCGGTTGGATCCAACCCCATCAATGTATTGGCTGGATCATAAGCCGGGTTGACACCAAAACCGAATCTCTGTTGATAACGTCCAGCCAATAAGCCTGCGCGACTTGGCCCACAAAAAGGATGGGTGACATACCCCCGCTCAAAGACCACCCCTGACTGCGCTAACATATCCAGGTTAGGTGTTTTTATGTCTTTCGCGCCGGTAAAACCGGCATCGGCATACCCCATATCATCAGCGAGGATAACAACAATATTCGGTTGCTTGGCAAGCGCAGAAAGGGAACAAAGACACGTTAATAGTAAAAGTATTCTAGTCATCCAGACAATCGCTTCTAATAAATGTCCCGAGCAGGCATAGGGTAGTCAGATTAATGCGTACATTGACAGAATTGCGCAGTAATTGTAAGAATTAAGGCTGGAACGGAAGGTGCCTATCACGTTTAGTATAAGTGAAACGTTAGCTGAATCTATACATGCGGCCTGCCCCAGACTTTTAGCAAGGCAAGCGCCAAGCTAATGCCACTGCCCACGCCTTGACAGGCATTATTATGCTAGCGGAAATCAGATATATCCAATACCCTGTTTATACTACAATTCACAGCCAAACCTTCGGATACCAATGAGCCCTCAATCAGGATAGTTCATGAGCAACTGGCGAAAGCACCCCGCCTCCGTTTTCATCCTGAGTTTTGTTATTTACAGTTGCCTGGCCCAACTGGGAGCACTGCTGTTTCTCCGCTCCGGCATTCTCGGTCCCTTTTGGGCACTGGCCGGATTCGGTCTGGCGATCTACTTGATCCTCGGCCGATACGCGCTGGTTGGAATATTTCTGGCGTCCCTGGGCAGTCACCTCCTCCATGCCATTACCGGTTTCGAAGTTTACTCGAGTCACCTACTCACAGATTCTGCAATACTCTCCCTCGGTACGGTGCTCCAGCTAATTGTAAGCGGCGCTCTGATACGTCGATTCTGCTCGCTGCCGCTACAGCTCACCTCTCTCACCGCTGTCTGCCGGTTCCTTCTGCTGTCAGGGCCGGTCGGCTGTCTCTTCGGCAGTTCGGTAGAGGTTGCATGGGCTGTGCTGAGCCAGGACCTGACACTGCTGGAGGCTTTTTCCCTCAATTTTACAGGCTGGCTAGGGAACAGTCTGGGGGTAATGTATTTTACTCCCATATTCTTGTTGTTGATTCAGAACGATGTGTTCGACACGATATCCGATCGCTGGAAAGTGCTAATTCCGGCGCTTGTGCTTTTTGTGCTGGTGAGAACGGCATTTATGATCTCTACCACCCAGTTCAAGAACGAAAAGCAAAACGAGTTCAATGACAACACTTCCGGTTTCCTGAAGGAGCTCGCACTCACCGAAAATGTCGCCAACGAATTACTGCGCGCTATTGCCGGGCTGTACCGCAGCACTGAAAGTACACTGCCAGCAGACTTTCGTACGTTCATGAACGATGTGCAGCCAAAACACATTTTCTGGCGATCCATCAACTGGGCACCCTATATACCCTATCGCAACCTCAATCCCTTTTTGCGGCTTGCAAAAGAACAGGTGCATCCCTTATACCAGATCAAAAAACTGACTGACACTGGCGGTAATGCTGTTGCCGCACCCAGGCAGGAGTACTACCTACCCATTCTGAATGTCTACCCACTGGAAGAAAACAGAGCCGCGCTCGGCCTGGATTTAAGCACACACCCGGTAGTGGCTAGTACCGTAGAGCAGGCCATTGCGAGCGGTACTGCTATGGCTACGCCCCCATTTGCGCTGCTTCAGGAGTCCGGAAACGACACCGGCGTATCGGTTTACTATCCGGTCTACCGGCAGAATCACTCGTTCCCGAAAGGAGAGGGAAAGCCCACTGATTTGATGGGCATAGCTAATATCGCATTTGAATTTGAATTTGACAAATTACTGCAGTTTATTCACGACAAAACAAACGGGAAAGACTATGGGTTTCGCCTGGATTTGGACGGCACGCAAATCCAACTTGGAGGCAGTAGTAATGCTGCATATCGAAGTGATGCATTGTTTGTGCGCAGCGTCGAGACGCAATTTTTTGGCCAGAAATATCAGGTATTTTTTTCCAGTAGTGCGGAGTTTGATCAACCTTTCCTGAGCGCTTTTGGTTGGGCAGTTTATATCCTGATTTTCGTTTCTGGTCTCATCGGCATTATATCTCTGCTGGTCGTGACAGGCTTGAACCAGCAACTCAAACAGCAGGTCGAGATACTTGAAACGAATGATTACCTGCTGCAGGAAGCTCAAAAAAGGGCTCACCTGGGAAGTTGGGAGTGGCGCGAGACACCCCCATCTCTCAGCAGCTCGGAGGAGATGTACCGTATCTGGAGAGTAGACCCGGAGAGCGGGCTAGACCACGAAATTTGGTGGTCCCGACTACACCCTGACGATAAGGACAGAGTTTGTGCGACTTTTTCCAAGGCCAGGTCCGGCGGAAATCTGGCTCCTTTCGAATTTCGTATTATCGTGCCTGATGGGACAGTGAAAACAGTTCTCTGTGAAGGCGTGGTGATAACCAGTGCCGACGGTCATGCAGTCAGAGCTCACGGTTCAGTGGCAGATGTTACCGAGAGAAAAGCGTATGAAGCAGAACTGATCAGCGCACGGGAAGAGGCAGAGGCGGCCAACGCGGCAAAGACCACTTTCCTGGCGATGATCACTCACGAGATACGTACTCCGGTCAGCGCCCTTATTGGAATGCTGGACTTGACCTTCAAGACCCAACTGTCGCAACAACAAAACAAGTACCTGAAAAGTGCGCGCCAGTCGGCGGAACTCTTATCCCACGTGGTAAATGACGTTCTGGACTACACCAAAATGGAGGCAGCTGAACTTAGACTGGAATCCATTCCATTCAATTTGTATTCCGTAGTGGACGAAGTGGCAAACACCCTGGCATTTGACGCCCAAAAGAAACAACTGGAGCTTATCTTCGAGATAGATCCACAACTTCAAGCCCACCTGATCGGCGACCCCATGCGCCTGACGCAGGTGTTGGTAAACCTGGTGGATAACGCAATCAAATTCACCAGCAGCGGCGAGATCACACTGTCGGTGAAATCGCTACACAGTAGTGGCGGCCAGATGTCGCTGCGGTTTGCCGTCCGCGACACTGGCATTGGTATCGAACCAGCGACACAGGCCTTGCTGTTCGAACCTTTTACCCAGGCTGATATCTCGACTTCCCGCCGCTTTGGCGGCACCGGACTTGGGCTGATGATATCCACGCGGCTGGTCGCAATGATGGGCGGTGATATCACCGTGGAGAGCGAGCCGGGGGTTGGTAGCACTTTCGCATTCATAGTGCCATTCAGCTACGCCAATGCGCCAGGCGCAACGTCTTTGCGCTTATCGCCAGAGCTGGCGGGAAAAAGGATACTCGTGCTGGACGATAACAGGGCCGCACTGGCGTCTTTGGCAGCAATGCTTGAACAGTTGGGCTTCGATACCACCCTGACAAGCTCCGGCGGCGAGGCGGTAACTGCCCTCAATACGGGGCAGCAGAACGGTAGCGCATTTGACCTTGCCCTGATCGACTGGTCTGCGTATGAGCTTGACGGTAACCGCTCTTTCGATTGGATATGTCGGGAGATTGGGGAAAACATACCGGCGATCATCGCCATGACCAGCACCGGCGATGAGCAAGGCCTTAATGAAGATTCACTCAATCCCGTGATAAGTGCCTCAATCAGCAAACCGATTGTGCTGCCATCTTTGCTACGAGCGATCTCCGTAGCGATGGGTGTGGGTGAACCAGCCGATAATGCGGAGGCCGCTACAGCCCCACCCGCCGTCACTTCCGGTCAGGATTTAAAGGGACTTCGTGTATTGCTGGTAGAGGATGATGAATTTAACCAGGCCGTTGCCAACGAATTACTCAGTATTGCGGGGATGCTTGTACTCAATGCTGACAATGGTCGTGAAGCACTCGAGATATTGGAGACCACCCCGGTCGACTGCGTCCTGACGGACATTCAGATGCCTGAAATAGGCGGTTATGAACTCAGTACACGAATTCGCAGCCAGTCTCGCTTCAAGGGTCTACCCATCATAGGGATGACTGCAGGCTCGGCCACAAGTGGCCGCGAGCAAGGCCTGGCAGCGGGCATGAACGACCTTGTCATAAAGCCTTTTGTGTTCCGTAAGCTGCTAGCCATGATCGCAGGGTTAACAGGTCGCACCTATATCGACGACAAAGCCAAGAAATAACCGCTCGGCTTTGAGTTAAGACAGCTGCAGGTGGTGCCATGGCGATGCAAGTGCGCGCTTGCAGAAAATAATTGTGGTCTGTCATGCGGTAGCGTACAAGTACACAGCGGATATCCGCAAGGGGTGATAGCCTTATCAGTTGCCTACCATCAGGCTATGGGCGCGTCACTGGTCGTTTCCGCGCCTTCGGCAACAACGTCCGGCAAATGCTCCTCCTGGAATTGCTCCACGTGTTTCTCGACAGCCCCCACCTTGCGGCCGTACTGGGCGATGTGAAATGTGGCATCACCCTCATAAACCAACGGTAAGTTGGTACGCCCTATTACCATGCCGTCGTTGGGTGCCAGGATTGCTGTCTCCCTGGTGCCCAGGGGATCGGCAACCATCGCCATTATTTGCCCGGTGACAACCTTGCCGCCCAGCGGTACGAACGTTCTGAGAATGCCACTTTCCGGTGCGCGTACCCAGCCAGTCTGATTACTGATAACCAGGGCGGGGGGTGCCCTTTTACTGCGTGTTTTGGGCAGCATCCCAATGCTTCGCATGACATTGATAATCCCCTTTACGCCGGCCCGGATATACGTCTCTTCGAAGCGAAGCGCCTCCCCCGCCTCGTAGAGCAGTACGGGGATACCCGCCTCACCGGCACAGGCACGCAGGGAACCGTCTCGAATTTTGGCATCGATTGCCAGCGGCACGCCAAAAGCCTCCGTCATAGTCCGGGTCTGGGGGTCGTCCAGGTCGGCGCGAATCTGGGGAAAGTTACTTCTGTGTCGCGAGCCGGTGTGTAAATCTATACCGTGAGAACACTTACTAACAATTTCCTGAACAAAGGTATGGGCGACACGTCCGGTCAGTGAACCTTTGGCAGAGCCGGGAAAAGATCGATTAAGATCCCGGCCATCCGGTAGGTAGCGGGTGTGATTCAGGAAACCGTATACATTCACTATCGGTATTGCCAGCAAGGTACCGCGAAGATTTTTGAGCGCCTTGTGCTGGAGCAAACGTCGTATAATTTCCACACCGTTGATTTCATCGCCGTGTATGGCTGCGCTGATGAACAGCACAGGGCCCGCGCGCTTGCCACGCACAACCTGCACCGTAATCGAAAGGTCATCGTGGGTATACATGGGCGCCACAGGAACATCAATAACCCGATGCTCGCCCGGCTTAATGACAATACCCCCGATAGTTAGCTCAGTCATATATGACTTCCAGAAACACTGCTCTGATTACGGAACGCAGACATAGGCCGGCCACTGTTGAGCATAGATTTCATTTGCTACCTACAGGGGTCTCTTCCTTTTTGACATTGCGCTTTTTTCTACCCATTAAATATGATTTTCCTGGATCAACCACATACTGCCCCTCCATCGCTGTGCGCCCCAGTAACACTCTGAACTTCATTGAATCCCGATCAGTCAGTGTCACTTCCACCTTGTGTGCGCGGTCGCCTATCGATACCTCCGTCTGGACAACATAGCGTAATTCTTCGTGCCCTCCTGAATCTCTCACCAGCCGCCGGTCCATTACCGGCGCCATGCAACTGAGCACCTTACTGGTATTACGTTGATTGGGGTGGATATCAAATCGCACCCATAACTCACCGTCGCGATCGAAAGGCTCCACCAGAAATGCATGCAGGCAACTGGTGCGAGCGCCAGTATCGACCTTGGCCTTTATCTGAAAAATTCCAAGGCCGGGAAAGCCTATCCACTCCCGCCAACCTATAACCGTTGGCTCATTTATCACAGACACAATAGAGTTCCCCGTTTATTTTTCTTCGCCTACATGTGTATCCAGTTCCTGTACTACCGGCCGACGCCTGCGCCTTGTGCGAGCGGGAATCATTCCCCTCATGGATTCGAGTTTGCCAAAGCACAACAGCTTGTCGCCCGGTTCGAGCACACGGTCTTTCCGTGGGTTGGGAATAACCTTGGCGCCACGATACAAGGTCAGGATATTGATATCGCGTTCTGACAGTTGAGTTTCAACAATCGTCTGGCCGATAAACCTGGACCCTTCCGGCACATATATCTCACTCACGCCGTAACCTTTACTAACAGTCAATCGCTGCCTGACATCAATTTCGGGGAAATCGACCTGAGCCGCGATGTAGTCAATCACCGCCCCGGCGACATCGAGCTCAGTACATTTTTCAATGCCTTCCAGGCCAGGGGATGAGTTTACCTCCATTACCTGAGGACCATCCTTGCCCTCCAGCATATCCACTCCGGCAACTCGTAACCCAAGAATCTGAGTGCACCTGACGGCAGTCTCGCGATACTGCTCGTCCAGCTCTACTGGCTCAGCGACCCCACCGCGGTGAACATTACTGCGGAATTCCTGCCCTTGAGCAACCCGTCTCATGGCTGCGACAACCTGATCACCAACAACAAATGCCCTGACATCCTTGCCTTTGCTTTCAGCGACAAATTTCTGGATCAGCACATTCTGCTTCTGACTCTGCAGTAGCTCAATAATTGATTCTGCCTGCTTGACCGTATCGGCGAGGAGCACACCGATCCCCTGCGTCCCCTCAATCAGTTTAATAACCACCGGAGCGCCACCAATTCGCTTAATGGCCGGCAATACATCCTTCTTGTCACGTACAAAAGTCGTCCGTGGAAGGCCAACATGATGCCGACTCAGTATCTGTAAGCTACGCAGTTTGTCACGTGAATTGGTGATGCCGTGGGCGGTATTGGCGCAGAACACGTCCATCTCCTGGAACTGCCTGACCACAGCGGTACCGTAATATGTTATCGAGGCGCCGATTCTCGGCAACACTGCATCATATGTACTTAACGGCTTTTGCCGAAAATACAGATCAGGCGAACCACGCTCTAGATCGATAGCAAATTTTAAGGTGTTCAGCACCTTCGCATGGTGACCGCGCTGTTCCGCCGCCTCTTTTAGCCGACGTGTACTATACGCATTGGGGCTGCATGACAGGATGGCAAGTTTCAATTCTATAGCCTCACTTCTGAAGAGTAAGCCCGGATAGATTCAGGCCCGAAAAATCACAATTGATTGATCATACCACAGGGCATTGTCAGCAATGTTGATGTTCGC
Source organism: uncultured Haliea sp. (assembly GCA_963977275.1). Classification (GTDB taxonomy): domain Bacteria; phylum Pseudomonadota; class Gammaproteobacteria; order Pseudomonadales; family Halieaceae; genus JARRPM01. The sequence continues at coordinate 110,723 of CAXBNX010000013.1, read as the reverse complement.
AGCGGATTCCATTCCCCACCTTGTCCAGCTACCAAACGCCCAAAGTTTGCGGGAATTGGGGGCACGGGCTTGCTGCCACTGGCGTTACCCTACATCGGGTATTACTATCAGCAAAGACCTGCTGAGGGTAGCAACCATATGTTGTCTGATTTACTGAAGGATAATCCAGAAATTCTGGCGATATTCATTGCCGTTTTGGGTTTTTTGGCCGCCGGACTTTTGTCCAGGCTGATGGATCGCTGGCTCATCTCGCTGGAGGGTTATCTACGCCACCGAGCGCCCCAGAAGCTGGAGCATTTTGATCTGCGAGTTCTGCGGCAGGTTCTTCGCGCCACCGCGTACTATGGCACGCTGGTCATCTTCCTGCTCGCCTCGCTCCAGACCCTGAGTATTTCCGTGGTGAAGGAATGGCTCTCGCTGCTACTACAGTACGTCCCGCAATTCATCCTGGGCGGTCTCATCATACTCTCTGGCTATCTGATCGGTGTGGTCATTCGGAGCCTGCTGGCAGGCTTGATGGGGGTCCACTCTGACCACCTGGTGCCCCGCTTTGCCCAGTTATTGATTGTCACTGCGGCGGTACTGACAGGTCTGGCACAAACCTCGATCGATATTTCCTTCATCTCTAACGTGATGGTGATTCTGCTGGCATTTTTCTTTGGCGGCCTCTCACTTGCCTTCGCCCTTGGCAGCCGGCAGCTGGTGGAAAACCTTTTGGCCAGAAGAGCACTGGACCGCTATCGGGTAGGGGACACCATCAGGGTCAATGGCGCACAGGGCCGGATTATAGAGATTTTGAGCACTGCGGTGGTTTTAGAGGCGAAAGAAGGGCTGCTGACATTGCCCACGGCCTGTTTTGTTAACTCCGAAATACTTCTTGTCAACGAGGATGATTCAGGTAATGACGGAACCGGTTGACCCACTGCTGCTGCAGTTCGCGTCCGACAGGCCGGACGAAATGGCGTCCTTGCTCGCCAACACCGAGCTGCAGGAATTATCTGCGATGCTGCAAAGCCTGCCCGTGGCTTCTGCAGCCAGTCTCGCGGCACGCCTGCCCAGTTGGCAGCTTAGCGGTCTGCTTGGAACGGTCGACCCGGCGCTGCTGGCCCGGATGCTCAGGGCGGCGAAAACCGACGAGGCAGTGGCGCTCGTATCCCACCTGAACGAGTCCCGCTACGCCAGTATACTTGATGCCGTGCCAGCGCCGGAGCGCCGGTCGCTTTACGAGTTGCTGGAATTTCCGTCCTATAGTGTGGCTTCCCTGGTCACCACGGACTTCATCAGAGTGCCGGAAAATACCAGCTGTCGAGTATTCTGTGAGCAACTGTCCGCCAGTACCGATACCAGTCCGCGACCCGTGCTCGTGATTAACCAACAGGGAAAGTACTACGGCATCCTGAGCCTGACGGCAGCTTATTCCCGAAGAAATCGCGCCAGGCCGGTGGGACAGGTTGCCACCAATGTCGAGCCGCTCAATGGCAATACTGCGGCCAGCACAGCTCTCACCGCTCGACAATGGATGAAGTACTCAGAGCTGCCCGTGGTCGACAGCAGGCATCGTATCCTCGGCGTGGTCAACCGCGCGGCTCTGGAGCGGGTCGCAGGTGACTCTACGCCGCTGGAATTCAATTTCGAACGAGTACTTTCTGAACTCGCCAGCGCTTACTTGAGCCTCTGTGCCCGGGTACTGGAATCCGTCCTGGGTAGACCAAAATGAGACTCCAGGACGAGTTGCGTGAGCATTTTGTTCGGGAGCATCCAGAGGACGCCGCGCGTGTCGTCGAAGGCCTGGAAGATCTCCCCAGTGGTTTGGACCAGTTATCGGCAGAGAGTTTCAGCCGACTGCTGGAACAGATCGACCCAGGCCTTTTAAAACCGCTATTTCTATCTCTCGATCTGGAACGCCAGGGAAAAGTACTCGCATCGGCAAGCATCCGTACTGCCATGCTGATTCTTCGCAGTCTGTCAGAGAATGAACAGCGAGCCGCACTGGATAGTTTGCCACACGGTATCCGGAACGAATACCTGGAACTGCTCGAGTTCCCCGATCGCACAGCTGGCCGCCTCATGGATAGGCTGCTGGCGCGCTATCGTATAGACCAGACGGTCGGCGAGGCGCTGGCAGAATTACGCAGGTCCAAAGCACAGCGGGTGCGGTCACTCTACGTGGTCACAGAAGGCGATGTGCTCGCTGGCCGCGTCGATCTGCAGGATATGGCCCTGGCTGAACCTGAAACGTTAATGTCCGAACTGTTAAACACAGTGCAGGAAGTCGCCCGGTTGACGTCGACAGAAGCCGACCTGGTGGAGTCCTTCGACCGAAGCCGGGTGGATTCCATCCCGGTTGTCGACCATGACTTCAAGCTCCTTGGCATCATTCGTTACGGTAATCTCTTCCAGGCAGCGGAAGAAGCAGCTACAGCCGACATCCAGCGCATGGTAGGTGTCAGTGCTGATGAGCGCGCGCTGTCTACACCTCTGTTCGCCGTCAAACGTCGGCTGGTCTGGTTGCACATCAACCTGCTGACGGCTTTTCTCGCCGCCGCCGTGGTGGGCCTGTTTGAATCGACCATCGCCCAGTTCACTGCGCTGGCCATACTGTTGCCGGTAGTGGCAGGACAATCCGGGAACGCCGGCTCCCAGGCCCTGGCTGTCACCATGCGCGGCCTGGCACTGAGGGAGATCAGCACGCTGCACTGGCGAGCTGTGTTGAGCAAGGAGGTGCAGATAGGCCTGATCAACGGTACCGCCCTGGCGCTGACCTGCGGGTTGGGCGTGTGGGTCTGGAGCCAGTCCTGGGGGCTGGCCCTGGTTATCGCCATCGCCATGATAACTGCTATGATAATGGCAGGCATCTCAGGAGCTCTGGTACCGATGATTCTTTCCCGCCTGGGGCAGGATCCCGCCACTGCCTCCTCTATAATCCTGACCACCGTCACAGATATAGCCGGGTTTATGGCCTTCCTCGGCACGGCCACCTTATTGGCAGGTATTCTGTAGGGGTGGGTGAGAATATCAGCCTTGCAGGGCTTTATCGCAACTAACGGAGAGCAGGAATGCTGCCAGTATTAATTCCCATAGCAGCGCTACTGTTGTCCGATGCCCTTTTGCTGGTGGGGCACGGTTTGTTGCTCACCATGCTGCCTATTGCAGCCGCGAGCGCGGGATTTTCCGATACACAAGTGGCCTTGACCGGCTCCGCATATTTTCTTGGATTTGTCTCCGGTTGTTTGCTCGCGCCCTTCGCAGTCAGGCGAGTTGGGCATATTCGCAGCTTTGCCGTGCTGGCAACGTCGTATTCTGCATTGGTGCTGGTTTTTCCGATGCTATCTGCGTTTGTCGGCTGGTTATTGCTGCGGTTCCTGGTGGGTGCTGCCATTTCCGGGCTGTACATGATCATCGAAAGTTGGCTCAACGAACGCGCCACCGGGGAAAATCGCGGCACACTGCTCTCTATATACACCGTGATCAATCTATTGATGATTACGGTCGGTCAGCAGCTGATGAACCTTGTTTTACCGGACCCATTCTATATTTTCGCCTTGGCAGCAGTGCTCCTGTCTGTGGCGATAATTCCGGTATCACTTACCCTGGCACTGGCGCCCGCGCCATTGCAGAATGTGAAGATCAGTTTGCGCAGAGTCTGGCAGCTCTCTCATATCGGTCTGGTTGGCGCTGCGGCCTCCGGCCTGGTTACCGGAGCCTTCTGGTCACTAGGGCCCTTGTTCGCCAAGATGCAGGGCCTGGAGACATTGCAGCTCACAGTATTCATGAGTGCAACGGTATTTGGCGGCGCGGTATTTCAACTACCTCTGGGCCGCCTCTCTGACCACATAGACCGACGCATCGTTGTTGCCGCAGCCGCCTTCGGCGGTGCGCTGGTATCCTCGCTGATGGTACTGCTTCCGACACTATTTCCGCAGCACAGTGCCTGGCTGTTGTGCGTACTGGCCTTCTTTTGGGGCGGCATGGTTATGACTCAATATGCCATCTGCCTGGCTCACGCCAATGACAGCGCTGAACCTGAGGAATTTGTGATGGTCGGCAGCGGAATGCTACTTACCCTGGGGTTATGTTCAGCGATAGGCGCGCCACTCGCGTCATTGACCATGCGCTACCTGGGGGCTCCCGGCCTGTTCGTGTTTACCGCTGCCTGCCTGTTTATTACTTTCATGATTATTCTGGTACGTCGGCACATGCATACACTGCCGGTGGAGGTAGAAGTTGAGCCGTTTCGCGCTGCGGCAGATACAACCACCCCTACCGTTTTCGAAATGGACCCCCGCACCCATGAAGAAGACCACGACAAATAAGCTGAATCAGCTTTCCATGGCTGTAATAAGAGAGGCCCAGCTTTCAATATCCGATTCTGCTGCATTGAACAGGACAAAGCCTGCCGCCCAGGCGGGCTCTGCACCGGTGGCGGGAATCGGCTCACGGTCGTGCACGGCAAGCCGTGCCAGCACCACGTCCCCGCCGTCGCCGTCGCGAAAACCCAGCCATGTACACCTGGGGATATTCAAACCGGGGTCATCAGCCGGCTTGTCAGCGCCCCCTGCGTACCCGCGCCCAGCTTGTTGGCGTTCGACTTCTACCCCGCCAAAGACCCTGCGGGTAACCTCCTCCCACTTTAGCTGCAGCCGTTTCGTTTCCTCCAACTCACAGCGCAAATGCAAGCGCTCCTGCTCCGCCTCTGCCATCTCGCGCTGCTCATTTTCGATCGCTTGCTGTTCCTGCAGCTGGCGTTCCTGTTCGAGTCGCTCCAATTTCGCCTTTTGTCGCTCCAGACGCAGTGCCAACATCGCACGAAGAGGGGAGCTGTCATCGATATTAAGAATAAACCACTGGCCTTCAAGATATCGACCCAGGTGCTGGGTCACCAATGGCCTCGGTCTGGGCAAGAACCCCACCCGTCGGGTAGAACGAATCGTAGTCCATGTTGCGCAGATAGGTGCGCAGTTCCTCCGCATCCATCGCCGGGTCGGCGTCGATAGGCGAAAAGCGATCCGCGAAGTGCTGCATCACCCGGGCTTGCAGTGTGCAGGTGAACGGAAAGTGTTCGGCTGTCAGTTGCATCTTTGAAGCCCCAGATAGTCAGTCTTTTTCAGTTTTCCAGATAACCCCGCGCCCTGGCGCGTTCTCCCCGACTTCCCTATCACAAAACAGGAAATGCTGGAGCGCGGTAGCCGCCGCCCTGGCCGCCTGGAATTCGGCGACAGCCGCGGGAATGTCTCGCACAACCAGAGACCGGGAAAAATTCCTTCTCGCTGGCACGAAGAACTCAACGCTGGAATTGTCCACCTGGAACGTCTGAGGGATTCACTTACCGGCTGCAGCGGGTAGCGGACCAATGATTCTGGACAGCAACATGGGGAAATAGCCGCGCCTAGTAAAACAATACCGACACCGGCTCACCGGTGATTTCTTCCAGCAGATCAATCAACTCCGCCTCTTCCTGGTTCGTCAGCTGGCCGTCTTCGAGTACCACTCCAAGCAGCCCATGAAGCTCGTCGGCAGGCCAGGTCTGGAGAACGTCACTGCGGTTATTGAGCCAGCTCAGAATAAATTCTGCCTCTGCCAGATTGATGGTGCCATCAGCGAGAACGCCTTTGCACAGACCGATAAGCTCGGGAATATCGATAGAGTTGAACCGGGCATCCGTCAGCCGCTGTGTGACCTTCCTTGTGTGTATATCAACCACTTTCATGCCAACACGTTCAATATCTTTGCATCAGAGGCTCCGGTCATGCCGGGAAGCTCAATGGCTGCAGCTTATCAAACGATTCATGCATCAGCGCGTTCCAGGACTGGCGCAGTTCGCGCAGGTAATTATCGTCCTCATCAAACGACAAATAACGACCCGGCCGCAAGCCTCCCGCCTCCAGCAGATAAAGTTCCACCGGCGGACCGACCGTCAGGTTGCTGCGAATGGTCGCCTCCATGGACACCAGTCCGCACAGGGCGGCGCGTTCGAGTGAGGTGTCCTGTTGGAGAACCCGGTCGAGAATAGGCTTGCCGTATTTTGTCTCACCTATCTGAAGGAAGGGTACCTGCGTGGAGCACTCGATAGAATTGCCCTGTGAATAAATCATATGCAGACTACAGGGCGCGCCTTTTACTTCCCCTGCCAACAGAAATGTCGATTCGAAAAGCGCTCCGCCGCCGGTGTTTTGCTGTTGGCTTTCAACATTCACCCGGCCGATGTATTCCGAGGCCATGTTCAGATCCAGCACAGTCAGCAAGCTGGTCTTTGCATTTTCGCGGATATCTCGCTCGATTATCGCGATGGCTGACTGGGTAGTCGCCAGATTACCCGCGCTACAGAGCACAAACTGACGCTCGCCGGGCACCCCGAACCGCCACATTTTGCTGTAGGTACTTATATTGTCGACTCCCGCGCTGGTGCGGGAATCAGACACCATCACAATACCCTGATTAACTTTAATGCCTAAACAATATGTCACCCTGATCTCCTGAGTTAGTTTGGCGGACAGCGGACAGCAATCACTGACTGGACCGGCGCTGCGTGAGAAATGTAACGCACTATGCGACAAACAAGTATTGCATTTTTCAATACTGGCGTTATAGTTATGTATATCACCATAACATTGATATTCACCTAATCTGGGAAAGAGAGGTCATTATGAAACGATTATTGCTATTCGTTTTCCTGTTTGCGCCGCTGGCCTGTGTCGCCGCAGAAGAAACCTTGCGGGTGGACAACCTGGCGGTGGACAGCGTACTGGTCTATGGCCCAGTAGAGGCCGAAATCAGCCAGGGAGAGCCCACTTTGCTGTTACTTCGTGGCGACCCTCAGAGCCTGCAACAGCAGCCTTTTTTTGTACAGGGCACCACACTTATTCTCGGCAGAAGCGAGGCGGGGGAACGCGCTGACCGCGACTTTTCTAAGACGAAGTTTAAACTGACCCTGCCAGTGTTGCGCTCGGTACAATTAACCGGGTCTGGAGACGTATATGTTAAACCTCTGGAGGTGAGCGACCTGTCCATCGCGCTGGAAGGCTCCGGCGACATGAAATTCTTCGCCGTTAATGGCCAGAGCGTGAAAGTCGCCGCCACCGGCTCCGGCGACATTCAGCTGGCGCAACTGACAGCTCACTCACTGACACTTGTGCAGGCCGGCTCAGGGGATATTGAACTGGGAGAGCTGGAGGTTGAAAACCTGAGCGCCTCCCTGAACGGCTCTGGAGATATCGATCTGGACAAGCCGGCATCCGCCGCGAAGCTGACGATGAATATCGTCGGAGCCGGTGACATAGACTTTGAAAAACTTGATGCAAACAAGGTCGAGGTCAACATTGTGGGCTCCGGTACCGGCAGTCTGGGCGAGAGCTCAAGCATAGTAGCCAACATCATGGGCAGTGGGGAGATTTACTATCGTGGCAACCCCACCATCGAAAAGACTGTCCTGGGCTCAGGCGGACTGCACCGGCAGAATCGATAGCCTGCCACCACCGCGCCTGGAGGCTGTGTGACCTACGAATGGAAAGAGAATCAGCCGATCTATCGACAACTGAAGGAGTTGGTAGTGGAAAGAATAATGGATGGCACATTCGTTGAAGGCGAGGCCATACCCTCAGTGCGGCAGGTGGCGGCGGACTACCAGGTAAACCACCTGACGGTGGGCAAGGCCTACCAGGAACTGGTAGAGCTGGGTCTGCTGCAGATGCGCCGAGGTCTGGGCATGTATGTCACTGAGGGCGCCCGCAGCGACCTCACCCGTCAGGAACAACAACAATTTATCAACGAGGAACTTCCCGCCTTTGCGGAACGAGCCGCTATGCTGGGGTTAGATCTCGACAAAATAATTGAGCTACTAAGAAGTAGCGGGAGTACATCATGAGCCACGCTATGGTCCAGGCACACGGACTGAGTCGCACATTTGGCCGACTCAAGGCGGTGGACAATATCGATCTTGAGATACCCGCAGGAGCAGTGGTGGGCCTGATCGGCCCCAACGGGGCAGGCAAAACCAGCCTGTTGCGTGCGCTACTAGGTTTATCCGCGTACCGGGGCGACCTCGAGGTGCTGGGCGTTAATCCACGGCAGCAGCGCGCGGAGCTCATGAAGATTGTCAGCTTTATCGCAGATACCTCAGTACTGCCGGGCTGGATGAAAGTCAAACAGCTACTGGATTACGTTGCCGGCGTTCATTTGAATTTCGACCGGGGCGCTGCTGAGCGGTTTCTGCAAACCACCGATGTAGGTCTGAATAGAAAAATCAGGGAATTGTCGAAGGGCATGACTGTCCAGCTTCACCTGGCAATGGTTATGGCGATTGACGCGCGACTACTGGTTCTCGACGAACCCACTCTGGGGCTGGATATCCTGTTTCGAAAACGGTTTTTTGACCAATTGCTCAACGATTATTTTTTTGGTGATCGCACCATCATCATCTCAACACACCAGGTAGAGGAAGTGGAAAATATCCTCACTCACGTGGTCTTTATGAATCGCGGAAAAGTCGTCATGAACAAAGCCCTTAGCGAAATCGAAGAGGACTATACCGAGTTGCATGCCGTAGGCGAAGCCGCGGCAAAAGCCCGGGCTATCCCCCATATTGGCTCTCGCAATATTCTCGGTGGCCAGGCCATCATCTACGAGCATACCGATCAATCACTGCTGAGCCCTCTTGGCGAGCTGCGAACACCCTCGGTCAGTAATCTGTTCGTGGCCAAAGTGGCGGGGAGCTCAGACCATGAATAAACGCCCGAAATCACGCATGTACACACTGGTAGTCAGAGAGCTTCGGGAGTACCGCAATTCCCTGGTTATCACACCCATTGCCATCGCAGCCACGCTCACCCTTGTGATGCTGTCCAGTATTTTGCTGGCAGACCGTATTTCCTACATAGGCCAGGTGGTCATGGACACGGTTGTGTCCGAAGGCAGCAAGCAGGTCCAGATAACGATCGAAATGGATCAGGACGGAGACACAACATACCAGGACTTTCAAATTAGCCAACAGCAAGAACCCATTGCCGAAGAAGACTGGAACTTCTCTCGTGGCTGGAACTTTGATCCCGCGGGAAAACCGGACAGGGCCGGTTCAAATAAAGACGATGTGGACGACGGGGGAACGATCAACCCGATGCTGAATATCCTGCATAGCTTCATGATACTGATACTGGTGGCCGTCACCATAAACTACCTGTTGGGCTGCCTTTACAACGATCGCAAAGACCGCTCCATCCTGTTCTGGAAGTCGATGCCGGTGTCTGATGCGGAGCAGGTCGTTGCTAAGCTGCTGGTCGCCTTTGTGGCGGCGCCGCTTATCTACATTGTCATGTCTTTGCTTACCCAACTCATCACCACCGCGCTGTCCATGCTGCTGATGTTGCGCCTGGGCAAAAATCCCTACGAAACCATCCTGGGTAATATCGATTTCCTGCCGCTGTTGGTGAGCCCACTGGCAGGCTGGCTGATAACGGCGCTCTGGCTCGCACCACTTTACGCATGGATTCTGCTGGCCTCAGCCGGTGCCAGACGCTCACCCTTTATGCTGGCGGTAGCACCGGTGCTTGCGCTGGTACTGCTGGAGCAACTGTTTCTGGGCAGCGACCTGGTGGGCTCAGCCGTAAGCCAGCATTTTCCGCACTACACCGCCGAAGATGATGCCGTGGCTTTCTACTTCAGGGGCAACGAGTGGCTGCACGTCGATTTTCTTAAAATGGGCGGCGGCATTCTGTTTGCAGCGGCGGCGGTCTGGGTAACGATATGGCTGCGACGCTACCGCTTCGAACTCTAGAGTGCGCCAGCTGCCACACGAAAATTACCGTTATTATCCTTTGCATGTGAGGTGCCTCCGGATTTCGACTGTTGTGCATGGCACAGAGTAATGCAGTAAAGGCCAGCGCTGAAGCCATACTGGAAATCAGCTGGCGTTCAAAGCGGCCAAACTTGCCTATATACTCATTGTGCCGGGAACCTACCGGCGGATACACAAGCAGGGGATTACCATCTTATGGCACAGGGCACACACGAGCACCAGCAGGACCCGAGGAACGAGACCATACACATCAATATCAACGGCGACATGTTCCCTCGAGAGGAGGCCAAGGTGTCGGTATTCGACTCGGGCTATATTCTTGGCGACGGCATATGGGAGGGCCTGCGATTTCACAAAGGCAAGGTATTGTTCGCCAAAGAACATATGCGGCGCCTGTATGAGGGCGCCAAGGCGCTCGATATGGAGATGGAAATCGGGCCACAAGACATGCTGGACCGGGTTTATCAAACCTGCCAGGCCAACAATATGGAATCCGGCGTGCATATCCGTCTGATGGTGACTCGCGGCATAAAGTCTACTCCATACCAGGACCCCAGAATGACCATCACGCCACCAACGGTGGTGATTATCCCGGAATACAAGGCACCGGTGGAGGCCACCATTGAGGCGGGTATCCGTTTATTTACCGTTCACGTCAGACGCGGTTACCCGGACGTGCAGGACCCAAAGCTGAACACACACTCCAAGCTCAACTGCATCACAGCATGTATCCAGGCCGCCAAAGCCGGTGCAGACGAGGCTCTGATGCTGGACCCTCACGGGTTTGTGGCCACCTGTAACTCCACACATTTTTTTATCGTACGCGACGGCGAGGTGTGGACCTCATCGGGAGACTACTGTCTCGACGGGATTACCCGCAGAAGTATTCTAAACCTGTGCCGCGACAACGGTATTCCTGCGTTTGAGAGAAACTTCAGTCTCACCGATGTCTACGGCGCAGACGAGGCATTTGTGACAGGCACATTTGCCGGCGTAGCGCCCGCAGTGGAAGTTGATGGCCGGACTATTAGCAATGGGGCGCCGGGCGAGATGGTGGCGAGACTGCGCAGCCTCTACCTGGACAAGATCGAGCGGGAGACCGGGCAGTTGTGACCGTTCGGATTGCGATGTGGTCAGGGCCGCGCAACATCTCAACGGCGATGATGCGATCCTTCGAAAACCGGGATGACACCCAGGTGATAGACGAACCATTCTATGCCTGGTATTTGCACACCACCGGCATTGAGCACCCCATGAACCGGGAAGTCATAGCCAGCCAGCCCACCGACTGGAGAGCCGTCGCCAACACGTTGTCGGCAGAGCGTGAGAGTGTCGCTGTTGTCTACCAGAAGCACATGACACACCATATGCTGCCAGATATCGACCTGGGCTGGACCGGCCACCTGAGTAACTGCTTCCTGATCCGCGACCCGGTATACGTGGTGAATTCCTATTCCAAAAAGCGCGACACTCTCACCCAGGACGATATCGGCATACGGCGCCAGTTCGAGTTGTACAACGAAATCGCCGACATCACGGGGCAGCAAATCCCGGTCGTCGATGCGGCGCAATTCCTGCTGAATCCGGAGCGGCATCTGCGCGCGCTCTGCACACACTTTGGTATCGGGTATTCAGAGAAAATGCTGAGCTGGCCCAAAGGCCGCCGGGATAGCGACGGTGTTTGGGCAGCGCACTGGTATGAGGTGGTGGAGAAGTCCACGGGATTTCAAACTTTTACTGCACCAGATGTGAACCTGAGCCCGCTGCAGCAGAAAATTGCGGATGAAGCGGGCGAGTATTATCAGTTGCTCTTGTCAAAATCACTCGCGCTATGACGCTCAATAAGCTGTAGCTCTTCCGGACCCCATGCTCGATTGACCCGCCTGCCCCGCTGGTACGCGGGACGCTCCTCGATCTCCTGCGCCCAGCGAATAACGTTCGTGTAAGACGCAACATCCAGAAATTCGGCGGCATCATAGATATCATGCAGAACAACAGCACCATACCAGGGGCAGGTGGCCATATCCGCGATCGTGTATTCATCGCCTGCCAGGAAGCGGCTGGTCGCGAGGTGCGTGTCTAGCACGTCCAGTTGACGCTTGACCTCCATGGCGTAGCGATCGATAGGGTATTTGAGTTTTTCCGGAGCATAAGCATAGAAATGGCCAAAACCGCCGCCGAGGAAAGCCGCACTGCCCATCTGCCACATCAACCAGGATTGGCACTCTGACCTGGCCGGCAAGGTCTTGGGATAGAAGGCATCATATTTTTCCGCGAGGTAGAGCAGAATCGCACCGGATTCGAAGACCCGGGTAGGTGGATTGGTACTGCGATCCATCAACGCCGGTATTTTCGAATTCGGATTGATAGCAACAAACCCACTGCCAAACTGCTCCCCCTCGCTGATATTGACGAGGTAGGCATCATATTCGGCATCGTGCTTGCCCAACTCCAGTAATTCCTCAAGCATCACGGTCACCTTCACGCCGTTGGGGGTAGCCAGTGAGTAAAGCTGTAGCGGATGCTCGCCGACAGGCAGCGCTTTATCGCTGATGGCGCCGGACACCGGACGGTTAATATTAGCGAACTTGCCGCCATTCTCTTTATCCCACGTCCAGACTTTGGACGGCACATAGGTGCTTGTATCGGTCATATATTGTCTTCCTGTTTAGCCAGGGGTCGGCTCGAGCCTGCACCCAGTATGAGCTATTCTGCCACAGCTTGGTGCGAGACTCCCAGGACCAGGCTGTACTCACACCTCGAATTTGCGCGTACTATCTTACCAGCAACCGCCATCAACACTACGTTATGGATCACACTATGAGACACCGCAATCGCCCCTCACACAAAACTGGCCTGCCGCCAGGATCACTGGTTCATGTTGGCGATGTACGGGTGGAGGAAACCACCATCTCCGTTATCGACTACAGCAAAGAGAATGTGGCCGAAATCGGTATTACATCCGTGAGTGACCTACTGCCCTTTCGCCACAGTGACACGGTGACCTGGGTCATTGTTGAGGGCCTGGCAAATGTCGCTGTGGTGGAAGAGATTGGCGAGCTGTTCGGTGTACACCAGCTCGTGCTGGAAGACATTCTGAACACTCATCAGCGGCCGAAATTTGACGAGTTTGACGACTATCTGTTTATTGTGCTGAAAGGGCTGGTGGTAGCAGAGGAAGGCTTTTCCGTATCCTACGAGCAGATCAGTCTGCTGGTCTTCCACAACATGGTTATTGCTTTCAAGGAAAGGCAGGACGAGGTACTGGAACCGGTAAAGCAGCGAGTTAAAACCAGCAAGGGGCGCTTCCGCGGCATGGGCGCGGACTTCCTCACCTATTCCATCCTGGACGCGATCATCGACCAGAACTTTATCCTGATAGATTCTCTGGATGAGGCCATTAACGTCATCGAGGACCAGTTGCTGGTGGGCGAACCCGGCAACGAAACGCTAAACTCCATACAGCGACTGAAGCGGGAGATCGTCACCGCCAGACGCCATATTTCGCCGGTTCGCGAGCTGATAAACCAGATGCTTCGCAGCGAATCCGCCCTTATAGATGAGAAAACACACATCTATCTGCGCGATGCGTCTGACCACGCAATCCGCATTATCGAGTCAATCGAGTTACACAGGGATATCACCTCCGGCCTGCTGGACATCTACATATCCGGTGTCAGCAACCGCATGAACGAGGTGATGAAGGTACTGACCGTTTTTGCATCCATATTCATACCCCTGACATTTCTCACCGGTATTTACGGTATGAACTTCGAATATATGCCCGAGTTAAAGTGGCACTGGGCCTACCCTGCCCTGTGGTGCGTTTTCATATCTATTCCCGCCGTATTGCTGGTGTATTTCAAGCGCAAGAAGTGGCTATAGGGGGAAGATCTTTCTGCCCGGTACCGAGCTGCTCATGCGATTTGTCGCTGGATTCACGGGCCCATAGGTACTAGCATCGTGACAGCAAATATAATAAAGGGTTAAAGCAAATGGATTCCATCAACTGGGACGCGCTGGGCGCAATAGGCGACTTTGCGGGTTCTATCGGCGTTTTCATCTCTCTGGTCTACCTGGCGTTCCAGACCAAGCAGGGCACGGCGGAAACCCGCGATGCCAGTATTCATTCGGTAATGGAACTGGCGATCAAGTTCCGCTCCGAATCCTATACCGGGGATTTGGCGGATATTCGCCTGAAGGCCGGCATGAACGAGACCCTGACGCCAATCGAAGACCTAAAGTACCAGGGTTACCTGTCGGCACTGTTCGAACTCAACGAATTGGTGTTCCTGCAATACCAGAAAGACAACCTGGACCCGGAATATTTTGAGGCCTGGGAGCGCCGCACCCGCGCTGCCATATCGCAGACGCGCATCAAGCAGTTCTGGGCCAGGACCAAGGAGGGATATCGTGCCAGTTTCGTTGCCTATATCGACAAGCTGATGGCAGATAGTGCCTAGACAAAGACCAGCAGTGACTTGGCGCCTTCTTTCGCGTCTTCCAGGGTGGTGGTCTGCGAAGACAGCAGGTTTTGCAGAAATTTCTGTGACAAATAATTCTGGATGTGAATCTTCACCCGGGCTTTCACGATCGGCGGGCTGATGGGCTTGCTGATGTAATCCACCGCACCGGCATCCAGGCCGCGCTCCTCATTGAAGCTGTCACTCATGCTGGTGACGAAGATGACGGGGATATCTTTCGTTATCTCTTCTGCCTTCAGCGCCTGGCAGACCTCGATGCCATCCATTTCCGGCATCACCATGTCCAGCAGAATCAGGTCGGGTGATTGCACCCGGGCCACGTCCAGGGCCTGCTTGCCGTTGGTTGCCACGCTCAAGGCATGGTCGCCGGCGAGCAGATTACTGAGGATTTTGATGTTGGCGGGCTCATCGTCGACGATGAGGATGCGGGTTTTGTTACTGGCTGTGGAATTCATGTCCGCTACAGTACCCATTTTGATACTCGGTGACAATTGTGGCATATACTATCCACGCTATCTATTTGCACTAACTATAACAAGAGGCGTTTGCAACGTGGCTAAGTTTGGCAGCGAGTCCGGCTCAGAATCCCGGCAATTTTCCCGTATCACCCTGGCCACAACCGCCCTGTTCACCGCGGTAACGGTTATTGTCTGGGGGCTAGGCTTTTTGTTCGACAGTCCGATCGCTTTTGGGCTCGGCGTTTTGTGGGCCTGCCTGCTCCTACCTGTAACCGTTCTTTCCCATTTTGCAGCCATCCGGGGTCATGTGGATCGCGCTGTGGCGCTGGTGACAACGGTTTGGTATTTGATTGCATTTTGCATGATTATCGTGGGAGAACGGATGTACGGGGTGATGATCGTCACCGCAACACTGCCGGTATTGATGGTACTGCCGTTTGCGTCCCAATCGATGTTTCGCTGGCTCATGGTCGGCTCGATCCTGATTGTTGCGACCGGCAGCATCGCGCAACTGTTCCCGACCCTCTACACCTCTCACGTACCAGACGATGTGATGGCCGATATAGAGTCCTTCGCCACCACAGCGCTTTTGGGCGTCGTCATGCTTTCCCTGTGGCAGTCCGGCGGCAAGCTGAAAGCGGCGGCGGCCGGAATGCGCGAAGCGATTGCGGCCCTGCAGGAATCGGAAAAGTCCCTGGAAACCAAGGTGGAGCAACGCACCGCGGAACTGAATGAAGCCTTCAGGGAAATCTCCGACCTGAACCGGATTGCCAGCATCGTCAACTCCACCCTGGACCTGGAGGAGGTCAAGCGTACTATCTATGACGGCCTGCAGAAATTATTCACCTTCGACCAGATGGGTGTGTTCCTGGTGAGCCCGGATGACCAGCGCCTGCGACTGGTGTTGCAGGAGGGTGTACCCTTTTATCCCGAAGTGCAGGACTTGCTGATGGGTGAGGGTTTAGCGCTGGAGGCAAGCGACAGCTTTCCCGCTGCATCCGTGATGCTGCAGGAGACCATCTATCGCGGCTCAGTCACCCCGGAGGGCCTCGCCCAGGCAGGCACTACCGACAAATTTATCTACCGGCACAGCCCGATGAAATCCTTCCTGCTGTGCCCGCTGGTGATCGAAAACAAGGCCATCGGCACGATTTTCTTCGTGGCCACAGAGGAAGCGTTCGAGCTGCGCGCCCGGGAGATCGAATCTATTGAACGCTACGTCACCCAGATGGGCACGGCCATTCGCAACGGCCAGCTTTTCCAGTCCGCCGAGGAAGCGCGTGCCGAGGCGGAGCGCGCCAATCTCTCCAAGGGTTCCTTCCTGGCCAATATGAGCCACGAGATCCGCACCCCGATGAATGCCATTATCGGCCTGACGGACCTCTGCCTGGAAACCGATCTTACCCTCAAGCAGCAGGACTACCTCACCAAGGTGGATGGTGCGGCCAACTCGCTGCGGACCATCATCGACGACATACTGGATTTTTCCAAGCTGGAGTCCGGCAAGCTGGAATTTGAATCCGTGCCATTCTCGCTGAATGGGGTACTGGATAACCTGGCCACTATTTGCATGGTGCGCTGCCAGGATAAAAAGTTGGAGCTGGTTTTCCAGAGGGACCCCACTCTTCCGGACACCCTGCTGGGTGACCCTACCCGGCTGGGACAGATCCTGATCAACCTTGCGGGCAACGCCATCAAGTTCACCGAGAAGGGTGCAGTGATAGTGGAGATCCGGCAGTCGCAGCGGTCTGACGAAACGGTAACCGTGCACTTTGCCGTGCGCGACAGTGGCATCGGCATGAATGAGGATCAGCAGGCGCGCCTTTTCAAGTCCTTCTCCCAGGCCGACAGCACGATCACCCGGCAGTACGGTGGCACCGGACTTGGGCTCGCCATTTCCCAGCAGCTCACCCAGGGCATGGGAGGCTTGGTAGAAGTGGACAGTGCCCAGGGCGAAGGCAGCAGCTTCCATTTCAGCCTGGAATTCGAGATTGGGGAGCAGGCCGCTGAAGATGAAGCGGTGAAGCAGGCGCCGGCGGGCCTCAATGTGCTGGTGGTGGATGACAACGAGGCCTCCCGGGATATCCTGCGGGAGTACCTGAATTCATTCGGTTACCAGGCCACGCTGGCAGAGAGCGGAGAAGAGGCGCTGACGCTGATCGACAAGACGGAACCCTTCGACCTGGTACTGCTGGACTGGATGATGCCTGGCATGACGGGACTGGATGTCGCGCTGGCGATTCGCGACCGCAAACCAGCACCGAAAATTGTTCTGCTATCCTCCTGGCGCATGCCCAGCAGCGAACATGAAGCCATGGTGGATGCCTTCCTCGCCAAGCCGATCAAACCCTCGTCACTGCTGGACACCATTATGCTGGCCTTCGGCAAGCAACCGCCGCGCCGCGCCAACGCAAAACGCCAGAGCTTTGATATTGGCGACCTGGAACCCATTCGTGGAGCCAGAGTACTGGTGGTGGACGATTCCGAGATCAACCTGCAAATTGCCTGCGAACTGCTGCAAAAAGTGCCACTGGTAGTGGAAACCGCCAGCAATGGCGTCGAGGCTGTGGCGAAAGTACGGGACAACCTGTACGACTGCGTGCTGATGGATATCCAGATGCCGATACTGGATGGCTACGCCGCCACCGACCAGATACGGGCCGATGGCCGCTTTGGTGAGCTGCCCATCCTGGCCATGACTGCCAATGTTATGGCGGAGGACCGCATTCGCACCCGGGAAGCCGGCATGAACGGTCATATTGCCAAGCCTATCGAGCCCCGACTGCTGTACCAGGCGCTGCTAGCCGCTATTCCAGAAGGCGATTACTCGGGCAATCTCTCACCAGACGCGTCCTCCTTAAAGAGTGCTGTTGTAGTCGTCTCGAAACCACTTCCGGACGCGCTACCCGGCCTCAATATCAAGGCGGGGCTGGCCCGCCTCGCCGGTAACGAAAAACTGTTCTACAAGCTCCTGCAGGACCTGCTTTCCAGCTATGCGGATGCCCCCCGACTGCTCCTTGCCCTCCAGGATCGCGACGAGTTGGAACAAGTGCGGACGATGGCGCACAAACTGCGGGGGATCGCCAACAACCTGGGGGCCGAAGAACTCGGCGCCTGCGCGGAGGAGATGGAGACCCGGGCCAGGGAAAATAAGAAAAGTTCTCCGCATATCATTGCCCGTATGGAAGATATATTCGCAACGTTACAGAGCTCGATGAAAGCGCTTACCGAGAACATGGCCGTGGCAACCAGCCGTGAAGGTGTTGTCCAGGAAAACGTAGGGGAACTGTTCACACAGCTGATCGGGTCGGTGGAAGCCTGTGATCCTGTGGCAATTGATCTGCTCGACAAAATTCTGGCAAGCGTCAAACCGGGCAGCATTGTCTTCAGTAGCTTGGCAGCACCTAGAGAGCTGTTGGATAACTTCGATTTTGCTGGCGCGGCGCCCTTGCTGGAAGCTATTGATTTACAGGCGGGATAAACGCGGGAGAAAGCGGCCCCCGCCGAGATGGGGACCCGCAAGCTCCGGGAATCGAAAGGAACCGTCGAGTCAGCCCACCGCAGGCCTACAGGTCAGGGCGCGACAACATCCCGGCGACCTTTAATCAGGCTGCGAAAGAAATCCAGTACCGATTCCTGTTTGAAATCCTTGAACTCCCCTGCGTCCATAAACATACCGTGTTCTGGACAGGCCTCAAACCAGATATGCTTCTGCTTTGGGTCGTGGCCCTTCTCCATCGTCTTGCCGCAGTGCGGGCAATCAATATCCGCATGGCTATCCCACTTCCAGCCCTCGGTAGCGTCGCCCGTGTCCAGCGCTTCGCTGCCCTTGATGTTCTTGAGCTCGTGAGCTTCGTCCGCATCAAACCAAAGACCCTGGCAGTGCGTACAGCGATCAACCGCCACATCTCCGTAGCTTATCTCTTCCATACCGTGGTCACACTTCGGGCACTTCAGGCTGTGTATATCGGGTTGGTACTCCATTGTTATTTCCTCTTATTGGGAATGGTATAGATAAACCAGTATAACCCCGCTTTGGGTATTTTCCACCACAATGCTGGAGGCCGCAATCGTCTGAAAACCTTGCTTCGTTCACAGCCGATGCCAACACAGGGCGGATGCAGCTGCCGCCTATCGACACCCCGCCCGCTTTCAGTGTCCCAAAGGCCCCTTACTTCCCCTGGAGATAAGCGCCGTTGTGTCCATTAGCACGGCAGGTAGTTCAATACCGCCTTTGCTGGCGAGGTAGCGGGGCGACCATTCGGGCTCAAATTTCTGCTTGTATTGCCGCAGGCCCTCAAAATTGTAGAAGTGCTCACCGAAACGGTAGACCACGTTACCCAATTTACTCCAAACAGGCGCCAGTGAATGGCCATCCAGCCCGGAAAGCGGTGCCATGCCGAGGTTGAACCACTGGTATCCCCGCTCCTTTCCCCACAGCATTATTTCGGTAAACAGGGCGTCCATTGTCCCCTTTGGCGCCGACTCGCTAAAACGCATGAGGTCTATGGACAGCTCCTGTAATCCAGCGCTGGTCCAGAGATTGGCAAAAGCTACCACCGCCCCATCGACTCGCATCACCGCACAATCAAAATTCGCCAGGTAGCTCACATCAAAATAACCGAGTGAAAATCCTTTCTCTCGCGTATCCTTCGATGCCAGCCACTCGTCGGAAACCCGCTGTAAATCCATCATTACAGCCGGCACTCCGGTAGCCGCAACTACAGTGAATTCTGCGCCATCCCGGGTGGACCGGCTGACGGCCTGCCTGAGCTTCGCGCGTTTACTGTTGCTCAGGTCAAAGTCAACGAGATTAACCCGCGCCTCCTCTCCCAGCTTTGAGAAGGACAGTCCCAGATCGATATAGAGCGGAAGGTAGTTATCCCCTACTTCATAAAAAACACAGCGCGCACTGTTCAGATCGCACAATTCGCGAAAACTCCAAGCCAGCTCGGTAAATCGGCTCGGATTACCCAGCGGATCGCCCATGCTAATAAAACTCCGGCCAGAGGACTGGTACATAAGAAGCGCATCACCGGCAGGGTGAAAAAGGAACTGCTTGTCACCCAGCAGCGCGAGGCTGGCATTACTGCGGGTCGACAATTCAACGATTGGCTTGACCTGAGCCAGGGTTGAACCAACGTGCGCAGAGCCAGCCCCGGGGTGGCCACGCAGCAATTTCAGTCCGGCAAAGACGCCGGCGACAATCAGCATCAGTAAGCTTGCACGCAGCCCCCTGGACGCATCCCCGCTGAGAGTAAACTGCCACCAGAGCTGGTCCGAGTACTCGATATGCCGGTGGACAAACAACCCCAGCGCACCAGCCAACGCAAGCACCACGGTGATGTTCAGCACCCAACCGGTGTCGAAAACCTGCTGCAGCTGGGTTCTGCCGCGGTAAAACTCTGCCCGGGCAAGCCAGCCAAGCACGGCCAGCGCCAGCAACAATGAAGCCTGCAGCACACTGTCCCGGTGAACAAACATGGTCACAGCACCCAGCAACAGCAACAGTACCGCCGCCATGTGCGCACCCTGAAGGCGGCGGTATAATCCCCGTGACAGCAGCAGTAAGGCAACGCCAATGGCACTGCTTGCCAGGTGGGACATCTCCAGCAACGGCAGGGGAATCGCTTTCTCTATCACGCCGCCCTGGAATGCGCCCAACGGCACGGCGGCTCCGATCACCAGATAGGCACCCACCAGAAATACAGCCGCTCCAAGGGACGCTGGCACCAGGCGTGAACCCCAGGCCGCCCCGCGTGCGGAGACCGACCGTAACTTTTCCCTGTGCTCAACCACCTCGTGAGCTACCACAAGAACCAGAGCCAGTAGCAACGGAATGAGGTAGTAGATCAGGCGATAGGCCAGTATCGCACCCAGCAACGTCGCCACCGGTATCTCGGGCAGTAGCAACAGCATAGCGGATTCGAACACACCCACTGCGCCGGGAACATTGCTCACAACACCGGCCACCATCGCCAGGAGGTAGGCCCCCAGAAAGGGCAGGAATGAGATATCCACAAACGCATGCAACACAACATAGAGTGCCGACGAGGCCACTACCAGGTCCGTACAGCCCAGCAGGCACTGGCCCAGACCTATACGCAGACCGGGGGGCGGTACAGTCCAGCTTTTAAACCTGAGGGGCTCACGCCGAACAACATTCCCCGCGAGGTACAACAGCGGGATCGCCAGCAGCACAATACCCAGCACCTGCAAAACCAGCTTGCTTACCGGCACAACCTTCATGGTCACCGGATCAACCAGCAATGTCACCCCCAGCAGCACTGCCGCGCCAAGCCCATAAGTCACAGGGATGAAAGCCACGACTAAAGCTATGCGAGATGCCGAGAGACCGGCAAGGCTGTATGCGCGATAGCGAATAGCGCCACCGGACAGGGAAGCCAGGCCCACATTATGACCGATGGCGAACGCGGAAAATGCGACTGGCGCAACCCGGGCATAGCGCAAATCGGCAGCGACATAGCGCATTGCGAGAAAGTCGTAGAGCGTCAGGATGGAATAGCTGGCAAAAGCCAGCAGCCCACTGAGCGCCAGCACCCAGGGAGAAATCGCATTAAACTCCGCCACCAC
This sequence comes from uncultured Haliea sp., assembly GCA_963977275.1. Lineage (GTDB taxonomy): Bacteria > Pseudomonadota > Gammaproteobacteria > Pseudomonadales > Halieaceae > JARRPM01. The sequence goes on along the minus strand of CAXBNX010000013.1, from coordinate 89,400 downwards.
ATCCGCAATTGAAATAGTGCGGGCCTCACGCACCAGAATCCAGATTGCCAGGCAAAAAATGGCTACCGCCGCGGCGGGCAGCGCCAAGTGTAAAAGCTGGTGTTGCTTTTTGAGCGGAGAGTTCACAGCGCCTGACGCAGCTTGGTCGCCCGTCTGTCCGGCCCGTCATGGCTCCAGCCCGGCGCCAGCAAAAGATAACGCAGACGGTCGCGCCAGTTGTCTGCGCAGCGCACATCTCTGGCGATCGCCTGATATTCATGGCACAGCACCCGCCAGGGGTTGTCGGTGTGAATATTGCTGGTCAGCCCGTAAACAACGGGCTCCTCCTCCGCTTCCTCACTAAATGTACCGAAAAGGCGATCCCAGACAATAAGAATACCGCCGTGGTTACAGTCCAGGTAACGTACGTTGGAGGCGTGATGCACCCGGTGGTGGGACGGTGTGTTGAATACCGTCTCTATCCACGGGTGCAGCTTGCCAATCGCGCGTGTGTGTATCCAGAACTGGTAGAACAGGCTGATGCTGATCATGGTGATAATCATCGCCGGCTCAAATCCCAGCAGGGCCAACCACAACCAGAACAGGAACTTGTGCAAGCGCTCACCCACACCCTGGCGCAGCGCTGTACCAAAATTCAGGAACTCGGAGGAGTGATGATTGACATGACCGGCCCACAGCAGCCGGACCTGGTGATTCATGCGATGGAACCAGTAGTAAGTGAAATCATCGAGCAGAAATAATAACAACCAGGCCCACCACTGGTGCTGAATCACGTCACGCAAGGGGCTGATTGCGTGTAGCTCCACCATCAGGGCAACGGCCAGCAAGCGCGGCACCAGCTCCACTACACCTGCCAACACCATCATGCTCAGTGACGTGAGTGTATCTCTGCCCCGGTACCACTGCATTGAATTGCGGCGGGCCCACCAGGCTTCCAGCACGATAGCCAGGAGATACAGTGGCAGGGCAATAAGCGTGAGGTCGTCCTCGAAAAAATCCTGCACTATCGTCCTCCCTTCATATCAGTGCAGCAGTCTAGCCATTAGGCATTCCAAGGGCAATCAGCCACTCTGGCTGGTATCAGGCAGCTGCGATGCGCTACTATCCTCCACTTCAAACTACCGGCTTGCATAAAAGGTGATAGCCCCCCGCAATCTCCGCTGCTGCAAGTCAACTGAAGGGCGGTATTCATGCGGTTGATTGTAGGCATAACCGGTGCCAGCGGAGTCATTTACGGTATCCGCCTGCTGCAAATGCTGCGGGATCTGCCCGAGGTTGAATCGCACCTCGTTATCAGCAAAGGCGCAAAACTCAATATTACCCTGGAAACCGACTGGCAAACCAAAGCGGTGGCCGAACTCGCAGACGTTGTATACAGCGACAATGATCTGGCCGCCGCCATCAGCAGCGGCTCTTACCCGGTTGACGGCATGGTGATTCTGCCCTGCTCCATGAAAACGCTCTCTGGTGTGGTGAACTCCTACGCCGATAATCTCATCGTTCGCGCCGCTGACGTCACCCTCAAGGAACAGCGACGTCTGGTGCTGGTACCCAGGGAATCACCGCTGCATGTGGGCCATACCCGGCTGATGCACGAAGCCGCGACTATGGGAGCAGTAATTTGCCCGCCAGCACCGGCCTTTTATAATAATCCACAGACTGTGGATGACATCATCGACCACACGGTGGGCCGCATCCTCGACCTGTTCGGCTTTGACTGCGAAGCGGTAAAACGCTGGCAGGGGCCCACGGGTCGCGAGAAGCCGGTCTGATCAGTAAACAACGGGGGAACAACTTGGCAGGCAGTTGAGGAAAACGCGGTGATCATCCGGGTGGATGCATTTCACCCCTACCTGTTCACTCTTCGGGATCGCTGCCCTATGCTCAATTTTGCCCAGACCATCGGGGTGTCCAACACCGGAAGTATCATCACTGCCAAGTTTGACGCGATAGTCGTACCCAACCCGCCAGCAGGTGGCGAAAGCTGCTATATCGACAAAATCTATCCTCTGAAAAAGCTAGCGGAGTAAGCTCTCACCCCGGCGGGGGCAGGCCTAGACCGTGCCCCTCGCCCTGGCCATATCGAGTGCCAGGTCCTCGATCATATCCTCCTGGCCGCCTACTGTGCGGCGGCGACCCAGCTCTACCAGAATATCCCTGGAGGAGAGCTTGTACTTCTCTGCGCTGCGCTTGGCGAACAGCAGGAACGACGAGTAGACACCCGCGTAACCGAGAGTGAGCGAATCCCGGTCCACACGCACCATGTGATCCATCATAGGCACAATCTTGTCCTCGGCTATATCCATGGCCTTGAACAGATCTACGCCGGTCTCCACACCCATGCGCTCGCAAACAGCGATAAACACTTCAAGCGGGGTGTTGCCCGCGCCTGCGCCCAAGCCCGCCAGGGAACCGTCAATGCGGTTGGCGCCCGCCTCCACTGCCGCCAGGGAGTTGGCAATTCCCATCGCCATATTGTGATGCCCGTGAAAGCCGAGCTCCGTCTCGGGCTTGAGCTCAGCGCGGGCCAGCGCGACCCGGCTGCTGACATCGTCTGGTAACATATAACCGGCGGAATCGGTGATGTAAACACAGTTAGCGCCGTAGTCTTCCATCAGCTTCAGTTGGCTAACCAGTTCCTCCGCCTCGATCATATGCGCCATCATCAGGAAGCCCACCTTGTCCAAGCCCTTGATTTGCGAGGCCATAGTCAGGTGCTGCTCAGAGACATCCGCCTCCGTGCAGTGGGTGGCAATGCGGATGGTGGAAATGCCGCAGTCCACCGCCATTTTCAGGTGATCCACGGTACCGATACCCGGTAACAGCAAGGCCGATACTTTGGTGTTTTTCATTTCCTTGCAGACGGCGGTCAGGTATTCCTCGTCTGAGGCCGCCGGGAAGCCGTAGTTCACGCTGGCGCCACCGAGGCCGTCGCCATGGGTCACTTCTATTAGCGGAATACCGGCCTCGTCCATGGCCTTGGCGATATCGACCATTTGTGCCACGGTAATCTGGTGCCGCTTGGGGTGCATGCCATCGCGCAGGCACATGTCATGTACGGTGATTTTTTTGCCTTTAAGATCCATTGTCTGTTACCTCGTTCACGCCGCAGCCGGCACAAAATTGCCCGCGAGAATTTCTTCCGCGTACATCTCTGCGGTGCGCAGGCCCGCCGCAGTCATAATATCCAGATTGCCGGCATATTTCGGCAGGAAATCACCCAGGCCCTCCACCTCCAGATAAATCGATACGCGCTTGCCATCGAACACGGGACCATTTTTCAGGGTGTAGCCGGGCACATACTTCTGTACTTCCGCGACCATAGCCAATACCGAACGCGTAATTGCCTCCTCGTCCGGCTCATCTACGGTAAGACAGTGCACGGTGTCGCGCATCATCAGTGGCGGCTCGGCAGGGTTGATAACAATGATCGCCTTGCCGGCTGTTGCGCCACCCACCTGCTCAATGCCGCTGGCGGTAGTGCGGGTAAATTCATCGATGTTCTTGCGGGTACCGGGGCCCGCCGATTTGCTGCTCACGGTAGCCACAATCTCACCGTAGGACACTTTCTGTACGCGACTCACCGCCGCCACCATCGGTATGGTCGCCTGGCCGCCACAGGTCACCATATTCACGTTCATGGCCCTGGCTGTCACGGCCTCGGCAAGATTTACCGTGGGCACACAAAAGGGGCCTATCGCCGCCGGGGTCAGGTCTATCATCACCGCCCCCTGTGCATTCACTTTGCGGCTGTTTTCTGCGTGCACATAGGCCGATGTTGCATCAAAACATAGCTGTACGCCGTCGGCTTTCATGCTGGGAAGCATGCCGTCAACACCGTCTGCGGTAGTTTTTAATCCCATCTCTGCAGCGCGCTTGAGTCCCGGGGATTCGGCTTCAACACCCACCATCCACACGGGCTCAATCGTTTCGCTGCGCATGGCTTTCATCAGCAAGTCGGTGCCAATATTGCCGGGGCCTATGATGGCCGCTTTGACTTTCTTACTCATCTCATAACTCTCGTGTGTTCGTTAAGCTCAGGCTATACAAACCGGCAGCGACAACCACCGACACCCTCGATCTCCAGCGACATCTCATCGCCGGCTACCACCGGGATCAGCGGCGCCAGTGACCCGGATAAAATCACTTCCCCGGCTTTGAAGGGGATACCAAACTCACCCAATGTGTTTGCCAGCCACGCAACTGCTGTAAGGGGGTTTCCCTGCACCGCGCTGCCGAGGCCCTCGGCAATAAACGCGCCATTTTTATGGATCGTCATCTTCAGGGAAGGCAGGTCGAAGTCCCGCGGATCAACCTCCTTGCCACCAAAAACGTACACGCCACAGGAGGCATTGTCCGCGACGGTGTCCTCTATCTTGATTTTCCAGTCATCTATGCGTGAATCAACAATCTCGAAGCAAGGCATGATGGTGGCTGTGGCGTCGAGGACGTCCTGCTCGGTAACTCCGGGACCCTTCAGATCCTTCCTCAGGCGGAATGCTATTTCACCTTCAGCCTTGGGCTGAATGAGGTGACCGGCAATAGGAATTTCGGCGCCATCCGGGCTCTCCATAACGTCTGTGAGAAAACCGAAATCCGGCTGAAATACACCCAACATGTCTTGTACCGGCTTGCTGGTAACGCCGATCTTCTTCCCCACCAAGCGCTCGCCACTATCGAGGCGACGCTGCAAGAAGCGCTGGGAAATACGGTAGGCATCTTCAACGGTAATATCAGGCTCACGGTCGGTCAGGGGCGGCAGGGTTTTCCCCGTGCGCAGCGCCGCATACAGTGCGTCGCCATATTCGTTGACTTTCTCGGGTGTCATGGGCTTCTCAGGGATATTTTCTATAGACTTTGCCAATAATATATATATTATCACCATTATCAATAGTTTTATCGATTTTTATCCCAAGGTTATTCCTATGGCCGATGCTGCACCAACTGCCACCACCACCGCGACAGGCAATCACAAGACCCTGAGTGACCAGGCCTATGCGCGCCTGCGCAACGATGTTATCCAGGGCGAATTTCCCCCGGGGGCAAAACTGGGCATCGAACAGTTACGCACCGCCTACGCGGTGGGTGCGACTCCCCTGCGGGAGGCACTGCACAGACTAAGCGCAGAGGGTTTTGTGGTAGTGGAGGGCCAACGGGGCTTCCGGGTGGCGGACATTTCCGCGCGGGAGTTACGGGAACTGACCGAGTTGCGCATTTTGATTGAAGGCCAGGCCCTGCGGGAGAGCTTGCAACGTGCCGACGACGACTGGGAATCCAGGCTGGTAGTAGCCTTTCACCATCTGCAGAAAATCGAAAAGCAGAGCGAGCCAGACCCGGTGCTTTGGGAAGCGCGCAATAACGAGTTTCACCTGGCATTAAGCAGCTGCTGTGAATCGGGCTGGCTGATGCGCATCTATGAACTGTTGTACGACCAACATCGACGCTACCGGGTAATCGCCCGGGTAGCCCGTGCGGAGAGGGATATTCACGGCGAACACGAGGCCATGATGGATGCTGCTCTGGCCAGAGACCTCGGCCTGTTGCTGGTATGTCACGAAGCGCATATCAGGAATACGGTGCGCTCACTGGAACAAATGCCAGTGTAGTGCGGCGTATAAAGTGCCCATTCAGAGCCCACCAATGGCCTGCCGCTATCCCGGTTTTTACGGCGGGTCTTTGGACGGTAGCGCCTACAAATTGGTTAGAACGAGACTTCGCGCGGGGGATAAAAAAAGTTCATCATGGCATCTTCCTGCGCCATGGCATCGCGATAACCACAGGCAATCAAATCGCGGCAAAATGCCCCCTCGAACAGCAGGTAACTGGCCATACTGGTACCGCCACCGGAGGGTGTGGCGCCCGTCATTTTCAGAATCGCCCGCATGGCCCGGGGCAGCGAATTGATATGGCGCGAAACCAGTTCATTGATTTCAACTGAGGGATTGATACAGAGAAAATCCACCTGCCGCAGGCCGGCGGTTTCAGTCTTCGGGTTTTCGTTTTCGATAATGCCAAGCAACTCGTTGATTCTCACCAGTTGTTCCATATCATTTTCCAACGCGTCGATGAACGCGCTGTTAAACACATGGCCCATAATCCGTGCTATAGAGGGCGAGTGCAGTTCGTGTGAATCCACCGGTGCGGAGTTGGGGTTGCCACTGACACCTACCACCATAACCCGCTGGGCTCCCAGGTGAATAGCGGAACTGATTGGAGAAACCTGGCGCAATGCACCGTCGCCATAATAACTGTCACCAATGCGCGCAGCCGGAAATATGGTGGGAATTGCCGAGGACGCCAGCAGGTGAGCTACCTCAAGTTTTGCCGGCACACCGCGACGCCGGGCCTGCCGCCAGGGGGGCAGAATATCACCGTCGAGATTACTCTGATAAAAGGTGACTGACTCGCCACTGTCATAGTTGGAGGCGGTAATACCGATCGCATCCAGCAACCCGCCTTCCAACCGTCTCTCAAGATCGCCAAAATCAATGACCCGCGAAAGTAATTCTGCCAGCGGCTCGTTGTTGAGAATAGCAATAGGTCTACGCACCCCGCTACCCTGGTGAAAAAGGGAAATAGCCAGCCGCAGCATGCCACCCACCAGATGTATAGAGCGCGCCTTGTACACCTGGTTGACATGCAGGTTGCTCCAGATACGCTCCACTTTCTTGACCGCCAGGCGAAAATTGTTGGCGGATGCGCCCAGTGCCACCGCATTGACGGCACCCGCAGAGGTGCCCGTAATGATGGAGAAAGGATTGTGGGCGCGCTTTGGCAACAACTCTGAGGCGGCCTTGAGAACACCGACCTGATATGCAGCCCGCGCTCCGCCACCGGTAAGGACCAGTGCGGTGCGATCAGCTGCGGGTTGGTGATAGTTCATTTGATGCGCTCCCTCTGCTGGCAGACTACCACGGAGCGCCTCGATGGATATCAGGACCAGACATCATGCCTGCAATTCGCTCCAACAACGGACACCGCTAGCTAGAGCATGGGATAGATTAATCGGGTCTCCGCAACAATAGCGGGCGCAACCAGGCGGCGATCTTTACCCTGCCACTGCATCAGGTAGTTATTTTTGCCAAGCTGCCGGCCATCGGCATCCACTTGGTAAATTCCCAACAGGGAATTGAACACCATATTATGCAACTGCTCGCGCACCGCCGCGTGGTCGGTTGTGCCCGCCAGTCGCACCGCCGCCTCGATGACCGCTCCGCCGCTGTAGCCCAGGGCGGCATAGGCAGCCGGGTTGTGGCCATAGCGCTTGCGAAAACGGTAGGCAAAATCCTGGGCTCCTGGCATTTTGATGCCGCGCAGCCACTGCACCACGCCTACCACGCCCTCGGCGTCGCCCAGCAGTGTCTGGCCAAATTCAGCCAGGGATGCACCCACGCCAAACACCAGCATTTTTGGCTTAACACCCGCCTGTTTCAGTCCTCGTACAAGGTCGACAGCGCCTTCCAGATAGACGATTGCCATGATCACATCCGCGTCGACTGCACCTAACTCTGCCACCATTTTCGGAAGTGCAGCGGCACCATCCGCAGATTTATCCAGCACAATCTGTAAACCCATCTCACTGGCTTTGACGCGTACACCGCCGACCACATCGTGGCCGAAGTCGGTGTCGGCCCACACCAGAGCCATGGTTTTCGCACCCTGGTCAAACGCCGCCTCGATGGCAATATCCATATACCGTGTGGAGGGTACATCCAGACCGACGATGTTGTCGTACCCCTGCGCCCAGATCTCGTCTGACGAGGCACCCAACGTAAGCATGGGCATGTTGTGCTCCTCGGCCACCTGGCTGGCAGCCAGAGTGATATCCGAGGAGTATGGGCCGATCAGCAGATCTACCTTGTCTTCCACAATCAGTTTCTGGTAAAGCTCAGCACTGCGACCCGGACTGGACTCGTCGTCATAGTAAACCAGCACCACCGGGCGACCCAACAGGGAACCCCGTGCATTTACATCGCCCATCCACATCTGCAGGCCTCGCAACTGGTTGGTCCCGAAGTCCTGAAGCGGCCCGCTCAGGGACTGGGTAGTACCAATCCTGATGGGTTCAATGGCGAAGGCCCCGGCGGCAAAGGTCAGCGCAAGGGTACACAAGGTCAGAAGCAGGTTACGGATCACAGTGGTCCCCGATTACTTTTCTACGTCAAGTTCGCGCTTGGTGGTGTACAACCAACGCACGGTCTGGTATTCGAATGCAGATCCGGTTTCATAGTACCGGAAAGAGGTGTGAGCCCTGGTATCGATGCTGTCAAACAGGAAGGCCGTTGCGCGCACCGGTTTGGCCAGCAGGTCACCTTGAATATAGTTCTGTAGTGCAAAATCGGGAAGCTCGCCGACACCGTCCCGAAGGTTGGATGGCCCCAGCAGAGGTAGCACTAGATAGGGCCCACTACCGACGCCCCAGTGACCTAACGTCTGGCCAAAGTCTTCATCGGGCTTGGGCATGCCCATGCTGGTGGCAACGTCGATTGTGCCGAAAAGACCGATGGTGCTGTTGACCAGCACCCGCCCGATACTCTGGAAAAACTTGGTCGGGCTGGCCTGCAACATACCGTTGGCCGCTGAGCGCACATCCCTGAAGTTTTCAAAGAAGTTATGCACCCCGGTTCGCGCGGGGCTGGGCACAACGGCGCGCCAGCCGCGAACCGCAGGCAGGAATATCCACTGGTCGAAATGGTAGTTGAAATTGTAGATGCGTTTGTTCATTGGCTCCCAGGGATCATAAACGGAGGTCACGTCTATTGCGCCCGCAGGGACAATGCGCTTCGCTTCAAATACTGGCTCGGGGTAGACCTCGGGCTCCGCCGGCGGAGTAGAACCGCAAGCTGCGAGAAACAGGATTGCGACAAGGCTTATTAAGCGCGGCATGACCGCGTTCATTGCGGCGCTCCCTCGGTAAACGTGGCAAGCATGTGAGCTACGTTCTCCGTGTAGTTAATATTGCCGCAGTGCCCGCCATAGGGATAAATAGTCGCCCGGTCGCCGAAGACCTCGTTAAAAAAGTCGATTTCTCCAGGCTCCAGGATAATATCGTCCTGATTGTGCATGACCGTAATCTTTTCTGACCCGCGCAAGTAGCCCTCTATCTCGGTGAGGCTGACAGCCGCAATAAAATCGTCCCGGGACACACCCGGATAATCCTGCTCGTAGTACGGGTAAAAAAAGTTGTGGTAGTAATCCGTGAAACCTAACCGTTGCAACACTTCGTTATACACCGTGAGGTTGGCGTACCGGTCGAGCACAAGCCCTTTGGGCTTGACATAGCCGAAGTCTGTCATGACATCTGAGGTAAACACAAGAGAGGTGGAAGACATACGAAAAGACACCCCAATGAGGGCGGCCAACTCCTCGTTCTTCAGGTTCATTTCCTTGTACGCGCTATACAGGAAGTCCCCCCCGATACTGTCCTCCTCTTTGTACACTTTGCCGAACGCTGTCACCAACTGGTCAAAAAATTGATCGAAATTGTCTTCGCCTCCGGGGATATTCTGCGTCATTCGGTCCAGTAGTGAAACGGAGTTATACAGCGATACCGGCGGGTTGATCAGCAGGACCTTTCTGAAGTTGAAGGATTTGCGGCCCTCATCCAGCTTGGCCAGGTAAGCGGCGTTGAACGCACCCAGGCTGTAGCCGGTAAGGTTAAAGGAGGTCGCGTCGATTTTGTCATCCAGCTTCGCCCAGATCATTTCCATGACGCGGTACAGATCCTCCGCATCCCGCTGCCCATGCCCTACAACCCCGGTACTGGATGCCGAGGTGACAAAATTGGGATAGGTAGGTGAGGAAATGGATACGATATGAAAGCCGGCCTGGTAGAATGCCCTGGCCATATTGACGTTCTTGGCACCATTGTGGGCCGCCCCGGTGCCAGCGATAAGAAAAATAAGTGGTGCGGGGTGGTCTTGCAGTGCAACAGAGTAAATCATCTCCTGGCCGTACCAGAGTAAGTCCGGTAAATGACGTTCAGGGAACACATTGAGCCATTGCTTCTTGAATTTAATCTGCTGCACACTCGGCATCTTAGGCTCCAAGCCCTCCGGCGTACCAACCACGGTGGCGGCGAAGCGATCGGTCAGCGGGTAGCCGTAATTCTCTACTGTTGCCGTGGCGGAAGCAAAAGAGGCGAGCAATAAAAAGCTCAGCCCCGCCACAACGCGTTGCGCAAAATTATTATTATTCACATGAAGTCCAGATTATTCCCCGAGCGAGCAAACATTCTGGCACGAAAATATTTCAAAATCATCCGTTATATGGTGTGCCTCGCGCCCGCAGCGGCCATCTGTCCGATTACGATCACTTACATGTAAGGCGGCCGGCCACCTACACCGGCAGTGGGAGGAATACAGAGGAGACCGTGCGAACCGACCGGGACACAGCCCTGTCGCCGCGATCACCGGCAATGCGAGCCATCATCTCCTGTAAAACAATGAGCTTGCCAAACAGGCGCTCGAAGCTGAGGTTGTCGACCACGCCCCGATATTCATAGGTAATAAGGTAGAGGTCGCCGTTGGGTTTGCGGGTATTCTTGAGTTTCCACACCAGTATCTCGACATTGCGGGCACTGGTCATCAGCGCTGCGCCATTCAATTGATCGTGCATGAACATCTCCGACTTGTAGCCATAGGCCTGCCGCAACATACCCCCCAGCCCAACGATCAGTGCAAATACCCGATCACCCTTGAAGTGTCGATCGAAGGCGAGGTTCATAGCGTCTATGCCCTGCAGGCCATCCAACTCAGGAAAATCCAACTCACCCCGAGATGTCTTCAGCTGGGCAAGACGCCCCCTCACCGTCATGCCCGGAATAACCGCCAGCTGGTCGGGGTTGCGCTTGTAGAGCTTCACCATCAGCTCCCTTACTTCCCGGCGGCTCTCGTCGATAAATTCATCTGCCACCAGGTCTACTTCAGTCTTGGCCAGGTTTTTCACCTCATAACCACCACAGGCCGCCAGCAGTAGACAGCCAAGAACAGGGATTAGCAACCTGGGGATTCTCATCCGCCGATTCTAGCAAGACACCGGTACCAGCGGGTATTTCCCGCAAAATAGATAACGGTAACTATCCCGCATCAGGGTTGTTGCAATCGCGCGCCCAGATCGGGTTAATGTACGCCGAGGAGGGCAAACCCATGAAACATCTGGTGATCTTTACTGCTGCGCTGACGGCCGGCAGTTCTATGGCAGCTGGCGACACCAGCCTGGCGGACTGCGCTGCGCTGTCCGACGACAAGGCACGGCTGAGCTGCTACGACGCTTTGGCGGGACGCAGTAAACCACCGGCAGACGACTCCCTGTGGCGCGAGACAACGGTGGCCGCCACGGCAGATACCACTGAAAGTGAAGAGGCCGAGTTCATTTCCCCCAGACTTGAGGAAGAACAGGAAAACGCCAACAACCGCTTCGTGATCATTCCCTACCAGCGCAACTACTTGTTGCCGATTACCTATAATACCAATATCAATGAGGAAGCATGGGGTATCGCCTACCCGGATACAGCCATGGACAAGGCGGAGGTCAAGTTCCAGATCAGCATGAAGGCGATCATCTGGCAGGATATATTCGGTAAAGATATGGACCTCTGGGGCGCCTACACCCAGACCAACTGGATGCAGGCCTACAACACCGACGCCTCTTCCCCCTTTCGGGAGACCGACTATGAGCCCGAATTGATACTGAGCATCGCCAATGACTGGCACTTCCTCGGTGTGCACAACACCCAGCTCAACATTCACCTGAACCATCAGTCCAACGGCACATCCGAACCTCTGTCTCGCAGCTGGAACCGGGCAATTGCTTCAGCCCTGTTCGAGCACAAGAATTTTTCCCTGGTGACCAGCGCCTGGTACCGTATACCGGAAGGTAGCAAGAACGACGACAATCCGGATATCGACAAATATATGGGCAACGGCGAACTGCAGGGTGTGTGGAAATGGCCGGAATATACTCTGGGGTTCACCTTCCGCAACAACCTGAGGCGCGACAACAAGGGCGCTATCCAGCTTGACTGGACCTTCCCAATCAGCGCCCGATTCCAGGGGTATATACAGTATTTCAACGGCTATGGTGAAAGCCTGATCGACTACAACGAGAGTACCAACCGCATAGGGATAGGTGTAAGTATTACAGACCCCTTTTAACTTCGGGAGGGAACCAGGGACAGCCTCGTGGTAATCAAGCCAGGGTAAAGTGGAGAGCGCCGTTATCCCCGGGAGAGACTTTTATGGCCAGGCCCGGACGCTTGGAAGACAACACCGCAGCCACGGCCCCGGGATCAATCGAGTTGGCCACAAACCGTGAACCCTCATCGGTCTCGGCAATTACGATTGCCTGAAAAGGCACCCCACCCTGGTAATTCACGACATAACTTTTCACAACGCCGGCGTGGGGTGATTCATCAATTGGTTTGCGGGGAATCATGCCCCTGTCGAGTTGCGTATCAGCGTTTGTACAGTCCAGCGAGGAAGGCTGGCACGAATAAACACCCACTGCATGCTTGGACAAGAAGCCCCCCAGAGTGGCCACCAGGGCATAGGATTCGAGTGACTCCCGCAGCCGGGATACCGCTTCTGCCAACGCATGCATACTATAGTTATTGCCCGCCCCACCAAAATAGGCAAGACCTCCGGTGAGAGTCAGAGACCGGGAACCATCAACAGGCAAGCCGAGTGCATCGGCAGAGGACGAGACCGCACAGGGGAAGCAGCTGTAAAGGTCGATGAGATTAATGTCGTCAATCGTCTTATTTGCCATCGCCAGCGCGCGCTTCAGCACAAGCTCCGCCATCAGGGAACGACCCGGGTCTTCGCGTTCGCTGAGATTCGCTTCCACCCCTTCAGCCAGACCGTGGAGGAATACCCAGTGTTCGGGAGGGATGCCCAGCCGGCGCGCGGCACCCACACTGCACAGCAACAATGCGGCGCCCTGGTTCACGCCATCCTGGGCCACCATGCGTTTGGTATAGAGATGGTTGAGCGAACCGGCAGAAAGAACGTCCTCCGCTGTCAGAGTATCCGGAAACTGGGCATAAGGGTTCGCCGTGGCAACTTCATTAAGCGAGCGCAGCAGTTCGGTCATATGTGATCGCTGTTCCTGTGTGGAGCGGTCAGCGGCGAAGGCGCGAGCCTGCTCTATCAGCGCATAGTAGGACATCGGCGCCAGCAGGCCGTTGTGGACTTCCTGCATGGTCACAAACAGCTCGCCCCAACCCCGATCCTCCAGCGGAAACTTCACCGGGTCAAAGGTATCGCTCCAGTCCAGCTCCCGGCCATCGCGTACGGCATTGCGCTGGTTGCGGATAGCCTCGGCCCCGGCCAAAAGCACCACCGACCGCTCACCCCGAGCTATTGCGCCGGCAAATTCGATAATACGGCTCTGGGGGTCATTACCACCCACCGGCCCATATATGCAGTGAGATGGCTGGGCGCCAATGGCGCGGGCAACAGACATGGGGGGGTTGTCACTGCGGCCAAAGGGACAGGGCGGCATACCCATGGAATCTGCAAACAGGCGGGTGACCGCAATGGTGTCGATTGCCGCAAGCACATTACTGCCGCCGGCATGGGCCAGTGCACGGCGCGCGGCTTCGGCTGCCAGCGTCATGGGGGAATCGTCGGTAACCCCGCGCTCTACAACCTGGCCGGCACCCACCAGTATCGGCGTGTTGTCCGCCACCGAATTCCAGTCCATATTCTTTCGCATCCGTTACAGAAAATCAGGGCAAGTGCGTGTATCAGGCGTTGGCTGCCTTGTCGGCGAGCTCCTGACTGGCGAGGTATTCTTCGTAACTGCCCTGGAAATCAACCAGCTGATTGTCCTTGATCTCGATAACGCGTGTGGCCAGGGACGAGACAAACTCGCGATCGTGGCTAACGAAGATCAGGGTGCCATCGTAGTGCTCCAGCGCCAGGTTAAGCGCCTCGATTGCCTCCATATCCAGGTGATTGGTGGGTTCGTCCATTAACATCACATTGGCGTCGGTCATCATCAGTTTGCCAAACAACAGGCGGTTCTTCTCACCCCCTGAACAGACCCGGACCTGCTTCTTGAAATCATCCGATGAAAACAGCAGGCGACCTAACGTGGCCCGCACAATCTGGTCGTCGTGGTGGGCTCGCCGCCACTGGCTCATCCAGTCGAAGAGGTTGAGGTCGGTATCAAAGTCGCTGGTGCTGTCCTGCGGGCAATAGCCTACTGTCGCGCTCTCTGCCCATTTGATCTCGCCTTCCCGGGCTTCCAGCTCGCCGACCAGGCAGCGCAGCAGTGTTGTTTTGCCCACGCCGTTCTCGCCGATGATGGCCAGGCGGGTGCCCGCTTCCAGCATGATACTGGCCTGCTGGAACAGCGGCTCATCGTCAAATCCGTGGCCCAGTTTCTTCAGTGTAACGGCCTGCCGGTGCAGCTTCTTGTCCTGCTTGAAACGGATATAGGGACTGACGCGACTGGAGGGCTTGATGTCGTCCAGTTGTATTTTGGTGATCTGGCGGGCCCTGGAAGTCGCCTGTTTAGCCTTGGACGCATTGGCGGAAAAACGGCTGACAAACTGCTGCAGCTCGGCAATTTGCGCACTCTTTTTGGCGTTTTCAGAGTGCAGCCTCTCTCGCGCCTGGGTGGAAGCCATCATGAAGTCGTCATAATTGCCCGGGTATACCCGCAGTTCGCCGTAGTCGATATCAGCCATGTGCGTACATACGGCGTTGAGGAAATGGCGGTCGTGGGAAATAATAATCATGGTGGAACGGCGCGAGTTCAGCACGTCTTCCAGCCAGCGTATGGTGTCGATATCCAGGTTGTTGGTAGGCTCATCCAACAACAGGATATCCGGGTCGGAAAACAACGCCTGGGCCAGCAGCACCCGCAATTTCCAGCCCGGGGACACCTCACTCATGGGACCGTAGTGCAGCTCCTGGACGATGCCGGCGCCAAGCAAAATTTCCCCCGCCCGGCTCTCCGCGGTGTAACCGTCCATTTCAGCAAACTGGACTTCCAGATCGGCAACCTTCATACCGTCATCTTCTGTCATCTCCGGTAAAGCATATATACGATCGCGCTCCTGCTTTACCTCCCACAACTCTCTGTGACCCATGATAACGGTGTCTACCACTGAAAACTTCTCAAAGGCGAACTGGTCCTGGTGCAGGCGACCCAGCCGCTCATTGGGACTAATGGAAACGTTGCCTGACGAGGGCGTGAGGCTACCATCTAGAATCTTCATCAGAGTCGACTTACCGCAGCCGTTGGCACCGATAAGGCCATAGCGGTTGCCATCTCCAAATTTGACCGAGATGTTTTCAAATAGCGGTTTGGCACCAAACTGCATGGTGATATTGGCAGTAGAGATCACGAGAGTAGTCCTGGGGTTTTGAGTTGCACCTGCCCGGTACGGGAGGCACAAAGAGGCGGCTTATCTTACGGAAATTGTGCGCGAATGTCGAGAGCCGCGTACCCCCGCGCACCCCGGACCCGCGACCGCCATTGACCAACTGAACCGTCACCAGCTGCTTCGTGTGGCAGGCTCTGTTGAATGTTATTATTTCGACACGCATTCAGGAGCCAAAAATAATGACGTACGCTGTACAGGTGGGGCTGTGGTTGGCATTGCTGGGAATAGCGGCTTGCGCCCCGAATTGGCGACATGCTGTGTGCGAAATAATATACGTTATTCGGGGCACTGATTTCAGTGGCGAATGCACAAATTATCAAAAGCGCACCAGACGGGGCTTCAGCAGAATTGGCCCCACCAGGGTAGTCAGCAACACCACCAACACCAGCGCAGAATACATTTGCGCGTCAAATACCTGGTGCCCGAACGCAAAAGCCGCAAATACCAGACCAACCTCTCCCCGCGGAATCATGCCAAAACCAATGCCCAACCGATCGAAGCCCGGGCCCCGTACAGTGTAACCGGCGACCCCCTTGGAAAAAATGGCCACCACGGTCAGGCTTACGATCAACAACAAGATTTTGGGATCCAGCAGTGACTGTAACTGCACCTGTGCGCCTATACCGACAAAGAAAATTGTCAGCATAATATCGCTGATAGGCTTTACCAGCTCCTCCAGCCGGTGCTTCTGCAACGCGTCTCCGACGCGAAAGTCAACATCATCAAGCAGCAATCCAGCTACAAAGGCGCCGATGAGTGGTGCCAGTCCGGCAAAGTGGGCGAGCTGGGCGAAACCAAGCGCCAGGCATAGAGCGAACCCCGTCCACACACTGGAGTGTTTGTTGAGTGAAATAATGTGCACAACACTGGGCATAAGCTTCTGCCCAATTATTATCGCGCCGGTAAAGAACAGCAGCGCCTTGGCGACAATCCACAATAACTGTCCGGCAGAGACCTCACCGGTCACCACCACGCTGGCCAGCACCGCCAATAGTAAAATACCCACTACATCATCGATAACCGCCGCGCCGAGAATTACCTGCGCTGAACGCGTTTTAATCAAGCCATTGTCACCCAGCAGTTTCGCGGTTATTCCCACCGAGGTGGCTGCCAGCATAGCGCCCACAAACCACCCTTTAACGCCGGTACCGAAACCCAGGAATGCCCCCGCCGCGAGCGCCAGAAGAACGGGGAGCGCTACCCCGGTAACCGCAACCGCCACTGCATTACGGCCGACCCTTAGCAGGCCGCGTATGTCGGATTCCAGCCCGACAATAAACAGTAGTAACACCAGCGCAAGTTCCGCGGAATAAACCATAAATTCGCTGGAGCGCAGCAAATGACTCAGGTCAAAATTGATGCCAACCAGCGCCAGGTTGCCAAGCATGATACCGGCGTAGATTTCCCCCAGAATCTCCGCCATACCGAGACGTTCAAAAATAAACCCGCAAACATCGGCAAGGGTAATCATCAGGATTAACAGCAGGCTGGTACGGGTAAAGGTCTCGCTCACACCGTTGGCCATGGCCACTGCCGGCAACAACATTGCCGCCACTAGCAAACAGAGGATTCGTCCAGATCTATTCAGCACTGAAAACCTTTTTATAGTAATAAGGTGGGCACAGCAACGATACACATCCGCAATGGAACACCTGGAGAGCAGCCTAGCTGGCCGCAGCACAAAGCCCTATTGATTCATGACAAGAGCTGGCCATTGCCAGCGCACATCGTTAAACCCAGAGCATAAATCCCAACTCAAAGGGGTGGCTAAGCGCGCCATTGTAAGGGTACATACGCAATTTGTAATACTGCAGGCCCGCGATCTCCGGTACCAGGTCGATACCGAATTCGGTGTAGCGGTCATCACCTCCAGTCGCGGGAAGTTCAGCTTTCTGCAAAACCTCAAATTCACCGTTGGCATCATTGCTGCCCAACAGGCACTCCAACCGCACATCGTCCGCATGCAGGCCATTGAGTTCCACCCGCACCTGCAAAGCAATTTTATAGTCGTGATAAAGATGTGCGGGTGGCTGTAGCATTAACTGCATATTCACCCCGGGCCAGGCGGAGCGCACACGCTGCTTCCAATTGGCCAGGCTGCGTGCCAGTTCGAAGTTATTGGCGCTCAGCTTGCGCCGCTGCTCACGCGCTGGCCAGTATAATTTGGTGACATAATC
Organism: uncultured Haliea sp.; assembly: GCA_963977275.1. Taxonomy (GTDB): domain Bacteria; phylum Pseudomonadota; class Gammaproteobacteria; order Pseudomonadales; family Halieaceae; genus JARRPM01. Next base: position 71,826 of record CAXBNX010000013.1, on the reverse strand, counting down.
ACGCACCATGCGCTCGGAATTGAAGTGCGGGATAGTGGATTTCATCGAGGCCTTGGACAGGGCCACCCAGTCCTCGGAATAGCCACCGCCGTCACGCCGGAAGTAGATCGGCAACATCTCGTGTTCAATAATGTCGAGCAGATCATTGGCCTCCTCCTGGTGCCGCCGATCGTGGTCAAAACGCGAGTCGCGGGGCTGGATGCCCCAGCCGTTGTGTCCGTTATACCCCTCTCCCCACCAGCCATCCAACACACTGAGATTCACGGCACCATTCAACCCTGCCTTCTGACCCGAGGTACCGCTGGCCTCCAGAGGATACTCCGGGGTGTTCAGCCAAACATCGACACCCGTGACCATCAGTCGGGCCAGGGCCATATCGTAACCTTCCAGCAAGAGAATTTTCCCGATGAAGTCCGGGTGCATGGAGAAGTCGTGAATTGCCTTGATAAGTTGCTGGCCCGGTTCATCGTGTGGATGGGCCTTACCGGCAAAGACGATAACCACAGGGCGCTCCGGGTCGCCAAGTAAACGTGCCAGCCGGGCCGCGTCGGCAAACAGCATGGCGGCGCGTTTATAGGTGGCGAAACGGCGGGCAAAGCCCATCACCAGTACGTCTTTTTCGGGTTCATCCACGTACCGTGTCATGCGGCGGATAACCGCATCGCTGGTACCGTTGCGACGCTGCTGCGCCAGCACCACATCGTGTACGTGCTCCAGCAATTGCTGCTTGAGAGCCTTGTGTACACTCCAGTAGTGGAAATTCGGTATCTGTTCCAGTCGCTCCCAGTAATCTTCGTTCAACAGCTCGTTGCGCCAGTCATCAAAACGCAGGTCAAACAGGCTGGCCCATTCCCGCGCCAGAAAGGTTTGCAAGTGAACACCGTTGGTAATATGGGTAATGGGGTTTTCCCGATAGGGAATCTGGGGCCACAGATCGGCTTCCATTTCTGACGCCACCAGGCCGTGAATGCGGCTGACACCGTTGTGGAAGCGGGTACAGCGCAGTGCCAGGCAGGTCATATTGAAGCCATCGCCGGAATTCAAGCCCAACCGGTAGACCTGGTCGAAGTCCAGACCCAATTCCCGCGCGGCCCCGCCCAGATATTTTTCCACCAACCCCCGATCGAAAATATCGTGCCCTGCAGGCACCGGAGTGTGGGTAGTAAACACCGTAGCCGCCGCTACCAGTTCCATGGCGGTGGCGACATCCAGGCCCTCTCGCATACGAGATGCGCAACGCTCCAGTAGCTGGAAAGCAGCGTGGCCCTCGTTGATATGCCACACAGTGGGGTGCAGCTTCAGCGCTCGCAGCGCCCGCACACCTCCCACACCCAGCACCAGCTCCTGCTGCAGACGCATTTCCCGGTCGCCGCCATAAAGCTGGTGCGTAATGGCGCGGTCTGCAGCTGCGTTTTCGGGCAAATTAGTATCCAGCAGGTACAGGGTGATATGACCGGCCTGTGCCTTCCAGACACGCACTTTGAGGATGCGGCCGGGAAACTCCAGCTCCAGGGTCAGGTGCTGCCCTGCCTCCGTGAGTGTAGGCACCACGGGAAGGTCGTGAGGATGAGAGCGGGTATGGCTGACCTGCTGGTGACCCTGGCCATCGATGGTCTGGGTAAAGTACCCCATCTGATACAGCAGGCCAATGGCGACGAAGGGCAGGCCGACATCGCTTGCCGCCTTGCAGTGGTCTCCGGCCAGAATGCCCAGCCCCCCCGAGTAAATCGGAAAGCTCTCATGGAAGCCAAACTCCAAACAAAAATAGGCGATGAGATCTTCCTGTGGATCGAACAGTGATGTCAGCTCCGGGCGGCCACGGTGCTCGCGATAGGCGTCATAGGCAGAGATGACTCGGCGGTAGTCCTCCATATAGGAACGATCTTGCACGGCCTCATCCAGGCGCTGTTGCGAAACTCGGCGCAAAAAGGCTTTGGGGTTGTGGCCGCTACTCTCCCAGACACTGCGATCCAGGCGGTGGAACAGGCCGCGTATAGATCTGTCCCAGCTGTACATCAAGTCGTTGGCCATCTCGTTCAGGCGTTCGAGCTCGGGCGGGATTCGGGGCTGGATTTCAAGCGGAAACTGGGAACCGGGCATAGCTAGTACTTCCTCAGAATGGTGCGGGGCTGTGGTACAGCTCCTGATATCGTTGCGCGCTTTTCTGCCAGGAAAAATCCTGGTCCATGGCAGTCAGCTGCAGCTGCCGCCATGCCTCCTTGTCATACCATAGACTAGTGGCACGAGACAGACATGCAAGTAACTCACTCGGCTCGAGCCGCTGGAAAACAAATCCGGTGGCGGTGCCTGCCGCCAGGGTCTGAGCACTGCAATCAACCACAGTATCTGCCAGACCACCCACTTGCCGCACCAGCGGAAGCGTGCCATAGCGCAGAGAATACAGCTGGTTTAGGCCACAGGGCTCAAACAGCGAGGGCATCAGAAAGATATCGGCGCCCGCCTCTATTTTATGGGCCAGGGATTCATCATAGGCCAGCACCACCGCCATATTGCCGGGGTTGGCCGCGGCAACCGCTTTCAGCGCGCGCTCGTAAACCGGATCGCCGGTACCGAGCACGGCGATTTGCACCGGGCTGGCAAGTATCTCGTTAAGCACCGGCAGAATCAGCTCCAGCCCCTTTTGTTCGACCAGTCGGCCCACAATGCCCACCAGGGGGCAGTCTTCCCTGAGCTCAAGGCCGAGCGCCGCCTGTAGTGAACGCTTGTTGAGTGCTTTGTCCGCAAGAGTTTCCGCCCCGTAGCAGCGCTCGAGGTAGGGATCAGTGGCAGGGTTCCACACCGTGTTGTCAATGCCATTGAGAATTCCCACCAGCTGCTCACGGCGCTGGCACAGTAGGCCCTCCAGCCCCATGCCACCAGGTGGCTCGCAGATTTCACGGGCGTAGGTCGGGCTGACCGTGGTGATGTAATCGGCGTACACCAGCCCCCCCTTGATAAAACTGCACTGCCCGTAATACTCCAGTGCGCTGTCGTGCCAGAAATGTTCGGGCAGGCCCAGACGATTGAAAGTTGCCCGGTCAAACAAGCCCATGTGGGCAAGGCTGTGAATCGTGAATACCGTGCGCGGGCGCTGCTCGCTCAAGTGGGTGAGCGCAATCGCCGGGCCGGTGTGCCAGTCATTGCAATGCAGCACATCCGGCTTCCACGCAAGCCCGGCATGGCCGGTGGCAATCGCCGCGGCGACCCGACTCAGTAACAGAAAACGGTCGGCATTATCAGGCCAGGGATGACCCTCCGGGTCGTGGTAGGGGTTGCCGGGGCGTTCTGAAAACAACGGGTGAACCAGCAACCACACTTCCAATTCAGTCGCTGGCAGGCGGGTGGAGACCAGCCCCACCTGGGTGCCGGCCACCTCAAACTCCGCCATCGGGGCCGCCGACTCAAGCGTGTCCAGTACAGGCTGATAGCCCGGCAACAACAGGCGCACATCCATACCCTGTTGCCTCAACACTTCCGGCAAGCTGCCCGCCACATCCGCCAGTCCACCGGTCTTGATGAGGGGATAGGCCTCACTGGCCACAAACAACAGGCGCGCCATTTATCCTGCTCCTGCCAGCTTGAACACCAGCGCTCCCAGCGGCGGTAGTGTCAGGAGTATGGAGTTCTGGTGCCCCATCCAGGACACCGGCTGGCTGGCAAGCTCGGTATTATTGCCGACGTCGCTGCCGCCGTAGAAGCGCGAATCGGAATTGAGCACCTCCTGGTAACGGCCGGACCGCGGCACACCGATACGGTAGTCATGGCGAACAACCGGTGTAAAATTGAGCACAACTATATGAAAATCCTCACCGTCACGACGCAGGTAGCTCAACACTGACTGGGTCGAATCATGACAATCAATCCATTCGAACCCGGCACTATCGAAGCCGTTGCGGTGGAGGCTGGGTTCGCGGCAGTAAAGGCGATTGATATCCCCCACCAGTTGCTGCAAGCCCAGGTGCGGCGCTTGCTCCAGCAGATCCCAGGACAACTGCCCCTGGTGGCGCCACTCTCCCGGCTCACCCAGCTCGCAACCCATAAACAATAACTTGGCGCCGGGATAAGTGAACATATAGGTGTACAACAACCGGAGATTGGCTAAACGCTGCCACTCATCACCGGGCATCTTGGACAGCATGGAGTACTTGCCGTGGACCACCTCGTCGTGGGAGAACGGCAGCAAAAAGTTCTCCGAAAAAGCGTACATCAGCCCAAAGGTGAGCTGATCATGGTGATACTGTCTATACACCGGCTCATGGCTCATGTAGTTGAGCGTGTCGTGCATCCAGCCCATGTTCCATTTCATCGAAAAACCCAGGCCACCCACCCAGGTTGGTCGCGTCACCTGCGGCCACGCGGTGGATTCCTCGGCGATCGTCAACGTCCCCGGATGCTGGCCATGGGTGAGAGTGTTGAGCTCCCGCAAGAAGTCTATGGCCTCCAGATTCTCGCGCCCGCCGTAACGGTTGGGCTCCCACTCGCCAGCCTCGCGAGAATAATCCAGGTAGAGCATGGACGCCACTGCATCTACGCGCAAACCGTCCAGGTGGAACTCCTCCAACCAATAGTTCGCACTGGCCAACAGGAAGTTACTCACCTCGTTGCGACCGTAGTTGAATATGAGGGTGCCCCAGTCCGCGTGTTCACCCCGACGGGGATCCTCGTGTTCGTACAGAGCAGTGCCATCAAAGCGCGCCAGCGCGTGGGCATCCCTGGGAAAATGAGCAGGCACCCAGTCCAGAATAACGCCAATCCCCCTGCTGTGCAGATGGTCGACAAGAAAGCGGAAATCGTCCGGGCTGCCAAAACGCTGGGAAGGCGCAAAATACCCCGTGGCCTGGTAACCCCAGGAGTCGTCCAACGGGTGTTCAGTGATAGGTAGCAACTCAACGTGAGTAAAGCTCAATTCCTCCACATAATCAGCCAAAAGTGGCGCCATGTCGCGAAAGTTCAGGAAGCTGCCATCGGGCGCACGACGCCAGGAGCTGGGGTGGAGCTCGTAGATGGAAATGGGCGCGTGCTGCCAATCCCAGCCGGCCCGGCGCGCCAACCATTGTTGATCTGTCCACTCGAACTGCGTTGGTGCGCAGACAATGGCCGCCGTATCAGGTCGCAATTCGAAACGATTGCCGTAAGGGTCAGCTTTTAACTGCAATTTGCCCCGCGCATCACACAGTTCGAATTTGTACTTCTCACCGTCGACCAGGCCGGGGATAAATAACTCCCATACACCGCTAAGACCCCGCATCCGCATGGGGTGGCGCAGACCGTGCCAGAAATTAAAGTCCCCGACCACACTGACCCGCTGTGCGTTGGGCGCCCAGGTGGCAAAGCGCACCCCGGCAACACCTTCATGCTCACAACAATGGGCACCCAGTACCCGGTAGATATGCTGGTGCCTGCCCTCGCTGAACAGGTGCAGATCGAGGTCGCCAATAGTGGGGCTGAAGCGGTAGGGGTCATCAATTTCTACCCACTCGCCCCGCGCGGCGCGCCAGCGCAGGCGATAGTGTGGTGCGCCAGCAGCGTCCAGCGTACACACAAACAGATCGGTATCCGGCTGTCTCTGCATAGGCAGCCTGGCCTCACCCAATAAAGCCTCGGCTTCTACCGCAGCGGGAAACAGAGCTCGCAGCTGCCAGCCGGCCCCCTGCCGATGACAACCCAGAACCTCAAACGGATCGCGGTGACGGCCATCCTGTAGCAGGCGAAATGCATCATTGACAGCGTTTTTGCGCGAAACCGTTCTCATCAATTATCCACTGATTTATATCAATCCAGGGAGGGGACAATCTTCAACAAATTGTCCACAATGTAGCCTGATGTTAATGCAAACACTTTAGGGTCTCCAGCTAACAGATCAATGAAAAGCCAATGAACGATTCAGACTCCGCAAGGTACGTCAGTCGCCTCACCAAGGACACACTGGCCCTGGTGCTTGCGGGTGGGCGTGGTTCTCGTCTGCAGCAATTGACCATGTGGCGCGCCAAGCCGGCGGTACCCTTTGGCGGCAAATTTCGAATCATTGACTTCCCCCTGTCCAACTGCGTCAACTCCGGCATTCGCAAGGTGGGCATACTCACCCAGTACAAGGCGCACAGTCTGATCCAGCACATCCAGCGCGGATGGGGGTTTATGCGCGGCGAACTGGGTGAGTTCATAGAACTGCTGCCGGCCCAACAGCGCCTGGAAACCTCCTGGTATGCGGGCACGGCGGACGCCATTTACCAGAATATTGATATTATCCGCATGCACAAACCTGAATTTGTGCTGATACTCGCCGGTGACCATGTTTACAAAATGGACTACGGCACCATGTTAGCCGCGCACGTGGAGGCAGAGGCCGACATTACCGTGGGATGTATACCTGTTCCACTGGAGGAGGCCCGGGCTTTCGGCGTAATGGCGGTGGACGATGACAACCGCATTGTAGAGTTTGCCGAGAAGCCACATCACCCCAGCCCCATGCCCGGCTACGACGACCTGGCGCTGGCCTCCATGGGTATTTACATCTTTCGCACGGACGTGCTCATAGATGAACTGTTGCGAGACGCGGACGACAGAGACTCCCAACACGACTTCGGCAGGGACATTATACCTGAGGTTATTCAGCGCCTGCGGGTTACTGCCTTCCCGTTCCGCAAAGCGGGTAGCGAGCACCATGCCTACTGGCGGGATGTCGGTACCATCGACGCCTACTGGCAAGCGAACATGGAGTTGATTGGTATCAGCCCCGAGCTGAACCTGTACGACCGGGACTGGCCTATCTGGACCTACCAGGACCAGGTGCCTCCCGCCAAATTCGTATTTGACGACGAGGGCCGCCGCGGCATGTCCGTGGACTCCATGGTCGCAGGCGGCTGTATTGTCTCGGGTTCCTACGTGCGTCATTCACTGCTGTTCAGCAATGTGAATGTACACTCCTACTCTACAATCGAGGATTCCATTATTTTTCCCGACGTGGATATCGGCCGGCGCTGCATCATCAATAAGGCGATCATCGACAGGGGCTGCATTATTCCGCCCGACACGCAGATAGGCGTTGATGCCGAAGAAGACGCACGGCGGTTTCATGTCTCCGACGAGGGCGTGGTACTGGTAGCCCCGGAGATGTTGGGCCAGAGGCTGCACTATGCCCGCTAAAAGCCCCATGAGCGTGGTACTGTGCTGGCATATGCACCAGCCTGAATATCGTGATCTTCGCAGCGGCAGCGTGCATCTTCCCTGGACCTACCTGCACGCTACCAAGGACTACGTCGACATGGCAGCGCATCTGGAGGCGGTGCCGGCAGCGCGAGCGGTTGTCAACTTTGCTCCTATTCTGCTGGAACAACTGGAGGCATACGTGCACCAGATTGGGGCCTACCTCCAGGGCCACGGGGTGATCAAAGACCCATTGCTAGCGGAGTTGGCCGAACCTGCCCTGCCGGGTAACGCCCAGGCAAGGCTGCGTCTTATGCAGGACTGCCTGCGCGCCAACCGTGAGCGCATGATCGACCGCTTTGAGCCCTATCAACGCCTGGCCACCATGGCCGAGTGGTACGAGTCACACCCCCAGAGCCTTATCTACGCCTCCAACCAGTTCCTGGCCGACCTGCTGGTGTGGTACCACATCAGCTGGATGGCAGAATCTGTACAGCGCAGTGATGAGCGACTGCAACGCCTGCGTGACAAGGCCAATAATTTCAGCCTGCATGACCGCAGGGAGTTGCTGGAAATCGTGCTGCAACAAATACAGTCAATCATCCCTCGCTATAAGGCACTGGCAAGCAGAGGCCAGGTAGAGCTGAGCATGAGCCCCTACGCCCACCCCATCATTCCCCTTATGCTGGATATGGAGTCGGCCCGCGAAGCCATGCCGAATGTACACTTGCCGGTTATCACACGATACCCGGGTGGCCCGGAGCGAGCCAGCTGGCACCTGCAAAAAGGCCTGGAAACCTTTGAGCGGGTATTTGGCCAGAAGCCCACAGGACTATGGCCGTCAGAAGGCGGCGTAAGTCAGGAAGCGCTGGCACTCTATGCCGGGCATGGCTTCAACTGGGTTGCCAGCGGCGGCACAGTGCTGCACAACAGTCACGATGCCACTTCGAAATCCTGCAGCCACCGGGTGTACCGATTTGGCGACGTAGCGCTAGATTGCTTTTTTCGTGACGACGGTCTGTCCGACCTGATCGGCTTCAACTATTCCGACTGGCATGCCAAGGATGCTGTGGCCAACCTGATAGGCCATATGGAAAATATTGCGAAGGTCTGCCCGGATCGCAACGACTGTCTTATCGTCATCATCCTGGATGGCGAGAACGCCTGGGAGTACTACCCTGAAAACGGCTACTACTTCCTCGACGAGCTGTACCGCGGTGTAACCGACCACCCGGGCCTGGAGCTCACCACCTTCGAGCGGTTTCAGGCAGAAAAGACACCCAACCCGGCCCACGAGAATCACCTGACTGCGGGCAGCTGGGTCTATGGCACCTTCTCCACCTGGATCGGCGACCCGGACAAAAACCGGGGCTGGGAGATTTTGGTGGAAGCCAAGCGCACCTTTGACGAACAATTGGCTGCAGGCAAGCTGTCGGCAGACGAGATTGCGGCGGCAGAACAACAACTGGCTATCTGCGAGGGCTCTGACTGGTTCTGGTGGTTCGGGGATTACAACCCCTCGACCACAGTGAACCAGTTTGACCAGCTGTTTCGCATGCACTTGTCCAACCTCTACCTGATGTTACACGTGGAAGCGCCAGCCTACCTGTCGGATGTGATCTCCCGGGGCGGTGGCCAGCCCAGCCGCGGCGGTGTTATGCGCCAACACAACGAGAGCAGCCCGTGACGGCACACACATTCACCCAGCGTCGCTGCGGGGTATTACTGCATCCAACGAGCCTGCCGGGACCGGGCTATTGCGGTGTATTTGGCGGCGATGCGCGGCGTTTTGTTGATCTCATAGCCGATGCCGGCCTGCAAATATGGCAGGTTCTACCACTGGGCCCTACCCATGAAGACGGCTGCCCTTACCAGTCATTCTCCGTACACGCCGGCTCCCCCGACCTGGTAGACCTCGAATGGCTGGTCGCGCAGGGTTGGTTAACGGCATATCAGGCGCGTGCAGGCCAGGACGATCGCAATGCAAAACGCCAGATGCTGGACATAGGCGCTGGTGCTTTTTTCCGTCAAATGGAATCGGCACCGGACAGCCCCATGGCCATGGCCTATCTGGAGTTTCTGCAAAACGCCGACTTCTGGCTGGAAGACTATGTGCGCTTTCATGTTTTTCGCCACTCCCAGCAACAACGCTCCTGGACCCAGTGGCCAGAGGGCCTGCGCGATCTCGATCCCAAGATATGTGATGACGTCGCCACCCAGCTGAATGAACAGATAAGTGCGCTGCGTTTCCGCCAGTTCGTGTTTGACCGGCAATGGCAGGAACTGCGGCAGTACGCCAATGAGCGCGGCGTGATGCTATTCGGCGATATGCCTATTTACGTCCACCTGGAGAGTGCGGATGTCTGGGCGCACCAGCAACTGTTCGACCTTGACGACGTGGGCCAGCCGATCACGGTCACCGGTGTTCCGCCGGATTATTTTTGTGCTGAAGGGCAACTCTGGGGCAACCCGCAGTACAACTGGAAGGCCATGCGCGAAACCGGATTTCACTGGTGGTTGCAACGTTTCGACTCTGCTGCCAGGCAATTTGATATTACCCGCATAGACCATTTCCGTGCCCTGCAGGCCTACTGGGAAATTCCTGCGAGTGCGGCATCCGCCAGGGAAGGCCACTGGGTAGAGGCTCCCGGGCGCGAACTGTTGCAGGCGGTGCGGCAGAAATATCCCGCGCTAAAGTTGGTTGCTGAAAATCTCGGCTCAATAACAAGTGAAGTGGAAACGCTGCGCCGCGAGTTTGAACTGCCAGGCATGCTCATTCTGCAATTTGCCTTCGACGGCAATCCCGACAACCCCTACCTCAATCACTGTCACCAGGCCAATGACGTCGTTTACACTGGCACTCATGACAACAATACCACCCTGGGCTGGTTTGAGAGCCTGGACGAGGAGACTCGTGGAAGGGTGTACAGCTACTTCGACAATCCACCGGAGCAGATGCCGTGGATGCTGATCAAGCAGGCCATGGCATCACCGGCTAACACGGCCATCATCCCCTGGCAGGATTTCCTGGCGCTGGATGGCGAGCACCGCATGAACACCCCTGGGACGACCGTGGGAAATTGGGGTTGGCGCTTCGACTGGCCACAAGTCCCCGCGGGACTTGCCCCCCGTGTGGCACAGTTGCTAACGTCCAGTGAACGCTATGAGACTGATCCGGGATCGGTGCCGTGCCAGCTGGGTAAGAGGGCGGAAGGGTAGGCACCGGGACCAATGGGAAAATTCAACGAGCAAGACAATTTTATTTACCTGACAACTGCACTGTTGGTGCTATTACTGGCACTTCCGCTGTTTGCGATATTCGACCAGGGTCCACTGCAGTGGAAGACCCGCATCCTTGTTATCGCCATTTTGTTGTTCACCTATCTCAGCCTGGACTTCGGCCGCTGGTGGGGTCGGTTTGTCCTGCTGATCCTGTTCCTGCTGATCGCAACCAGCATTGCGCACCGGATATATCCCGATTATTCGCCAAGCTCCGCGCATCTGGTTCTGCTTCTGCTCTTTTTTGGATCTATGGCCTATTCTGCCGGGCGCCGGGTGCTGTTGCGCGGAGCGATCGACAGCAACCGAATTACCGGCAGCATCGCCGTTTATTTGTTGTTGGGGCTGGTCTGGGCCATGCTTTATCTGTTGGTGCTGGAATTTGTGCCAACGGCCATTCACGGGATCGAGTATCAGAGCTGGGAGGACAATTTTGTCAATGCTGCCTATTTCAGCTTTGTCACCCTCACTACCCTGGGCTACGGTGATGTTTTCCCCGTTCACCCCACCAGCTCAGCACTGGCCTACCTGCAGGCCATCTGCGGAGCGTTCTATATGTCCGTCGTCGTCGCCAGTCTGGTCGGCGCCAGAAAGCCGGCAATCCGCGCCGGAAGCTGATCGGAAAAAATTTGCGCGACAGGCCAAAGGTATACATTTGTATACTTTTAGGGAAGTTGGTAGACTGCTCATTTTTGCTCTTATCGTACATGCTTGTAGCAATACTTGCTCCGCTTGTACCGAGGATAAAATATGACAGGCGCAGTCGCTGGACTTCCACCCATTGAAGACATTTTTGACCCCAATTCCGCCACTTACATGGCGGATCCAATAGGCCCGTGCCTGGCCCTGGCCCAGCGCGGACGGCTGGTCTGGTACGAGCCCTGGCAGGCCTGGATCATGACACGCATGCCCGACATCATGTCCTGCTGGAAAGAGGAACCGCTGTCCTCAGACTTCTACGACTGGGAATTTGCACCCCCGCGACCTCCCGAGGACCAGTGGAGCAACTTTGAGCGGGCCCTGATAGGCCACAGCTTGCTGGCGGACCACGATCATCACCGTCTGGTGCGGCGCGTAACGGCGCCGGCCTTTTCCCGCAATGTAGTGGACCAGATACAACGCAAGATTGAACCCGACATAAAGAAGCTGTTCGACGAGCTGGGCACTCCCGACAGCTTCGACTACATAGAAAAAATCGCGGCCCACATCCCTTTTATTTCCATCACACGCATGGTGGGCATACCGGAAAAATACTGGCCAGATATCAAACAGGTGACCGAGACCTTCACCGAAACCTGGAACCCGACCATTTCAGACGAACGCCGCGAAAAAGCGCGCGAGGACAGTAACCGCGCCATCGATATCCTGAAGGTGATCATCGCCGAGCGACGCAACTCACCGATACAGGACGATTTCCTCAGCACCTTATTGAAAATAGAGCAGGAAAATTCCGGCTTTGAAGAAGGCGATATCATCACGCTGATCCTGGCGTTGATCGGGGCCGGCGCCGACACCACGCTGGTGGCACAGCAATGGTCGGTCTACGCACTGCTCAAACACAAAAACCAGATACCAAAAGCACTGGCTTCCCCCGACGCTTTCACCAATGCCTTCAGTGAAATCAGCCGCTGGGGTACTGCCTCAAAAATGGGCTTTGCCCGCTATGCCCCACGCGATATGGAAATTCTGGGGGAGCAGGTGCGCAAGGGTCAGATGGTGCTGATGATGCCACACCTCAAGGACCACGATCCCGAGTACTACGACCACCCGGAAGTATTTGATGTCGAGCGCGAGTTCAAGCCCGACGTACTGTTCGGCTACGGCCCCCGCTTCTGCATCGGCGCCTCACTGGCAAAGCGCCAGTTGTATCTTACGATCTCGGAACTGTTTAAGCGCTTCCCTGACATCGAGTTGGCAGGAGAACCCGAACGCGACGGCAGCGACCACAATGCGGTGGTGTTCAAACAGCTCATGCTAAACACCAACTGCAAATAAACGGGGGAAAACCCTGTCCAAGTGGGGCGTAGCTACTTTAAACTTGCTTGCACAAAAAACTCTCGCTTGTTTTCGAGAGAAGATTTTTGCCCCGGGGGAGCAAGCATGAAGAAATCGATTGTCGGCTGCGCAGTGGCTGCAGCGCTGTTCAGCGCTGGAAATTCTGTGGCTGGCGGCCTGTGGGTTAACGATTACGGTGATTTTGCCGGCGGTAGAGCCAGTGCAGGCGCAGCAGCAGGTACTGACGATGCTGCTGCGATAGCACACAACCCGGCCAGCGCGACCCGCATAGAGGGCAATCAGCTCTTCACCGCAGCAGGCGCTTTTCTTCCCTCGACCAAATTTGACACACAGTACAGCAACCCGCGAAATGGCTTTGACAATGGCAAGGACGCGGGAGTGAACACCCCCACCGGCAGCGTGTCGTACATCCACGATTTCGGCTCCGATAAATGGGCAGGGGGCGTCTATTTTATCGGCGCGGCCGGGGCGGGGCTGGACTACGGCACCCAATGGTCAGGACGATACCAGGCCACCGACGTTGACCTGGTAATCGCGACACTTGCTCCCACCGTGGCTTACAGATTGACAGACAAGCTTTCAATCGGGGCCTCATTACAGTACTGGTATGCCGACCTGGATTTAAAGCTTGAGGTACCGCGTCGCTCTATAAATCTCCCTGATGGCAGGGCATCCGTCAATGGTGATGATAGCGGCTTTGGTTTCACGCTTGGCGCCATGTATGAACTGACCAACCGGACCCGCTTCGGAATTAATTACCAAAGCGAATTACAGCCTAAATTCGACGGCGATCTCAAACTAAAATATCCGCACGGCCCACCCCTGGCCGAGGAAGGTGCACAGATAGCCTCGGATACAGAACTCAGTATGGCCCAGTATGTCAGGGTCGCAATGCATCACGACATGGATGAAAAATGGTCGGTCGACTTTACCATCGGCTGGGATGACTGGAGCCGGTTGGACAACGTTCTGCTATCCACTGAGCGCGGCAGTGCCGGCATTCCCACTAAATGGCATGACACTTACCACTATGCCTGGGGAACCCAGTACCGGCTGGACAAATACTGGACCTTGACCACCGGCGTGTCGTACGACACCAACCCCGTTAACGCAAACAACCGCAATGCACAACTCCCCGTGGACCGCCAGGTTCGTGTCGCTTTTGGCGCGCGTTATGATGTGAAGGAGACATTGTCCATAGGCGGCCATCTCAACTACGCCGATCTGGGTAAAGCGCGCATTGAAGCAGACAACTTCGGTGGCAAATACAAAGACAATAATGCGCTACAAGTGATGGTGAACGCGAACTGGACGTTCTAGCCGACACCAGCGGATTTCCGGCGCGCCCCACCGGGCACTGCCGGTTCGACACAGGTGGCAAGCGAGGAATTTTCCCGGCACAGCCCCCAAGCCCCTGCGGACACGGCGTCGGCAATATTGCAACCCGCTTCCTCCTCCACTCCAGTGACGACGCAAGCCGACACGGCAGCTAAGGCCAGTATTGAGGAGAAGATTCAAATGATGGTGCGATACCTTTTCTAGGGAGCAACAATATGCAACTTTCCAAATTAATGGCCTGCCTGTTACTCGTCGCGCCACTTGCCCTGGCCGATACCCTGACAGTAAAGAATAGCAAGGGCGAACCCCTGGCCAGGGCCATGGTTACGCAAACCCCGGTCAGCCAACCGGCAGCGGACCTCAGCGACGACGGTTACGCCCCGCACGGCGTGACCAATATCAGCGCAACAGTTCTCACCCGTTTTACCGATAGCGCTGGCGAGGTCGAATTTGATACCGCCACTGTGCCCGTGCGCTACCGGATTCGTGCCCAGGCCCATGTCGACAGTTACCTGGATGTGCTGCAAGACGAAGTGATACTGCAGCCCATGACAGAGGAGCAGTACATTGCCAGCTACCCCTCCAATGTCTGGCTGTCGCAGCTCAGCTTTGGCGGCGACGAGGAATTGAAGAAAACATTCCTGCTCAATTGCGCCTTCTGCCACCAGCAGGCCTCCCCGTTCATGCGCAATGAACGTACCCAGGAACAGTGGGTCAATGTTATCGAACGTATGAATACCTACGGCGCACGCCTGCCAAACGATGACCATGTACGGGTCGCCAAACTGCTACAGGAAGAGTACCGCGATCTGCGTGAGCACCCCGAACAAGTGCCCGAACCCCACCGCTGGGAGGCGCACCTTTCCGCTATAGAGATGACCGAGTGGCCCATCGGCGACGGCTACTCACAGATGCACGATTTCCTATTGCACCCCAACGGCTATGTTTATATTGGTGACAATCTGTTTGACCGCATTTACGAGCTGGACCCGGGCAGCGGCGAATACACTGTCTACAAAGTGCCCCACGACGAAGACATGGGCCTCGGTGGCATCATGGGCAATCGCTTCAAGGTGTTTCCCAAGATGTACAACTACATGGGTGTGCACTCCTTTGCCTACTCGAAAAAGGATGGCAACATATTTATTACGCCTTCCATGCAGCAAGCCCTGCTTGAATTCGACATCGAGACCAAGCAATTTATCAGTCACGAAATGCCGGAGGGTTATTACCCGCACACCATTCGCGTTGATGATAAGGACCGTGTGTGGTTCACGCTGGCGCTGTCATCCCAGGTGGCGATGTTTGATCGCAAAAATGGGGAATTTACCCTGTACGACCTGCCGGCACGTGGTTTCAAGGAGTGGCTGATACTCAAATCGCTGCCAATCATGTTCAGTATTAACCCGGAGAGTCGTCCACAGCCCTCCCCCGATCGTGAGTCCACCGGGCTGCCTATGCCCTACGGTATCGATATCGCGCCGGACGGCGCGGTGTGGGTGGCCAGGCTCTACGCCAACGACCTCGCCAGAATCGACCCCGACACTGGCGAGGTTACAATGATTGATTTTCCGTTCAACGGGCCCAGGCGCCTGCGCATAGATGCCGACGGCAACCTCTGGATTGTCGCCTTCCAGGATTCACTGCTGGTGAAATATGCACCGGGCACAGCCAAGTTCACAAGCTATGAACTTCCTGTGATCAACGAAGTACCCTACGCCCTCAACGTTGACCGCGACCGCGGCGTCGTCTGGGTCAATGGCAACCAGTCAGATACCATCCTCGGCTTCGATATCGCCAGTGAAAGCTGGAAAGTCTACCCCATGCCGCGCCAACGCTTTTTCACCCGGGATATCGAGATTTCCGAGGAAGATGGGGCCATCTATACCACCAACTCACATTTTCCCACCTGGCAGTCGGAGGGAGGTGTACCCACGCTTCTGCGCATTACACCGGTTTCCGAGTAGTCCCGTGCGGCCACCGGTGCCACGCCCCCTGCCCTCGCTGATCAGCTTGCTGATACTGTCCTGCTGCACGTTTACCGCTGCGGCGGCGCCTGGCTGGATGTACTACGGCGGCGACCAGGGAGGACGCCACTACTCCGAGGCGGGCCAGATCAACCGCAGCAACGTCGGCGACCTGGAGGTCGCCTGGATCTTTCAAAGTGGCGACATGGAGCGCTATGGCGAAGAGATGGAAAACACCTCCACGCAAAGTACCCCCATTCTCTTGCCGGAAGCTGGCGGTCAATCCCTGGTGTACTGCACACCCTTCAATCGGGTCATCGCGCTGGACCCTGCCAATGGCAGCAGGCGCTGGAGTTTCGATCCGAAAATTAATCGCGGCGGTGACAGACCTTTCCGCTGTCGCGGTGTCAGCTATGCCGAGGAACTTCGTGCCGGCGCAGATGATACCTGCCGCCACCGCCTGTACTTGAGCACCCATGATCGCAGCTTGTGGGCCATCGATGCCATCACCGGAAAACCCTGCGCGGAATTCGGTGAAAGCGGCAGGGTGCTGCTCTATGGCAAGGAGGGGTTTGTACCGGGTGAGGTCAGCAACTCCTCAGCCCCGATGGTGGCAGAAGGGATAGTCGTCACCGGCTCAACGGTGATTGATTTCGCCCGCGCCACCACCCCACGCGGCACCGTCATGGCATTCGATAGCTTCAGCGGCAGGTTACTGTGGCAGTTTGATCCCCTCCTCGGTCGCCCCAACAGCGGCAGTGCCAATGTATGGGCACCGATGTCCGTCGACATTGAAAACGGCTTGTTGTATCTGCCTACCAGCGCCGCATCCCCGGACTACTACGGTGTAGACCGACCTGGCGACAACCTTTACGCGAACAGTGTGGTGGCGCTGGACCTGCGCACCGGCGACGTCCGCTGGCATTTTCAGCACGTGCACCACGACCTGTGGGACTACGACACCCCGGCGCAGCCAATCCTGTTCGAGTGGCGCAAAGACGGGGCGAGCATTCCGGCCCTCACACAGCTGACCAAGCAGGGCCTGGTATTCGTGTTCAACCGCCTGACCGGCGCGCCCTTGTGGGAAATCACCGAACAGCCGGTACCGCCGTCACAGATTCCCGGCGAGCACAGTGCCGCCTCGCAGCCAAAGCCCATTGCCCCGCCCCAGCTGCTGGATCCGTTTCTGATGCCAGCAGATGCCTGGGGCCTGACACCCTGGGACAGGGGCGACTGCGCCCGGCAGCTGGCCGAGCTGGAAAACCTGGGCCTGTTCACACCTAACAGTGAACGCCTGACGCTGATGTTTCCCGGCAGTCTCGGCGGCGCCAACTGGGGTGGCGGCGCGCTAGTGGGCGATTCCGGGCTGCTGCTGGTCAACGTCAGCAACGTGGCCTTCACCGGGCAACTGATTCCCGCCGCGCAGCATACCGTTGCCGATGGCGAACGCCAGGATCACCCGGCCGCGGGACACCGAATGCGGGTGACGATGAAAGGCACACCCTACGACATCGAGATTGGCAGTCTGCAATCACCCCTGGGCATACCCTGCAACCCGCCGCCCTGGGGCAAGCTGGTGGCGGTCGACCTGTTCAAAGGTACCATCGCCTGGGAAACCGCACTGGGATCGGTACATGAAATGGGTCCGGTAACTGCACCCTTCCACATTGAGTGGGGCACCCCCAACCTCGGTGGCGGTATTGCTACCGCTGGCGGCCTGTTCTTTATCGGCGCCACCATGGACCGACAGATTCGCGCCTTTGACGCAAGTAACGGCGATACCCTATGGCAATACACTCTGCCGGTAGACGCCGCGGCCACACCAATGACCTACGAGTACAAGGGCCGGCAATACGTAGTGATAAACGCCGGTGGTCATCATATGTTCGGCCGCGATATGGGCGACTATCTGTATGCCTTCGCACTACCTGACTAAAGGGAACTGATCGTGAAAAAAGCACTGACCGTATTTGTCCTGCTCCTGGTCACGATAGTGCTGGTCGCCGGCGGGTTCCTGTTACTCAGTGACGCTCCAGCAAAAACCCTGGAGTCTTTTGCCATTCGTCACGCGGACAAACTCCCACTGGCCTACCTGGGCGAAAAGCTGTTCGACAAGCACTGCGCCAGCTGCCATGACAACCCGGCGATGCACGCCCCCAGCCGGGAGGCCCTGTCCGGCTTCTCCAAGGAAACGGTGATGGTGGCCCTGGAATTTGGCAAGATGCAGCCCATGGCAGCACACCTCAGCAAGCAGGAACGCGGACTGATCGCGATCTATCTCGCGGGCTCTGCGCCGGCTGATGAGTGGATTGCCGTACACCAGTGCAGCGAGCAGGCAGGCGAGGATGTCACCGAATATGTCGCCAACTGGGGCCTGGGCAACCACAACCGGCGATTTGTCCCGGCCGAACTTACGGGTATCAACCGCGGCAATGCCAGCCAACTGGAACTGGCCTGGAGCCTCGCCTTCCCCAAAGTCACAGACATGCGTTCACAACCCGCCATCATAGGTGACACGCTCTACTTCGGCGACAAGACTGGTAAGCTGTACGCCATCGACCGCTTTAGCGGATGCATCCGCGGCCACAGGGAAGTTCTCAGCGGCATTCGCTCAGCCATTACCGTCGCCACGCTGGAAAATGGCAGAAAACTGCTGGTATTTGCCGATTCCATGGCGTCAATTTATGCACTGGACCCGGAGACCCTGGAGACCGTCTGGCAGGAGGCTGCCCGCATCTATGACACCTCGGTCATCACCGGCTCCATCAGCTACTACAACAACCGCCTGTTCGTGCCAATATCCTCGTATGAGGTGGCAGTGTCAGGCAGCCCCAGCTATATCTGCTGCAAATCTCACGGCGGTGTGATTGCACTGGATGCCAGCAACGGCGAAAAAGTGTGGGAATGGCACGGCACTGAAGACGCCACGCTGCAGGGGCAAAACGCAGATGGCGCCGATCTCTACGGCCCCTCCGGAGTTAGTGTGTGGAGCACGCCCACCGTCGACGCGAAACGCAACCGTATCTATATAGGCACCGGTGAGAACCTGTCACACCCCACTACCGGCACGTCTGACGCTATCGTCGCGCTGGACATGGATAGCGGCGAGCTCGCCTGGCGTTTTCAGGCCCTGGCAGACGATGCCTGGAATGCCGCCTGCCTCAATGGCGGCGCTAACTGTCCGCCCAATGCCGGCGGAGACTTCGACTTCGGTGCCTCGGTAATCATGGCAGCACTGCCGGATGGCTCGGAACTGCTGCTGGCGGGCCAGAAATCCGGTGACGTATATGCGCTGTCGCCAGAACCCGACAGCCCAGACGGGGAACTGGTCTGGCAACGCCAGGTCAGCAATGCCGCGATCGGGCCCAATCTAGCCCAGACGACCACGAATGGCGGCGTGCACTGGGGCATGGCGTTGTCCGGCCAGCGCCTGATGGTAGCCGCAGCAGATCCCGAAAGAGTGCGCCCGGAATACGTTCCGATGCCCGGCCTGCACGCACTGGACCTGGCAAGCGGCGAGATACTCTGGTTTCAGGGGGTCACTCGCGGCTGCGAGATTGCGGAGGAGGACAAGCCAATGATAGGTCTGCAGAATATGCGCGCCGGAAAAAAAGTTGAGCTGGCAGACCAGTACCGCTGTTCTTTCTACTACGGCCTGTCAGCTGCCCTGCTGGCGACCCCGGAACTGGTCATCAGCGCCGGCCTGGACGGCAGGGTTCGCGCCTTTGATATCGCCACCGGCAATCTACTCTGGCAGGATTCTACTGCCCGTGCCTTTGATGCTGACAATGGTATCAGCGGCCACGGCGGTGCCATCGATGTCAGCGGGCAGGTGATTGCAGGTGACTGGCTTTACGTGCAGTCTGGCTACTCCATGTTCGGGCAACTACCCGGCAATATGTTGCTGGCCTACCGGGTGGGCACAGCGCACAGCGAACCCTGAGCTACACTGGTACACACCCTGACAAATACACGCGAGCGAAGACACCACTATGGACAAGGCAAAACGAGCATCCGATACCCCAATAGCTGTCGAAGTCGAAGCCGGAAAGGCCTATTTCTGGTGCGCCTGCGGCCTCAGTCAGGTGCAGCCCTTCTGTGATGGCTCCCACAAGGACACGGGTTTCTCACCGCTGCGCTACGACGCAGGCGAAGCGGGCAAGGTCTTTTTCTGCGGCTGCAAGGCCAGCAGCACCGCACCACTGTGTGATGGTAGCCATAACAACTGATGGAAAAGTTTGAGCAAATATACCAGCGGGCCAGCGCACGTAAAGGCGGTGATACGGCACTGAAACGGCTGCTGCCCAAAGTGCGCGGCGCCAGGGCCCTGGGCAATACTGGCGACGATCGCTACCTCGCCGAAATGACGCGCTGCATATTCCAGGCCGGCTTCGTATGGCGAGTTGTGAATAACAAATGGGACGATTTCGAGGACGTGTTCTTCGGATTTCCACCGGAAACAATTGTGATGTTAAGCCCTGACCAGATCGATCGTATCTGCCAGAACCCCCGCATTATCCGCAATCGCCAGAAAGTCCTGAGCATACAACATAACGCGCGTTTTCTTCTCGATGTCGCCAGAGAACACGGCGGCTTCGGCAAATTTATCGGGCAATGGCCCCTGACGGACTTGATTGGACTGTTCGCCTATCTGAAGAAGTTTGGCTCGCGCCTGGGCGGCATGACGGGCCAGCGGGTGTTGCGTAATATGGGCAAGGACACCTTCGTAATAACCGCTGACGTGGGGCGCTGCCTGCAACGGGCAGGGCTGGATATCAGCTCCAACCCTGTCAGCAAAAGAGAGCTCACACTCGCGCAGCAAGCCTTCAATACCTGGCACGAACAGTCTACCCTGCCCTACAGCCACATCAGCCGTATTTGCGCCTACTCACTGGAGTAGCCCCCGATAATCGCTTTCATTTTTTGTGAGCCTCTTCACAAGTCGGCCTCAAAACAGCACTTTGACGCGCGAAAATAAGGCGATCCAACGCAATTTAGGACACACTATTTGGCCACTTGGGAAGCTACCCAGCCGCCGAAATAAGGGGCGTGCCTACAACTATGAAAACAATCATCAAGAACCCGCAGGAGAGATCTGCCGTTTTCGAGGCCAAAGATCTTTCACCTCTGACTTATAGGGGCGCTGAACGCAGGCGCCTGCACCGCCGTGGACACGTAGACCGGCGGGTGGATATGCGCTTCGATATGGACAAGCCTGACCGTCGGGTTTGCGCTGGTCGTCGCGCCGGCGATAAGAGACCGAGTTTCTGGTAGCGACCGCTCGCTACTGCTTGGCCAGTATATGACTGGTATACAGCGTGGCGGTAAGCAATAACATCGCCCCACCCTGGTGAGCGGCCGCCAGCGCTACGGGGACATGCAACAACAGGGTGCTGATCCCCATTACCAACTGCCCCGCAAGCACCACCAGCAAAAGTGTCACCGCCATCTTGCCACGTCCACCAACACCGCTTCTATACACCAGCATCGCGAAAATACCGATAAGCACTGTCAACAGATAGGCAAATATACGGTGGTTGAATTGGACCGTGGTTATATCCTCGAATATATCCAGCCAGGCCGGAGTACCCGCATACAGGCCCCTGGGAATGAATGAGTCTCCCATCAGTGGCCAGGTACTGTAGGCAAACCCGGCACGGGTGCCCGCCACCAGACCACCTGAAAGAATCATGAAATAGACCAGGCCCACCAGGACGCGAGAGAAACCTGCATGCGGTCGCGCGACCGGTGTGCTGCGGGAAGGGTCCGCACGAAACAGCAGATCAAGGGCGAGCCAGATCATGTAGGCATAAATTGCGACGGCAAGCCCCAGGTGTGCGGTCAAGCGGTACTGACTGACCCGGGGGTTATCCACCAGCCCGCTCTTAACCATATACCAGCCCAGTAGGCCCTGGCAGCCACCCAGAAAGAACAGTACCAGCAACTTCGGCATCAGGCTCTGCTGAATCCGCCCCCGCCACGCAAAATACAGCAGCGGCAACAGGAACAATACACCGATAAGCCGGCCCAGCACGCGGTGCAGATACTCGTACATGAAGATCGACTTGAAATCATCGAGACTCATACCACGATTAACTTTCTGGTACTCCGGAAACTGCCGGTACTTGTCGAACGTTTCCTGCCACGCCTGCTCCGACAGTGGCGGGACTACCCCCACCAGGGGCTTCCATTCAACCATGGACAGACCGGAGTTGGTCAGGCGAGTAACGCCCCCGAGCAGAATCATACCGAGAATAACGACTGCACACAGCAACAGCCAACTCGCTACCTGACGGTCGTGATAATTTTTTTCAATAAAGCTCATGCGTATAAACCCAAATCCCGGGCGCGAAATAATACACCATATCGCGCTGCGGGGCAGGCGTGAGCGAACGAGCCCACCACCCAGGACGGGTCAGCTCAAGAGGTGACTGGCTGTGGGTACACCCCACTCAAATGCTAGTCAAACACCATTTCAGGGACGTCATCCGGCACCACCAGTTCACCTGCCGTCAGTCTCTTGATCTCCTCCACGCTCACACCCGGAGCGCGTTCCCGCAGCATAAATCTGCCATCTTCGATATCCAGCAGTGCCAGATCGGTCAGCACTCGCTTGATACAACCCTTGCCCGTCAGTGGCAGGGTGCACTCGCTCAACAGCTTGGATTCGCCATGTTTGGATGCGTGGGTCATGGTGACAATGATATTGTCGGCACCGGCCACCAGATCCATGGCGCCACCCATGCCTTTTATCAGTTTTCCGGGAATCATGTAGGAAGCGATATTTCCCTGGCAATCCACCTCAAACGCACCCAACACCGTGAGGTCTACATGGCCGCCACGGATCATGGCGAAAGAGTCTGAGGAGGAAAACAGGGAAGCGCCCCTGGCCATGGTGACGGTTTGCTTACCGGCATTAATCAGGTCCGGGTCTACCTCGTCCTCCCGCGGGAAAGGGCCCATACCCAGCAGCCCGTTCTCCGACTGCAACATGACCTCCACCCCATCGGGTATATAGTTCGCTGCCAGCGTCGGAATGCCGATGCCGAGGTTAATATAAAATCCGTCCTGAAATTCCTGCGCGACACGTTGCGCCAGTTGTTCTCGAGTCAAAGCCATTGCCTGCTCTCCTTATGCGCTGCGCACGGTGCGCTGTTCGATGGTTTTCTCAAAAGTCCCCTGGATGAGCCTGTGCACGTAGATACCAGGCAGATGTATCTCATCCGGATCGAAGGTACCCACCTCTACTATCTCCTCAACTTCCACCACCGCAACTCGGCCCGCGGTAACCGCCATGGGGTTAAAGTTGCGCGCCGTCTTACGAAACATCAGATTGCCATAACGGTCAGCCTTCCAGGCCTTGGCGATAGAAAAGTCGCCCCGGATTGCCTCCTCCAAAATATAGTGCCGGCCATCAAATTCCCTTACCTCTTTGCCCTCCCCCACCGGCGTGCCGTAGCCGGTTGCAGTGTAGAAAGCTGGTATACCCGCGCCGCCCGCCCGCATTTTTTCGGCGAGAGTGCCTTGCGGCGTGAGCTCGACCTCCAGCTCACCGCTCATCATCTGGGCTTCAAACAGGGCATTTTCGCCCACGTAGGAAGCGACCATTTTGCGAACCTGCTTGTCCTTGAGCAGAATGCCCAGGCCGAAATCGTCGGTGCCACAGTTGTTGGAAACCATAGTCAGGCCACGGGTACCCTTGCGCCGGATCTCCTTGATCAGATTCTCCGGTATCCCGCACAGCCCGAAACCACCGGCGACGACCGTCATATTATCTTCCAGGCCAGCCATGGCTTCTTTATAGCTCCCCACTACCTTGTCAAATCCGGACATTATTCTCTCCTGTAACGACCCGCACGCGGTGGCACGTTCACACTCTAGCGTAGCGCATACCGGTGCGACCGCAGCAATTATTCAAGTTTGCCTAGAGTGCGACAGCGACCTATATTTATCAAATTAATTTAGTTGAATAACTAATAGGTATTTTAAATGAGTGTAACCATCCGGCAACTGCACTGTTTTGTGGCAGTGGCCCGGTCCGGCAGCTTTGCCGAGGCCTGCTCCCTGTTACACCTGACGCAGCCCGCATTAAGCATCGCTATCAGGAATCTCGAGCAGGAGATTGGCGGCAAATTGCTGCAGCGCACCACTCGCTCTGTGACACTGCCGCCGGGTTGAGCTCGGGGTGACCTTTGATCCCGGGGAGGCCGATGACCTGAATTTCGCACCGCGGTTTCGCGATCGGTTTGTCGCGGTACTTCCAGCCGGACACGCATTGCTTTCCAGGAAAAATCTGAAATGGCGCGAGTTGAAGAAGCACCCATACCTCGCCCTGCAGCGTCCCTCCAGCATCAGGCGTCTCATTGATACTGCACTCTTGAAGCACAATATCAGCCTTCTGCCCGCTTTCGAGGCACACCAGCCGGCCAGTATCGGTCGCATGGTCACGGCCGGACTGGGGGTGAGTGTCGTACCTGCCCTGAGTATTAGCCAGATGGAGGAAATGGGCGCCGAGTGCCGCCCCCTCAGTGGACCTGTGATCACCAGGGAACTGGGTGTCATCACCCGCAAACGCCAGCCCTTGTCAGCGGCCGCACAGGCCATGCTTGAGGTCATTGCCCGCTGGGCTGATCCCGCGAGTCCGACGCATTTGACATCACCCTGATTTCCAGTGGTGTGCTGGTATCGAGATGCACATCGCGTTGCGGGAACGCTACAACAATACCCGCCGCGTTGAGACGGCGATTGATGTCCAGCATCAACTCACTTGAGGTCACCAGGCGTGTGTCGAGTTGATCCAGGAAAAAGCGCACCCGGATAAGCAAACTGTTATCGCCGAATTCTTCAAAGGTGACGACGGGTTCCGGGTCACTGACGATCACCGGGTGCTGGTGTGCCGCTTCCCGCACAATCGCGATAGCTTCATCCAGATCGGTCCCATAGGCCACTCCCACTGCTACCGTGGAACGCGTAACCTGATCTGACAGCGACCAGTTAAGCAATTGTTGGGTAATAAATTCCTTGTTGGGGACCAGTAGTTCACGCCGGTCAAAATCCCGGATAGTAGTGGCCCGGATGCGAATTTTCGTCACCCTGCCGGAAGTGTTGCCCACGGTGACCACGTCACCTACCCGTATCGGCTGCTCAAACAAGATGATAAGACCGCTGATAAAATTGGCGACAATTTCCTGCAAGCCGAAGCCGATACCGACGCTGAGTGCTGCTACCGCCCACTGAATCTGTGACCAACTGCCACCCATGGAACTCAGCACGCCCACCACCAATGCACCCGTTACCCCGTACTGGAAGACTCGGGTTACGGCGTAGGCGGACGCTGCCCGTACACCTATTTTCTGGCGCAGCAGGATCTCCAGTAGTCCGGGAATCCGGCGCAGGGCGACCCAACCCAACACAGCAATGCCCAGGGCAAGTGCCACATCGGCCAGCGTGACCGAGATCGGAACCTCCCTGCCGTCAACCTGACCATACCGGTGCCACAAATGCACTGAATCGAGGATACCGAAAGCGGGAACCACCTCCGCCCATATCGCCAGAATGGCGCCAAGCAAACCAAGCAGCGTGAGCAAGCTGATCAGTTTCGTACCCTCGTCGCTGAGTAACTCAGGATCATTCTCCAGTGCCTCATCCTCCGGGCTGAGTTCTCCTTCCTCGGCGGACGTTTGTGCACTCTCTGCCCTGGCCCGGGCGACCATACGCCGTCGTGTCATTCGCAGCCAGCGCATGGCCAGCTCGTTCAGCAAAAACACCCCGGCACAGGCCGCTGCCGTCTTGGCAAGCAGTAAACTGAAGAGTATCGCCGTGTAAATGTAGCCAAAGATGACTGCAATGGTTGTTACCACCGGCACCCATATGAGCACCTGGCGCATAAAGCGGCCTAGTGTAGAGCCTCCCGAGGAGACCCTGTCGGTAAGCAACATGCTCACTTTGTCATCCATATAGGAGGGTATGTAGCGGAAGAAATACGCCATGGAAAGAAGCACAAAAATCACGGCGAGCGCGCCAAGGGGGCCGCCGATTTCCCGTGGGTAGAGTGATATGGAAAAGAACACCAGAATTGCCGATGGCAGGAAGGTCCGCAGCAACACCCTCAGTTGCTCGTAGATCTGCGTTGTGCGCTGGGCTGGCCAGCGAAAATGCGAGGCCACCAGGCCCCTGGGCATCATTACCACGCGCAGAAACTCCAGGCCCCAGAAATACAGCGCCCCCCGCCCCAGCGCTGTGTGCAAAGCGACGGCCAGAGCCGACTCAGTCTCCTGCATTTCAAACAATTGCCCAATGGCCCACATCAGCAGTGGCCATTTCACTGACAATATACCGCTGAAAAAGAGCGCCTCAAGCGTATTGGAATACTTGTCGGTTCGCACATATCCGACTTCCCTGCCGCTGCGGATAATCCGGGCCCTGATGTTGCGGCTGCGATAGACCAGCAGGAGCACCAGCGCCAGCGCGACGACCACGACCGGTTGCCTGAGCAGTTCACCCGGCAACAAACTGGCCTCCCGCGCCCAGCGTGCGGCTACAAAGATTTCACCCAGCTGGGTCGGTAGACCATCGGCTCTAAAAAGCGAAAACGGATCACGCGATGGAATCCACAGCAGCCGCTCCTGGATGAAGTGCCGGTAGTCATTAATAGCTTTCGTGTAGCTCTGCAAATCGATCTCGAGATTAGTCAGAGCGTCAATATAAAGGTTCTCAAGATCCAATGCCTGACGCACCAGATCGCGTCGATTATGCGCAAGTTCAAGCAAGTCCGGGCGAACCAGCGTCTGCGTTTCGCTATCCAGTTGAACAATCAGCTTGTCCACGTATTCACTGGTGTCGAACAGCTGGCGCCGTTCATCCTCCAGTTCGAGCTGGCGCACGCTTCCCAGGGCAACATTCTGGTTAACCTCTTCAATTTCGTTTTTTTGTTCCCGCTCACGCGGCAACTGCGCCTGCTGTTCACGCAGGACGTGGCCAACAGCGGCGTTCATACCGAGGATGTTCACCTTGCGCTCAATAGCCTTAAGTGCTGTTTCCAGAAGCTCTGCGCGCTCTGACACAATCTGCTCACGCTCTCTGGCACGTTCCAGCGCTTCACCGGTCTGGGCAAATGAACCGCTCAACTCAGCATTGTCATCCGCCAGCTGCTGCACCAGAGCATGCTTGCCCTGAGCACCCACCAATACCTTTTGCGCTTCTACCTGGGCCTGACTGGCCTCTCCCTGGCGCAGTGAATTCGCCCGCTGCTCCATGGCGGATAAATGCCGCTCCAACTGCTTTATATCCTGCGTTGCGCGATCCTGTTTGGCCGTCAGCAGCTGCAGCCGCATGGGTTGGCTCAGCAATTCCTCGTCCAGCGCGGCCTCTTCAGCCAACGCGCTGGCGCTTCGTGCCTGTGCCAGCCAGCGATTGGCCTCGTCCAGGCGGTCAGCATTGTCGTCCTCAGGCAAAAAGGCCAGGCTGGATTGAAGATCGGGGATCAGACTGCCGAGCTCTGCCAATCTCGCGCGAATCTCTGCCGCTCGCTGCGGCATGCTATTAATCGCAGTTCGGATGTCGTCGAGATTACTTCTGCTCGCCGCCAGCTCAGCCCTGCTGATCTGCACCTGCTGCTCCAACTCCGGCAGGGATTTCGATACCGCTTGATCAGGCGGGGCAACATGTCGTTCGACCAGTGCCGCGCCGATGGCGATGGCCTCATTGCCGGCACCGGCCCTGGCCTTGGCATAATTTTCACGCAAGTCCAGATACTCGTCCCTGTCGATCAGGGCTGCCCGAGTTTCATTGTAGAGAGCGAGCAACCTGGCTCGTTGTGGATCGTCCGGCGGGGTGTTCGCGGTCACATCGGCAACCGCATTATCCACAGCTTCCAGAGTGACTTGCACCTCTGGCGGCTGCCCCAACGCACCTGTAGCGAGCATCAGGAGCACCATAAACGGCGCTCCCAGCTTGGGAATGCTTCTAATTGTAAACACCGCCAGTAACCCTTATTGTAAACTAACAACACTCTAACCTGCCCGCACACATGTGGCCAGCACGCGGCCCGTGGCGTAGAATGCGCGGCCCATTACCAGTGTCCTGCCCAATGCCTCTACTACGACTCGACCATGCCAGCCTGCACTACGGAACCCAGGTGCTCCTCGACGAAGTCGATCTGGTTATCACCAAAGGTGACAAACTGGGTCTGCTGGGACGCAACGGGACCGGCAAAACCACCCTACTGAAGGTACTGGCGGGTGAGCTGAACGCAGACAGCGGCGAACGCTGGCTGCGCCCTGGTGTAAAGCTGGCGCGGCTGCAGCAGACATTGCCCGAAGCCGACGAACTGACGGTATACGATGTTATCGCGGCAGGCCTCGCCGAGGCCGGTGCATTGGTTGCCCAATACCATCATCTCGTGCACGACACCGTTGACACAGACCTGGACAAACTCGCCCGTGTGCAACAGCAGTTGGAAAATGTGGATGGCTGGACACTGCAGCAGCGCATTGAAACAATCATCAGCCAACTGCAGCTGCCCCCTGATTCCACCATGGGTGAGTTGTCTGGTGGCTGGCGCCGTCGGGTAGCCCTGGGCCAGGCGCTGGTGGGCGACCCCGATATCCTGCTGCTGGACGAACCCACCAACCACCTCGACATCCCGGCGATCAACTGGCTGGAAGAGCAACTGCGCAATTTTCGCGGCTCTCTCATCCTGATCACTCACGATCGACGCTTCCTGCAGAATGTCGCCAATAGTATCGCCGAGCTCGATCGGGGCCACCTCACTGTATGGCGCGGCCATTATCAGGGCTTTCTCGCTCACCGGGAACAGCAACTGCAGGCAGAAGAACGGGCCAATGAACTGTTTGATAAGAAGCTGGCCCAGGAAGAGGTGTGGATACGCCAGGGCATCAAGGCCAGACGGACCCGCAACGAGGGCCGGGTAAGGGCACTGGAGGCTATGCGGAATGAGCGTTCCCGGCGCAGGGAGCGCCAGGGCGGTGCTGGCTTTGCGGTGGAAGACGCCGGCCAGTCCGGCAAAATCGTAGTGGAGCTGAAGAAGGTCTGCCAGGCGTTTGGCGACCGCACCATCATCCGCGATTTCTCCACCATTATTCAGCGCGGTGACCGCATTGGCATCGTCGGCGCCAATGGCGCGGGCAAATCTACGCTGGTTAAAATCCTGCTGGGCGAACTGCAGCCTGATAGCGGGGAAGTAAAACGTGGCACCAAACTTGAAATCGCCTACTCGGACCAGCTGCGTGGCAAGCTTGAACCCGACAAAAACCTGATCGACAACATTTGCGGCGGTCAGGAGTTCATTGAGATCAACGGCAAGCGACGGCATGCGATCTCCTACCTCGGAGACTTCCTGTTTAGCCCGGAGCGGGTTAGAACCCCCGTTAAAGCATTATCTGGTGGCGAGCAAAACCGCGCAGTATTGGCGCGTCTGTTCAGCAAGCCCGCGAACTTGCTGGTGCTGGACGAACCCACTAATGACCTGGACATCGAAACGCTGGAATTGCTGGAGGAAATCCTGCTCAGCTTCGACGGCACCGTTTTACTGGTAAGTCACGACCGCGAATTCATGGACAACGTGGTCACCAGCCTGCTGGTCGTAGAGGGTAATGGTGTGGTGAGCGAACATGCCGGCGGCTACAGTGATTGGCTGGCGCGCGGTGGCCGCCTTATCGAGAGCAGTGGCGAGCCATGCAAGCCATCTGCAGAGGCAGCGGCATCCTCACGGGCAGCGGCAGCGACGCAGAAGGCGCCAGAGAAAAAGAAGAAGCTTTCTTACAAGGATCAGCGGGAACTGGACGCAATGCCCGCGTTGCTGGAGTCGCTGGAACAACGCCAGAAGGCACTCGAAGCCGCCATGGCGGCAGCGGACTTCTACCAGCGTGAGCACACTGAAGTGCAGGATGTGATAGCGCAACTGGCCGCGGTAAACGCGGAAATGGAAACCGCCTTTGAACGCTGGGCGGAAATCGAGGACGCTGAGTAGCAGCCCTCATTTAACCCGCTGCGGCAGAGTTTTCACAAACTCACAATACAGCCACCACCGCATCCACCAGGTAATCGATATTGCGGGCATTCACGCCCGCAACATTGATCCGGGATGAGTCCAGCATGTACACACTGTATTCCTCGCGCACCCGCAAGGCTTGTTCAGTACTCAGGCCGAGGAATGAAAACATGCCATTCTCCCGCTCGATAAAACCGAAGTCCCGGCCACTTTTCTGCTCCAGCTTCTGCCGCAGGTCTGTGCGCAAGCCGTTAATACGTCGGCACATTGACGCCAACTCAGTGCGCCAGGATGCAGACAAGGCCTCGCTGCCGAGTATCCTGCCAGCCAGCAGGGCGCCGTGTGCCGGAGGCATCGAATAGATTCGCCGCGCGGCTACCAGCGCCTGGCTTACAATGGCCTGGGCGTTGGCTTCATCCCGGCAGGCAAACAGGGCGTGGCCCACACGCTCCCGGTACAGGCCCATATTCTTGGAACAGGACGCGGCCACTATCACTTCCGGTAAGCGCTCTACCAGCAGGCGCAAACCGGCTGCATCCTCCTCCAGCCCTTGTCCCAAGCCCTGGTATGCGATATCAACAAATGGCGTGAAGCCCTGGCGCTCCGCCATCTCGGCGATCACGCCCCACTGATCCAGCGTCAGATCAGCGCCACAGGGGTTGTGGCAACAGCCGTGCAACAGCACCACGTCCGAGGCCCCGGCCTGCCCCAGATCCGACACCATGGCATCAAAATCCACGCTGTGGCCCAGTGGGTCGTAGTAGCGATAGGCCTCAAACTGCAGCCCCGAACTCCCCAGTAGCGGAAAGTG
This sequence comes from uncultured Haliea sp., assembly GCA_963977275.1. Classification (GTDB taxonomy): domain Bacteria; phylum Pseudomonadota; class Gammaproteobacteria; order Pseudomonadales; family Halieaceae; genus JARRPM01. The sequence goes on along the minus strand of CAXBNX010000013.1, from coordinate 41,261 downwards.
TACAGGCCAGGAGGGATCACTCACCCAGACTTTCGCATCGGGGGCTGCCGCACGAATAATTTCGGCACAGATGCGCAGGGCACCACAGCCGCCCGGTGCCTGCACGCTACCCACCCGGTTTGCGCTCAGAGCCGGACTATTTTCACCCAGTAGCAGGCGCTGCATACCCCGGTTGAAACTGTCATCACCCGCTGGCGGCATGTAGGCCTTGGAGACTTCCTCGGCCACCAACGCCTGCTGTGCCTGCCGGACTGCGTCGAACACCGGGCACAGGCCCTGTTCGTCCATGTAGATTCCGACAGTGAGATCAACCTTGTCGGGGTTCGGGTCGGCGCGACAGGCCGCGGCAAGACCGAGGATGGTGTCCGCGGGCAGTCGTTCGAGTTTATCCAGCATGGTAATAATGACTCCTATCAAATATGCGGGTGTCGGAGACACACCGCTGCAACATATTACAATTCTTCCAGTAGCGCTGTCAGAAACTGCCAGAACGGTGCCACCGTATCAATCTGCAGGCGCTCCGTGGGTGAGTGCGCCCCACGAATCGTCGGCCCGAAGGAGAGAATATCCATGTCCGGTTTCTTGCCTTTGAGAATCCCGCACTCGAGCCCGGCGTGTATTGCCTTCACCGCAGGACGCATACCAAACAGGCGTTCATGCAACTGCGATGCCTGCTCCAGCAGGGCGCTATCAAAGTCAGGTTGCCACCCGGGATAGGCCACAGCACCGGTCAACACCAGGCCAAAAGCCCGGGCCAGGCCAACAACCTGCTGTTGTAATGGCAGGCTCTGTGCCTCATTGAAAAACCGGAAGCTGGATTCCAGCATCAGCTCGCCATCAGACAACGACAATCGGGCAAAATTGATGCTCAGATCAACCAGGTCTGCCGGGTGCACCAGACTATAGGCCTGGGCACCATGGGGAAAAGCGGCGACCAGAGCCAGCATTGTGCCGCTGTCATCCACCGCCAGTGCCGATTCGAATGAGGCCGGTTCCAGCATCAGTTCCAATGCGCTATCAGCTTCCGGCAGATAGCCCAGCCACTGTGCCCGCGAATTCTCCAGGCGACCCTGCAGCTGCGCACCGCCGCCGGCGGGACAACAAAACGTCAACCTGCCTTCCCGGGGGATTACATTGTGCGCGATACCCGCTTCGAAGTTGGCCAATTGTAGCCCTTCGACATCTGCCAGGCACTGGCCCAGCAACTTGATAGCGTTACCCAGTTGTTGATGTATCTGGAGGCCGGAATGCCCTCCCGCCAAACCCTTGAGAGAAAGCTGCCACTGCTCGGCGCCGTCCGGCACCTGGCCAGTAGCAAAAGACCTGTGCAATTCCCAGCCGCCAGCTCCCGCACAGCCAATGTACAACTCGTGCCAGTCTTCCGTGTCCAGGTTCAACATGAGTGCGGCTGACAATAACGAGGGATCAAGATTGAGCGCGCCGCCCAGCCCGGTTTCTTCATCAACCGTGAACAGCAGCTCCAATGGCGGGTGTGCCATCTTGTCATCAGTCATCAACGCCAGGGCGGCGGCAACACCCACACCGTTATCGGCGCCCAGGGTAGTGCGATCCGCCTGCAACCAACCGTCTGTCACCTTCAGGGTCAGGGGGTCGCGGGTAAAGTCATGCTCTTTGTCCCCGGTTTTGACGGTTACCATGTCGAGGTGGTTCTGGATGATCACCGGGGCTTTGTCGGTCATACCGGCACTGGCAGCCACCGAAACCACCAGGTTGCCTGTCTTATCCTGGCGCCAGGGGTGGGCACCCGCCTGCGCGAGATCGATCACGTACTGCCGCACAGCCTGTTCCTGTTTAGAGGGCCGGGGTATGCGGGAGATCTGGTAAAAATGTTCCCACATATGCGCGGGCTCGGTGGGGTATTCAGCCGGTTTCATCCTGGGGTGGGGCTCCTACACGAAACGCGTGATTATACCCGAGCTGGAAGCGCTACCAAGTGAGTTCACTATGTTAATCTGCCCCCCGGCCTCTCCACCGTCTCCAGGGCGACCGTATGAACAAACAATACCTCTCCGCGCAACAGTTATTGGCCGACGCTTACGCGCTGGCTGCGCAGGTCTTCGAAAGCGGCTTTCGGCCCAACTACATTATCGGCGTCTGGCGCGGCGGCACACCGGTGGCTATCGCGGTACATGAACTGTTGCATGTACTCGGCGTCGAAGCCGATCACTTTGCTATACGCACCCAGTCATATAGCGGCATCGGCCAGCGGGAGGATCACATAGCGGTGGATGGGTTGAACTACCTCGACGGCCGGCTCGCCAGTGGCGATGCGCTGCTACTGATAGACGACGTACACGACAGCGGCCTGTCCCTGCAACGGGCCAGCTCTGAATTGCAGCGGATTTATGCAGCGCAAAGCCCGGAAATCCGCATTGCCACCCCCTACTTCAAACCGGGTAATAATCGTGTCCAGAAGGCACCGGATTATTACCTGCACGAAACAGACGACTGGCTGATATTCCCCCATGAACTGGAAGGACTGACACTGGCAGAAATGCGCGCACACAAACCGGAACTCGCCGAAACCCTGGCACTGCTGGAAAGCCGACTGCAGTAGTTCCACCGCCAAACGAGACTTTTTGCACAGAAAAGACGGGGACTTTTTACACCCATCGCGACATAGGGCGGCGTAGAATTCAACTGTTATTTACACGGTTTAGCAGAGCACCCAATGAAAAGAACAGACAGCAGCAGGCACAGCCTGGTGGATTTTCTCGGCAGCATCAAGTTTTCCCGAGAGCCCGGCTCATCGGGCCCGCCCGGCGAAAGCCAGAGTCACTTTGCCCGCCCGCAGCCTCGTACGCGGCGCGAGCGAGGTAGCGAAGACGCGCAGCTGGTCCGCAGCGCCAACTAGAACCGGCGGTCGCTGGTATTTTTCATGTTAGAATCGGCGGCTTCGCATCCTCCAATCAGTCTGGAGGGAAGTAAACCATTCCAGTGTGACTAACGTGACCAACTGCCGCGACAATATCGACACAAATACCGACGCATCACTCCCCACAGACCCAGCCAATGCCACCGGCCTGTTCAGCTTCGGTGGTCGCGTGGCGCGGGTTTCGCCCGATCTGATCAAACGCTCTGTGCCCGTCTATTTCAACACCGTATCCCTGAAGTGATCGACTACAGCAGGCTCATCGACCGCTGGCGCGACGGTGACATGGCGGCCTGGGCAAAGACGCTACCCGAACAGATCGCGCGGGGCTTGTCGACACAGCGCTACGGCGATCTGCCGCGCTGGTTGCAAGTGCTGGACGACCTGCCGGATATCCCAGCCGATCAAATTCAACTGTCCAGCCCGCGTGTGGGTGCCAGCAGCAGCACATCACCTGTCGCAACCGTCATTGAGCAACTTCGCACAGGCCTCAATGAATTACACCCCTGGCGCAAGGGGCCCTTCGACCTCTTCGGCATACATATAGACACAGAGTGGCGCTCGGACTGGAAGTGGGAGCGGTTGGCAAGCGCGATCGACAGCCTGCAGGGCCGTCGCGTGCTGGACGTAGGCTGCGGCAGTGGCTACCACTGCTGGCGCATGCTGGGCGCCGGCGCCTTCGAAGTGATCGGCATAGATCCCACCCCCCTGTTTGTCGTGCAGTACTGGGCCCTGCAAAAATACCTGCAACGCGATGAAGTCTGGGTATTACCCGCCGGTATCGAGCAGATGCCAGCGAAACTGCAGGCCTTTGATACGGTGTTTTCCATGGGCGTACTGTACCACCGGCGTTCACCCATGGACCACTTACTGGAGCTGCGCGACTGCCTGCGACCCGGGGGCCAACTGGTACTGGAAACTCTAGTGATTGAGGGTGGTCCCGGTGACACTCTCGTACCCGAGGGCCGCTATGCGCGCATGGGCAATGTCTGGTTTCTGCCCAGCACGGACACCCTGCTGGGCTGGCTGCGCAAACTGGGCTTTCACGAGTTGCAGCTGGTGGACGTTGCCGTCACCTCCACCGAGGAGCAACGCTCCACCGACTGGATGCGATTTCACTCACTGGCAGATTTCCTGGACCCTGCAGACAGCAACAAAACCATCGAGGGCTATCCCGCACCACGGCGTGCCGTTGTTACGGCGCGAGTTGCCGGCAGCTGGGAACCGGGCAAGCCCTAGTGCAGCGACTTGTCCACCTGGTGGTCTTGAAACACACATTCGAAGACCTCGCGGAAGGTGCGGGCAAAGTGAACATTGATACCCTCGCGCAAGTATTCCGGCAGTTCCTCAAAGTCACGGCGGTTGGCGTGGGGCAGAATAAGCTCCATGATCTTGCTGCGCCTGGCAGCGATTACCTTCTCGCGAATCCCGCCAACCGGCAGTACCTGCCCGGTGAGCGTCAGCTCGCCCGTCATAGCCAGTGGGCGCTTGATACGCTCCTTGCGGGCCAGTGATACCAGCGCCGTCGCAATAGTGATACCGGCGCTGGGACCGTCTTTTGGAGTCGCGCCTTCTGGCACGTGCAAGTGCACCATACTGATGTCGAAGAAATCCGGGTGGCAGCGGTAGTCTTTCAGGTGTGCCGACACATAGCTGTAGGCGATTTCTGCGGATTCACGCATCACCTCGCCCAATTTTCCCGTCATCTTGAAACCCCGGTTCAGGGTGTGAATCTGCGAGGACTCTATGGCCAACGTGGCGCCGCCCATGGTCGTCCAGGCCAGGCCCGTGGCAACACCCAGGCCACGCAGTGGCTTGTCCGGCTGAAAGGGGGGCTTGCCCAGCAGATCGTCAATGTCCTTCTTCCCGATACGGAGCTTTTCCTCACCGCTATCCAGCATGCGCACTATCGATTTGCGCATAATGCGTGCGAGTTGTTTTTCCAGGGTGCGCACACCCGCTTCGCGGCAGTAGGAATCAATCACGTACTTCAGGGCGGCATCGTTGACCTTCAGCTGATCCTCACTGAGCCCGTGGCGCTCCAGTTGGCGTGGCCACAGGTGCTTCCTGCCGATGGCCAGTTTCTCCTCGGCCACATAGCCGGACAGGCGCAGGGTTTCCATACGGTCCAACAGTGGGCCTGGAATGGTATCCAACTGGTTGGCGGTACAGATAAACAACACTTTGGACAGGTCTACCCGCAGATCGAGGTAGTGATCCAGGAATTCGCTGTTCTGTTCGGGGTCCAGCACCTCCAGTAGCGCCGAGGCCGGATCGCCCTGAAAGGACGCGCCAATCTTGTCAATTTCATCCAGCATAATAACGGGGTTGGACACATTCACCTCTTTCAGTGCCTGTACGAACTTGCCTGGCATGGCTCCCACATAGGTGCGCCGGTGGCCCTTGATCTCCGCCTCGTCGCGCATGCCGCCCAGGCTGAAGCGGTAGAACTCCCTGCCCAGCGCATCGGCCACCGAGCGCCCGATACTGGTTTTGCCCACACCAGGCGGGCCTACCAACAACAGAATTGACCCCGATATCTCGCCCTTGAAAGCACCCACCGCTAGAAACTCGAGAATGCGATCCTTCACATCCTCCAGACCTTCGTGATGCTCGTTCAACACCTGGCGTCCGTGTTTCAGATCCAGCTGGTCTTCGGTATGGACACCCCAGGGTACCGAGGTGGCCCAGTCGAGGTAATTGCGGGTGACACCGTACTCAGGGGAGCCTGTTTCCAGCACGGAGAGTTTGTGCAGCTCCTCCTTTATTCGGCGATCTGCCGCCGCTGGCAGCGCGAGGTCGCGAATACGCTCCTCGAACATTTCCACGTCCGTGGTGCGATCATCCTTGGAAATACCCAGTTCTTTCTGGATGACTTTCATCTGTTCACGCAGGAAAAACTCCCGCTGCTGGGCCGAGACCTTTTCGTTTACCTGGCTGGTGATCTGGCCCTGTAACTCTGCAACCTCACGTTCCTTACGTAACAGCCTGAGTACTTTTTCCATGCGCGACACCAGCGGCAGGGTGTCGAGAATTTCCTGAAGTTGTTCGCCGGAGGCCGTCGTCAACGCCGCGGAAAAATCCGCCAGCAAACTCGGCTGGTTGGGACTGAAGTTAGACAGGTACTGCTTCAATTCCTCACTGTATAGCGGGTTGAGAGGTAGCAGCTCCTTGATCTCCTTGATCAGGGCCATGGCATAGGCTTTGACTTCATCTGCGTTTTTATCGCCCTGACTGCGCGGATACTCCACCTGTACAAGATAAGGGGGTTTATCACTGAGCCAACGCACTATGCGAAAGCGCTTTACCCCCTGGGCCAGGAACTGACCCGGCTGGTCGGCGAGGGCTGATGGCGGGCGATGCAGGCGCACAATACAACCGATCTCGGGAAATTCGCGAGGGTCCGCATCACCCGGTTTTGCCTGCCCGATATAGGATAGCCCGATCAACCCGTTTCCCGCCTTACCTACGGCTTGCAGTGTGGATTTCCACTGTTCCGGATTGATAGTCACCGGCTGCACCTGCCCGGGAAAAAAGGGGCGGTTGGGTATCGGCATAAGGCAGAGCGTTTCCGGCAACACATCATCCGGCACCGCCGGGGTGTGTACCCCGGGCTCCGGGGACACTACTTCCGCCTCTGGCGCTGTATCGCTATCACTCATTTCACGGGGGCCCTTAATATCCATTGGATTGTTGGTACTTATCTGAGGTCAATACTTATATAGGGGTCTACGCTGATTTTTCAAGCCGGTGCAGACTATTCACATTCATACGCCACTGATCTGGCTGTATACTTTTCGCGCCGGGAAAAACCCATCACACCCGGCGCAGACGAGGACGGAATCGGTGCAGGACGACAAGCAATCAATCTCTCAATCGGAGGGGGAACTGGCAGCGCTTGAAATGCAATACGAGCAGCTGAAGCAGCTCAATCTCGCTCTCGATCTTACCCGGGGCAAGCCCAGTACGGAGCAGCTCGCGTTGTCAGATGCACTGGATGGCATCCTGGAAAACGATTACCGGGCCGCAGATGGCACAGACACCCGCAATTACGGCGGCATTGACGGCCTGCCCGAGGCGAAAGCCCTGTTTGCCTCTGTACTGGGGCTGACCGCAGAAGAGACACTGGTGGCGGGCAATTCCAGCCTGGCCCTGATGTATCAGGTGGTGGAATTTGCCCTGACGGAGGGGCTGCGTGGGCCGGAGTCTGCCTGGGGCAACAGCGACACGGTCAAATTTATCTGCCCCGTCCCTGGCTATGACCGGCATTTCGCCATTTGCGAGCACCTGGGCATCGAGATGATTAACGTACCCATGCGCGACACCGGGCCCGATATGGACGCGGTTGAAACCCTGGTGAAGCAGGACGAATCCATCGTGGGCATCTGGTGTGTGCCGCGTTTTTCCAACCCCACGGGTTGTGTCTACAGCGATACCACTGTCGAGCGCCTGGCGCGCCTGCCCGCTATGGCCAGCGAACATTTCATTGTTATGTGGGACAACGCCTATGCGGTGCACGCACTGCACGACGATGCAGCGGCTCTCGCACCGATCGGCAACTACTGCCGCGCGCACGGCACCCTGGATAACGTGTTCCAGTTTGGCTCCACGTCCAAGGTCACCTTCCCGGGCGCGGGAGTGGCGTTTCTTGGCAGTAGCGGCCGCAACCTGGACGCGCTGCGGGAACACCTCAGCTTCCAGACCATCGGGCCGGATAAGGTTAACCAGCTGCGCCATGTGCGGTTTCTTCAGGACGGCGATACGATCGCTGCACACATGGCGAAACACGCGGACATTATTCGCCTGCGCTTTGACCGCGTGCTGGAGACATTGCAAAGAGAGCTTGGCGGCAAGCGGGTCGGCAGCTGGACCACACCCGGGGGCGGGTATTTTATTTCATTTGATACGTTGCCGGGATTGGCGCGAGAAGTGGTTCAACTGGCCGCTGATATCGGCGTCAAGCTGACCCCTGCCGGGGCTACATTTCCCTACGGGAAAGACCCACAGGACTGCAATATCCGCCTGTCACCCACCTTCCCTGCAGAGCGGGCCGTCAAAGACGCGGTAGCCGCTTTTGTGGTGTGCGTGCTATTGGCCACGCTGCGAAAACAACTGAAAAGCTGAATGGACCGGGCCGGAGCGCGGGACGGGCTTATTCTTCGCCGCCGCGCTGCCCCGGACTCATGCCGGAAAAAGGAAAGCTGGACACATTGCCCCCGGCGGGTGTCTCGGACACCTTGCCGCTCCCCTCCTTATCGACCTCGTCGATGCGAATAATCGCCTGCAGGGGGATGTAGCTGCGCTTGACCCCATTAAACTCGTTCTTGAGCTTTTCTTCAGCGGGGTCGACTACAATCTTGGAGCGCTCACCGAAGACAAACTCTTCGACCTCGATAAAGCCCCACATATCGCTTTGATATATCTGTCGGGCGAATACCTCGAACACCTGATTGCCGTTCTGGAAAATCACCTTGTAAACGGGTTGGCTTGCCATGCTTTCCTCATTCGTTGGCCCTGCAGTAGAGGCCGTCAAAAAACACCTGCAGTAAGCCGCCTGATTTCAGGGGGCGGCAATATTACCACCATCAACGCAGAATACCAGCCGGGGTGGGTTTCGGGGAAGTTCCTCTGTATAATCCGCTGCCCCTTTTCAGTATGGTTCAAGAATCAGTTCTGTGAGCAAAAAACTTTACATCAAGACCCACGGCTGCCAGATGAATGAGTATGACTCTTCACGGATGGCTGATTTGCTGCTGGACAGCCACGATCTGATCCCGACTGACAACCCGGAAGAGGCCGATGTTCTCCTCCTAAACACCTGTTCTATAAGGGAAAAAGCTCAAGAAAAGGTCTTTCACCAGCTTGGTCGCTGGAAAAAACTCAAACAGAAAAACCCTGGGCTTATTATTGGGGTTGGCGGCTGTGTCGCCAGCCAGGAAGGCGAGGAAATCGGTCGGCGTGCACCCCATGTAGACCTCATTTTCGGACCTCAAACCCTGCACCGTCTGCCGGAAATGATCGACCAGCGCGGCCCCGGGGGCACAATCGTGGTGGATATCAGTTTTCCCGAGATTGAAAAGTTCGACCGTCTCCCAGAGCCTAAAGTCGAGGGACCCACCGCTTTTGTATCCATTATGGAAGGCTGCAGCAAGTATTGCACCTTCTGCGTAGTGCCTTACACGCGAGGTGAAGAGGTATCGCGGCCAGTCGACGATGTGATCGCCGAAATTGCCCACCTCGCCGGTGCCGGCGTAAAAGAAGTCAATTTGCTGGGGCAGAATGTAAACGCCTATCGTGGCGATAATCACCTGGGCGAAACCGTGGACTTTGCCGAGCTGTTGCACCTGGTTGCGCGGGTTCCCGGGATTGAGCGAATCCGCTACACCACCTCGCATCCGGTTGAGTTCTCCGATGCGCTCATCGAGGCGTACGCGGACATCCCCCAACTGGTGGACCACCTGCACCTGCCTGTGCAAAGCGGCTCTGACCGCATTCTGATGGCTATGAAGCGCGGCCACACAGTGCTGGAGTACAAATCGAAGATACGCAGGCTGCGCAAGCTGCGGCCCGGCATCAGCATCTCTTCCGATTTCATCATCGGTTTTCCGGGTGAAACTGAAGCTGATTTCGCCGCCACCATGAAACTGGTGGAGGAGATTGGCTTTGACAGTTCCTTCAGCTTTATTTACAGCGCGCGCCCCGGCACCCCGGCGGCGGAATTGCCGGACGCAACGGACGTGGAAACGAAGAAACAGCGCCTGAAAATTCTGCAGGGGCGGATACTGCAGGAAGCACAGCAAATCAGCCGCCGCATGGTGGGCAACTGCGAGAAAATACTCGTTACCGGTGTCTCCAAAAAAGACCCCGGCCAGTTGCAGGGCCGCACCGAAAATAACCGTGTAGTGAATTTCACCGCCGCAGATAGCAGCCTGATCGGTCAATTCGTACAGGTCGACATACTGGATGCACTGCCCAATTCCCTGCGCGGCGTGCTGACCAACAGTACGCAAGCAGGTTGACGCCTGTGATTTCCGGTATATCCTTACAATCTTTACTACTGCCCTTTGCGGCCCAACATTATTTTGACTAGCGACCCCGCCCAGACACTGTCAGCGCAGCAAACTCTCACCCTGGAACCCAATGATGCGCGTCACCTCGCCATCCTGTGTGGCCAGTTGGATGCTCATCTGCGCCAGATCGAAAGGCGTTTCGGGCTGCAAATCAGCGCCCGCGGCAACCTGTTCCTGCTGGAGGGTAGTGCCGACAGCATAGCAGCGGCCGAACGCCTGCTGAATCATTTGTATGCGGAAGTGTGTCAGGGTATCGAATTGACACCAGAATCACTGCACCTGCAATTGCAGCACACAGAGCTGGAGCACCTCGTCGAGCACGATTCCGACACCGATGAGCCCGTACAGGCTATCCGCGTTATCCGCACCAAACGCGCACCGATCAAGCCGCGTGGCAAGAATCAACAGGCCTATGTACGTGTGATCGGGCAGAACGATATCAATTTTGGTATCGGGCCCGCCGGCACCGGCAAAACCTACCTGGCGGTGGCCTGTGCAGTAGAGGCGTTGCTGGAAGATCGAGTGCGCCGCATACTACTGGTGCGCCCTGCGGTGGAGGCCGGGGAGAAACTGGGGTTCCTGCCCGGTGATCTCAGCCAGAAGATCGATCCCTATCTACGCCCTTTATACGACGCACTCTACGAGATGTTGGGCTTCGAGACCGTCAACAAATACATTGAGCGCCACGTAATCGAAGTGGCCCCGCTGGCGTTTATGCGTGGGCGCACACTGAACAATTCCTTCATCATTCTGGACGAGGCGCAGAACACCACCCGGGAACAGATGAAAATGTTTCTCACCCGGATCGGCTTCGGTTCTACCGCCATCATTACCGGCGACGCCACCCAGATCGACCTACCCAAGGGCACCCCCTCGGGCCTCACCCATGCCAGCAATGTGCTGGACGGTGTGGATGGGATCGGCTTTACCTATTTCGGCAGCAAGGACGTGGTGCGCCACCCTCTGGTACAACGCATTGTCGAGGCCTATGACGAACATGAAGACAGCGCGGCCACCCTGGACAGGAGCAGGCGGTGAGTCTGACGGTGGACATCCAGTGCGCCAGCACCGAGCCCGTACCCGATGAAGATGACTTACGTAGCTGGATAGCAGCGGCGCTTGCCAGCCAGAATTCCCACGGCGACACCGAAATCAGCCTGCGCCTCGTCGACGTCGAGGAGATGGCAAAGCATAACAAAGCGTTCCGCGGTGTTACCGGCCCCACGAATGTCCTGTCCTTTCCAGCCAATCTGCCGGCAGAGCTGAATTTGCCGCTGCTGGGAGATATCGTCATCTGCGCACCGGTTGTTCGCGCCGAGGCGCAAGAACAGCAAAAATCGCTGGCGGCCCACTGGGCGCATATGGCGGTGCACGGCACGCTGCACCTGCTGGGTTACGATCATATCGAGGACAGTGAGGCGACAGCCATGGAAGCACTGGAAAGCGCCATACTCGCCGAGTTGCACTACCCCTGCCCCTACCAAACCAACCCACCTCAGGAGAATTCCCTGGCATGAGCGACGACCGATCTGGCAACGATTCGGGTGATAAATCCTGGATCGACAAGTTTGCCGAACTGTTTTCCTCCGAGCCACGCAATCGCAGTGACCTGCAGGACGTGCTGGCAATAGCGGTGGAGAACGAAATTATCGACCCGGATGCCCGCAGCATCATGGAGGGGGCGATGGAAGTCAGCGACATGCAGGCCAGGGACATTATGATCCCCCGTACGCAGATGGAAGTTATCAAGGCCGACTGCTCATTGGAGGATATCCTCGAACATATCGTGCGTACGGCCCACTCACGCTATCCGGTAGTAGGCGATGGGCTCGACGAGATAGACGGCATTCTGCTGGTGAAAGATCTGCTGCCCCAAATTCTCAGCAAGGATCGCAGTGAATTCAACATACGCGAGCTGCTGAGACCCTCAGTGGTTGTGCCGGAGAGCAAGCGGCTCAATGTGCTACTGAGGGAGTTCCGCGAGAACCGCAATCATATGGCCATCGTAATAGATGAATATGGCGGTGTGGCCGGTCTGGTCACTATAGAGGACGTGCTGGAGGAAATTGTTGGTGAAATCGAGGATGAGACCGACGCCGAGGCTGATCACTTCATCCGCAAGATCACCGAGGATGACTTTTTTATCAAGGCACTGACACCCATCGAGGATTTCAACGAATACTTCAGCACGAGTTTCAGTGACGATGAATTCGACACCATCGGCGGCCTCGTCATCCAGGCTCTGGGGCATATGCCCACCCGCAACGAAACGGCCACTATCGATAAATTCGAGTTTCAGGTGATAAACGCAGACCAGCGCAAGATCCACAGCCTGCGCATGCGCCCGCTGCAAGATTAACCCGGTATATTCCGCAATGAAAAACGGACAAGGCCTGCACCCGCTGTTTGTGTTGCTGCTTGCGCCTTTCGCCGGGGCACTGATAACGCTGTCGCTGGCGCCGTTCAACCTGTGGCCAGCAGGCATCGTCAGCTGCGCCCTGTACGCTTACCTTCTGTGCACCTGCAGCGTGCGGGAAGGCATCTGGCGCAGCTGGCTGTTTGGCCTGGGCATGTTTGGCAGTGGCGTATCCTGGGTTTACGTCAGCATTGATGTATACGGCGGCGCCGGGCCGCTGTTGGCCGGCGTTCTCATCATCCTGTTTTGCGCCGGACTCTCGGTACTGTTCCAGGTCAGTTTTGGTTGGTTCTACGTGCGCTTCGTACGGGCATTGCCCGGAGGCATGCTGGTGGGTTTCCCCGTCACCTGGGTACTGGCCGAATGGTTGCGCAGTTGGCTGTTCACAGGGTTTCCCTGGCTTTACCTGGGCTACGCCCATATCGATACACCGCTTGCCGGGTGGGCTCCTGTGGTCGGGGTGTACGGCCTGTCATTTATCTGCGCCCTCACCGGGGTCTGCCTGTTCCTGGCCTGGCGCAGCCGCCAGGCTATCGCCTGCACCACCTACGCCGTTATCGTGGTCACCCTGTGGGCAGGTGGCGCTGTGCTCAAGCCCATAGAGTGGGTGGTCAGGGCCAGCGAAGAGCCGCTGAAAGTCGTGATATTCCAACCCAACGTCCCCCAGGAACACAAGTGGGATAGGGACAGGTACCAGCCCATATTGCGCCAGTTACGCACCGCCAGCGAACCGCATTACGGTGCCGATATCCTGATCTGGCCAGAAGCCGCCATCCCCAATTTCTACCAGCGCGCCCGCAGCTTCCTCGACCCCATTGCACAACGCGCAGCTGCCACAGAGACCACGCTGTTTACCGGCGTGCCCTACCTGGTGGAAGAAGGCGAGGGTTATTACAACAGCGTGGTCGCCCTGGGGCAGGGAACGGGGGTCTATCACAAGCAGCACCTGGTACCCTTCGGTGAATATGTGCCATTGGAAAGCGCGTTGCGAGGCATGATCGCCTTTTTCGACCTACCCATGTCTGCATTCAGCGCTGGCCCGGCTGATCAGCCTCCATTGCGCGCCGGCGCCTACCGGGTGGCACCCTACGTCTGCTACGAGGTGGTCTACCCCGAAATGGTAGCGCGCAGCGCCCGCAATGCCGACCTGCTGCTCACCATCAGCAATGACAGCTGGTTCGGTAAATCAATAGGCCCCTTGCAGCATCTGCAAATGGCACAAATGCGGGCGCTGGAAAATGGGCGATATATGATCCGTGGCACCAATAACGGCGTGTCAGCGATTATCAACCAGCGTGGCCAGATCGTCGCGCGCAGCGAGCAGTATGTGGAAACCACCCTGACGGGACAGGTAGAAGTAATGCTGGGCAACACTCCCTTTGGCAGCTTCGGAGTCACCCCCGTCATCGCCGGCTGTGGAATTACCCTGCTCCTGATGGTGTTGATGTATCTGGGCTTCTGGCGCGAGAAGGCATAGTCACGGGGGAGGCAGACCAGGCAGAATGGCTAGCGCAACACCGCTAATCCGGTCTTCGTTGTTGTCAGAGTTCCCGCAATTGATCCGGGATCTGGGGGGCTCCCCCGATGAAGTTCTTGAGATGGTCGGCCTGAGCCTTGAACAACTCGAACAACCCGCCCTGCTGATTCCCTTCGACAGGCAAATTCAGCTACTCCAGATTTCCGCTCGGCAATACCAGGCAGAGGATATTGGCCTGCAGTTGGCCCGACGACAGGATATGGCAGTGTTTGGTGCGCTCAGCCTGCTGGCAATGCAATGCCAAACCGTACAGCAGGGCTTGCTGTTGTTTGGCCGCTATCTGCATTACAGCGTGCAGGCCGTTGACCTGAAACTGGAAGCGAAAAACGACCTGGCGTATCTTGTACTCGATACGCCCTACGAGGTCGCTGCCGAAAGCCACCAGTTTTGGGACCACGGCCTGGCCATGGTATGCACGGTAATGCGCATGCTTTGCGGCGCCAGCTGGGCGCCACGTTCGACGTATTTAAAACGCCCGGCACCCGACGATGCAGGTCCATATAATCGCTATTTTCGATCCCCAGTGGCGTTCGATGCTGATATCACCGCCCTGGTTTACCCAGGCGATACGTTGGCACAGCCTATCAGTAAGTCCATCAATTCAGTCCCCCATCAATTGCAGCAATATCTGCGCAGCAGCTTCGAAGGCGATTTTCTGGAGCAATTGCGGCGTGTAATCAACAGCCTGCTTGTCACCAGCGACTGCACGGAAAAGACGGTGGCAGAATGTATGGGATACAGCCTGCGTACCCTGCAGCGTAAGTTACACCACGAGGGGACGAGTTTTCAGCAGCAGATAGACCGGGAGCGATCTGCGCTTGCCGTCAGTTATCTGCAGGAACCGCAATTCAGTCTCACTGATATCTCGCAGTTGCTCGGATATGCCGAGTCCAGTGTATTCACGCGCAGTTTCAGGCGCTGGTTTGGGGTGACACCCTCCCGCTGGCGGGCGCGGAAATTTGCGTGACCCGCAGATTGGCGCAAATAATCAATTATTGGCGTAGATTATCTAATTATTTCTACCTGTCACCGTTATTCTACTCGCGAACTCGATCAACTCATTGAAATACACCACCAGCGGACAGCACCAGGAGATACGTGACATGGCAAACGCAAAAAGGAGCACCTTAAACCCAAAAACAGCAAACAAGGCCCCGGCACCGAAAGGGGCGGGGAAAATGCTGGCAGAAGTTACCCCAATCACAGCAGCAAAAAAGTCGCCAGCCAGCCCAAAGCCAGCGGCAGCAGAGAAAAACACTCTGCGAGAAGGCCTCTACGGCCCAGATCCGAAACTGATGAAAAAACAGTCGGGTATCTGGAACCAGTTGATGGATCGCTACTTCCGGCTCGAGATCGATGGCTTTGATAAGTTGCCGGAAGAGCCCTGCCTACTGATAGGCGTGCATTCGGGTGGCCCCCTCACCATGGATGCCTGGACTGTGGTGATGGCCTGGTGGCGCCATTTTGGTGAAAGTCGCAAGGTTCACGCCACGGCCCACGATGTCCTTATGAATTCCCGGGGGCTCGGTAAATACATTCGTCGCCTCGGTGTAATCTCCCCTTCCCGCGAGAATATCCAGGCAGCCTTCGACAAAGGCGATGATGTGGTGCTGTGGCCCGGTGGCGAGTTGGATAGCTACCGCAGCTGGACAAAACGCGATGAGGCCGTATTGGGCGGGCGCAAGGGATTTATCCGCATGGCCATGCGCGCAGGTGTACCCATTGTCCCGGTTGCCACTATAGGTGGCCACGACACGATGTTTGTCCTTTCCGAAGGGCGCGGGCTGGCTAAATTGCTGAAACTGAAAGAGCGCATGCGCTCAGAAGTAGCACCTATCACCCTGAGCTGGCCGCTGGGAATAGCCCTGCATCTCACGCCCCTCCAACATATTCCACTGCCCGCGAAGATTCGCACCGAGCTGCTGGAGCCGATATACCTCGACTCCGATCCCGCGAGGCTGGACGACCAGGCATATGTTGATTCGATATATGACGAAATCGAGAGTCGCATACAGGTTGCAATGGACGAGCTGGCCGAGAAACGCCGATTCCCGATTTTCGGCTAGGAGTCCAGGAGACAGCGACTGTCGTATTACTTGGCAGAGGACTGGAGGATGAATTCCTCCAGTTTCTTGTCGATACCGAACACGTGCCGGGTCAGCCACTCTGTCAGAAAGGTGGAGATGATCTCCCGAAACATGGCGTCAATTTCCTCGTCCCCCTCCAGCAATACTGTTATCTCCCTGCGAAACCGGGCGTGGGCCTGCATATGCTCTATCCTGCCCGGATAACCCAGCTCCTGCATGTACTGCTCTTCCAGCGCGAAATGGTTACGCGTGTATTCTTCCAGCCGCTGCAGCAGCTGCCGGTCAGCCGTGGGCTCCCTGAGCAGGTCAAGGATTTCAAACAGGACCTGATGCTGGGCGTCCTGCCAGATAAGTTCGCTGGTTTTTCTCATGCAACAAGCTTGGACTCAAAAATCTGACTGCGCCACGATTTGGGTCAAGTTTTTTTGCGGCGACTTGGGCATAGCTAACGCTCGCAGCCATCGCAGGCCACAGCAATAACTGTTAGAATCCGCGCTTCTTTTTGCCGGCGCCACCTCCGCCAATCCCAGACACAACAAGGGGTTGCGCCCGGTAATCACTGTAGAGTTAAGGACGAAAACTGAAACCCGTGATGGATCAGAACTACAAGCCGCAGGAACTGGAGCAGGCCACCCAGCAACACTGGCGGGAAAACAATAGCTTCGCCGTGCGTGAAGACGACAGCCGCGAGAAGTTTTACTGCCTGGCCATGTTCCCCTATCCCAGCGGCAAGCTGCACATGGGGCATGTGCGCAACTACACCATTGCCGACGTGATCGCCCGCTACCAGCGCATGCTGGGCAAGAACGTGTTGCAACCCATGGGCTGGGATGCCTTCGGCCTGCCGGCAGAAAATGCCGCCATACAGAATAATGTGCCGCCGGCAAAGTGGACCGCACAAAATATCGATTACATGCGCGAGCAGTTGCAGCGACTGGGTTTCGCCTACGATTGGGACCGCGAAATCGCCACCTGCAATCCCGAATACTATCGCTGGGAACAGTGGTTTTTCACGCGATTGTTCGACAAGGGGATGGCCTACAAGAAAAAGGCCGAGGTCAACTGGTGCGAAACCGACCAGACAGTACTTGCCAACGAACAAGTGGTGGATGGCCGCTGCTGGCGCTGCGATAACCCGGTAGAGCGGCGCGATATCGACCAGTGGTTTTTCAAAATCACCGCCTATGCCGAGGAGTTGCTCAGCGATCTGGACAAGCTGGAACACTGGCCGGAACAGGTGCGCACCATGCAGCGCAACTGGATCGGCCGCTCAGAGGGGGTCAATCTTCGCTTCGGGCTCGCGGCTGCGCTGACCTCTGGCGAGGACTCGCTGGAGGTTTATACCACCCGCCCCGACACCCTGATGGGCGCCACCTATGTGGCGGTTGCGCCACAGCACCCGGCGGCCCGGCAGGCAGCGGAATCCAACCCTGAACTTGCAGCGTTCATCGAGGAGCAGAGTCGCGGCAAGGTGGCCGAAGCCGAACTGGCCACTATGGAAAAGATGGGCATGGCGACAGGCATGAGCGCTGTTAATCCGCTGACCGGCGCCGAGGTGCCGATCTGGGTGGCCAACTTCGTGCTCATGTCATACGGCTCCGGCGCGGTCATGTCGGTACCTGGTCACGACCAGCGCGACCATGAATTCGCCTGTAAATACGGCCTGCCCATTGTGCAGGTGATTGCAAAACCCAGCGGCGAGCACATCTACGATACCGCCGTCTGGCAAGACTGGTACGCCGACAAGGTCGATGTGGTCACAATCAACTCCGGGGAATTCAATCATCTCGACTTTGACGGCGCGTTCAGCACTATTGCCGGACGCCTAGAGGAGCTGGGCAAGGGCGAACGCACCACCAATTATCGCCTGCGTGACTGGGGCATCTCCCGCCAGCGCTACTGGGGCGCCCCCATCCCCATCATCAACTGCGACAGCTGTGGCACCGTGCCGGTTCCCGCAGAGGACTTACCCGTCGTCCTGCCCACCGAGGTGGCCTTCGAAGGCGTGGGCTCACCCATCAAGAAGATGCCGGAGTTTTACGAAACCACCTGCCCCAGCTGTGGCGGCGCCGCCACGCGGGAAACTGACACCTTCGACACCTTTATGGAATCCTCCTGGTATTACGCCCGCTATGCCTGTGCACGCAACGATCAGGCCATGCTGGATGCCGAGGCCGATTACTGGGCACCGGTGGATCAGTATGTGGGGGGCATCGAGCACGCCATCCTGCACCTGCTGTACGCCCGTTTTTTCCACAAGCTGATGCGCGACGAAGGGCTGGTTCACTCCGACGAGCCTTTCACGCGGCTGTTGACCCAGGGCATGGTGCTGAAAGACGGCACTAAAATGTCCAAATCCAAGGGCAATACGGTTGACCCACAATCCCTGATCGACAGTTACGGCGCCGATACCGTGCGCCTGTTCAGCATGTTCGCGGCACCCCCGGAACAATCGCTGGAGTGGTCCGACTCCGGCGTTGAAGGTGCCAACCGGTTCCTGAAACGTCTGTGGAAACTGGTGGCCCGACAACTGGAAACGCCAGTATCAGAGCTGGATACCGCCGCCCTTGATAAAGAACAGAAAGCGCTGCGCCGCAAAACCCACGAGACCATCGCCAAGGTCAGTGACGATTTTGGCCGACGCCAGACCTTCAACACGGCCATCGCCGCCGTCATGGAGTTGTGTAACGAGATAAGTAAGCTCGATGTCACTACTCCTCAAAATCACGCCCTGACAGACGAAGCGCTGCGCGCTGTCGTGCTGATGCTTTGCCCCATCGTGCCGCATATCAGTCATCAGCTGTGGCAGTTGTTGGGCGGTGAAAGTGATGTTATGAACGCCCCCTGGCCGGTGGTTGATGAGTCGGCACTGGAGCGCGACAGCATCGATATGGTGGTGCAGGTCAACGGTAAGGTGCGGGCCCAAATGACCGTTGCCGTGGACCTCGACAAGCCCGCGGTAGAGGCCCTGGCCTTACAGCAACCCAATGTTCAGCGCTTTCTTGAGGATGTCACCGTGCGCAAGGTTATTGTGGTGCCGGGCAAATTAGTTAATATTGTGGCCAATTGATGTCTATTCGGATACCGACCATGCAGCGACGCCTTACCCGTTTCTCTCTCGTCCTGGGCATTGCCTGCCTGCTCACCGCCTGCGGCTTCCAACTTCGTGGTTCCAGCGGCACAAGCGCAGCCCTGCCCGATATCTGGAAAAAAATGTACCTGATCACCAATGACCCCAACGGTGAATTCACTCAGGCGGTGATTACCGTCTTTACTACCAACGGTATTGCATGGACGACACAGGCTGACGACGCCAACTATCTGCTGCGGCTGGGGCCTGAGCGCTTCAGCAAAACAAGCCTGTCTCTCAACAAGGAGGCCAGGGTCTCGCAGCTGGAACTCACCATGCAATCGACATTTTCTGTTGTCGGCACAAATGGCGAAGAGGCCATGCCAGACACCGTGGCGTCGGTCATCCGGCGGATGGATAACGACCCGCGGAACGAGTTGGGCGTGGGTGAGGAAGTTCGCATTCTTAAACCCGAGATGCGCACCGAGCTGGCCCAGCAAATTATTCGTCGCATCGGGTTCTTCGCCACTACCGGGCCCTGATGCGCGTCTACCCGGAAAAACTTTCCGCTCAACTGCAAAAACCGCTACTTCCGGTTTACCTGGTCAGTGGCGATGAGCCCCTGTTGCTACAGGAATGCTGCGACCTCGTAAGGCGCCATGCCCGGGAGCAGGGCTGCACAGACCGCGAAGTTATCGACGCCAGCAACAAGGGCTTCGACTGGCAGGAAATCCTTCATAGCGCAACCAGCATGTCACTGTTCGCCGAGCGCAAGCTGGTGGAACTGAGGCTGCCCAGCGGCAAGCCCGGCGCCGAGGGTAGCAAGGCCCTGTGTGAATACCTGGAGCTTGCCGGTGGCGATGACGTGCTGCTGATGATTGCCGGCAAGATTGACAAGCAGTCTACCAACAGCAAATGGTTCAAGGCCCTGGACAAGGCCGGCGCGGTTATCCAGGTATGGCCAGTAGACAGCAACAACCTGCCTGGCTGGTTACGCCAGCGGGTGGGCGCCGCCAGTATGAGCATCGATGATGATGCCCTGCAATTATTGTGCGACCGGGTTGAAGGCAACCTGCTGGCGGCAGTACAGGAAGTCGAGAAGCTGAAACTGCTGGTCACGGGTTCACAGATTACCGCCCACAACGTCATCGACGCGGTATCGGACAATGCTCGCTACACCGTATTTGAACTGGCAGACTCGGCCCTGAAAGGGGATGCGGCCGCAAGCCTGCATATTCTGCATGGCCTGCGCGGCGAGGGGACCGAGCCAACAGTGGTGTTGTGGGCGCTCACTCGCGAGATACGCACCCTGCACGAGGTACTGCTGGAATGCAGCAATGGCCAGGGGACCATACAGGCCCTGAATGCACGCCGGGTGTGGAAAAACCGTATCCCTCTGATGCAGGCCGCACTGGCTCGCCACAACCCGAAATCAGCTGTTGAACTGCTGGAGCAGGCGCTGCAGGTCGATGGCAGCATCAAGGGTTTCGCTGGAGGCAAACCCTGGGACAACATGGAAGACCTGATTCTTCTGCTATGCGCGGTCAGCGCTTGAGCAAAAAAATGCCACTTTTTTGCGCTTGAAGAAAGCGTTCAGACCCAGGCCACTTCACCCGGTAACAACGCTCGTACATTGGTCAATGCGGCGATAAAGTTGCCTGTCTTTTCAAACATTTCGATGTGCGCACCCTTCTCGACCAGATGCTCGTTCAGTTGATCGTGGGTTTCCGTCAGGTTTTCCAGCGGTAGCGGCAACCGGTTTTGCTTTACCCCGTTGCCACCGGCCTCAACCAGATAAAGCACCGCCGCAGGTATGGGTAACAGCTCGAGATCTATCAGGTGAAAATGGATCTGGAGACTACCCTCCCCTGCCCACCCGGCACCCAGGTCAAACTCACAATGCCACTCAAAACCCATATCCGTCTGGTCAAACTGGGATATGCTCCCCGGCAAACCGGACAGAATGGGTCTGTAGTGATGAAACAGATCAAACAGTGTTACCCGTTGCCGTGATTTTTCAAGATCGGGCAACTTGCTGGGCTGAATCGCCGATGGCACAAGTAAGGCCCTCCTGATTTTCTATAATCAATTTTAGGCTGACGTCCCGCTTTCCTGGCCTCTTCGGGCCAATTCGTTATTCAGTGTAGACCAGATTATTCCGGCTGTGCATTTTTTAGTGGGTCCTCACAATGTATTTGTGCTGCATCCTCAGCCAGACAGTAACAACCACCTATTTCACCCGCTCCAATCCACACTTGCATTCTGGCCTTTTCAATACTACTGTACATACATACAGTTTATTTAATGGGAGATTCTCCCCCGGAGCATGGCCATGACCGACGCGCTCGAACACATCATCAACCGCAACGACACCTGGCGCGGCCGCCACCGCCGCTTCCATCACCACGAGCCCTCCGCCAACAGCGACAGCCACAGCTGCAACGCCGGGGCAGGCCTGGCCACCGGCTATAGCAGCCTGAATGCCCAGCTTGACCAGGGCTGCTGGCCACTGGACAGCACCATCGAGCTGCTGAGTGACAGCAACGGGCTGGGTGCCATGGGGTTGTTCCTGCCCGCCATGGAGCAACTCAGTGAGCAGGGGCGCTGGCAGGTATTCATCGCTCCCCCCTACATACCCTATGCGCCGCTGCTGGCAGCCCGGGGCATCGATACTCAGCAGGTATTACTGGTACACCCCAGAAATCGTCAGGACCTGCTGTGGAGCACAGAGCAGGCCCTGCGCAGCAGCACCTGCAGCGCAGTATTCAGCTGGCTGGGAACGCACAACTACCGTTACAGCGAGCTGCGCAAGCTGCAGCTGGCTGCCGCCAATGGCGACAGTCTGGCGGTACTGTTCCGCCCCACCGCAGCTGCAGACAACCACGCCCCCGCCAGCCTGCGCCTGCAGATGCGAGAGTATCGCAGGGTACACATTCTCAAACAGCGTGGAGGCAACCAGCATATCGATGTGGATCTGCCCCAGGCCGAGGATGTACCCGGGCAACCACAGTTGTGGGAGTTACCCACCTGGCCGGGCGAACGGCAGGGCCGCGCCGTTCCTGCCTAGCCTAGCTCTCCCCGGCAAGATATTGCCGAACGGCCAGATAATCCGCAGCCAGCTTATCGGGGTTGTAGGAGCGCAGTCCCAGACTCGCGTTACCCGGCTCGAAAATCGCCTGCAACTCCCCTTTGGGGTTGAGTAGGAACAGGGTAAGCCCATGAACGACCTGGTAATCACTGGAATCCGGATCTGCGTCGGGAACGAGGCGAGCAACCATGCCAAGGCCCTGCTCAAAGGGCAGATGGGTATTGTCCGGGTCATCCAGATGAGTCAGGCCGACAAACTCCTCATTGAAAAACGGCAGATAGGCTGCGAGTTGGCTCACCGTATCCCGGCGGTGATCAACCGTGTAAAACAACACCTGCAGATCATCGGCCCGATCGCCCAACTGCGTAATTGCAGCCGATAACTGCGACAAGGTTGTGGGGCAGATATCCGGGCAGGTCGTAAACCCGTAAGACACCAGGTGCCAGCGGCCGAGCAGGTCGCTATTGGTGAATGTGGCACCATTCTGATCGAGTAACCTGAATGCGGGCAGCGAGCTCCCCTCGCTCAACAGTACCCCCTGGATCTGGGGCGGAGATGGCGGCCTGTTGATATAGACCGCTGATGCCACCGCAATAATCGCGATATTGGCCAACACAAAGCCAAGCAGCATGCGGCTGCGTGCAGAGAGACTCACGGCAATGCACTCCCCCGGATGAAGTACACTAATTCGCGAAGAAAACATGCCGGGTGAGGTTGGTGTAATCCCCTTCAATCGACATCAGTAATATAAGCACGGCAATTGCCAACAGCGGCAGGAACAACACATATTTAAGTGCCAGCCGCTCCCAACCGAGGTGCATGAAGATGGCGATAATAAACCCCGCCTTGAGAAACATAAAAAAGAGAATCAGGGACCAGCGCAGATAACCCTGCAACTGAAACCAGTCCACCAGATAGGACATGGTGCTCAGGACAAACAGCAATAGCCAGACTTTCAGGTATAGCCCAATCGGGTGCTGTTGGCCGGTGGCGGTCTCACTCATAGCTTCACCTCACCACAGATAGAAGAATGCAAAAATAAAGACCCACACCAGGTCCACAAAGTGCCAGTACAAGCCGGCAATTTCCACGATGTCATAGCCCTTTCTCTCGTAGTCACCGCGAGCAACTTTGCGTGCCACGATGGACAAATAGATCACACCCGCCGACACGTGCAGACCGTGAAAACCGGTGATCATAAAAAAGGCAGAGCCGAACTGGGGTGCGCCAAAAGGATTGCCCCAGGGCCGCACTCCCTCCATGATCAGCTTGGTCCATTCGAATGCCTGCATGCCCACAAAGCTGGCACCCAGCAATGCGGTAAGGCCCATGAGTATCGCCGTCTTACGGCGGTCCCCCTGGTAGGCGAAATTGACCGCCATGGCCATGGTACCGCTGGAGGTGATTAACACAAAAGTCATGATAGCAATGAGAACCAATGGCAGGTGGTGCCCCATGATTTCCAGCGCGAACACTTCACTGGGGTTGGGCCACGACGCCATACTGGACATGCGCACATTCATGTAGCCGGTAAGAAAAATACTGAAGATGAACGTGTCGCTGAGCAGGAATATCCACATCATCAACTTGCCCCAGGGCAAATCGAAAGCCTGCTTGTCAGCGGACCAGTCAGCGGCCAGCCCGCTCATGCCTGGCTGGGTGTAGCCGACGCTGTTGTCTTGCTCGTCCTTCATGCTCATGGCTCTCAGAACCCGCACAGTGCCGCAAGGGCGTTAATGGTTTCCGGATGACTGGTCAGCAGGGCAAACAGCACCAGCCAGATACCCAGCAGAAAATGCCAGTAGGTCGTGCACAGCTGCAGTGGCCCACTCAGGCTGGCGGGGTCGCCGTCATACCAGACCCGAAATACGACATAGGCCAACACCAACAGGCCTCCCATAAGATGCAAGCCATGCACCGCGGTCAGAACGTAAAAGTAGCTTTCAGCAGGATTGGTATCGAGATAGAACCCCAGCCCCTGTAAATACTGCCAGAGCAGGTATTGGGCAAACAGAAACCCGAGGGTGAAAAACACCGCTGCACTGACAGCGGCTACCGCGGCATTGAGGTGGCCACGCCGGGCTGAAACCAGGCCCAACTGCATTGCGATACTGGCACAGGCCAATATAGCCGTGTTAAGCCATAAACGGGATGTGTCGGTAAACGGTTGCCAGGGCGCTCCCGCCAATGCCCTGAAGTCCGGATACTGGGAGCGGGACAGAAACGTGATGATAAACAGGAAGAACAGAATACCGACGATCGCCAGAATAAAACGCAGCGCCACCCGGGCGGGGCCCTGTAAGTCCAGAGCCGGCTCATCCACTCCCCCAGCGGCCATCGCAGGTGCGTGTTGCCAGGGTTTTTCTGCGAGAGTTTTAAAGAAGCTCATTGTCTTTCCCTCTCCTCTCCGGCGGTTCGTTCACTGTCGCTGACCGGGTGATTCTGTGGAATGAAATCTTCCTGCGCGCCGGGCACACTGTAGTCATAGGCCCAACGATATACCGTGGGCAACTTTGCTCCCCAGTTGCCGTGATGCGGCGGCACGTCGGGTGTCTGCCACTCGAGACTGGTAGCTTCCCAGGGGTTGTGTCCGGCTTTCTCCCCGTGCCTCAGGTTCCAGAACACGTTGTAGAGAAAAATCAATTGAGTCACACCCACAATCAGCGCCGACACAGTAATGCTTGCGTTCAGGGACTGGGCCGACTCCGGAATAAAGTCTGTACTGCCCATGGCGAAATAACGGCGCGGCACACCGAGAAAGCCCAGGTAGTGCATGGGCAGGTAAATGGCGTAGGTGCCAAGAAAAGTAAACCAGAAATGGATCTTGCCCAGCCTCTCGTTAAACATGCGCCCGGTAATCAATGGATACCAGTGATAGATCGCTGCAAACAACACCATGATAGGTGACACCCCCATCACCATGTGAAAGTGCGCCACCACAAAATAGGTGTCCGACAGGGGCATATCTATTGTTACATTACCCAGGAAAAGACCGGTAAGGCCGCCGTGGGTAAAAGTGAAAATAAAGCCGATAGCAAATAGCATGGGAACGGTGAGGTGAATATTGCCGCGCCACAATGTAAGTACCCAGTTGTATACCTTGATGGCGGTTGGAATGGCGATAATGAGCGTGGTAGTGGCGAAGAAAAATCCGAAAGCCGGGTCCATACCACTGACATACATGTGGTGGGCCCACACGATAAAACTCAGGCCGCCAATGGCGACAATAGCCCATACCATCATGCGATAGCCAAAAATATTCTTGCGGGAGTGGGTGGCCAGCACATCAGATACCATGCCGAAAGCAGGCAGCGCCACGATGTAAACCTCGGGGTGGCCGAAGAACCAGAACAGGTGCTGGAACAACACGGGGCTGCCACCGCTGTAATCGAGGTTCTCGCCCAGAGACACCAGCGCCGGCATAAAGAAGCTCGTGCCAGCCACCTTGTCGAGCATCATCATAATGGCGCTCACCAGTAGCGCTGGGAACGCCAACAGACCTAATACGGTAGCGGTAAATATACCCCAGATAGTCAGTGGCATACGCATCAGCGTCATACCCCGGGTGCGCGCCTGTAACACCGTGGTGACATAATTCAGGCCGCCCATGGTGAACGCGATAATAAAAATCGCCAGCGAAGCGAGCATCAGAATAATGCCCAGGTCATAGCCTGGCGTGCCCTGCAGGATGGCCTGGGGCGGATACAGCGTCCACCCGGCACCGGTGGGACCCCCGGGTACAAAAAAACTGCTCAACAACACAATGACCGACAACAGGTACATCCAGTAACTCAGCATATTCAGGTATGGAAACACCATGTCCCGCGCACCGATCATCAGCGGAATGAGATAGTTGCCGAAGCCACCCAGCAGCAGTGCCGTCAACAGGTAGATGACCATGATCATGCCATGCATGGTGATGAACTGCAGGTAGGCGCTCGGGTCTATAAAATCAAAAGTATCCGGAAAACCCAGCTGCAGCCGCATAAGACCTGACAGCACCAGCGCCACCAGTCCAACAAAAATGGCCGTGAGACTGTACTGTATTGCAATGACCTTGTGATCCTGGCTCCAGACATATTTTGTAATAAAGCTCGTCGGATCATGTAGCTCGTCAGTCCGATCAGCGATGGCGACGTGTTGCATAGTAGCTCCTCTTCCCCAAGCGCCTATAAGGTATTGAGATAGGCCAGCAGGTCGTTGACAGATTGCTCGTTCTGCAACGAGCGCGCCATCAGCACCATCTGGTGCCCATAGTTGTCGCCCTGGTGAGTACCGCGAATACCAGTTCGAAAATTCTTCAGCTGGCGCTTCAGATACCAGTCTTCCTGGCCCGCCAGGCGGGGGGCCTGCAGGGCAAAGTTGCCCATGGCATTGGCACCGTGACAGGCACCACAGCTGTTGTAATACGAGGCGCCCTTGTGCGGATCACCGCCTAGCGTGTTCTGCGCCGGCACCGGCTGCAGGGTGGCAATATAGGCGGCGACATTTCGGATCGCCGCATCGTCCACCAGAGTGCGCGACATGCCGGCCATCTGCAGCCCATAGGTGTCGCCCTCCTGGGCACCACGAATACCCTGCTGGTAATACTTGAGCTGACGCTCGACATACCAGCTCGGCAGGACCGCAAGACTGGGGGCATTCATGGCGGCAATGCCCTCGCCCTGCTGGCCGTGGCAGGCGGCACACACCGCATAGAGGCCCTGACCCAGTGCCGCATCACCCGGAGCGCGCCGCTGCATCTGGGCCCACGTGGACTGTTCGGCAAGCCAGCTGTCGAACTCTGCGGGCTCATCCACTATCACTGAACCGCGCATGGTGTAATGGGCGATACCGCACAGCTCCATGCACAGAATGTCATAGCGCCCGGTCTGGGTGGGCGTGAACCACACATAGGTGACCATGCCGGGTATCAGGTCCATCTTCACGCGAAACTGCGGCACAGCAAAATTGTGCAACACATCCTTGGAGCGTAAGTTGACCTTAACGGGCCGATTCACTGGCAGGTGCAGTTCGCTGTTGCGGACGAGGATGTCATCCTCTCCGGCCGGATCGGTAGCACTCATCCCAAAGGGATTATCCTGGCTCACATCGCGGGAATCGACCTTGCCCAACACACCGTCGACACCGGGGAACCGGTAGGTCCACTGCCACTGCTCTCCGACCGCTTCAATCTCATCTGCATCGTCCGGCACGTTGATAAAGTCTGCCCAAACCACCAGGCCTGGCGCCAGCATCGCCGCCACCCCAACAGCGGTAATCGCAGTCAGCCAGGTTTCAAGCTTCTTGTTTTCCGGTTCGTAGTGAGCGCGCCGCGAGGGGTTGTGACGATACCGGTAAATAGCGTACGCCATAAAAAGATTAACCGCGACAAACACAATCGCAGTGATGTACAGGGTGATATCAACAGTGGTGTCGACTGTGCCCCAGTTGGATGCCAGCGGTGTAAACCACCAGGGGCTCAGCCAGTGAAATACCAGAGACCCGAGGACCAGCAGAACCAACGCGACAACTATCTTCATAGCATCTCCCCACTGTACCTGTTCTTCTTATAATTTTTTGCGGGGCGCAATTAAGCGGTTCAGCCCCAACCCATTACAATCCGGGACGCAAACTTCAGGGCGCCACCTTCATAAAGCGCGACCACCGGTCCTGAAAGCGCACGACCATACGAGGTGTCGCGGCGCCCTCTCCGGCTTCCGTCAACTTCGGGTGGGCGGCAACAACTCTGTCCAATATCGGCTCCTGCTCCCGATCAACATCAACAAAGAGTATGTGTTTGCCACTGTCCAGCACCTCTTGAAAGCGCTTGAAGTCCGTGTGCGGTTCCTGAATACCAATCAGGCCACCCTCCCAGGTGCAAAAACCGAGCACGATTACTGCGAGGAATATAGCCGGGACCCAGGTATAGGTTTCGGTAAGGCCGAAAAACCACGCAAGCCCGATGACAAGGGCCGCGCCAATAACACCGATAACCGCACCCCGCTCAGTGCCGTGCACAACGTCCTTCTTTAAAACCGCCTCCACCTGGTGCAGCTGGTGTTCCTCTACACCGGCATCATCTTTACTGAGAACATGAATTTGCGGTGTAGTAACGCCGGCGGCTTCAAGATCACGCTCTACAATTTCGAGGTCGTCCAGGTCATTACTGATGTAGTAGTTACGCTTCATACAGCTATCTCCCTTGGTTTTCGCAAGAAAATTATCAGAGAACTGCAATACACACGCGCTGCGAGTTCATCTGAAATCTCACCAGCTGCCGCGCCGGGGCGCCATTGAAAAGAGCATGACAATGCCGCTCGACCCAACTTTTCCCGAGTATAGCACCGGGTTTTACCGATACTAGCCGGGCCGGTATGACAACGCGGGCGCACTGCTTTTTTAGGGGTTTTTGCTATATTAATAGAACATTAATAGACGAAAATTGAATTAAAAAGGCCCAAACACAGTACTTTTTTTAACTTTCCACCCTGCCACATCGGTCAAATGAAATTTCTTAGACCGTTTACCTCCTAAAAAATATCTTTATATTCGGTGTACGACTTAGTCTCGACCTCTCAGAAAATTCGCTATAATTGCCAACATATTCACACCACCGGGTATTCTCCATGCAGGATTTACCGCACCACTATCACGTCAACGCCAGCGCCGAGATCGATGGCAACGTTGCACTCAAAGCAGATGATCTGCCACTACTCGTCACCGCACCCCCAGCCGAGTTTGGTGGCCCTGGCGACCAGTGGTCACCGGAAACCCTGCTGGTTGGCGCTGTTGCCGACTGCTTTGTACTGACCTTCAGGGCAATTGCCAGGGCATCCAAACTCGAGTGGAACAACCTGGAGTGCTCCGCAGAAGGTGTCCTTGATCGGGTCGACAAAGTTACCCGCTTCACCGCAGTGAAGGTCACCGCCAGACTGACGGTTCCCGCCGACACTGATGTCGACAAGGCCCAGCGCCTGTTGGAAAAATCTGAGGCCGCCTGCCTGATCACCCGCTCACTGCTCGCCGAATCTCAGCTGGATGCAGAGGTGGTCGTCTCCGACCAGGCAGGCAGATGATCGGTAACAAATTGATAACACTCTATTAATAGCGGGGCACTATCGTGACAACTGCCAGAAGCGCACAGGCTCTGCATTCAGCATGGGGATGGTAGTACTTACCGAATCACTGCAAGTGGAGGGTGAACTGATCGCCTGGAGCCGCACCTCAGACCAAGGTGTAAGCAATACGCGCTATCGTTGTGCCGACTGTGGCAATATTATTTATGGCATCGGTGACAGCACAGCGACCTTCGCCAAACTACAGACTGGCACCCTGAACGACACCAGCCCCGCAAGGCCCGAGGTGCACATCTGGACGCAAAACAAGCAGGCCTGGCTTACCCTGCCCGCCCGGATACCGCAATTCGAAACCCAGCCAGAAGAACTGTCTGCCCTGCTGCAACCCACTTTCGATTACCGGGCCGGCGGCTGAACCCTATGGACGAATGGCTGACAGAATACGGTGTCACCCTCGGTGTGGGTGCACTCATACTGTTTATGATTTTTATCGTCTGGGATCTGGCAAGGCGCAGCAACGCCGGCAGGTTTGGCACCCTTATCCTCTATATCGGGCTGGTCATGGGTATTGTCGGCTTCCTGCTGAAGTTCGTGATCACCTACCTGCTGAAAAATGCCGGGGTGGGTGCCGGTTAAGACCAGGCTTACCGGGCTGACAGCCCCGATACGGGCAGGGCTTGCATCCGGTCGATATCCGCAATCATTTGCGTACGGCTCTGGTATTCAAACAACTTTTCATTGAAGTCAGCTGCAAATGTCTCCATTTTATGCACCAGCTGGTTGTACTGTCGGCGATTCATATAGCCGCAGCCCAGGTAGGTTTTCCCCTGCAGCAGGTATTCCTCCGCCTGCAATTGCGCCCGACGCATCTCCTGCAGGCTGGCTACGGCAGCATCGGGTATCTCCGGCTGCACTCGCGGATGCTGGACCGGACATTCTGCCGCGGCATTCAGCGCCAGGCAAAATAACGGTATAGCAATCATGACTTTCACTACTCACCTCCTAATATGATACTTTATGTAACATTACCGGTTGATAATTTGTTACCAACTATCCTCTCTGTTACCCACCTTAACAAGTATTTTAGACGCTATTTTTGCTACATTTTGTTGTATTTGTAACAATTTTTGTAACCATAAACAACTCGCCATTCTGTAACAATACGTAACATATCGGTGCGAACCGAATACCAATGCAGTCCGTTACACCCGCTGGACAGTGCCGATCGTATATATAATACTGTATATATGTACAGTATCTGTCTCATAATGGGGATGTTGCCCTCCCTGCATATAGCCCCCGGCCCGGAAAACAGCGAATGAGCCTGTGGCTGTGCCTGCGCTTCAATCAACTGCCCTTGCAATGCCTGACTCGCAGTGAAGCGCAGGCCGTGGCGGTACTGGCCGGGCAGCGGGTGGTGAGCGCCAATGACTGCGCCACCGCCCTGGGTATCCGGGCGGGCATGGGCAGCACCACGGTGCACGCTCTTGCCGATGGCGAGCCACTGCAACTGCTGGAGCGCGACGAGGCTGCCGAGCTGCGTTGCCTGCAGCAGCTGTGCTGCTGGGCTTACAGCATCACCCCCAGCCTCTTCAGCTGGCAGCCGGACTGCCTGCAACTGGAAATAGGCGGCTGCCTCAACCTGTTCCAGGGCCTGGACAGTCTGCTGGGTGAAGTGAGCAGCGGTATCGATAGCCGTGGCTACAGTGTTGTGTACGGCCTCGCCCCCACCCCCAAAGCCGCCTGGCTGCTGTCGTTTGCGCCGCCGGAGACAGCACTGGACATCACCCGTCCCCTGGGCGAGCGCCTGGTCCCACTGCCCCTGGATCTACTGGACAGCTTCCCCTCCGCTGTTGATTCACTGCGCCGGGCGGGCCTGCATACCATGGGCGATATCCTGGCACTGCCGGGCGCCGCCCTCGGCCGGCGCTGCGGCAGGGAATTCAGCCACTTCCTGCAACAACTGTTGGGCCAGCGTGAAGACAGGCAGGCAGATTACCAACCGCCAGCCAGCTTCAGCGACGAGTACTGGTTTGGCTACGAAGTAAAGGCCAACACAGAACTACTGCCGGCCGTGCAGTTGCTGCTGCAGTCTCTGTGCGCCTTCCTGCGCAGTACACAGCTGCGCACTGCCGAAATCTGCTGGCAGCTGATTGGCATCGACCACACCTTGCGAGAAGTGCCTGTGCGCAGCGCCAGCAGCCACAGCAACTGGAAAAACTGGCACCAGCTCACAAGTATTTGCTTCGAGCAACTGCAACTGACTACCAGCGTGGAGGGCCTCGCCCTCACCTGCAGCACCCTGTTACCGGGGCAGCAGGAGAATATCGACCTGTTCCAGCCGGGCGGGCAGCGCGAACCACTGGCCCACCTGCTGGACCGCCTGCACAGTCGCCTGGGCCTACAAGCTATCGAAAAGGTCGGCTGCCGGGACGAACACCTGCCGGAATTTGCCGTACATGTAGGCAGCCACCACCCCGGCGGTGAACCAGCCACCGGCCGCCCCTGTGCCCAGCGGCCCTTCTGGTTAATGCCCCAGCCCCAGGCACTAAAGCAAAGTCGTGAGCGACTGTACTGGAACGGCGCCCTGACGCTGCTGCACGGGCCGGAGCGCATCGAGGACAACTGGTGGCAGGAAGCGGTGAGCCGGGATTATTACGTTGCCACCGACAACAACGGCCAGCGTTACTGGGTGTTTCGAGACCGGCTCGCCCGCCAGTGGTTTATCCACGGCGTCTTTGCATGAGGTAGCGCCCTGGATGGCGCTTGAACAAACGTCTACTCAAACAGCACAACCTCGTCGAATCGAGGCAGCGTGGCAAAGCCAAGCCTGGGGTTATCGGCGGCCTTCTGCTGCAGGAACAGACGCGTATTTTCCAGACCACCAGCCAGGAACGCTTCGGCGTTCAAGGGCCCCCGGAAAGGCCCCTCGGCAGGGGCCGTCAGGCTATCATAATGAATCGGTATCACCCGCCGCGGTGTGACCCGGCCCACTGTCTCCCGCCAGAAAACCTCACGGTAGTCGTCCGTTTGTGACCCGAGGCCTCCCACGCCGAGGAACACCGTATCGGCATTGAACCCCTCCAGTGCTCCCTCGACATAACCCGCGCTGCCGACAATCAACCAACTGCCTTTCGGGTGACTCACATGCAGCACATAGGCCTTGCCCAGCTTGTAGTCAAAAGCGGACACCGGCGGCACCAGCGGGGCGGCAATTAATGGGTTGCCCAGCGCACGCTCACGTAGCGCCGGGTCGGGAAACTCGAAATGCCGTGAAACAATAGGGGTAATAACAAACTGGCCAAGCTGGAAAGGGACCCGGTCGGCCACCACTTGAATCTGCGATTCCGGCAGGCCCCAGCCGCGACCTATGTTGGCGGTGGATTCAGAACCCAGCAATACGGCGCCCGTGCGCCTGGCCACTTCCGGCGCGTCCATGGCGTGATCATAGTGGGAGTGCATGGGAAATACGGCGGCCAGTGTATCAACCTCATTGGCGACCAGGCCGCGTTCTATCGCCTCCAGATCAGGCGCAACAGTACCGAACAACAAACCGTAGGGCCCTGGACGGCTGAACCAGCCATCCACCATCCAGTCGGTTTCGCCATCGCTGAACAACAGGGTGGATGTGCCGGTAAAACGCACGGTTACGGCGCCGGAGGGAATATCAGTAGAACCGGCAACTGCCCAGGCGGGATCGACCGGAGCAGACTTGTAGAACAACAGCAGCCAGGCCAGCGCAATCGCCAGCAGTAGAACGAAAGCGAACAGGATGGCCAGCAGGCCTTTGATCCATGTCATAGAAACTCCCTCAGGCCTTTTTCACAAATTCCGATTTAAGCTTCATTGCACCAATACCATCGATTTTGCAGTCGATGTCATGATTGCCTTCTACCAGGCGGATATTCTTGACCCGGGTACCCACTTTAACAACCAGTGAAGAGCCCTTTACCTTGAGATCCTTGATCACCGTAACAGTATCGCCATCACTTAGGGGGTTGCCGTTGGCATCTTTAATAGAAGGTTCATCCCCGATACCTTCTCCGCCCCCTTCTCCGGCGGCATCTTTTGCCCACTCATGACCACACTCGGGGCATACGAACATCAGCCCATCATCGTATGCATAAGGCGATTTACACTCGGGACATGGCGGTAATTCACTCATATCATTTCCTTTCTAAAAAAATCGTTGCTGCCGGCCGTGCCGACGAAAAACAGGTGCTGCTCACGTATGAAACGAATGTGCCGCTCTTCGAGGGAAGGGTATTTTTCAGACACTCTTCATCACCACATAGCCTGGCAACTGCTCTATTCGCCTGCACCAATTACGGATGTTGGGGTAGCCGGACAAATCGAAACCACCCTCATCGGCGACATGGCTATAGGCGTACAGGCTGATATCCGCGATCGTTGGTACACCACCAACGAAAAAGCGTTGCCCCTCCAGATGCCCCTCCATAAGCGCCAGCGCCTTGTGACCGCCGGGCTGCTTTGCCCGGTATTCCTCCTCACGCTCTGGTGGTAAGCCAAGATACGTATTGATGTATCTGGCCGTCGCAATATAGGGCTCGTGACTGTACTGTTCAAAAAACTGCCACTGCAATACCTGCGCCCGCAGGTATCGATCCTCTGGCAACAACGCTGTACCCTCCGCCAGGTAGTTGAGAATGGCATTCGATTCCCAGAGGAAACTGCCATCCGGCAGCCCCAGCACAGGCACACGGGTATTGGGATTCATCCGCTTGAACTCATCACTCTGGGTGGCACCCGAGAGGATATCAACGTGCTCCCAGTCGTGCGGGATTTCGAGTAACTGCATGAGCAGCTTGATTTTGTAGCAGTTGCCAGACAGGCCATCGCCAAATATTTTAATCATCTAAAATCCTTGCACAGGATCGATCGTCTGGACGGCTCTTCGGGAGCACATCAGGCCCGCGAATTCCCGGAATCGTAGTTGCGAACAATTTCGACAACTTCAACGGAATAGGACTCGTACCATTTCTCCCGCCCTTTGCCCTGCGCCACCAGGTGTTCCGCATTCTGCTTCCACTGCTTTATCTGGTCCTCGTTGTCCCAATAGGAAATGGCAATTTCGTGACGGCCTTCCGTACAGCTGGTAAATTCCTTACATCCGTAATCCTGTATCGCCATATCCCGCATGCGAGCAGCCAACTCCGCGTATTCTGCGTCGAAGCTGGCTATTTCCGCCCTGAATATCACCGCGAACACAATGAACCCCTCAGGTAGTCAGCGTCCATGAAAAGCCTCCTCAAGATCTTGCGGCAACCAGCGGAAAACGTTCGAGCTTAGCGCTGCCAATTCGGCGAGGCCATGCATCACTATCAAAGAATATCCACCGCCACTTCAAACGCAAGCCGCGGCCCCCGGGGATGGTTCCCGAAAGGGTCCCCATAACCAATATTGACGAGAAAGTTTGACTGGTATCGCCCCTCGGGAAAAAACTCCGAGTCTACCGCCCGATTATCGAACCCACTCATTGGACCGCAATCGAGTCCCAGCATACGCGCAGCCACCATCAGATAGGCACCTTGCAGCGTACTGTTACGCAACGCGGTAGCCGCACTGAGCTCCGGGTTGGACGTGAACATATCAGCGGCCCCGGGGTTGGCGGGGAATTGTTCAGGCATGTGTTGATGAAACTGTGTATCCGTTGCCACGATCACCGTAACCGGTGCAGCCCTGGTCTTGTCCTGATTGCCCTGCATCAAAAGGGGCACCAGCCGCCCCTTCGCCTCCGGAGACTTAATAGCGACATAGTGGCCCGTCTGGCAGTTCATCGATGTAGGCCCCCATTTCATCAGGTCATACAACTGCAGCAGCAACTCGTCGCTGACCTCCTGTGCTGTAAACTTGTTAACGGTGCGGGCACCCAGAAACACCTGCTCCTGAACGGCTTTATCCACGGACTTACTCATACTCCCTACCCCTGTATTATTTGCTAAAGACTCGCTAAAAGGCCTGGATTTTACACGCATACACGCTTTAGTCATCCCACCTATCAGGATATTGTCACCGCAAACCCACACCGCCGAAGCCGCGCGTAATTGCGATCTCGTCAAAGTCGCCCCGGATGCTCCACTGCATGCCTCTGAAGGGCTCTGACGGAGGAGTAAGTAGATACACTATAGGGAACCATATAAGTCAGCAGTATTTGCAACACACTGCCTTGCGTAAGGTGTAGCGCGAGAATGTCCCCGCCATGATTTATCAGCGCCAGAATACTGCCCACAACAAAAGCAATTTTCAGGGCTGATTTGACCACACCGCGGTTGCCCGCCAAAGCCAGAAAACCCGGCTTGGCCGGAGCAACAGGCTCCGGCAATTCAGTCGCAGTGTATTTCGCATGAACCCGCACGGTTGATGCGGGATGGAACTGCAAGCCGACCCCGGGCCGATGGGCTATCGCGGGGCGCACGGGCCTCGGCTCAAAACCACCGCCGCAATTTGGACACACATTTTTCAGAACTTGCTCAACACAGTTGACGCAAAATGTGCATTCGTAAGTACAAATCCGTGCATCGGCCGACGCGGGCGGCAGGTCTATGTCACAGCCCTCGCAATTGGGACGTAATTCCAACATTCAACATAACTCGACAAATTGAGGGTGCCATTACATTATCAAACTTAGGATATGTGTGAGCTATTACAGTTCTCAGTATACATGGTCTTTTTGCCTTCATATTGCTCATAAAGCCGGTGGTGCGAGACAAAGGAAAAGGTGTCACTCCTCTGCGCGTACTGATTTATCCACTCTATCAGCATGGGCAGGTTGGCATCCTGTGCACTTTTGGATGCGTACTTGTGCGGCTCCCAGGGCCGGGCCCGGGCGTTCTCTACACAAAGCTCCATGGGCAGATTCATGAATATCAACTCGGTTGACTGCGATACAGCCAGTTCCAGCAAGTCGGCATAACAACCCTCTATCACCCAGCCGTGATTTGACGCCATAAAGTCATCGATAGCCCTTGCGGATACACTCAGCTTCTGCCGTTCCGGCAGTGAAGTGGGGTGCCATGCCAGTGTATCAAGATCCAGGTGCGCCAGGCCTTCAGTTGCACAAATTCTCCCCGCGAGGGTAGATTTTCCAGACCCCGAATTCCCCAGTATCAAAACCCTGCTCATAAACCTTACTCAACGCCCTCTTCAAAGTGTTCGGCTAACCGCCGAAAAGCGCCGGAATCTGCCAACAGCCACGTCACTTCAGTTTAGAAGCCCAGATTGCCAGTTTATGCTTCATCGCTACCTGGGAGATTTGATCCTGTGGAATCGGCTGAATAACCTTGTCGTGCACCAGCAAACGATAAATATACTCAATTTTGTCAGCGGCAGAATCTGTGGCCTCGAATTCCACCACGCCTCGCTCCTCGCCATACTGCATT
Organism: uncultured Haliea sp.; assembly: GCA_963977275.1. Classification (GTDB taxonomy): domain Bacteria; phylum Pseudomonadota; class Gammaproteobacteria; order Pseudomonadales; family Halieaceae; genus JARRPM01. Next base: position 4,642 of record CAXBNX010000013.1, on the reverse strand, counting down.
CCCCGGTCGATAGCTTTTTTCACCAGTTCCTTTTCATTCTTCAACTTCTTCATATACTTCTATGCCTCCCGACACCCTACCTCGCTGGGTAAATTGCGCCTGTTACTGCTGCCTGCTAACTGTGGACTGCACGCTGCCGCGCATCTCTTTCCCTATCGTAATCTTCCACAGTCACCACTGCCTCGATTTTCGTCTGAATATAGTCTCCTGGAAGAACCGCCTCCCTTGCGCCAACGAGCACATGATTCGCATACCAGGTATAGGGACTGAGTGATTCATCAATGTTAGTGGCTACATAGGTTATTGCGTTAACCCGAGCCCCAGTACCGGCGATGACTATCACTTTCTTTTCGTCATAACCGTAGCCAAGTCCCTCAATCCTATCCAGGGCAGACTTATCGCCAACGCCAATAGTGAACAGCACACCGTAAATAGAGTCTTCGCTATTAGAGGTGAAATACGCATCGCATTTCCCCGAACCATCTTCGCTAGACTTGTGAAACCTCAAATCATGTTCCCACAGGACGTAACAACCAAGTGAAACAGCACTTGGGGCGCGCGCGCTCAGGCGGGCTAAAGACATATTGGAACCGTATGCAAAGTAGTACATGTATCTCCGGATACCGATAACATGGCGGTTCAATTGGCCATCTACTGGAGCAATAATGAATTCAATTAGCGCAAATATATCATCGTCAGCTGAACTTGTTGTCAGCTTTAGGCATTATACAAAGTAAACACACCTATCCCGATAAAACCGACACCTGCGACGTAATGAAGATATTTCTCATTGATGTACTCCGCAAGCAAGCTACCCGCCAGTACACCCAGAGCTGAAGCGACAATGAGTGCAGCGGACGCGGCAAGGAACACTGTATATTTACTCACATCTCTATCTGCCGCGAACAGCATGGTTGCCAATTGTGTTTTATCACCCAGCTCCGCAATAAAGACCGAAGCAAAGATAGTCCCGAATACTGCCCAGTTCATACTAAACACTCACTCCCGGTAAGACTCTTTCGCCGCATTTAATACCCTTCGAACTGCCACGGCACATCAAAGCATATCCGCATAATCTACAGCGAAACGATGTGCATCACCTGGCCAGCGCGCGGACAGATAATTACCATGCCGAACAGTAAACCCTCGGTCCAACCGGCTCGGACTGTCCCGAAAAAATGCCGAAGGGCCGGCTTCAAAATCTGCTGCATCGGCCAGCACAGAAGTGACCTCCTTTTGCACTGTTTCCGGATAGGTTCGATAGTAGTTACCAAGCCAGGCTACAGTAAGAATCCACCCGGTAAGCTCCAGGCTTTGTGTCAAAGCTGTGGTTTTTCTGCCAAAAAGCACGGAGCGCCCGCTTTTTAGCTTCGACCGCGCCGCTACGATCACCCCATGACAAATCGCGCCAACAGGGATATCGCGTTCAAATGCTTTCGTGACTATATCCTGAATAGCTTCAGACTCAAGATACTCACGCATTCCCTGAGCATGACCACCAGCCAGGATAAGTCCATCAATAGGCTCAGACAGAGCACGCTCATAACTCCAGGGTTGCTTGAATTCTGGATCCTCTATCATTGCAGCATATTTGGTACGGCCATTTGCATCTGCACGCAAAAGCAATTTCCAGGGGCCCAGTCCCAAGCCCTGTACCATCCGCGGATCGGCCTCTGCTATAACCCCCTCCGGTGTTGCAAAGCAGACCTGGTGGCCTCGCCGATTAAGCTCGAACCAGGGCACGGCGACCTCTGTCGGATCGAAATCTTGCGTGGGTAAGGGCATCAGTATAACTGCCATACCGACCTCATAATGCCAACGTTACGCGGCCGGAAATCAAGGCTGGGGGAGCAATAATTCGGCCCCTGGCCCCGGCGTACTCTGAGCCCGGATGGCCTGAGCCAACAGTTCTGCGTAGTCATAATTTCCCTCAAAGTACTCCTCAATGGATAGCCCTCTGTCCTGCAGAGCATAGGCCGCGACATTTCGATATTGATAGTACTCAAATAATTTGCTCACTGCTATGCCCGGAGACAGGACAAGATCATTGCCTGCGCCCTGGAAAGAGCCACTCTGGGCTATGTAATCGGCTATGCCCTCTTTCTTCCATACTGGCAACACAATCTTGGCGAGATAGCCAAATCGTTCCCGGATATTCACAGGGGTTACCTCATGGGAAAATTGCACACCTTGATGGGCTTATAGCGTGAAATTTCAACCCTGCAGCCCCATGCATAATGGCCTGGGAACCAGCGATAAACATTCTTTTCTACGACGCCACACCTTTGCGGGCAATAACCCTGGTAAGCGGGACACGAACGAGGATCTCGCCCTCTGTGGCGTTGCGGTGACCGTAAGACTCGGAGCGTTCGACGCCAACATATCGCGCAGAGATGCGTGTGGCATAAGCAAGTAGTTCGCCTGGCGGAAGGGATTGCAACTCGACAGCACCTTCCACCAGGACGAAGGCGAACGGGAACTTCTCCTCATCAACCGAGATCGCAACTTGTGGATTAGCTTGCAGGTTCTTGCCTTTGACGGTGTTAGCCATGGTCATAAAGATGAGGTCATCTTCGTCGAGCGTAAACCATACCGGAGCCACGTGAGGCCTACCGTCTGGCCTCACGGTCGCAAGCTTTGCAGTGCGGGGCCAGCGAGCAGAAAGCTTCGCCACTCCGTGGGTGTCATCGTATTCATACTGGTCTCCCTGCTGTAGCCGGGCACCATACACCGAGGCACGGGATTCGTTTCTCGTTCAATCCAGGGCTCCTGCAGGGTGATCTATAACATACAGCCACCGGCCATCCGCTTGACGCCTGAGGACTTCCGAGGTCTTTCCGGACATCGTGAACACCTCGCCATCGGCATCGATACCCTGCAAGGTGTATTCATTACCCAACAGGGCGATATCTCCGTACTGTACTGCGTGCCGAGTCCTGAATGATATCTGCCCTCCGGTATCCAGGAATTCCTGCAACGCTTCGCGTATAGAAGCACGCCCGGAAACATGGTCTCCGGGGCCGCGCACAAATACGGCGTCCGCCTCATAGAGATCTAGTAACCCTTCCATGTCTCTGGCATTGAAACACTTTGCGAACTCAGCATAGATGCCGTCAGCTATCTCATGGTTCATAATTTCCTTGTCTCCATTCATAAGCCGCCAGGAAAACCTAATAAAGCAATGGGTATGCTATTTGATCGAGCATGGTCTACTCCCAATAGGTCACATCCTCGAGTCATTGCTTGCAACAAATATTTTTCATCCGCCCTGACCTAAAGCCATTATCCCGTGAAAGACCAACGAGGCGACACCTAAAACCGACACTGCCTGCCCATATAGTCTACTGTGCTGAAGAAGTCCAACAACTAGAATCACCCCAGACAAAACCGTCCCCAGCGTGAACGGCCAACCAAATATCCGTATACCGAAGGGAATTCCATCGATAACCGCCCAGACACTACCTGTAAATGCAGAGATGAATGCCGACCCCAGCCCACCAACACTCAGAGCGAAACCACCAGCATCAAACACAAAGACGGTGATAACGAGCTGTATAATCATTAGACCCGCAAGGATATTTCTTATTCGTCGTACCTCCTATGACACAAAAAACCTGCACTTGCTTTGCCCAATGTCATGCTGATGCTTCGCGTAGGACTATTAAGGGAATTTTATCGAGCCGGCTTGAGTGGATTACTATTCATTTTTGCCTCTATAACTCAGCTTGATTAGCGAATAACAACCACCTAAAGCGATAATGATAATACCCAAGCCGATTATTGCCAGTGGATCATACTTTTCAAGGTCGAGTAGAATTACTTTTCGAGAAATCGCGATAACGGCTACCAACAAAACAACCTCTGCATGTATAACATTATCCTTGAAATACATTTCTACCGTCTCTATAAGCTCGAACCCAATAAGAATAATAGAGAAGAAACCGAAAATTCGAAATAGCTCATCTATTTCAAGAAAAAGCACATCATCGGTCGGATCAAATACATCCAAATAGAGAATGATAACGAGCTCCACTATCGCGATAAACACAATCACTGTCATCACGATAAGAACAAAAAACGACATCCATTTTTTTGCCGCATGAATTACCGAAACAGCATTATCGATTCCATTACTCACTAATCGAACACTCCTATTTGTACCTAACGTTGCCAACAACGGCTGACTTGAGGCGCAGCGAAAAACTAACCCGACAACATGATTCCGTTAGTCGTCATGCGCGCTCCGAAAGGCGAGAAGTGCACAATAGCCACCAGTTGCATCGTCATCAAATATGCTGGTATCAAAATCAGGGTCCAAAAAACTCGACACAAGCGGAAGAGTATCAATATTCTTGTGCCTGGGGTCTTTGTGAATCGACCCAAACACGGTTCAGGCCCCCTCAAGAACCTGCATGAATTTCCCATGAGAGTAAAGAACGAGCCCTGTTAGACCAAGTCTTTCGTTTCTGCGTCTTGCGACATCCAGTAATTCCAAAAGCTGCTCCACGGATAACGGCTCCGTAGCCGTACTAACGTAGATGACATGGGAAATTGCCATTATCCTGGTGCTGCCTAACGCCGAAGGTTGCGCCGTTTGTCAAAGTAGTTGTCGCGTCCATCTACGCGGCGACCTCTAAGTCGC
>CAXBNX010000012.1:0-128175 GCA_963977275.1 uncultured Haliea sp. | reverse complement strand
AAATCAGGTCGCCGCTTGATTCAGGCCCTGAACACCAGATTTGACAATAACTCACGGCTTTACCGCCGCAGCTTTAGGCGTTCTGTGTCTAAAGATAAAAACGAGATAAGAAGATGAAAGGATATTTAATTCTAGACTTAGCAATCACAAAATTGGAAGAGTTTCTCGAATATGCTGAAAAAATCCCAGCTCAGATAGAGAAGCATCAAGGTAAGTACATAGTTAAGGGTGTGGTTCCTGAAAATATTGAAGGAAACTGGTTGCCCGATAGACTTGTTGTCCTAGAGTTTGCTGCTGAGAAAAATGCGAAGGAATTCTTGGCGGATCCAGCTTCCAAAGAGCTATTTAAGCTTAGACACTCATCGACAACATCAAATCTTATCTTCGCTCCAGGTTGTGAATAGTGCCACGCCTAGGCATCGCACAGAACAAGAACCCGGCAGTACGCCCCTTCGGGGCCGGACGCCAAAACCGTTGCACGGTTTCGCCGCCGCTGCGGCAAGCGTATGAGTAATAGATATGGTTGACTCCGAAGATACTGGAAAAATGAGAAGAACTAGGAACCTTGCTGTAGTAGTGGTCGTTCTCGCGGGTTTTAGCGGAGTTATGCGTTGGCTCGGCTTCTTTGGTTCTGTTACGGGGTCTATAGATTGGTTCTCGGTAGCGGTAATGGTTATTGCAATAGGGTCCGCAATAAATAGCCACTTAAAGCTTGGCAAAACGGATTAATAATTAGCTCATGCATCTTACTCATAACAAGTACAGGCTGCCGGGACGCGCCTACAGCGCGCCCCAGCTGTAGGCGTTATGTAGCCTTCCTTGATTTCCAGTACCCAGGTATTCGGGAATGGTGTGCAAGAGCGACTACTACAATTGATATCGGTAGTTCATACACAATTATCGAGAAAGGGAATTTGTGTAGGATTAACTTTCGGGCGCCTTTCGATCCGGCTTCTCCCCCAACAGGGGTAAGCGGTGGGTTGTCTTCCTCCAAGAGCTGGAGTGCACGCTCAAAGGCCGCGATGAAACGCTCTCCTAATCCCTCCCGCCCCTGCTCGTACCAAGCAGCAGCTTCTTGAAATTCTTGGGCGGCTTCCTTGCCTATCTTTACGGGCTTCATTTGCCTCTTATTCGTTGCCTCGCCTGCGCAAGTACCTGGTCTGGCTCAAGTGTCAGGGCGGGATTTGCTTCTATTTCACTAATTCTCTTACAAATCTCTAGATCCCAAGCTTCTGCAAGGTTTGGATCAGCTGGCCCATCTAAACTGGCCACTAAATCACTAGCTAATTGCGCTCTTTCAGTTTCCGTCAGGGCTAGGGCCTCAGACCTCACGGATTCAAGTTGTGCTGTTGTCATCATCACTACCTTTACAGCGGCTATACTTCAAATCATGCACCAACCAGGCATCCATCACAAGTCAAGGCAGCAAGGGCGCTTCGCGCCGGGGCCGCTTTACAGCGGCCCCTGCTTGAAGCGTTATGTTTAAAAATCAGGACATCATCTTCTTCATTAGCGCTTCAGGGTTTTTCCTCAGAGCGGAAATAAAGTTCTCTTCAACCAGTGTCTTCTCATCGAACTTCTCAGACCAATCAATAATGTTGATTATAATGCCTGCAAGTTCTTTCCCTTTATCTGTGAGCGCGTAAATATATCTTTTACCGTGATCTTCATCGTGGGATTTACTAATAATCCCATACTTTTCCAGATGATTTAATCGACTAGCAAGGACACTTGTTGAGATTCCTTCGCCTGCACTTTGAAATTGCCCATAGTTTTGTCGCTCTTTAAACATAATATCCCTGACTATCAACAGGCTCCACTTGTCTCCAAAGATTGATAGCCAATACCGGATAGGGCACCCATAAGGATCATAATTCATTCTCGCCTCCATAATGCTTGCTTTTTAGAAGTAACGTAAGGTAGGATTTAAGCTTCTAAAAAAGAAGTATAATCAATATATTGCTTAGGAGCTACTAATGGATACTATTTTGACAAGGCCAGAAGCCGCAGTTCTTATTCTGGTACTGGTCGTCGAATCAGTGAAAGCTTTAATGTTGGGCACTATCACGGCTTACCAACGAGGTAAATTGGGGAAGTTTATTAACGCTGAAGATGCTAATTGGTTAAAAGGAGAAGTAGTTACATTCGACGAACCCGAGCCAAACCGCCTGTTCAGAGCCCACCGAAACTCCTTAGAAAACTTACTGCCTTTTTCACTACTAGCGATGGCTTTTTTATTGGTCTCTGGTAATAGTTTTATAGGGATAATTTATTTTGTCACTTTCTCTATTAGCAGGCTGGCACACAGTTATGCGTATCTAACTTGTAAACCTATGCTGAGAAGGAATGTTTATTCAATTGCCTGGTTGGTCCAGATAATTATGGGAATACATATTTTAACTATTTTTATCGGAAGCCATATTGATGGCATATGATGAGGGTTTAGCTACGAGACTATAGGAGTATTTTCAAAATCGTTTAGATCTGGAAGTGAAAAAAATGTTTGGGGGGCTTTGTTTTATGATTTCAGGTCATATGTGTTGTGGCATTGTGGGCGAGATGCTGATGGCTCGTGTAGGCCCCGATAGCTATGAAGAATGCTTACAGCAAAAATATGCCCAAGAAATGGATTTTACAGGTAAATTTATGAAAGGAATGGTATATGTGTTGCCTGAGGGAATTGAGAGTGATGTAAGCTTATTTGGATGGGTGGGCATGTGCGAATCGTATGTTAAGAATCTCCCTCTGAAAAAACATAACAAGGCATTGCACCAGACGAGCCGGTGAATGCGTGCGTTGGGCGTCTCCATATCCGTGAGGACGAAGGCATGTTACAGGCAATAGTCAAGAGAAAAATTATGGCGGTATTCGATTGCTTGAGCAGTGGCGATTACGAATCCGTCCTGGCCGATGTCGGAAAAACTGTAGAGCATCGGTTCGCAGGCGATCACTGTTTAGATGGAACCCGAACCAGTGTCGAAAGCATGCGTTTATGGTTTCAAAGGCTCTACCGCCTTTTCCCCAATCTTTCTTTTGAGATTCATTCAATTTCTGTAGCGGGTTGGCCTTGGAACATGACTGTTGCAGTCGAATGGACCGATCACGCAACACCTATTGATGGTATTGAGTACGTCAACTATGGCACTCGTATTATTCGTTTAGTTTTCGGAAAAGTAGTCAGCCTACATGCATATCTAGATATCCAATTGCTTATTAATGCATTGAATAGGATGGCAGATTCAGGTTATGAGGAGGCTGCTAAGCCTCCTATTCTTTAGTCACGGAGTAACGACATGCTCATCAAAATAGCATTGATCCTTTTAATAGGTGGCGGCATCAATCACCTGGGTCTGGGAATCATTTACATTACAACGAATGAATTTATGGGTTACCACTCGCAAGCATTAGTTGTGGAATGGGAAAGTCTGAACCAAAATTATCAGACTCTTCTCCTCGCACTAATTCGATTGTCGGGGGCGGGCGCCATTATCGCAGCAGTGGTCAATCTGTACTTATCAGGCGCTGCATTGTTCAAAAATAGTTTAGACAATATTTGGCTCGCCCCCGTGGTGGCTCTAATTTATCAACTAACCGCGAATTACGTTGTATATACCGTTGCACAATTAACTCCGGGCGACCCCCCGCTGCTCTTCGTCTCGATAGGTAGTCTAGTAATATTGTCGGGAGCACTATTGCTGGCCTTTGCCATATTTTCGAATAGAGCAACCACATCCTAGGTTGAAAGTTTTTATCAACGAGGAAGACGCCCAACAAGAGCCGACAGTGCGCCCCTACGGGGCCGGACGCCTTACGCTGCGCTCCAGTCCGCCCCAAACCTTGGCGTTATGTGTTTCCCCAAGTAAGGTATTAATCATCGATATTCCAGCGTACTACCAACAACTTTTGTCTGCTCCAGGTGCCGCGACCTTGAGCGTCTGCAGTAAAGATGGATCGATACAATCAACATTGGTGTGGCCAGATTTCGACGGTGAATACATTCGGCTAAATATGTTAGCTGGCAGCCCTAAAGAATCTAGTATCCGGAGAGAAAAAAGGGTGACTCTTCTCGCATCCGACCCTGGCAATGAGAATATGTATATTTCGTTGCGCTGCGAACTCCACAAGATAACCAAGGCTGGCGCGATTGAGCATTTAGACATGATTACATTCCGAAACATGAACGTGTCAAAGTGGTACGGAGAAGTTGAAGCTGAAAATAGTCCAAGTAAAGACAAGAGGGTGCTGGTTTATCTCAGACCAGTACGCATGTATCACACATAACAACAGCGCAGGCAGTTTGCTCCCTGTGGTCGCCGGACGCGCTTACAGCGCGCCCACTGCTGCAAGCGTTAAGCAAAAAGAACAAAAGGAGAAGGAAAAATGAACGCTCAACTCGACCCAAGTTACATTATGCAAACAGCGACAGGTTTTTGGGCTTCCAAGGTGCTGCTTACCGCAGTTGAACTTGATTTATTTTCATTAATTGGAGAAGAGGCAATGACGGCATCCCAGCTTGGTGGTGCGCTTGGGCTTCATCCTCGCGGAACGTATGATTTTTTCGATTCGTTGGTTGCGCTGAAATTTCTTGATCGAGAAGGTGATGGTCCTGAAGGACTGTATAGAAACACTTCAGAAACTTCGGCATTTTTGGATAAAAAAAGTCCAACTTACATCGGTGGATTACCAGAAATGCTAAATTCACGTCTCTTTGGTTTTTGGAACGATCTCGGCACCGCACTTAAAACAGGTAAGGCGCAGAACGAAATTAAGCATAGCGGCAAGCCGCTGTTTGAGGAGCTTTATTCAGACGAGGTTCGCCTGGGTGAATTTCTTGATGCAATGACTGGTTTTCAAGCAGCGAATATTCAGCAGTTGGCTGAGCAATTCGATTTTAACAAATACCAAACAGTTGGTGATGTTGGCGGTGCATTAGCACTTTTATCCCGGATCGTGGGAGAACGCCATCAGCACCTGCTATTTAGTAGTTTTGATTTGCCGGAAGTCGCTCCACATGCGCAAAAGCATATCGATACGTCAGGTTTGACTAACCGAATCAAGGTAATCTCGGGTGATTTTTTCAAGGACGATCTTCCCAAAGCCGATGTCATTACCATGGGTAATATTTTACATGATTGGAATCTTGAAAAGAAAAAGATACTCATAAAGAAGGCTTATGATGCTCTTCCAGAGGGAGGTGCCTTTATTGCCATTGAGAATTTAATAGATGACGCCAGACGGGAGAATGCGTTTGGTCTGTTAATGTCACTTAATATGCTGATCGAGTTTGGTGATGCTTTCGATTATACAGGAGCCAATTTTCGTGAATGGTGTAGTGAGGTTGGTTTTCAGCGTTTCGATATCATAGGCCTAGTTGGACCCACAAGTGCAGCAATTGCTTATAAATAAATGGGTAGATTGCCTAACGAGAAAAGGAAACGAACGGCTTCGTCCTTAAATTCTGGGGTAAATCGATGGTTACTCATGGGCTTTTTCCTATAGCTATAGAATAGGCTAGATATCTCCACGAACTGGGGTAAGTCCACCGCTCTTAACTGAGTCTCCGTCATGTCGGGGTAAAACCAGGATCAACTATGACTGGCGAAAGAAACTTAGGGAAATTAGTAGCATCTATGTCCCCAGCTCTAATGGACGGGGAGTATGTATTTTGCACGTTCCAAGATGCTCAATATGGGGATTACGTTGATTTGGAGCCAATGGTTACAATCAAAGAATCAGAGGGACTTACATTAGTCATCCCTAAAAACGAAGCCGATGACAAAAACCTAAGTTATGAATCAGTCTTCAAAGCGATCACATTAGGTGTTCATTCTAGCCTTGACGCAGTTGGGCTGACCGCAGCATTCTCTAGTAAGCTCTGCGAGCATGGAATTAGCGCAAATGTCATCGCAGGTTACTACCATGATCATGTATTTGTTCAAAAAGAACTTGCGGATAAAGCCATCGAAGCACTCAATGAACTTGCTCGCTAACAAATGCAGGCAGACGGACCCAGCAAAGCTGGACCGGCGGTGCTTTCGGCGTTATGCGGCTTTTCGAATATCGTTGTAACCCGTAACGTTATGGGTTACATTTCGCGGCATGATTCAAAGTTTCAAGCACAAAGGGCTGGAGCGTTACTTCCCCAAGGGTTCAATCTCCGGGATACACGCAGCGCATGAAAAGAAGCTTCGTCTAATATTGGGCAGGCTCCATGCTACTGCTGAAATTAAGGATATAGACCTTCCAGGATTGTATCTTCACCAGCTCAAAGGCAGGTACAAAGGGCGCTGGTCCGTTCGAGTAAGCGGCAACTGGCGAGTCACTTTTAAACTCGAAACGCCAGACACAGTCGATCTTGACTATGAGGATTACCACTAAAATGACTATTCAAATGCATAATCCGCCACACCCTGGAGAGGTCTTGCGAGAGCTTTGTATCGAACCTCTTGGCCTTACAATAACAGGTGCTGCAACTGGTTTGGGGGTTAGCCGCAAAACGCTATCTTCTATTCTTAACGGTAGAGCGGGTATTAGCCCCGAAATGGCTCTGCGACTAGCCATTGCTTTTGATACCACACCTGAAAGCTGGCTGAATCAACAGGTGCAGTATGACCTCTGGGTTGCTCGGCAACAATCGCCCAAAATGAAAGTGCAGAAGTTGTATGCCGCATAACCAGTACGGGCAATTGGGGGGCGCTTACCGCGCGCCCGCTGCTGCAGGCGTTACGAGGCCTTGCCTGTGACAATTCGATCTGTCGAGAAACTAAAAGAGAAGGTTCGCTATGTTCGCTGCATTGCAACCGACGCGAGAACGCCACGGATATCAAAGTTTCTGATTCTCGCTGCGTTGGCTTATTTGGCTTCGCCGATTGATCTAATTCCGGACTTTATCCCAGTTCTGGGCCAACTCGACGATATAGTAATAGTACCTGCACTGATTTGGGCGGCACTGCTCTTTGTTCCGTCAGAGGTCAAAACCCATGCTTATGCCGTGTCAAAAACAACCCTACAAGTGTAGGCAGTGCGCTCCCTGTGGTCGCCTGCGCTTACCGCGCGCCCGCTGCTGCAAGCGTTAAGAGGCCTCACCTGTGACAATTCGATCCGTCGAAAAACTAAAAGAGAGGGTTCGCTATTTTCACTGATCGGCATTCCAACGGAATGCGGTCGTGTCCATGGGGTACTTTCGGCCTGATTCTGGGGGACAAAGATACCCCCGCTTTCACCACAAAGCCGACATTATCAAGAGTGAAAATCAAGCCATTTTCGGTTTTTATATGCCTCGAGTAGCCGTTCCTCGGGGGTTAAATCTATCTACCTACTTGAGTTACGTCTTCGCTGTCATTAAGAATCCTTATCCCAGTCTACAGACCAATCATTAAGGGTTAAAAGGTGTTCGCCCAACTCACTACCCCATTTTGTAAAACCAAAACCTTCCTCGTCGTGGTCAATAAGCTTGAGTTCGCGCAACTCCTTGAGTCGCTGATTCAGACTTGTGGGTGACACGTCGTCGCAATGCGTTCTTAGTTCACGGAACGTCATTCTTCCAGAACGCAATTCCCACAATATTCTTAGTGACCAACGTTTTCCAAGAATATCCAGAAGACGCATGATCGGACGAACTGTCTTGGATTCTCGAGCTGCTGTTTTCATCACGTTATACTCTTGACGCTACATATTATGTAGCGTTATCATTTCGCTACACTTACTGTAGCACGGATGTCTGTATGAAGCATGTTTTGGAGCCCATTGATCAGCCTTATGCACCGGAGATCGCCGAGATATTTTCCCGATACCCACAGGACAAGAACGGATACATTTTGAAGTTGTTTCGCGTCTTTGCAAACAGTAAGCGCTTTCTGACAACTAAAGGTGCGATTAATCTTCTGGACGATGAGAGCCCGCTAACTATTCGCGAACGAGAGATCGTTATTCTTCGAGTCACCGCGAATAACAACTGCGAATACGAGTGGGGAGTACATGTCACTACCTTTGCTCGCGCCGCTGGACTAACCAGCGAACAGGTACGAGCGACCCGATTTACGGTAGATGCCGTTGACTGCTGGACGAAAGACGAACGTCTATTGATCGATTGCATAGATCAGCTCTGCAATGGCGCAAAGATTCAAGACAATACCTATGGGAGATTTCAAGAACACTGGAGTCTCGAACAGCAGTTAGAAATTTTCGCCCTTTGCGGTAACTATCACCTCATTTGCTTCGTCGCGAACAGTGCGAGGATCGAGCCTGAACCAGATGTCGCCAGGTTTCCTGGTATGACGGACAGATGAAGACAATTACGCATCTGTCCGCTACGCACCGCACGAATAGATTCGCAAGGGGCAATAATACATCAGGATAAACATACAGAGTACGAGTGTTGGTTGGAATAGATTTCTCCGCTTTGTAAAGCACCGCCAGGGCATTTGGACTGGCATGTAGCACGTCCTATCAAAGGAATTACTGAGACCTATACTGTAATCATACGGTTCGATACGGCGGAGCACCTCAAGCAATGGGTGGCGGCGAGTGAACGCGAGCCACTCATATCAAAAGTTCAGTCACTGCTTGCCAGAATTGATGAGTTTTATGTCAGCAGCGGGCTGGATTTCTGGTTTACTTCCGCCGGCGCCAAAGCAAAGATTCCTGTGTATTGGAAGCAGTACCTGATCACATTGCACGCTATACACGCATTGTCCAGCGGTGGCTTTTCAAAAGACATCAAGTCCTAACAAGGCCAATTACAGCGCACTAATGATGCTCTCGCCCCGGAAAATGTAATTGAATGTTGCGCCAATTCGATCTTTAATAATCACCTGCCCAATAGTCGTCTGTGAGAAAATCACTATGTCAAATATCAATAAAGTACGCGATTTCATCGCCAAATTTGAAGCGCTGGATGTTGAAGGAATTATGGCGACATTTTCGGATAACGCGTTCTATCATAATATACCGATGGAACCGCTTACCGGAAAAGACGCGATTCGGGGTTTTATCGAACCCTTTATGGAACCAATAACGAAAATTTTCTGGGCTCTAAATTTTATCGCGGAAGATGATAGAGGTGTGGTGATGACGGAACGAGTAGACACCTTTATCTTTGGCGACAAGCGCGTTGTTATGCCAGTAATGGGTACTTTCGAGTTTGAAAACGACAAACTCACCAAGTGGCGGGATTATTTCGATATGCGAGAGTTTGAAAACCAGATGGCTGCATTACAGCGTTAGAGAATAGGCGGGCCGGTGACAAGCCAGTCTCATCTCTAAAAGAAATCACGGTGAGATGTCACCGATTTCTTTAGTTCATTGCGGAGTTTGTTGAGGTAATTATTGCGGCTGACTTTACCGGGCCGCCTCTGAAGCAAACGAGAGGGCGCGCTGACAAATGAACAGCGAATCAATGTTTGTGTCCAGAAGGTCGGATATATGTTGAATATTTTGTATCTCATTATGGGTATAGGGCTGCTTACCTGGGGCGGTGAGGCACTGATTCGTGGCTCGCTGGCTGCAGCAAGTCGACTGGGCGTGTCACCTTTGCTAAGCGGTCTGCTGATCGTCGGTTTCGGTACTTCGGCTCCGGAGTTGGTGGTCTCCATTAATGCTGCTATAGAAGGGCAGCCAGATATCGCCATTGGCAACGTCGTTGGCAGTAATATCTGTAATGTCCTATTAGTTCTAGGTATTTGCGCGGTGATCACGCCGTTAGCGGTGAAACCAATGGTGCTAAGGAGAGACGCCGTAACGGTAGCGGCTGCAAGCATATTATTTCTGGCTGTGGCCTGGGAAGGCGCCCTTGGGCGAACCCATGCTGCCATCTTCCTTGTAGCCTTGGTCACTTACCTGGTTTGGGCCTATTGGAGCGAACGCTTCCACGCTGCACCGGCGGGTGAACTACACCAGGCGGAATCAACAGAAATTTCTTCTGACTCGAGGTCGGCATTATGGACTGTAGTCACTGTTATTCTTGGATTGTCGTTGTTGATTGGCGGTTCTCAAGTTCTGCTGTTTGGTGCCATTGGCATTGCAGATCACTTTGATGTATCAGAGGCTGTGATCGGTTTGACGTTAGTGGCGGTAGGTACATCGCTTCCAGAATTGTCTATATCCGTAATTGCAGCCATCCGGGGGCACGCTGATGTAGCAGTTGGCAATATACTCGGGAGTAATATCTTCAACTTACTTGGCATTTTGGGCGTGTCGGCACTTCTTCATCCGCTTCCAGTTCATGAAAGAATTGTACAATTTGATCAATGGGTTATGCTCGGGTCGTCTCTAATTTTGCTTTTGTTTTTGTACACGCAAAATCGCCTGAGCCGGCTTGAGGGCGGAATGTTACTGGTCGGTTACGGTATGTATGTCTGGTTAAGCTTTACGGTATTCAGTGGCTAGCAACATATGGCCTGACAGATACCTGCACCGGACGAATTTGAGCAATCACAATTTTTTCACTCGAAAAATTGAGGTAAAGGGGGCCGTGACAAGCTATTCTCATTCCCAAAATACGTGATAATCAGTTGTCACCGATCTCTTTATTTGTATTTTGTTTCGATTTGGAGGAAAAGGGCACACTGGGTCGAGTCAGGAAGATGTTATCAACGTTTCGCGCTTCAGGTTTTTCGGCGTCAAAAAAGACCCCTGGCTTCCCCTGAGTTTCGTGTGTATACAACCAACGAAGCGAGGCGAGCTTTGGAGGCGGTACAGGTCTGGGATTTTGAGCGCATACTGACATCGAGACCATTGGAGTTTTGTTTATCGTATGAGTAGAGAACAACCAAATAATCCATTACATGGTGTTACGATCGAGACAGTTTTAACCACGTTGGTGGAACACTACGGCTGGAGTGGGTTGGCAGAGAGAATCAACATCAATTGCTTTAAGAGTGATCCATCCATAAAGTCTTCACTCAAATTCTTACGTAGAACTCAGTGGGCCAGGGATAAAGTCGAGAGTTTGTACCTGTCAACACTAAGAGAGCAAAGCCCGTGGGGGAAGTCGAAATAGGTATGGGGAGCTATGAATATGGATAAGATGCCATGACAGAACCCAAAAGACCGACCAACTCCCACAAGACTTATCACGCGCACGTCTACTTTGATGGAAATAGCAAATATTTGGCCAAGAAATTGTGCGATGCCTCAGCGCAAGAGTTTGGTCCCCGTGTCGGGCGGTTTCATGAAAAGTTGGTTGGTCCGCATCCGCGCTGGAGTTGTCAGGTAACTTTTGGCTCAAAAGATTTCGATAACTCTATCGCCTGACTGGATGCGAATAGGCAAGATCTTACGGTGTTTGTCCATGGCCTTACGGGAGATGACTGGAAAGACCATGCCGAGTTTGCTCACTGGTTGGGCCGGGAAGCTAGACCTGACTGAGCAGGAAATACACGACATAATAGTAAACGATGAGCGCCATCGCTTATATTGAGACGGTAAGTTTTTGTGATGATTAAAATATGACCATTCTTGTCGTCGGCGCCAGCGGCGCGACAGGCCGTTTGCTGGTGGCCCAGCTGTTGGAGAGCGGCAACGCTGTGAAAGCTGTAGTGAGAGCGGAAAGCCGCGTGCTGGATGCGTTTAGCGATCGGGCGGCGTTGTCCCTGGAGCGCGCCAATATTGGTGATCTCGCTGATGAAGACATTGCGCAGCTGGTAGACGGATGCAGCGCCATGGTTTCTTGTCTGGGTCACACCTTGAGCTTCAAGGGCATTTATGGGCAGCCTCGCAGGCTTGTTACCGACGCCACCCGGAAGCTGTGCCGGGCCGTTAAACAACACAAATCAGACACCCCCGTTAAGTTTATTTTGATGAATACTACGGGTAATAGTAACCGCGATATTCCGGAGCGAATATCCCTCGGCCAAACTTGTGTCATAGGCTTATTGCGGTTGTTACTGCCACCGCATGTAGACAATGAGAGGGCCGCGGATGTTCTGCGAACGGAAATAGGCCAAAATGATTCCCGTGTCGAATGGGTTGTCGTCCGCCCGGACGGATTGACGGATGAGGTTGAGGTAACGGAGTATTCACTTCATCCATCGCCCGTTAGAAGTGCGATATTTGACGCTGGCACCACCAGTAGAATCAACGTTGGCAACTTTATGACCCGGCTCATAACAGACCAGAATGTTTGGGATAAATGGAAGGGGCAAATGCCGGTGATCTATAACGCTGAATAACGTTGGTGGTGAGCATTGTGCCCCCGTCGGGTAATAGTATGATAAACACGCTTTTTCATGGGGAATTGTATACGGATGATCAACTGGAAATATTTCGGCAAAATACACAAGTTGTTGTACCGGCTGTCGGGGGGCAAATACGGCGCCCGCATGGGCTGGATCGATGTCGTGCTGGTCACGGCCATCGGTCGCAAGAGCGGAAAGGTACGAACAGTACCTATCGCCTGCTATCCCTACTGTGATTCCGTAGCGGTTTCCGCCTCCAACAGTGGTATGGAGAATCACCCCGCCTGGTATCTCAATATGCAGGCGAATCCCCGGGTCTCGGTGCAGCTGGGCACCGAGAAATTCGAGGCAATGGCGGAAGATGTGCCGGATGCGGATCGCGAGGCGCTGTGGGAGAGCGTGGTAAAGATTAACAAGCATCAGGGCGAGTATCTGGCGGCTGTGCAGCGGGAGATACCGCTGGTCTGGTTCCGGCGGCTGCAGGACAGCTGATTCAGGCTATATTTCAGTTCTTACGTTCAAACCAAAGTTTCATCAAAAGCAAATACACATTGATATTGTTGCACTCGCCGCCAAACCGCTGAACGAGAACATGGGCCTGTCCCGGGTTCCTTTTTTATACGTACTTACGACCTCGTCGGTGGAATGGCATATGTTCCCACCGCGTGGGCTACCGGGCGATCATCGCCCTCTGAGTATAGATAAACATCGCCCGTGGCGAGTGTCCTGCCGACTTTAAGAAGCTTACACACACCGATGATGTCATTCTCTGCCGAGGGTTTACGCAGAAAAGTGATGTTCAGGTTGGTAGTGACGGTCAGTGGCACAATGCCGATCTCACCGAGAATGGCGACGTAGAGCGCGATATCCGCTACCGCCATCATCACCGGCCCCGAGACTGTGCCGCCGGGGCGCAATTCGTTGTGACCAATATGATGGCGCACGGTAGCCCCCTTATCGCCCGTGGCTTCGACGATGCAGTTATTCTGGGGAAAGTCTGTGGCGATAAATGCGGCTATTTCAGCGGTGGTAGTCATGGTGCTCCTTGCATATGCCAGGGGAATTCGGCGTTTTCGGCCGATTCCCTGATGATCTCGATACCCTGCTCGGGTACGTCGCAGTAGTTGTCTGTGTAAAGGTTGGCCTCGGGCATGTACAGCATTGCCGACAACTCGTCGATAGTCGCAAACAGTGCGCATACGTCCGCATAGTCTGCGCTGAGTGACACCACGTCCGCTGCCATACCGATCACGGGCATCCACCCTACCGCCAGTGCACCGGCCCCGCGCTGCAATATGCGCTGGCCCTTTTTGCTCACGGTTTTATTGCTGGCTACAGCGGCCCGGCGCTTTGCCGCGCGTTCCCGCCCGGCCAGCTCGCGCTGCTCTCGCAACTGGGCCTCCGCTTTCGCGCGGGTTTTTTTCTCCGTGTTGAGCAGGGTGGGGCGGGGCAGGTAGTTATCGGCAAAGCCGCCCAGCATCCCGGCCAGGCCAGCACTGAAATGTGAGAGGGCGAGCAGGGGTGTCAGTACCAGGGCGGAAAACAGCAGGGCAATGTTAATGCCACTGCGAATGACGCGCAATAACAGGCGCATACGCTGGGCTCAGGTGTCGCTCTCGGCGGTATCCGGCGCTTCCAGCGGCACTGTATCATCGCCAAACCAGGATGACATTCTGTTTGCCGTCTTGCTGCGCACATCCTCGTTGATATAGGTGGCCACCGCCGCTATAGCCAGTGCCAGCACGCCCAGGTCGTCGGCGTAACCCACTGCCGGCGTGAAGTCCGCTATCGCATCCAGAGGCACGATAAAGTAACCCAGGGCGCCGGCAATTGTCGCCTTGGCCCACCGGGGCGCTTTCTCTTCCTGGGCGGCGTAGAACAGCAGCAGGGCTTTTTCCACCACCTCCCGGCCGGCAGTTTTGGCGTATTTTTTCAGCTTGGTCCAGAAGCCACTCTCGGAAAACGCTTCTTCGTACTCGTTGTGCTCACTCATGTCACGGGGGCCTCGTATTAGCCAAATAACCAGGGCAGAACTTCGTCCCTGTTTTCCACGATAATCTGTTGCGCAGTGGGGTCAGACAATTGTTCCTTGGGGTCGATGTGCAGCAGCTTCAGTGCATAGGGTACCAGCTTGGCGCGGGTGCGAACTTCCAGCGCACCGTTTTCCATGCCGTAATCAACTTCCACCACGTCTTGCTGGTCGCGCCTCAGGCGCGGGTCGGGAATAATGCGGATGATAATGATGGTGTTCCATTCTGTATCGCCTGCTACACCGTATCTGGAGTCATCCATGATTTCTGGAATGTCGCGAAAACGGCTTAATACAAAATCCCTGTATTCCTGATTCTTTTCGCACCAGGCCCGCACGTGCCAGCGCAGTCCGGTATACACCAGCGTATGCGGTACGATGATCCGGCCTTCGCGATCGGGGTTATTGATGGAGACATAATCTACATCCAGACGCTTCTGCAGACGGGCGGCTTGCATGATAGGCCGCAGCACCTGGGGTTTAACGTCCCGCACGGGTTGTGACAGCACCTCGACATTCGCCATGTTCAAAGACAGCGATTCGAACACGTTCATCAGCTCATTATTGCGCGCCATCAGGTGCAGATATTCATCAGCCAGCCCCTGCGTCACTTTGGGTTCAAAGCCAGGGGAGGGTTTGTAACCCTTGAGAAACTTGTCGTACTCCAGATTGCCCGGGGCCACTTCCCGCAGGTAGTTGTTGATGTCTTTGCTGGCCTGCTGGCGGCCGATGCCAAAGGTGTCGCACAGGTGGCGGGTCGTCAGCCTGCCTTCCCACAGGGCAATCGTTTCGATGAATCGATAACGCAGCAGCAGTTCCCAGCGAAAAGGCCATTTCTGTTCGGGGCGGCTGGTCATAGTGTGTAGCCGAGTGGCCGCCTGCGCGGCCTTCTTCGGTTCAATTGCAGGGTGGAAACGGCCGATATCAGGGGTTATTTTCTCATCATTTTTGCAGTGTCAACAGAGTCGGCGGCCTTGTCTGTGTCCACGGAGCCCATTAGTTTGACCATATCCTGGGCAATCGTCGCTGAGGCGAGAGGGGGCAGTGTGGCCAGTGCGACAAGAGGCAGAGTCAATTTCATAGGGTTTCTCCAGGTAGGTGTGCGGGAATAGCGCGCTCAGGGCACCAAAAGACTATGCCCCTTTTAACTCGCGGTCACAAGAGTTAGCTGGCAGCTGGATCGTCTTCCGCTGGCTCTGCGCCGGGTTCAACACCTTCGGCTTCCTTGGCGCGGGCTTTCTGCAGTTTTTTCTCTTCTTTTTTCTTTTTCTTGGCAAGCTCGCGCTGCCGCTTTTCAAATGAGTAGTTCGGTTTGGCCATGGTTGGGAATACCTCGCGTAGTCATGGATGGGGATCGGGGACATAGAATAAGGTATTTCCGGCCTATGTGGGGTTTTCTTTTCACTTCGAAGTGGTCTTGCAATTCCCGCACCGGGTACTCCAAACTACCGCTGCTATTGTAGTCAACTGCCATCGAAAGGACCCAGATGCCCAAAACAACCCCAGCGCTGTCCGATCTCTACCAGCTGGCAGTGCAGCTTGAGCTCGATCAGTCGGTGCCCGTGCAGGTGGCGCGGGAGCGGGATCATGCGATTGCGGCAGACTGTGCCTGCACGGATGATATCGCCAGATTGCAGTGCTGGCTGGTGTCGGTTTCCGCCCGGCGCGCAGAGCCAGTAGCGCACAAGGACCACTGGCTCAGCGAGGCTTCGGCTGCCGCATTGGCGCGGGTGCTGGCCCTGTTCTTCGGCTTTTCTTCCATGGCGGCCTTCCTGCTCACCAGCGGGCGGGGCCTGGTGAACGTGTTTATGTTCCTGCTGCTGTTTGTCCTTGTACAACTGCTGCTGTGTGCGGTGGCCGCCTGGGTGATGGCGCGCACGGTGGGCGGCGGGGCGCCAGTGGTGTTGCCAGTGAACCCCGCGCACTGGCTGGTGGCGAAGGCGCTTCCAGACAGGCGTTATCTACGGGAGGCACAGTCGGTGCTGCGGCTGGTGTTCTTGCGCTACGGGCAGGAGTTTGGGGCATTTTTTACTCTGGGAGCTGTCGTCGGGTTTTTTGTGGTGTTGGCGCTCAGCGATTTCACCTTTGTCTGGGGTTCCACGTTTCAATTGAGCGACAGCCTGATGGAGCAGATAACCGCGTGGATCGCATTGCCCTGGTCATCCTGGCTGCCACAGGCAACGGTGAGTGGCGACCTGATTTTTGCCAGCCGCTTCCATCCGGCGGTGACCTCGCTGAGCCCGGCGAATATCGAGGATATGCGGGGCTGGTGGCCTTTCCTGATCATGGCCATGCTCACTTACGGTGTGTTGCCGCGCCTGCTGCTGTGGCTGTTGTCGAAGTTTTTTTATGGGCGTCAGATGCGCGCCGCCTTTGCGCAGCTGCCCGGCAGTGAGCGGGTGCTGGCGCGGATGAAATCGCCGCTGGTTAAAACACAAGGAGAGAGCGCCGGCGGCAATTCACATGAGACTGAATCGGGCCCGGCGGTAATTGACCGGCGCCTGCTACTGCTGAACTGGGCGAATGCCCTGGGCCCGCTGGATATCACCGCGTTTGAGGAGTTTGCCGCAGTGCCCGAAGGTAACATCGTCAACGCCGGGCTGGGCTCACTCCCAGAGGAACTGCAACACTTGGGTGACCGCCTGGCGAAGCCGGTTGAGCATATTATGGTGGCGGTTAAGTCCTGGGAGCCACCGATGGCAGACCTGGCCGATTTTCTCGGCAATTTCACCAGCGTGCCGCGCTGCACGCTCTATCTGATGCCACTACCACACAAGAGCGTGTCTACCACCCGTCTGGGTGATTGGCAGTTGTTCGCCAGGGGCCTGGCGTTTACGGTAGTGGATGTACAGGCGCTGGAGCGCACAGCATGACAACACCAGTGTTTGCTGTGGTAGGCCGGCCCAATAAGGGCAAGTCCAGTATTGTGGCCACGCTGGCGCGAGACGATGCGGTGTATATCGACGCCAGAGCCGGCTCAACCAAAGAAGCCCACTGCTATCCCATGAAGGTGGATGGCGAAACGCTCTACGAGCTAATGGATACCCCCGGCCTGCAGCGTGCACGCTCGGTACTGGACTGGCTCAACGCTCATTGCAGTGATGCCGCCGCCCGGCCGGAGACGGTAAAGGCCTTTGTGGAGCAACACGAGGGGGATGCGCGCTACCGCGACGAGTGCCAGGCGCTGCGGCCTATCGTCAACGGGGCGGGAATCATTTACGTGGTTGATGGCTCGGTGCCCTACGGCGCTGATTACGAGGCCGAGATGGAGATACTGCGCTGGAGCGGGCGCCCCAGTCTGGCGCTGATCAACCCCATCGAGGGCGAGGACTTTGTCGAGGAGTGGACGGCGGGGCTGGGCCAGTTTTTTCGTACGGTACGCACGTTCAATGCGCACCGGGCCGAGGTGACCAAACAGTTGGAACTGTTGGAGTTGTTCGGCCATCTCGATCCCGCCTGGCGGGCACCGCTGGAACGGGCAGTGTCCATCCTGAAGCAGGACAGGCAACTGCAGGCACAGGGTGCAAGCAGCTATATCACCGACCTGATTGTCGAAGCTCTTACCTACAAAGTAGAGCAGGCAGTGCCAGAGGGTTTACCGCTGGAGCCGGTGCAGAAGTTGTTGTTTGAACGCTACAAGGCGCACCTGGTGAAGAGAGAGCGCCAGTGTCGGCAACGGGTGGAAGAGCTTTATTACTATTCCAACCTGAAGAAGTCTGAGGACACCCTCGCGCTGGAGGAGTCGGACCTGTTCAACATCGAAAAATGGTATCTGTGGGGGTTGTCGGAGCGGGCGCTGCTGACCGCGGCGGCCTCTGCCGGTGCGGTGGTGGGCGGCAGCACCGGCATGATGGTGGATGCGGCCACAGGCGGCCTGCTGGGCGGGCTGGGCACACTGGTAGCCGGTGCCGGGGGCGCAGTCAGCGGGATCTGGGGCGCACGCAAATACGCCGACAAAATTGGTCAGGTCAAAGTGAAAGGCTTACCCACTGGCGGCAATATGCTGTCCTATGGGCCCTCAAAGAGTGTCAATTTTCCCTTTGTGCTGTTGGGCAGGGCGCTGCTGCACCAGCGGCTGATCTGCACCCGCACCCACGCCGATCGCGAGGCGCTGGATCTCAATCAGCCTCTGCTGGAACGCCTCACTGACAAGGAACACAAGCGCCTGGCCAGGCTGTTTGAGGATATCCGCAATGACAGGAAGGCCGGTGAACGCCGGGATCAGCTAGGTGAAATGGTATCGCGCTGGTGCAGCGATCCGATCGCGAAATAAAGGCGTACACTCTGTTTACCTACACATCCTGATCGAGGAGAAACCGATGAAAACCCTGGCACTATTCTGTTGTTTGGCCCTGGCTGCACTGGGCGCCCAGGCGGGCGAGCTGGCGGTGGGTGATGCTGCCCCCGACTTCACCCTGCAGGCCTCCGACGGCAAGACCTACATATTGTCTGACTTCAAGGGCAAGCAGGCGGTAGTTATCGCCTGGTTTCCCAAGGCGTTTACCAGTGGTTGCACTGTGGAATGTAAATCGCTCGCAGCAAACGGCCATCTCATTCGGGAGTACGATGTGGCCTACTTCATGGCCAGTGTTGATCCGCTGGCCAAGAATATCGCGTTTGCCGAGTCCACAGAGGCGGATTTCCCACTGCTGAGCGACCCCTCAAAAGGCGTGGCCGATGCCTATGGGGTTTTGACCATGGGTTACGCCATGCGCGAAACCTTTTACATCGACGTGGACGGCACCATTGTTAAAATTGATCGGGACGTCGCGCCCGCCACCTCAGCTGAAGATATGGCGGCAACTCTGGGTGAATTGGGCGTAAAAAAAGCTGCCCGGTAAGGGGGGTAGCCCGCTAGATAGACAGCAGGCGCCGCAGAAAGCTGTCTTCCCCTTTAACCTGTTCACGGGTGAACAACAGTTCTGCCAACTGGGTTTCTATCTGCTCTGCCACTGTGTTGCGAATAGATTTCTGTTCTTTTTTTGTGGGTGTTCTGCCCTTGTACCTGGCCAGATCCACTGCTTCGCCAAAACCCAGATAACAGCGCTGCGGTTTGGGCAGAAAGCTGCCCAGGGCGCCGACCGGAATGGGGGGTAGGACATCTGCGCGTACATCGTCGTTAAGCAACCCCAGACGTTTGAGCAGCGTGCCCAGCGCAGAGCCGGGAATGTCCTGGCCTTCCATCAGGTGGCCATAAAACTCGTCAGGCCCTACCAGGCCGAAAGGCATGATGGTATAGCCGTGCCTGGCGGCCAGCTTGACGAAGCCGTAACGCTCCTGCCACTGCAATTCATACTTCATATTGGCGGGTTTAACTGCCTCGTAGGCACCGCCGGGGAAAACCATCAGATCCTGTCCCGCTTTCATCAGTGCACTGCAGACATCCGGGTGCCCCATCACCGCGCCACGCTTCAGCATGAAATCCGCCATTCTGGGGTTGGCGAAGAGAAACTTGTCGCCCAGCCCGCGGGGGAAGCGGTTGAGCTCTTTTGACATGAGCGGGCCAATAACCCAGCCGTCCAGCGCGAACAGAGAGTGGTTACCCACAAAGAGGCAGGGGCGGTCAGGGATGTTGTCGGCCCCCAGTATCATGGGGTTGAACAGCCGCTTGACCATGCGATAACTCAGCTCGAACTCCAGGCCCGATGGTGGTTCGACCTGCAGCGCTATTTCGATATGGCGAGCCAGAGCTTCCTTGTCGCCAAGGGGGTTGTTGTCTTTATCGAATGCTGACATCAGGTGGTTCTGTCGTGGGAGTCGGGCAGGTCATTATAACCGCTATAGGAGGGCAATGCGTGGTATCATATGTGTCGATTTTTTTGAATTTTTCTGTACATATTTCGGAGCTACCCTCATGACAACAACCGGTTTACAACTGTGCTCTCTGGTTAAGGAAGATAACACCCTGGAACTCTCTCTGGCGGAAGTGGAAGTGCCGGAACCCGGCCCCGACGAGGTGCTGATACGTATCGAAGCCACGCCCATAAACCCGTCTGATATGGGCTTGTTGCTGGGGCCGGCAGATCCCACCACTTTTCGCGCCAGCGGCAGCGCTGAGCGCCCGGTACTCACGGCGGATGTCCCCCCGGCCGCAATGAAGATGGTGGCTGCCAGGGTGGGGAAACCTATGGCTGTAGGCAATGAAGCTGGCGGTGTAGTGATTGCCGCCGGCAGTTCCGATGCAGCACAGGCGCTGATGGGTAAAACTGTCGGCGTGGTGGGTGGTGAGATGTACGCACAGTATCGCTGCCTCAACGTTTACCAATGCCTGCCGCTGGAGGAGGGCACCAGCGCTAAAGAGGGGGCATCCTGTTTCGTCAATCCGCTCACCTCCCTGGGTATGGTTGAAACCATGCGCATGGAAGGCCATACGGCGCTGGTACACACTGCGGCAGCCTCCAATCTGGGGCAGATGTTGAATCGGGTATGTATCGCTGACGGTGTTGATCTGGTCAATATCGTGCGCAAGCCTGAGCAGGAGAAAATCCTGCGAGAACTGGGCGCGAAGTACGTGATCAACTCCTCGACAGACAGTTTTATGGACGACCTGACCGCGGCGCTCAAGGAAACCGGCGCAACCCTCGCATTTGACGCCACTGGTGGCGGTAAGCTGGCGAGCCAGATTCTGAGCTGTATGGAAGCAGCGGCCCTGAGCAAAATGACCGCTTACAGCGGTTACGGCTCCGATGTGCACAAGCAAGTCTATATCTACGGTGGCCTGGATCGCAGCCCCACCGTACTCACCCGCAATTTCGGCTTCGCCTGGTCAGTGGGTGCCTGGCTGCTGACCCCTTTCCTGCAAAAAGCGGGAATGGAGAAAATGATGGAACTGCGCGGCAGGGTTGCGCGGGAAATCAAGACCACATTTGCCAGCCACTATACCCAGGAGGTGTCATTGGCGGAGGCCCTGTCGCTGGAGGCGCTATCGGTCTATGCCAAGCAGGCTACCGGAGAGAAGTGCCTGATCTGTCCTCAGCGGTAGACACGCCCAATGCGTTTGATGGCCATTCTGGCGGTGCTTTGCGGCGCCATATCACTCATTGCTGTAGAGGGCCAATAACCGGCATTCCAGAAAGCCAGGGGTGCACGTAGACGACAACCGCCACAACCACGGTGGTGATGATCAGGTTGATAACGTCGGCGCTCAGAGCGGGTGGCTGAGCCTTTGTCCAGGCACCATCGCGCCGATTGATGGCGAACATTTCAAGTAGTGCCCAGATGGCCATGCCGCCGAACAGCACCAGGGAGCGGCTGTCGCCGTTAAGCAGCAGGTGGGCGACGCCCCAGAGGCCCACGCCAGTAAGTTGTGGGTGTCGCAGCAGGCGGTGCACGCGTGAGGGCCGGGAACTCACCACCAGCAACCAGAAAGCCACGACCAACAGGAACAGTGCGGGAGCCTGCATTGCAGCAATTGTGTTGTACAGGTACTGCGGCACCGTGCTGCGCCAGCCAAGTATGATCAGCGCGATCGAGCCCAGTATCAGTAGCGAAAAGATGCCCTTGTAACCATTCTCTCCCAACCGTTTTTGCATGTCGGCGCGAAAGGACGGTGCCAGGGACTTGGTCAGGTGCACACCCGCAAACAGGAGTACGCCAATTGCCAGTAATGTCATCGCAGTGTCTCCGAAAGTATTCGGAGCCAGCTTAGCAGCTGGAAGCGGTGCCGCCCAGTAGTGGCTCGCGCCTCAGCTGACGGCCGCAAGCCGGTGCGGCAGCGCGGCGTGGCGTGAATTACCCAGCAGCTGGATATACTGGTCTTCAACGGTACGGCAGGCCTCGCGCACACTCTTTATAGCACCGGGCATCACTGGTGGCAGGACGGTTACCCGAATGGTGGCGGGCCGGATCAGTAGCCCGCCTTTGGGCAGTGCGTCCTTCACGTTGTGCAGGACTATTGGTACCAGGGGTACCCCGGCTTTGCGTGCAAGATAAAAGGCACCGTGCTTGAACGGCTGGATTTCACCGAGCGTACTGCGGGTCCCTTCCGGTGCTATGACCAGGGAGCGACCACTCGCCAGCAAGGTCAGGGCCTTTTGCAGCACAGCGCCCTGGTTCTTTTCGTTTCGATCTACGAATACAGTATCCATCTGGCGCAACAATGAGCCGACCAGCGGATGTGAGGCCATCTCCTTTTTGCAGAACGCCACCACATCGTTGCGCAGCAGATGCGCCAGCACCAGCGAATCGAGCAGACTCTGGTGGTTGAAAACAAACACGGTGGCCTGCTGGTGTCGCAGGTGCTCACGCCCTTCGATCTCTATGTCCAGGCCGGCCACACCCGCCCCCATATCGCCCATAAGCCGGGTCATCCGGTTGATATTGCGATCAGCGCCCACACCCAGCCTGCGCCCCAGCAAACCGATGGCGGTGGTTGCCAGCAGCGCTTGCCCGGCCAGCATTGTGCGCGCGACACTTTCTACACCCGGATAACCCCTGGTGGTGAATTGCAGCAGTGGCCATTTGCGGGCGACAGCCTGTTCACGCAGTTTATCCGAGGGATTCACAGCCACGGGATAACCCACCACCTTCAATAGCGGCATGTCATCGCTGGAATCGGAATAAAACCAACACTGCGACAGTTTCGACCCGTGCTGCCGCGCGACACGGCGGGCCGCCAGTACCTTGCCCTCGCCATAGCACATCGGCGCCACCAGTTTGCCGGTGAAATGTCCGTCCTTCACCTCCAGCTGAGTACAGCAAATTTCATCAATACCCAGTGCGTGTGCAACAGGTTCCACCTGATAGCGACTGGCGGCAGTAACAATCACCAGCTTGTGGCCCGCAGCGCGATGCGTTTCCACCAGCCGGATGGCTTCGCTATACAGACTTTTTTCCAGGCTGTTGATGTAGGCTTTTTTGCCGAGTTCGACGAGGGTCTGCTCCGGCACATCTTGCAGGGCTTTGGTGATCCGGCGCACGATGCGATGGTAGTTCCCGCCAGATTGATCAATGCGGTGGCGCAGCACACCTCTAAGCACACGCGACGCCTGTCGCAGCTCGCCTTTACTGGCGGCGTGGCGAATGGTTTCCCTGGCGATGGCAATGATTGAAAAGCCCGCTATCAACGTTCTGTCGAGGTCGAAAAACGCGACGCGAGGTTGACCAACTGGCGGCTGCGCAATGCTGTTGAGCGCGTGTTCGAGGCTTGTCACTTTGTGGTCCTTCCATTGTGGTGGTGCGCGGTGATTGCGAAGGATACTGCAATATCCCTGCCACCGAGCACGGTATCCGCTTAATGTGACAGTAATGTGACGATAACTGCGGCTTGCCTGGTACTTTTCCACACAATCTTTTGCCCAGCCTGTTCGAGAACGCCGCCGCCTGCGCCACTCAGGTGCGGCCTTGCCCAAGGCTGGTGCGTGGGTCATGCGCCCGCCAATGCCCCCGCTTGGGCATGGGAAAGCATGGCCGCAGGCCGCCGGCTCGGCTAAGATGGCACAATGTTGCCAGATGCCATCTCTGACTTGCCCATCTGCGAGGTGCTCGAAGACCTCAAGCACGCGTTGCGCGACCGTCACGAACTGGTACTACAGGCTCCTCCCGGCGCCGGTAAGACTACCGTGGTGCCGCTGGCCCTGCTTGACGAGCCCTGGTTGGACGGGCGCAAAATTCTGGTGCTGGAACCTCGTCGTATGGCAGCCCGGGCTGCGGCAACCCGCATGGCCCAGTTGCTGGGGGAAGAGCCAGGGCAAACCGTGGGTTACCGCATACGGCTCGACAGTTGTGTCAGCGACCAAACCCGCATCGAGGTGATTACCGAGGGTATTCTGACCCGGCAATTACAACAGGACCCCGGGTTGGAAGATATCGCCCTGGTTGTCTTTGACGAATTTCATGAGCGCAACCTGGATTCCGATCTCTGCCTGGCACTGGCACTGCAGGGGCGTGAGATGTTCCGCGAGGCCCCGCCACTGAAACTGTTAGTGATGTCGGCAACCCTTGACGGGGAGGCTGTGGCGCAGTTGCTAGGCGAGGCACCCCTGCTTACCTCATCCGGCAGGCAACACCCGGTGACCACCCGGCACGGCGCCGCCTATCAATTACGTGACCCGATTGCTGCACCCACGGCGCAGGCTGTGATGCACGCCCTGGGCGCGCACCGGGGAAATATTCTGGTTTTCCTGCCGGGTCAGCGCGAAATTCTGCAGGTCGCCCGTGAGTTGAGCCGCCGCTTGCCGCAGTCGGACGAGGAGCAGGTTTTGATCGCCCCGCTGTTTGGCAGCCTGTCACTGCAGCGCCAGCAGCAGGCCATAGAACCGACAGCGGCGGGCATTCGCAAGGTGGTGTTGTCGACAAACATCGCCGAGACCAGTCTTACCATCGAGGGTATTGAAGTGGTGGTGGACTCCGGCCTGGTGCGGGAGGCTTTGTTTGATGGTGCTACCAGCATGACCCGCCTCACCACGCGCAGGATCTCACGGGCATCGGCGCGCCAACGCGAGGGCAGGGCAGGTCGCCTGGGTCCCGGTTATTGCTACCGGCTGTGGAGCGAGGAGCAGGATAAACGGCTGGTAGCGCAGGCCACGCCCGAGTTGTTACAGGCAGACCTGGCACCGCTGGCCCTGCAACTGCTGGCCTGGGGCGTGGACGAGCCCGCCGAACTGGCGTGGCTGGACCCGCCGCCGGAACAGGCCATGCAGCAGGGGCTTGCGGTGCTTGAGACTTGCGGCGCGGTATACCGCAATCGTGAGGACCGCTTTCAACTGACGCCCCAGGGTGTGCGAATGGCGCAGATGCCGTTGCATCCTCGCCTGGCTCACATGCTGCTTGTAGGCTGCGACATCAATGCTCAGGAGACTGCGTGTCTGCTGGCGGCTGTTCTGTCCGAGCGCAATCCGCTGGGGGCCGAGGGCGCCGATATCTCCCTCAGCCTTGCGACACTGATGGGGGAGAGGCGCTGCCCGCCGGAACTGCAAGGATGGTTCAAGCGCGTCTGGCAACAGGCGAGAAAACTCGCCCGGCTTGGCCTGGATCACCAAGCACACAAACAACGGCGCGCAACTATTGGGGTCCCCTTGGATAATGTGGTGGGCGTGCTGCTCGCCAGTGCCTACCCTGATCGAATCGGCCATTTGCGCAAGGGCGGTGATGGTACGCGCTACCTGATGAGCAATGGCCGCAGCGCGATATTGCCAGCCGAGGACTCCCTGTTGGGATCGGCCTGGCTGGCCGTGGCGGAAATAGGCGGGCACGCAGGCGAGGCGACAGACCGTATCTACGGCGCATGCACCCTGGACCCAGAGGCTTTCCATGCCATTCTCTCGCACCTGGTGCGCGGCGAAGAGCTGGTGCATTGGGATTATCGCAACGACCAGTTTGTCGCCCAGCGCCGGCGTCTGGTGGGCAGTATCGAGTTAAGCAGCGAGCCGCTGGAGCAGGTGTCGGAGCAGGCGCGGAATATGGCCTTGTTGGGCGTGCTGCGCAAGAAAGGCCTGGATATTCTGCCCTGGACCCCCGCGCTGAAACAATGGCGTGGCCGGGTTGCTCTGCTGCGGCAGGTTGAGTCTGAACAGCCCGTGGAGAATCGCTGGCCCGACCTGTCCGATGACGCGTTGTTGGCCGACCTTGAAACCTGGTTGCTGCCCTATCTCGGTCAGGTGCGGCGGCTGGAAGATTTCCAGGGCCTGGACCTCAAAGCGATTCTCTACGCGAGCCTGGCATGGCCCTTGCCGCTGGACCTTGAGCGGTTGGCACCGGAGCGAATTGCGGTGCCTTCCGGCTCGGTGATAACGGTTGATTACAGTCAGGACCCACCGGTATTGGCGGTTAAGCTACAGGAAATGTTTGGTTGCGAAGAAACCCCGACAGTGGCCGACGGCAAAGTGACTTTACTGGTTCACTTGCTGTCGCCTGCCGGTCGTTCGCTGCAGATTACCCGCGACCTGGCAGGTTTCTGGGGCAGCAATTACGAGGAGGTAAGGCGGGAAATGAAAGGGCGCTATCCCAAGCATCCCTGGCCGGACGATCCGCTCAACGCGACTGCAACACGGCACACCAAGCGCCGCCTTGCAGGCGAGAACTGAGCGCGTCTATCCGGCTTCATTTCCGGCATACAAATCATCTTCCGGCTCGACGGACGCGATTTTTTTACGGCCGCTGAATATCAGCCAGTCTTCGAGCACCATTACCATACAGGGCACCAGGAACAAGGTGACCACGGTACCCATTAACACCCCAAAACCCAGTGAGGTTGCCATGGGTACGAACATCGTTGTGGCTATTGACCTGTCCATCATCATGGGAGCCAGGCCGACAAAGGTAGTCACGCTAGTGAGCACGATAGGACGAAAACGCACACTACCGGCATGACTCAGTACCCAGATGAGTTCGTGGCCGGACTGGCGTTGGCGATTGATGTAGTCCACCAGCACCAACGAGGAATTCACCACTACGCCGGACAGAGCGACAATGCCCAGCAGAGAGAAAAATACGAGGTCCATGCCAATGATCATGTGGCCTATGATGGCTCCCACGGCACCGAAAGGTATGACGCTCATAATGATAAGCGGCTGCATATAGGATTGCAGGGGTATCGCCAACAATGCATATATCACCAACAGTGCAAGCAGTGCGGTACTGCCAAGTGAGCCCATGGATTTGCTGCGCTCCTCCGATTCCCCGGCTAGACTGAAGCTCACACCCGGGTGGCGCAGTAAAATATCGGCGAGCTCGCCCTTGATCACCGCATTGATCACGGTTTCCGGCGGCGTAATACTACGATTCACATCGGCTGTTACCGTGACAACACGCTGGCCATCAACCCGGCGAATGGTGGTATAGCCCCGTGCAAGCTCGATGCGGGCGACGCTGGTGAACGGAACCTCGGTGCCGTCCGCCGTGCGGATACGCATGGACTCCAGGCTGCCCAAAGAGCGTCGTTCTCCTTCCGGAAAGCGCACCATCACCCGGATATCATCTTTGCCGCGCTGAATACGCTGGGCCTCATAACCGTAGAACGCCTCGCGCACCTGGCGCCCGAGGTCCTCGAGAGTGATGCCAAGATTGCGCGCCTGAGGCAACAGGGCCAGCTGCACTTCCTGTTTGCCGGCCCTGAAACTGTCGGTGACATCCAACACCCCGTTATAGCCCTGTAGGGCCAGGCGCAGTTCTGCGGCGGCAGAGCGCAGCGTGTCAAAGCTCTTGCCGTACAGCTCGAATTCGATGGCGTTACCCGCACCAAACGCCTGGGAGGTAAACGTTAACTCCACGGCATCGGGAATGGCGCCGGTTAGCTCTCGCCAACGATTCGCCATTACACTGGCGAGAGTACCCTTGTAATCAGAGGGCATGTTGAGCTCGATTCCGATCTCCGCCAGATTGCTTTGAGAACTCTGACTGCCGCCTATACTGCCCTTCGGGATAAAGGAGCCAATGCTACTGAAGACATGGTTGATCATGCCCGGCGAGCCCTCTTCCTTGTCCGCGTCGAGTTCCGCTCGTAACTGTTCAGCGGCCAGCTCCAACTGCGCTACCGCGCGAGATGTGGATTCCACTGGTGTACCTTCCGGCATGGTCAGTGCGGCGTACAGATGTGTGCCTTCGACGGCGGGAAAAAACTGGAAGTTCATACGGCCACTGGCGAACAATGAGGCGGTTATGGCGAGTACGACAACCCCGATGGCCAGTGTGGCGTATCGCCACTCAAGCGCGTGCTCCACGGCGGGCTGGTAGTAGCGCGTAGCAACCAGTTGCAGCGAGTCCGAGATTTTTGACTGCAACGTCAGCCAGCGCTCCCGAAGTGCGCCGCCGCTACCGCGCACCGCTTCCGGTTTGCGATGGGCCAGGTGTGAGGGCAGGATCAGTTGCGACTCGATCAGGCTGAATATCAGGGCGAGAATCACGGTATACCCCAGCGGTGCGAAAAAGCCGCCCATGGAGCCGGGAATGCTGACGATGGGAATGAACGTTGCCATGGTGGTGAACACGCCAAACATCACCGGTATCGCGACATCCTTGGCACCGGCCATAGCCGCGGCGAGTTGCCCGAATCCGTCTTGTTCGTAGGCGTATACACGCTCGGCCACCACGATGGCGTCGTCTACCAGAATACCCAGCACCAGAATGAAGGCCATTACCGACATGGTGCTGATGGAGATGCCCGAGGCCGGAAACAGGGCCACGGTGCCCAGTAGCGCGACCGGGATACCCGCCGCAACCCACAGGGCGAGGCGAAACCGCAGAAACAGGGTCAGCACCAGCAGCACCAGCAGCAGGCCGCTGCGGGCATTTTTGGCAAGGGCATCCAGCCGTTCCACGAGGTCCTGGGATTCGTCCTGCCAAATGGTCAGTGAAATTCCCTCGGGTAAATCCCGTTGCGCCTGCACCAGATAGTCTTTCACTTCCTCGGCAATGGCAAGCACGTCTTCCTCGCCAACGCGGGAGACCTTCAGCGCCACTGCGGGTACGCCGTCCAGGCGCGCTCGCAGGTCGCTGTCTTCAAAGCCGTCTACTACTGTGGCGATTTCCCCCAGTGTGACGTTGGTACCGTCGTTGCGGGTGAGTACCACGATGTCCTCAAACTCGCGGCCCACATAGGCCTGGCCCCGGGTGCGCAGCAAAATTTCACCGCCCTCGGTTTTGAGTGAACCCCCGGGAATGTCCAGGGAACCGCTTTCAATCGCGCGCCCCACCTCAGCCAGCGTGAGGCCGTGCCTGCGCAAGGTCTGTTCTGATACCTCTATGGAGATTTCGTAGGGCCTGGCAAACAGCAGATCGACCTGGGAAGTTTCCGGCAGCGCAACCAGGTCGTCGCGCAATTGCTGGCCCAGCAGTTTCAGTGTGCGTTCGTCGGCGTCGCCGTACATCGCGACTTGCAGGACGGTGGCGGAGTACGAGATCTCCGCGGTGACCGGTTTTTCCGTCTCAGCGGGAAAGGAATCGATGGCGTCGACCTTACTCTTTATATCATTGGACAGCTTGGTCTTGTCCACACCTTCAACCAGTTCAGCAGTAACATTACACATGCCTTCTGACGCACTGGAACTGATTTTGTCGATACCTTCTGTGCCCTGTATGGCCTCCTCAATGCGAATACACACGCCAGACTCCACCTCAGTGGGGGCGGCACCGAGGTAGGGGACGGTGATGCTGACGGCATCGACCTCAATATTGGGAAACTCCTCCTGGTGAATTCGTGGCAGGGCCAGCAAGCCGCCGACGATGAGTATCCACATCAGCAGGTTGGCGGCCACAGGGTTGTGACCAAACCAATCGATAAGATACTTCACAGGGTGCTTTCCGTCACCAGTACAGGGTTTACCAGCATGCCTTCCACAACAGTCTGTGTTGGTGAAACGCACACCAGTTCGCCGGCGTTCAGGCCCCCATCGACCAGCATTTCATCGTGTTCGAGGCGGAGAATAGAGACGTGGCGAAAGTGCAGGCGATTCTTTTTGTCGATCACCAATACCTGGTTGTTGTCGCGCATGGCGGAGCGGGGCAGGCGAATGATATTGTCTACCTTGCGACCGCGAATCTCAGCCTGCACAAACTTGCCTACTGGCACAGGCAGGGCATCTGCGCCATTGACGGCGGACGAAAAACGGGCCACGCCGTAAAGCATTTGTGACCGTTCATCAAATTCCGCTTCCGCGCGCACGAGTTCGCCCTCCCATAGCATGCGTGTGTTGCCAAAGTCTGCGGTCAGGGTAACCGGCGGCCGGATAGCCTTGGGGATCTCGCCGCGGGTCACTTGCGGAACACCCAGGAAAATCAATTGATCGGCAGCGATGGGCAGGCGCACTTCAACATAGTCCGTGGCGTAAATGGTGC
Source organism: uncultured Haliea sp. (assembly GCA_963977275.1). Classification (GTDB taxonomy): domain Bacteria; phylum Pseudomonadota; class Gammaproteobacteria; order Pseudomonadales; family Halieaceae; genus JARRPM01. The sequence continues at coordinate 98,199 of CAXBNX010000012.1, read as the reverse complement.
CGATGCTCTGGCCGCGCGTAACGAACTGGCCGATGTCCACCTGCTCGTTGCGCACGATGCCGTCAAAGGGCGCCTTGAGTTCGGTGCGCGCCAGGTCGCGCTTTGCCTGGTCCAGAGTTGCCCGGCTTTCACTGAGGGTTGCCTCGGCTACCCAGGAGACACGGCGGGCATTGTCCAATTGTTGCTGGCTGACCAGTTGTTTGCTAAGCAGGCTCTCGCTGCGTTTGAGATCGTCAGCCGCGTAATCCAACTCCACTTCAGCACGTTTTAAGGCCGCCTCGCTGCGTACCAGAGCCGAGCGGTAATCCGCATCGTCTATGCGCAGCAATACCTCGTCGCGCTCGAACAAACCGCCGCCGACCAGCGCGGGCGAAACCCAAACAGCGCGCCCTGACACTTCGGGTATGAGATCGGTTTGGCTGCGGGGAGCCACCGTGCCCTGGGAGGTCACCGTCAGGTACTCCGCCTGGGGCTGAACTTCGACCACACGCAATGTAGTGGTCAACCGCTCGTAAGGCGTGGGTGTGGTCTCAGGGGTGTTCAGGGTCATCCACAATGCAAGGCCAATACCCATTGCCAGTATGGCCAGGGGGTACAAAAATTTCTTGCTCATTAATTCTCCATTAACGCTTTGTTCTGCCCCTGCGCTGTCCCGGTGTGCGAGGCAGGCCGTTGTGTTGGGTGGCAAAGGGGCGCCCAGCGGTGGCTGGCACTGGCTTGTGACGTTTGGCTGGCTGACGCGGTGGTACCAGGTGCAGTTTACCGTTGCCAATAAGATCTGATCGCCCCATTTTTTTGAGCGCCAGGCGCAGGGCGGGCCAGTTGTCCGGATCGTGGTAGCGTAAAAAGGCCTTGTGCAGTTGCCGCTGTGACATCTTTTTTACTGTGGGCATGGTGTCACTGCTGCGAGTAATACGCTTCAGGGGATTCTTGCCGCTGTGGTACATCGCGGTTGCGCTGGCCATGGGCGAAGGGTAAAAGGTCTGCACCTGGTCGGCGCGGAACTTGTTGCGCTTCAACCACAGGGCGAGATTCATCATGTCCCGGTCGCTGGTACCGGGGTGGGCGGCGATAAAATAGGGAATAAGGTACTGCTCTTTACCGGCCGCTTTGGAGTATTTCTCGAACATGGCGCGGAAGCGGTCGTAACTGCCCATCCCCGGCTTCATCATTTTGCCCAGTGGCCCTTCCTCGGTGTGCTCCGGGGCAATTTTCAGGTAGCCCCCCACATGGTGAGTTACCAGTTCTTCAACGTATGCGGGGGTTTCTACTGCCAGGTCGTACCGCAGGCCAGATGCGATCAGAACTTTCTTTACACCCGCCACTTCGCGCGCGCGGCGGTACAGACTGATCAGCGGTGTCTGGTCGGTATTGAGATTCTTGCAAATGCCCGGGAACACGCAGCTCAGTTTGCGGCACTTCGCCTCAACTTCCTTGCTCTTGCAGGCCAGCCGCCACATGTTCGCGGTGGGGCCGCCCAGGTCGGAGATCACGCCGGTGAAGGCGGTGGAGGTGTCGCGGATTCGTTCCACCTCGCGGATGATTGAATCCTCCGAGCGATTCTGGATGATGCGGCCCTCGTGTTCGGTGATTGAACAGAAAGTACAGCCGCCGAAACAGCCCCGCATAATGTTAACGGAGTGGCGAATCATTTCGTAGGCCGCGATGCGCGCGTCGCCATAGCTGGTGTGGGGGAGCCGGGTGTAGGGCAGCTCGAACACCGTGTCCAGCTCATCAGTCTCCAAAGGTATCGGCGGTGCATTGAGCCAGACCTCACGGTCGCCGTGGGCCTGAACCAGCGGCCTGGCGTTGTAGGGGTTGGTTTCCTTGTGCAGGATGCGCGAGGCGTGGGCGTACAGGGCGCTGTCGCTTTTAACCTGTTCGTAAGCGGGAATTCGTATGACTGCCTTGTCCTTGCTTGTGGCATTGCCCATCAGCGTGATGGGCTCGACCACCACTGCCTGGGAATCCTCCGCCGTTGTGGCACAGCCGGCGCTGCTGGCATCCACATAAGGGTTGATAGGCGCTGTGACGGGGCCCACGATATCGATGCTGGTTGAGTCGATAACCTGCCAACCATCGGGAATACGCTTGCGCACAAATGCGGTACCGCGAAGATCGCGGATGGTATTAATGGCTTCTCCGGCAGCCAGGCGGTGGGCCAGATCGACGATGGCCCGCTCCGCGTTGCCGTATAGCAACAGGTCGGCGCGGCTGTCGAGCAACACTGAGCGCCGTACCTTGTCGCTCCAGTAATCATAGTGCGCGATCCGCCGCAAGCTGGCCTCGATGCTGCCTATGACCACCGGCACGTCCCTGTAGGCCTCGCGCAGGCGCTGGCTGTAGACCACGACGGCCCGGTCCGGGCGCTTGCCGCCAACGTCGCCAGGGGTGTAGGCGTCGTCGTTGCGCCGTTTGCGGTCGGCGGTGTAGCGATTGATCATGGAATCCATGTTGCCGGCGGCGACACCGAAAAACAGGTTCGGTTTGCCCAGTACCTTAAATGGCTCAGCGCTATCCCATGCGGGCTGGGAAATGATCCCCACCCGGAAGCCCTGAGCCTCCAGCAGGCGACCAATTACCGCCATACCGAAACTGGGGTGGTCCACGTAGGCATCGCCGGTGACCACGATGATGTCGCAGCTGTCCCAGCCGAGGGCGTCCATCTCGGCCCGTGACATGGGCAGTTCAGGGGCCGGACCGAAGCATTCGGCCCAATATTTGCGATAGGAAAACAGTGGTGTAGCCATGGGTGCGTTTACTGGAGGTAAAAAACCGGGCTGTATTATAGCGGCTCGCGGCTGCGCAGGGCTAAGTACTATTGCCATAGCTGGCGGGAATGTTTAAGGGCGGTATAGCGGAACAATGCCATGTAAAACGTAAAGAAATTCTTATAACTAATTGATTGTAAAGGATAATATTTTTATATTCGAGGTGTGACGGCTCAGGGCTTCGACGCTTTGTCTTCCGGGGCGTGGCCGGGACGGGGCAGGCCGGCGCCGCACAGGCGACAATAATGGGCGTGTGCATCTTTTTCCACTGCGGAACAATTCGTGCAGTTGCGCGCGTCCAGGGTGTCGCGCATCTTCTTGACGCGTTGGGCGTTGGTCAGTTCTGCTGTGATGATGCCCGTGGGGACAGCAATAATGGCGTAGCCCACCAGCATGCCCGCGGCTGACACGGCGCGCCCGGCGGTAGTTAAAGGTGTGACGTCGCCATAGCCCACGGTAGTGATGGTGACAATGGCCCAATAAACGCTGGTGGGAATGTCATCGAAGCCGTTGGCAGGCCCCTCGATGACATACAACAGGCAGCCAAAAATGGTGGCGATGATCATCACCAGTCCGAAAAAGATAAATATCTTGCGACCAGAGCGCTGCAGCGCCGCCGCCAGCTCATTGGCTTCATTCAGCATCGGCAGCAGCCGCAGCACCCGGAATATCCGCAGTATCCGTAGCAGGCGAATAATCAGCAGGGGGGCGGCCTGGGGGACTAACAGAGACAGGTAGGTGGGAAGAAGTGCCAGCAGGTCGACGACGCCATAGAGGCTGAATATGTATGCGCGGCGATTGGGCGTGCACCAGATCCGCGCAATGTACTCGAAGGTGAACATGAGGGTAAACACCCATTCCAGTTGCAGGAACAGGTTGCCAAAGCGAACATCCAGGCTGGTAATCGAGTCCAGCATGATTACCACGACGCTGGCGAGGATGACCGCGATCAGGATGAGATCGAACCACTTGCCCGCTTCAGTTTCAGTGCCGAATATGACCTCGTAAAGCTTGAGTTGCAGTGGAGACTGGTCACGATGCGACATAATTGCGGGGATCTGCGCTTGGCGGTTGCCGGTGTAGCCACTATATTAAACAGCCCCGGGTATGTGCAATGAACATGACACAGAAAATGGAGTGACCATGGAAATGCCCATCTACCAGGTAGATGCGTTTGCCAGCAAGGTGTTTGCCGGTAACCCTGCGGCGGTGATGCCGTTGGAGGGGTGGCTGGACGATACCGCGCTGCAGGCTATCGCCACGGAGAACAATTTGTCGGAGACGGCTTTCCTGGTGCCCTGCGAGCAGGGCCATGAACTGCGCTGGTTTACACCTACGGTGGAGGTAAACCTGTGTGGCCACGCGACACTGGCGGCAGCACACACTGTGTTATCGCCACTGCCCCCGGTGACGAGTGTGATTTTGTCTCCCGGTTTTTTGGCCCCCAGGTAGGCATAGACGAGGACCCGGTGACCGGCTCCGCACATTGCGCGCTGGTCGCCACAGGTGCCCTGGCGGGAGTTTCTGTCGTAACGACTAGACTCTCTTGGGCATGAGATACCACAGGACAAATGCGACCAGGAACAAAGCCGGGATATCACCCAGCAGGTTTGCACGCTCGGTCTCATCGGCAATCGCCTGCACCAGCATTATTCCACCGTGGACAATGCTTGACCAAACCGTGAACCATATTAGGCTGGCATTCGCTAAAGGGTCTTTTGCAGCCCGAATCAGAAAAACGCCCAGGGTAGCGTAAACACCGATAATCATCTGTTCGTATTCGGGCTGTCGTGGAGTCCATCCCCAACCAGACGGCCAAACCCACATCATCATCACATAGATTCCAGCGATAAAGATTATGCCAAATACGATAAGTGCCAGTTTCAAATACTTGAGCTTTTGTTCTTCTTGCATAAGGTTTCTCCACTCGTGGTTTTGCAGATGGCTGGTCGTTGGATATACTGACGCGTCGGTTAAAAACGACAGTACGCTCCAGTGTAGTCAAACAAATTGAGGCAGGCCAAGATAAGTTTATCGGGAACTCAAACAGACCCTTGCCCGGCCTCGATCTATACACTGCATGATCGTCATCAAAAGTACGCATAGTCCATTTACGGCTCTTCGTAGTCTCTATCGAATGTTTTCACTAGAGCATATCTCAGCCTGTTACTATCAGTAAGATGCCAAATCACGGATGTGATTGAGATCAAAGTCGGTCGCCGTAGGCAATGCCGCCAGAACGGGCGGCGCGAAGGATACCAGTGAGAGAATCCCAACAGTAGTCGTTACACACGCTCGCATGGTGCAACGTCGCCAGCGATACTCTCCTCTTACCAAACCCAACAAGCACATCCTGCGCACCTCATCTCCTTTAGCATCAAAAACGCTACGCCGTAGGCTGTCATAAAATAAGGCGCAATTACAAAAAGTACAAATACTCAGCGGGCAGTGATATGTGGCACGTGGCAGATCGGAGGCAGGCATAAACATGCAGGTGGAATTTAAAATAACAAAAATTATGGATCCAAATTGGACTTACCGTTTCTATCATACAGACAATGAGAAACTGCCCTCGCTTTATTCGAGTTAGTGTATATATTATGTTCTTCAGATCTTCATTTTTTCCATACTTTCACGGTAGGAAAATCAGGGCGGCGTGTAAACCAGAAAGTTTGAAGCCCAAATATCCCTATGTATTTAGCGGGTTATGGTCGGAAAAACCCTGGGACCCCGCTGAGGCGCTATCCATTAAGTCGCTTGTGGTGCTAAGAATTCCCTGGTGCACAGTGGCAGGTCAGGATTTATTTCAAGATAAATGTAAAACTGCAGAGGATTGTTGATACTTCGAAAAAACCCAGGCTGATGTCGTTTTTCGTACCGTCGCGGTCGAAAACCAACGTACTGAATTGATGCAATGTACCTCCGCCTGGCCACCGTTCTCTGAGCACATATACCTACCTCGCACGCACATATAAATTTGAATTTCACTGACAAAACGGTCTAACAGCATCCCCGATACTTTGCTAGGATTCACCTAGTGTATTCAGTGTAGTGCACACTAAATACATCTAGAAATGACCGACTGATGGAACGTTTACAAGGACAGTAAAAAATCAAAAAATGTCGAATTATCAACACTAATGGGGCATCCCCGCACGCTCCTGAACCAGAGAAAACCTCTTGCACAGACACGCCAGTTAAAGGCAGCTCTGAGAAAGGGGGATTTAACTGGTCTCGAGAAAGCAACTAACTAAATCGGAGATTTTTCTATGAGAGCTATTGGTAGATTATTATTTTCTGTAACTCTTTTGGCCGGCGTTGGTATATATTCCGGGGAAACGATGTCGCAGGACTTTACTTCAACTCTCACGAATGGGTATGTGTGCGATCCCAAAAACCCGGGTGGGGAGGACACGAGACTCTTCTATCGGCAACAAGATGGGTTGGCTATTAATATATCACCCACCGCGTCTTTCCCTGTGGTTTGTCCGGTGCAGATCCCGTTTAACTATGCGCCTTACTATATAACTGTTGGGGTCAAGAATACGAGCGCAGCCACCACGGAGAAATTTTTGTGTGCACTTGAAGAGAGCGACTTTTTCGGCGATCCAGTCCGGACTATAGGCAAATCAGTCACGCTTCTAGCGGGGGATGCTAATTTACTCGCCTGGGAAGCCATCGTGCCCGCTACCACTTCGAATTACTTAAGCCTCAGATGCATACTGCCGCCAAAAGGCGCGGTAACTTTTGTGAACTGGCTATAGCCGTATAGACACTATGAAAACCACGTTTACTTCGTTGACAACGTCCATGCTCGTGGCAGTGTCATTATTTCTTGGTTTGAAATACTTTCAGGGAGCTAGCGAGCTTGAACGCCTGTCTGTTAGAACCGCAGAATTGAAGCAGGCCGAAGTGACGACCACGCTATTGATACGGAATTTGCATTCTGAAGTGAGAGATATTCGCGCGCAACTTCGCCAGTTTGCTAACTCAAGCAACCCAGTCAACACGGTCTTTGCAAAAGCAGATAGTGGATCTGAGGAGTTACTGCAGAGAATTGCGTCGCTTGAAGATTCCATTAATGAGCTATCTTTACGAAGGTCGCCCAATCAAAAAAATGGCGATAACGATAACTATCACACGCTTCTTTCCCAAAGTGATCAGCAATCCGGCGAAATGTCTGCGCTTAATCGCAACGCATTAGCTGAAACTGCGTTCAATAGCGATTCCGGTGTACCTTTGGGTGAATACGCTGAGTCGGTAGAGAAGGGTGTTCACGAGACTGCCAGTGTCGAGATTCAGGATTTGGAGTGCAGAACTTCGATTTGTAAGGTTACCTTTTCGGTCAGCGATTCATCGACGGCCGAATTGGCAGATGGCAGGTCTGAGGTGGTTGATCAACTCATCTCGCGTGCCGATGGCAGAGAGGTTGACATCCAGCATGCGAATGACGTGTATGGTAACAAAGTGATGTACGTTCAATTGCGCTAACGAAGACAGTGGTTTTTAAGGGTAGCGACTATAATGCCGTCCCCTTAAATAGCCCGTTTCAGCTTCATGTGCGGTTGCTCTGGCGGCAACGCATAGAAGCCCAGCTTTTCGTAAAATGGTACTTTGCCTATACTGGGCCACAAATTGACACTGTCGATACCCAGGCTTCGGCATTCGCTGATAATTTCGTTCATTATTGCGGTACCAATACCAGCGCTTCGATGCTTTGCGAGGACTATTACGTCCACAATGAATGCGTACCTGGCGTAGTCAGTAATGACTCTGCCAATTCCCAGGGCAGAGCCGTATTCATCTCGTGCCACAAACCATTCTGACCCTGACTCGACAGACCGGGTCATTATTTCCGGATTGGGGGCGTTAATCCAGCCAGCGTCAGTATACATGCTCGCCAGTTCATCTCCCGAGGGTGGAGTTCTAGCAATATTCATGCCGCCTGTTAGTCCCTGGCTGTTACACGCTAGTCCAGCACTTGCACGGCACCGGTGTGCATATCGTATATTGCGCCAACGATTTTCACTTCGCCGGCTTTTTCCATCTCTGCAATGATCGGGCTGCGTTCCCTGATATTCTCCACAGTGAGGCGCACGTTTTGCTCGGTCACTTCGCGTACGTAAGCGTCGTTCGCACTGCTGTGCTCGCCGTCAAATTCCGTGCTGTCGATAGCGGGCTTTATTCTCGCCAGCAGCGCGGTGATGTTGCCCAGCTCAACGCCGTCGATAGCGGACTTGATGGCGCCGCATTCCGTGTGGCCCAGCACCAGAATCACCTTGGAGCCGGAGACCTTGGTGGCATACTCCATACTGCCCAGGATATCCGTGTTCTCGAAGTTGCCCGCTACCCTGGCGACAAAAACATCGCCGATGCCGCGATCAAAAACGTCCTCTACCGGAACGCGCGAATCGATGCAGGACAGCACGATGGCTTTGGGGTGCTGCCCCAACGCCGCTTCGCGCACCATGGCGGAGTGATCGCGGCTGGTAATGGTTCCGGATACAAAACGTTCGTTGCCCTGCTGAAATACAACAATGACATCATCCGGCGTTAGTGCTGCCTGCTCGGCGGCAGTCAGTATCCGGTTTACCCTGGGGGGCGGTGCGTCCGTTGCCCATGCGGTGAGGGGAGCAAGCAAAACAATGACTAATAATGCACTGAGTTTCATTTAACGACTTCCTATTATTGATTGATGTTGAGAGTAAACCAGGTAACCAAATAAAGCTCCTAGAGATTTGCAACCACGTCCACCATTGCAGCAGTGAGTGTGCCAACGTTTTCGTTAGACATTACAAACGGTGGCATAGTGTAGACCAGTTTGCCGAATGGTCGTACCCATACTTCGCGTTTGACGAACATGGGCTGTATTTTTCTCAAATCCACCGGTTGCTTAAGCTCTATTACACCTATCGCTCCAAGGGTGCGCACCTCTGCAACATTCGCCAGTTCCCGCGCGGGCGCGAGTCCCCTCGCCAACTCGTCGTGCAGGCGTTGTACGTTGCGCTGCCAGGGTTGCGACAGCAGCAGCTCAACACTCGCGATGGCGGTGGCGCAGGCCAGCGGGTTTGCCATAAACGTCGGCCCATGCATAAAGGCGCCGGCCTCACCTGCGCTAATTCCCTCACTGATGCGGTCGTTGCACAAAGTAGCAGCCAGCGTCATATAGCCACCAGTCAGTGCTTTCCCCAGGCAGAGAATATCGGGTGCCACGTTGGCGTGTTCCAGTGCAAACAGTTTGCCGGTGCGGCCAAAGCCGGTGGCAATTTCGTCGAATATCAACAGCACATCGAAGGCGTCGCACAGGGCGCGTAACTTCACCAGGTATTCGGCCGAATAGAAGCGCATGCCGCCTGCACCCTGAACCACTGGCTCGACGATTATGGCGGCAATTTCCGGGTGATGTTCTGTCAGCAGATCCGTGATGGCGATCATTTCACTGTCGGGGCAGGGCTGACCGAAACCGCTGACAGGTGCGGGCACGAAAAAATGTTTGGGTAGCATATCGCCGAACAGGTGATGCATGCCAGTAACGGGGTCACACACGGCCATCGCACCGAAAGTATCGCCGTGGTAGCCGCTTTGCAGTGCTACCATTTTTTGCTTTGCGGGCTTACCTACGGAGTACCAGTACTGGATCGCCATTTTCAGCGCGACCTCCACTGCTACTGATCCGGAGTCGCTGAAAAATACCCTATTAAGGTCGGGGGGCGTCAGGCCTGTAAGCAACTGCGCGAGCTTCACTGCCGGAGGGTGGGTCAGGCCACCGAACATCACATGGGACATCTGGCCCAACTGGTCCCGCACTGCGCGATTGAGAGCGGGGTGGTTATAGCCGTGAATGGCACACCACCAGGAGGCCATTCCATCAAGCAGTCGCCGGCCATCGGCGAGTTGCAAGTGGACGCCGGCGGCGCCCACCACTGGCACCATGTCTGGCCCATCGGTGGCGGATGAATAGGGGTGCCAGATGGATTGACGATCGGCGGCCTGTAGCTGCTTCCAGTCCAGGTTAGTCATCAGTTGCTCAGCACGGATTGGATGGTGGGCAAAATATTTTGCAGCAGTAGTGGTTGTGCCTCAACGCGCGGATGGATGCCGTCTGCCTGCATCAGTTCGGGGTTGGTGGCCACGCCATCCATTAGAAAGGTTGCCAGTACGCTGCCAGTGCTGGCGGCAATGTCCGTAAAACTGTCGCGAAAGCCCGCTGTGTAACGGTTACCGTAATTAGGTGGTATTTCCATCGGTACCAGTATCACCTGTGCTCCGGCTTCTTGTGACAGCGTGACGAGATCAAGAAGGTTGCTGCGAAAACGGTCAAGTGGGTAACCGCGCAAGCCGTCATTGCCTCCCAGTTCGATCACAACAATATTCGGTTCGTGCAACACCAGCAACTCCGGCAGTCGGCGCAGGCCGCCGGCGGTGGTCTCGCCGCTGATACTGGCATTTATGACCTCGACGGGCGGTACGCCGAGCTCCAGCTGCTTCTCCAATAGCGCCACCCAGCCCTGCTCCAGAGACATACCATAGGCTGCACTGATACTATCCCCCAGCACCATGATCCGGTGCTCGCGCGCCTGCGCACCCAGCGAGATGAAAAGCAGCAGTAATCCGGGAATGAAGCCCGCACGTATTATGGGGTAAAGGGAACGATTAATGATCAAGGTTGAAAATCTCCAGAAACGAATCCCCATCGCGGGCACCGAACTCGAAATACTGAAAGGGATTACTCTGGAAATCAAGTCGGGTGAATCCGTGGCTATTGTAGGCGCCTCCGGTTCCGGTAAATCCACCTTGCTGGGCTTGCTCGCCGGGCTCGACGAAGCCAGTGGCGGCAGGGTGATTATCGGCGATACCGATCTGGGTGAATTGGATGAGGACGGGCGCGCACTTTTTCGCGGCAGGCATGTGGGTTTTGTGTTCCAGTCTTTCCAGCTGTTGCCTGCGCTTACCGCACTGGAAAATGTCATGCTGCCGCTGGAACTGCAGGGCCAGGCCCGGGCCAGTGAGCTCGCGGAGACTTTCCTGGCGCGGGTTGGCCTGGGGCCGCGCATGAGCCACTACCCCCGTCAGCTCTCGGGTGGCGAGCAACAGCGGGTCGCGATAGCCAGGGCCTTTGCCGCGCACCCCTCCATACTGTTCGCGGATGAGCCCACAGGCAATCTTGATACTCGAACCGGCGCCCATATTATCGACCTGCTATTTGAGCTCAACCGCGAGGAGGGTACCACACTGGTGCTGGTCACCCACGACCAGCAATTGGCTGATCGCTGCCAGCGGCGCTTTTGCCTGGAAGCTGGCGAACTGGTGGTGGAGTAAGGCGCATGTCTGTAACAGCGAGCAAAATGCTGGCCAGGGATTGGCGCGGCGGAGAACTGGGTGTGCTGCTGCTGGCGCTTATTCTCGCGGTCGGTGTAGTCTCTGGCATCAGTGCCTTTGCCACGCGCCTGCAAAATGCCCTGACCCAGGAGAGCCATCGATTTCTCGCTGCCGACCTGGTGGTGCGCAGCTCACGGGAAATGCCGCAAACCTGGCTGGAACAGGCGGCGGAAGAGGGTATAGAGCAGGCCCTGACCCTGGTATTCCCGTCCATGGTATACGCCGGTGACGAGGGCATGCAGCTGGTATCGGTCAAGGCGGTGAACGACAGCTATCCCCTGCGAGGTTCGCTCACCTACAGCGAGCAACCTTTTGGCTCGGTTATGCCCGCAACCGGAGGCCCGGCACCGGGGGAGGTATGGCTGGAATCGCGATTGTTTGCGTTGCTGGATATCGCTATTGGCGACACGGTTTTTGTCGGCGATGCCGAATTCACGGTGGCAGCCGCGGCCCGCACAGAACCCGACCAGGCTGCGACCTTTTCGGGTTACGGGCCCAGGTTGCTCATGCACTACGAGGATATTCCCGCCACTGGGGTCGTGCAACCCGGCAGTCGGGTGGAGTACCGCCAGTTGTACGCTGCCCCGCCCGAGGCTCTTGAAACCTATCGCCAGTGGTTACAGCCACAGCTTGAAGACGGGCAGCGCCTGCTGGATGTCAGCGAGGGGCAACCGGGTATTGGCAGTGCGCTGCAGCGCGCCGAGCGCTTCTTGCTACTTGCGGGCAGTTTGGGTGTGGTGCTGGCGGGTGTTGCGATTGCACTGGCTGCGCGGCGCTTCAGCGAGCGGCACAATGACTATGTCGCCATTATGAAAAGCCTGGGGGCCACCTCCGCCCGAATCAATCGATTGTACGGCAGCAGTTTGCTGCTACTGGGCAGTGTGGCAACGGCGATAGGCTGTTTTCTGGGCTGGGCGATCCAGGCATTGTTCTTCCAGTTGTTTGGGGATCAGTTGCCAGTACAACCCGGCCCCAGTGGCATCCGGCCCTATGCGATAGGCGCTGCCACCTCGCTTACCTGTCTGTTGTGTTTCGCCTGGCCGCCGCTGCGCAGACTGGGGCTGGCCAGTCCGCTGCGGGTGCTGCGCCGGGATGCGCCCATGGAGAGCCGCCGCACGCTGGGCGATTACGCTCTGGGTCTCGCGGCCGTCACACTGCTGATGTGGGGATACAGCCAGGACTGGCAGCTGACGCTGGCGGTACTGGCGGGGCTGGCTATCACAGTATTGCTTGGTCTTGTGCTGGCCCTCACGCTGCTCAGGGGTGGCCGCCTGGTCGGCATGCGCGCCGGCAGTATATGGCGCCTGGCACTGGCGGGGCTGCAGCGGCGGGGGACCAGTAACGCCATGCAGGTGGTGATATTTGCCATGGCCATCATGTTACTGCTGGTACTGGTGCTGGTACGCACCTCGCTGATAGACGATTGGAAGACGCAGTTACCCGAGGGCACACCCAACCACTTCATGATCAATATCGGGCCCGAGGATGTGCAACCGGTGGATCAGATGTTACGGTCCCAGGACATCGTCAGCGAGGCCTTATATCCCATGATTCGCGGCCGTATCATGGCGGTTAATGGCGTGGAATTGCCGCAGACAGACGACCGCGAGGAGGGTCGCCGCCAGCGCGAGACGAACTTTACCTGGTCCGACAAGCTGCCGCCGGGCAATACGCTGTTTGCCGGTGAGTGGTGGCAGGCCCAGACCGGGGACGCAGTGGTCTCGGTGGAGCGGGAGTTTGCTGAGCGCCTTGGTGTGACTGTGGGCGATACCTTGACTTTCCTGGTGGGTTCGGAGCCACTGGAGGCGAGAGTTACCAGTCTGCGGGAACTTGACTGGCAATCCATGCGCCCCAACTTCTTCCTGGTTTTTCCCCCCAAGGTGTTGGCGCCTTACCCGGCAACTTTCATGACCAGTTTCTTCCTGGGGCCGGATGACAAGGCCTTCCTTAACCAGTTTGTACGTAGTTTTCCGACCGTAACGGTGATTGAGATGGACGTGGTGGTGGAGCAGATACGCACCATCGTCAACCAGGTGTCGTCCGCCATAGAGCTTGTGCTCGCGGTCATTCTCGCCGCCGGCTCGCTGGTGCTGGTGGCAGGTGTACAGGCCAGCGTCGATGCACGAATGCACGAGAGCGCCATACTCAGGGCATTGGGTGCGCGGCGCAGTCTGCTGTTGGGCGGGTTGTTTATCGAGTTCGCCGCGCTGGGCTTGTTCGCCGGCTTGCTGGCCACGGTGGCGGCAGAGTTTTCCGTGTATGTGCTGCAGGAATGGGTGATGGATATGCGCTATGCTCCTTCTCCGGCCGTCTGGCCTCTGGGCATCGGTGTCGGTATGGCATTGATCGCGGGGCTGGGGGTTTTCAGCTGCAGGAAGGTGGTGTCCAGCCCGCCTGTGGCACTGCTGCGGGAGTTGTAAAATGTTATGACCTATACTGCAGACAACCATGTCGCTGGATGAGCGTTTGCTGCGTGTAAGAAAGTCTGTCAACCTTCCGGATGTTGGGGCGTCCGTTCCTGCTATTGCAGTCATAGCTGCTGTGATCGCCATATTGGCTATAGGCGCCGGTGTCTACCTTTACCGCACAATCTCCAACGAGGTTGCCCATCAATCTATAGGGGTCGCCACCGGTCCCCCAAGCGGCAGCTATTATGCTGTGGGCATAGCGTTACAACGCCTGTTTGATAACACGCCCGCATTTCCGGCGGTGGACGTAATGATCACCGATGGCAGTGTAGAAAACGCCAAGCTGATGGCCGACCCGGATGTAGATGTCGATCTGGCTTTTGTGCAGGGCGATGAAACCCTCAGTGCCGATGTCAGGCTGGTGACTGTGTTGTTCGAGGAGTCCCTGCATATTCTGGTTCCCCGGTCTGCCGCGGAAGACATTACATCGATATTTGATTTGCAGGGTAAGCGGGTAGCACTAGGGCTAGCGGGCTCCGGCAACCGGGCCCTGGCACAGAGATTGCTGCGACACTTTGGTGTGGTAGTGGGTGAGTCACTCTTTCTGTCGCCAACGGAGGCGGCCGCGGGCCTCGTCGACGGCAGTCTGGACGCAGCCATGATGGTGGCGACAATCCCGTCGCAATTGATTCATGATCTGGCGCAGCAAGATGCCATTCGTTTCATCTCTGTGAGCAGTGACGGTGAAGAGGGCGGTGAAACACACGCGCTGGAATTATTGTTTCCCGGTCTCAAGCGCTCGACTATCCCACGAGGTACCTACGGCAGATTGCCGCTGCGTGCAATTAACACCATTGGCGTTGATGCTTTGCTGGTTGCCCCCGCCGATGTGAACAACATCCTGATCCGCGCCATCACCGCGCTGATTTTTGCCAACCGCTCCAGTTTGGCAGGGCCACAGGCCAGTGACTCCCTGCCGGCGCGCATCATCCGGGAGAACTACGCTCCCGCTATGGTCACGGTGCCCTACCACCCGGGTGCGACAGCGTACTACCGCCGCGAGGAACCGCCATTTTTTGTTGAGTATGCGGAGGCACTGAGCCTTGGGCTGACGCTAATGTTGGCTCTCTACTCCGGCTATATCGCCTTTCGGGAACTGATACGCAGGCGCATGAAGAATCGGGTGGACGCCTATTTGCTGGAGGTCGAAAGTCTAGCGTCGAATGTGGATGGTATGGGCCTGGAGGATCTGTTGGCGCGCCAGGCCACCATGGAGGCCCTGCGACGAGCGGCCTTCGCCGATCTGGTGGCAGAACGCCTGCTCGCGGACGAGGCGTTTACGATTTTACAGAGCCATTTACGGGATGAACTGAGCGAGCTGGCGGTCATTATCCGTGCCCGGGAGTCGCAAACAGATAGTGCTTGGCGTGTTTAGTTTATTTAATAATAACAGAGTGATACGGCGCGATATTCTTGTCAGGCGTTAAGTTTTTTTGATGCCGTCCAGAAAGGTATGTACCCCCAGATCGACCTGCCGCTGCAAGTCGATGTGGCGCTCGAACAGTTCGGGCGCATCTACTCGCAGGGTCGCCAATCCGTGAATGCCGGCCCACGCGGCGTTGGCAAGATACACATGGTCTTGCTCCCGGAACTGGCCCAGCTTCATACCCCGGTGGAGAATCGATTGCACCAGCAGAAAGGTCTCCCGGCTGGCCTCACGCAACTCTGGATACTGTTCCGCGGGCTGCACAGCGGGCCCGAACATCAGCTTGAATAGCTGCGGCGATCTTCCCGCATAGTCCACGTAGGCATGGGCGAAACCAATCAATTGCCGGGTAGGGCATTCTGGTGACTGAACACCAGCGGCGTTCAGGGCTGCCAGCAAATCGCGATAGCCCCGGGCTGCCATGGCCGCAAGCAGCTCACCTTTGTCGGCAAAGTGCCGGTAGGGCGCCGTCTGCGAGACGCCCACGGCGCGGGCCAGCGCCCGCAGGCTCAACGCTTCCGCGCCGGCGCTTTGCAGTTGCTCTATCGCGGTATCCAGCAGTTCAGCCCGCAGATTACCGTGGTGGTAGGCTTTTGGCGCATTCACGTCGGTCATGGGTTCAGCTTACAACACTACTGCGGCTGGCCAGATGTCTCGGCGTTAAGGCAGCAGGTGCTGAACCGCGTCGCGCTCCTCGGTTAGCTCCTTTTCTGTGGCGGCCATTTTAGCCTCACTGAACTCGCCCACTTCCACTCCCTGGACAATGCTCCAGTCGCCATTGCTGCAACGACAGGGGAAGGAGTAGATCAGGCCTTCGGTTATGCCGTAGGAGCCGTCTGAGCAAACACCCATTGAAACCCAGTCGTCGCCGTCGGTTCCCAGTGCCCAGCTGCGCATGTGGCCGATGGCCGCATTGGCGGCGGAGGCGGCGGATGAGGCGCCACGTGCCTTGATAATGGCCGCGCCGCGCTGCTGTACCGTGGGTATGAAGTCATCCTCATACCATTGTTGGTCTACCAGCTCGATGGCAGGCTTGCCCTTGACCTTTGCGTTGAACAGATCGGGATACTGGGTGGCTGAGTGGTTGCCCCAGATGGTCATATTACTCACGTCATTGACCGTGGTGCCGGTTTTAATGGCGATCTGGGTCAGGGCGCGGTTGTGGTCCAGCCGGGTCATGGCGGTGAAATTGCGTGGGTCGATGTCCGGTGCATTGCGCTGGGTGATCAGTGCATTGGTATTGGCGGGGTTGCCCACGACCAGTACCTTGATATCTTTACTGGCGTTGTCATTGATGGCCTTGCCCTGTACTGAGAAAATCGCGGCGTTGGCTTCCAGCAGATCTTTGCGCTCCATGCCCGGCCCGCGGGGGCGCGCGCCTACCAGCAGAGCGTAGTCGGTGTCCTTGAACCCTGTATTCGGGTCATCGGTGCAGACAATGCCGGCCAGCAGCGGGAAGGCGCAGTCTTCCAACTCCATTTTCACCCCGTCCAGCGCTTCCATTGCGGGTGTGATATCCAGCAATTGCAGAAAAATGGGCTGATCGTCTCCCAGCATGGCGCCAGAGGCAATGCGGAACAGGAGTGCGTAGCCAATCTGGCCTGCTGCACCGGTAACGGTAACGCGAACGGGTTGTTTCATTGGAATAGGTTCCTCACAGGGTAGCTAGGGGTGTATCGGACTTTTGGGGCGCACATTGTCATGGCATTCCCGCCAAAAAACAAGGTTCTATGGACTCTCCGACCCGCTAGCGAGTAAACTGCGCGCCAATCAGGGCTATACCAGCGACCACATCGTGCAAGAACTTTCGCGCAAGGACAAAACACGGTTCAACAAGTTGCAGAAGCGGCTGCGTCGCAACGTGGGCAACGCTATCGTCGATTACAATATGATCGAGGAGGGCGATAAAGTGATGGTATGCCTCTCCGGGGGCAAGGATTCCTACGCCATGCTGGATATCCTGCTGAACCTGCGCCAGCACGCGCCGGTGGATTTTGAGCTGGTGGCGGTCAACCTGGATCAGAAGCAACCGGGGTTTCCCGAAGAAGTACTGCCTGAGTACCTGACCGCGCTCGGTGTTCCCTATCACATACTGGAAAAAGACACCTACAGCATTGTGCGAGAGCTCATCCCTGAGGGGCAGACCACCTGTGGGCTCTGCTCCCGGCTGCGTCGCGGTAGTCTTTACGGTTTTGCCCAGGAGATAGGCGCCAGCAAAATCGCCCTCGGTCATCACCGTGACGACATCGTGGAAACCCTGTTCCTTAATATGTTCTTTAGTGGCAAGCTAAAGGCCATGCCGCCAAAACTGCGCAGCGACGACCGCAGGAATGTGGTGATTCGACCAATGGCCTACTGCAAGGAAAAAGACCTGGAGCTCTACGCGCGGTACAAGGAATTCCCTATTATTCCCTGCAATCTGTGCGGCTCGAAGGACAAGCTGCAAAGGGTGCAGGTGAAGAAAATGCTCGCCGGCTGGGAACGAGAATATCCCGGGCGCACAGAGACGATTTTTCGCAGCATCCGCAATGTCGCGCCATCGCAGCTGGCTGATACCCAGCTGTTTGATTTTACCTCGCTGCGTGGGGAGGCCCCCGCGGCAATCGCAGAAGACAACGAGCTGTATTTTCCCGGAATTAAGGTGGTCAACGTATAGTGCCGGGTGGTGGACCTTTGCTGGCGGTCCACAGTCTGTGCCTGGAGCGGGGCGGGCGGGAACTGTTCAGGCAACTCTCTTTCGCCATACTCCCGGGCCAGTTGGTGCAGATTGAGGGCGCCAACGGCGCCGGCAAAACCAGCCTTCTTCGTATCCTGGCAGGGCTTTCCCGCTACGGCTTTAGCGGCCGCGTCGAGCGCCATTGCGCGCAGTTGTATCTGGGCCACCAGCCCGCCGTGAAAGCCCTGCTGACACCCCGTGAAAACCTGGCCTGGCACGTAGCGGGAGAGGCGCGCTACGGCAGCGCCGAGATAGAGGCTGCACTGGCCAGCGTTGGTCTTTACGGTTACGAAGACGTACCCAGCAACACCCTGTCCGCAGGTCAGCACCGGCGGGTTAACCTGGCGCGGCTATATCTATCCCAGTGCCCCCTTTGGTTGCTCGATGAGCCCTTTACCGCCATCGATAAAACCGGTGTGGCGGAACTGGAAAAGCTGATGCTGTGTCATGTCGAACGCGGCGGCGCCGTGGTACTGACCTCCCATCAGTTGCTGCAGGTAGCCTATAGCGTGCAAATGCTGAAGCTGGACGAAGGGTTGATCCTGTGAGTCTTGCCGGGAACACAGCACCCGGTACGGCGACTTACTGCCTGGGCCTGCTGCGCCGGCAGTTAACATTGGCCGCCAGGCGCCCCATTGAAATTGGCAATCCCTTGCTGTTCTTTGCCATGGTGGTGGCCTTGTTTCCCCTGGGGCTGGGGCCGGCGCCAGACAAGCTGGCCAGTTTTGCGCCCGGTATCCTGTGGATTATTGCGCTGCTGTCCAGCTTGCTCACCTCAGATACGGTTTTTCGCAGTGATTTTGAGGATGGCAGCCTGGAGCAGTTGTTGCTGGCACCGCAACCATTGTATATGTCAGTACTCTCTTATATTGTGGCCCATTGGTTGATCACCGGATTTTTGCTGGCGCTGATATCGCCGTTGTTTGCCGTGATGATCAAACTGCCGGTGGAGGCAATTGGCGCAATGGTGGCTAGCCTGCTGATTGGCACTGCGGTATTAAGCCTGGTGGGGGGAATCGGCGCCGCACTGACCGTGGGCTTACAGCGCGGCGGCATGCTCATCTCCCTGCTGATCCTGCCTTTCTATATGCCAGTGCTGATTTTCGGCACTGCGGCCGTTCAAAACGCGGTAACCGGTGCGCCAGCAGGGCCTTATCTGGCAATTCTTGGCGCTATGTTGTGCCTGGCGATAGCGCTGGCGCCGTTTGCCACAGCTGCCGGACTGAGAATCAGCGTTGACGCGTGATATTCAATTGAGCGAAATCAAGTGGGTGATGAACTGTTTGTTGTGGCGCACCGCGGGCACTGTATAATTCGCGCCTCTATGTGGTCTTTCTTTCATAAATTAGGTTCCCCGCCCTGGCTGTATCGCATAGCGGGCTCCATCCTGCGCTGGTTGCTACCAATAACCTTGCTGGCATTGTGTGTTGGCATGGTGTGGGGCCTGTTATACACCGCGCCGGATTTCCGCCAGGGCAATAGTTACCGCATCATTTATATCCATGTGCCGGCGGCGATTGTTGCCCTGGCGGGCTACTATGTCATGGCCATCGCCGGTGCTGTCAGTTTGATCTGGAAGATAAAAATGGCGGACGTGGCGATGCGTGCCTGTGCGCCCATAGGCGCAGCGCTGACATTTATCGCACTGGTGACGGGTGCTATCTGGGGCAAACCCACCTGGGGCACCTGGTGGGTATGGGATGCCCGCCTGACTTCGATGCTGATCTTACTGTTTCTCTATCTCGGTGTTGTGGCCCTGTATGAGGCTTACGACAACAAGGAGGCAGCGGGCAAGGCTTGCGCGGTGCTCAGCCTTGTGGGTACTGTTAACATTCCCATCATCTACAAGTCGGTAGACTGGTGGTACAGCCTGCATCAGCCGGCCTCGATCAAGTTCACCGGTGAGTCCAGTATCGACCCCAGCATGCTCTATCCGCTGCTGCTGATGATTGCCGCGTTCTATGCGCTGTTCACCTGCTGCCTGTTGATGAATATGCGGGCCGACATTCTGGAGCGAGAGGCCAGGACGAATTGGGTGAAGAAGATAGCACTGGAGTATCGCGCCTGATGTACTTCGATAGTGTCGACGCGGCGTTGGTAATGGACGGGCACGGCGGGTTTGTCTGGGCGGCCTACGGCCTCTGTCTGCTGGTAGTGGTGTTAATCCTGTTGGCTCCGGGCCGGCGGCAGAAAAAAATTCTTCTCCGACTGGCCGGGGAACAAAAACGTGAGCAAGGTCGTCCAACAACGACAGGAGAGGATAATTAATGCATCCCGTGCGTAAACAAAGGCTGGTGCTGGTGTTGTTCGTATTGCTGTTTTCCAGCGCCGCGATTGCTCTGGTGACGTATGCGCTGCGAGGTAATATCAATCTGTTTTACCCACCTGCGGAGGTCGCTCAGGGCAAGGCGCCGGTGGGACAGCCCATCCGGGTCGGGGGCATGGTGCTTGAGGGCAGCGTGGTTCGCAGTGCTGACAGCCTGCACACAAGTTTCGAACTCACGGATTACGAGGCCGTGGTACCGGTGGTTTATGAAGGTATTCTGCCAGACCTGTTTGGCGAAGGGCAGGGCGCCGTGGCTTCGGGTGAACTCGATGAAGCGGGTGTGCTGATTGCCTCGGAAGTGCTGGCAAAGCACGACGAAAATTACATGCCGCCGGAAGTGGCCGCTGCACTGGAGCAGTCCGGGTTTGATCAGAAGGGGAAAGCCAAGTGATTCCTGAAATCGGTCATTTTGCGCTGATTATCGGTTTTAGCCTCGCGCTGATTCTGGCCACGGTACCTGCCTGGGGCGCGTGGCGGCGCAACTCCAGGGCGATGGCCTTGGCTCCCGGGCTGGCTGTGGGAACGATGGTGTTTGTCAGTATCAGCTTTATCTGCCTTTGCATTGCCTTCCTGCAAGACGATTTTTCGGTGAAGGTGGTGGCATCTAACAGCAACAGTTTACTGCCGCCTATCTACAAGTTCTCCGCGGTGTGGGGTAACCATGAAGGTTCCCTGTTGTTGTGGGCTCTGATTCTCAGTTTCTGGACGGCGGCGGTCGCTTTGTTCAGCAGCCAGTTGCCGCTGTTAATGCTGTCGCGGGTGTTGTCGGTGATGGGCGCGATAGGGGTGGGCTTTCTGTCGTTCATGCTGCTGACCTCCAACCCGTTTGCCCGACTGCTGCCGGGTACGCCAGCGGATGGCAATGATCTCAACCCGCTGCTGCAGGATCCGGGGCTGATCATTCATCCACCACTGTTGTACATGGGCTATGTGGGCTTTTCCGTGGCTTTTTCCTTTGCCATTGCCGCACTGTTGGGCGGCCGACTGGACGCCTCCTGGGCGCGCTGGTCGCGGCCCTGGACCAATGTGGCCTGGGCGTTCCTGACACTCGGCATCATGCTGGGCAGTTGGTGGGCCTACTACGAACTCGGCTGGGGCGGTTGGTGGTTCTGGGATCCGGTAGAAAACGCCTCGTTCATGCCCTGGCTGGCGGGCACTGCCTTGATCCACTCTCTGGCGGCGACAGAAAAACGCGGCCTGTTCAAGAGCTGGACGGTATTACTGGCTATTTTTGCCTTCTCACTGAGTCTGCTCGGAACGTTTCTTGTCCGCTCCGGCGTGCTGACCTCGGTGCATGCCTTTGCCACCGATCCCGCGCGGGGCCTGTTTATTCTGATATTCCTGGCATTTGTGGTGGGTGGTTCGTTGACGCTTTACGCCTTGCGTGCGCCGGCTGTATCCAGCCGCGTGAGTTTCGAGTGGGTGTCGCGTGAGTCGCTGATACTGTGCAACAACGTGGTGTTCCTGGTGGCGACGATTACCGTATTGTTCGGCACATTGTTTCCGCTGATCATGGATGCGCTAGGAGCCGGCAAATACTCGGTGGGCCCGCCGTATTTCAATGCGGTATTCGTGCCGTTAATGGCGCTGCTGGTGCCCTTTATGGGCTTGGGGCCGGTGTCGCGCTGGAAGCGGGATTCCACCCGTCGCTGGCAGTCAGAGCTGGCTGTTCCCACCATAGTTGCCGTGCTGTGCGGCCTCACATTGCCGCTGTTGAATGCGCAATACAATGTCTGGGTCGCCCTCGCCGTAGCGCTTTCATCCTGGTTGCTGCTGGGCCTGTTGCGCGACCTCTGGTACCGCGTGCGAGGGGCGGCATCGCTCTCGGTCGGCCTGCGGCGTATTACCCCCAGCTACTGGGGAATGTTCGTTGCGCACCTGGGCTTCGCAGCCTGTGTCACCGGGGTTGTGGCCACCAGCCAATACAATATCGAGCACGACCTCAAAATGAAGCCCGGTGATATCGAGGTCATCGCGGGCTACGAATTTCGCTTCGTGGAACTGGTGCCGGCACGCGGTGCCAATTTTGTCGCCGACGAGGCCCGCGTCGAGGTGACCCGTCACGGTGAAGTCGTCGCACTACTCGCACCACAGAAGCGCCGTTACCTCGCCACCGGGCAGATCATGACCGAGGCTGACATCGATGGCGGCCTATTCCGGGACCTGTATGTTGCCATGGGCGAACCCATTGGCGATGACGGCGCCTGGGCCATGCGCCTGCATTACAAACCGATGGTGCGATGGATGTGGCTGGGCGCGATTCTAATGGCGTTTGGCGCGTTTACCACCGTGGCGGACAAACGCTACCGGCGCGTGCGCGCGGTGGCCTCGGCACCGGCCAGCGAGGCGTTGCATGGCGCCTAGACTGAAGCTGTTCCTGCCGCTGATTATTTTTGCGGTCATGTCGATATTTCTTTTTCGCGGCCTGTCACTGGACCCCCAGTCCCTGCCATCTGCGCTGATCGACCAGCCCTTGCCGGAATTCAGTTTGCCGGTACTGGGGCAGGATCGCCTCATACAGCGGCAGGATATTGTCGGCGAGCCGGCGCTGTTGAATGTGTGGGCCACCTGGTGTGTTTCCTGCCGGGTGGAACATCCTTACCTGTTGCAGATTGGCACCAGCGGCGTGCCCATCTATGGCATCAATTACAAGGATGAGGATGCCGCTGCCCAGCGCTGGCTGACGGAGCTGGGCGACCCCTATCGCGCCAATATTACCGATCGGGAAGGGACGCTGGGTCTGGATCTCGGTGTCTACGGCGCGCCCGAGACCTATCTGGTGGACGCTAACGGCGTTATTCGCTATCGCCATGTGGGTGTGGTTGACGAGCGAGTATGGCAGACCATTTTACAGCCGCTCTATCAGCAGCTGATTGCCGAGGGTGGCAACGGGGGTGTCGGCGGATGATGTCCCGTGTGCTGTGCCTGTCCCTGCTGCTTCTGATGTCGACCAAGGCACTGGCAGTGATCGAGACTTACGAGTTCAGTAACCCGGAGCTGGAGCTGCGCTATCGGCAGCTGAGTCTCGAATTGCGCTGCCCGAAGTGTCAGAACCAGAACATCGCGGATTCCAACGCGCCGATCTCGCAGGATTTACGCAAACTGCTGTATCAGCAGCTGGAAGCCGGCGCCGACAACGAGGAAATCCTGGACTATATGGTGGCGCGCTACGGTGAATTTGTGCGTTACCGCCCCCGCTATGATGGTGTTACCGCAATGTTGTGGCTGGCACCCGTATTCCTGCTGCTGGTCGGTATCCTGATGGCAGTGCTGACGCTGCGTAATCGGCGCAAAAGCGCGCTGCAACCCGGCGAACTCGATGCGGCTGACGAAGAGCAACTGCGCAGCTTGCTGGAAAAGAAGGAGAATAATTCTTGACGCTTTTTTTCCTGGCCTGTGCCGGCCTGCTGTTGCTAAGCGGTGTGTTTTACTTGCGGCCCAGAAAGTATACCGGTGGTGCGGACGCGGATCTGGAGCGCGCGAACGTGGAATGGTATCGCCTGCGTCAGGCCGAGTTGGCAGGCGAGGGCGCCGTGGCGCTGGAAGAAGACGCGCGGCTGCGGCTGTTGGAGGACGAGCAAAGCGCCGCCACGCCGGCTGCACCCGCGTCGGCTAGCGGGGGCTTCCCGGCCTGGGTTCTGCTGCCGCTGGTGGTCGTGTTTTCCGGCACACTCTACTTTTGGCTTGGCGCCGCACCGGATGTGGTTATCAGCCGCCAATTGGAGACTCTGGATGAGACCAGCACACCGGAGCAAATGCAGGCACTGATCTCTCGCGTGGAAGCCCGCAGCGCACAACGCCCTGAAAACCTGGACTACGTGAACCTGTTGGGGCGTTATTACATGGGGCAGGAAGACTATTCGCGGGCGGCGCTGTCTTATGCCGCGCTGGCTCGTGAACTACCAGAGGATGCGTATGCGCTGGCTTCTGCTGCCCAGGCGGAGTATCTGGCGGCGGGGCGGCAACTCAGTAGCGGGGCTAGACTGCGCGCTGAGCAGGCTCTGGCCATCGATCCGCATCAGCGCACGGCGCTGGGTCTACTGGGTATGGCGTCCTTTGAACAGCAACAGTATCGGGCGGCCATGTCCTATTGGCAGCGCCTGCTGGCAGTTGAACCGCCCGGTTCCGACGGTGCCCGCATGATCGCCAGCGTGGTCGAGACGGCGCGTCAACGGCTTGTGGCCGCAGGGGAATTACCGGATTCCGCAGCGGTGGCTACAGCAGATAGCAGTGCAGAACCCGCGGCCGGGGACGTCACGCCCGGTGTTACTGTCAGGGTTAAGCTGCCGCAGGGAGCAGAGTTGGCAGCTTCCGATACCGTCTTTGTACTCGCCCGTAACGCCGACTCCGACAGTCGAATGCCCATCGCTGTGCAACGACTACAGGCAGGGCAATTGCCCCTCACCCTGCGCCTGGACGACAGCAATTCCATGGCGGGTCAAAAATTATCTGGCACGGAGTCCATCGTGGTGGTTGTCCAGGTATCCCCTGGCGGCACCCCTGGGGAGGCGGGCGCCACTTGGTTGGGTAAAGGCGGGCCACTGGCCCCATCGCTTGATCTGGCACCGTTGGAAATCGTGTTACAGCCCCGCGGTTAACCCCAATATTCCAAATTTCTGCATTTGTGAGTGTCAGGCATAGTGTTGTCAGAGCAAAGCCTATACACTACATCTTGTGTTCCGGAGGTGGGCGTTTTATCATTAAATCCGGGAAAAACGCTATAAAAAACAGCAAGATAAATTAAACAATTAACGTAATATGCGACTAAAGTCTATCAAGCTGGCAGGTTTCAAGTCATTCGTCGATCCGACGACGGTCAATTTTCCCGGCAATATGTGTGCAGTTGTGGGCCCCAATGGCTGCGGAAAATCCAATGTCATCGATGCGGTGCGCTGGGTGATGGGCGAAAGCTCGGCCAAAAACCTGCGCGGCGAATCCATGACCGACGTGATTTTCAACGGCTCGGTCAATCGCCAACCGGTGGGGCAGGCCTCCATCGAGTTGGTGTTCGACAACAGCGACGGTGGTGTTGGCGGGGAGTGGGCGAGCTACGCAGAGATCGCCATCAGGCGTCTGGTCACACGCGAAGCTCAATCAGAATACTACCTCAATGGCACCCGCTGTCGCCGCCGCGATATCACCGACATTTTTCTCGGCACGGGCCTGGGCCCGCGCAGCTACGCCATCATCGAGCAGGGAATGATCTCCCGCCTGATCGAGTCCAAGCCCGAAGAGTTGCGTGTCTTTATCGAAGAGGCCGCCGGTATCTCCAAGTACAAGGAACGGCGCAAGGAAACCGAAAGCAGGATGCGCCGCACCCTGGAAAATCTCGATCGCCTCACCGATATTCGCGACGAGCTGGGGCGCCAGTTACAGCATTTGCAGCGGCAGGCCCAGGCGGCGGAGAAATACACCGAATTCAAAACCGAAGAGCGCGAGCTGCAGGCACAATTGCAGGCTCTGCAATGGCGGGAGCTGGATCAGCAGGTGGCGGCCTCCAGCCAGACCATCGGCGAACTGGAAGTGAAGCTGGAGGCGGTGCACGCAGAGCATCAACAGGTTGACACCGCTATCGAGCAGCACCGTGTAGAGCACGGTGACCGCACCGATGCCTTCAATCAGGTGCAGGCATCGTATTATTCTCTGGGCTCTGAGGTTGCACGCCTGGAGCAAACCCTTAAGCACCAGCAGGATCGGGGGCGCCAGCTGCGCGAGGATCTCGAGCAGACGCGCACCGGGCTGTCCGAGGCAGAGAGCCACCTGGGTGATGACAGTGAAAAACTCAGTAGCTGGGAAACCGAGATGGAAACGATCGGCCCCGAGCTGAGCCTGCTACAGGAGTTGGAAGAGAGCTCAGCGGAAGCGCTGTTGCAGGCGGAAGAAGCGATGCACAACTGGCAGCATCGCTGGGACGAATTTAACCAGCATGCGGCCGAACCACGGCAGCAGGCGGAAGTACAGCAGTCGCGCATTCGCCATGTGGAACAAGTGCTGCAGCGCATCCAGAACCGTACCCGGCAACTGGAGGAAGAAAAACAGACCCTTGCACCGGACTCCGCCGATGGCGAAATAGACGTTCTCGGAGAGCAGCTGGCAGAGCTCGAACTGCTTATGGCGGAGCATGAGCACCGGGGTGAATCACTGGTGACACAACTGGCCTCCACGCGAGAGCGCAATGGTGATTTGTCTACCGAGATCAATGAAGTCCGCTCCCGCCTGCAGCAAATGCGCGGGCGTCAGGCCTCGCTGGAAGCACTGCAGCAGGCGGCCACCGAGGATGGTAACGAGGCCGTTGGCAAGTGGCTCACCGCCAGGCAGTTAGTCGATAAACCCCGTCTACTGGAGCAAATGCAGGTAGAGGAAGACTGGCAGCTGGCAGTGGAAACTGTACTGGGCGATTACCTGCAGGCAGTATGTGTCGACGATATCGGCCAATTGGGCGATACCCTGGGGCAGTTGGAACAGGGTCAGCTCGCTCTGCTGGAGCGTCACAGCGAGGAACCTGCGGCGCCAGAGTTCCTGGCATCCAAGGTGCAAAGTGGCGGGCGCGCCAATGCGTTATTAGCCGGGGTGCGAGTGGCGCCGGATTTTGCCAGCGCACTGGCCCAGCGCGGGCGCCTGGCTGCCCATGAGTCTGTGATCACGCGCGACGGGGTGTGGCTGGGGCCAAATTGGCTGCGGGTAACACGGCTGTCTGACGGGCAGGGTGGTGTCATCAAGCGCCAGCAGGAGCTGGAAGCACTGGTGGAATCTGTGCACAGTGAGCAGCAACGAGAGACTTCTCTGGGACAGGCGCAACGCGCCAGTCAGGACGCGCTGGAGGAGCAGGAAGAGCAGCGTCAGATCGTGCAGCGGGAACTTCAGGCAAGTACCCGCCAACACGCGGAGCTGAGCGCGCAACTGTCGGCCCACCGGGCCAAGGTGGAACAAATCAGCGCCAGGCGCGAGCGTGTTAATGCGGAGATAGATGAATCCCGCGAACAGTTTCGCAGCGAACAATTAGCCATTACCGAGGCGCGGCAGCTACTCGCCGAGGCCATAGAGCGCATGGAGAGCGATTCCCACAACAGGGAAGAGTTATTGTCTGTGCGCGACCAGACCCGCAGCACCCTGGATACGGCACGGCAGAAAGCCCGCCATGACAAAGACGGCGCTCATCAGCTGGCGATGCGGCATCAATCATTGCACACACAGCTGGGCGCCATGCGCGAAGCCATAGACCGCACCAATAGCCAGGTGGCGCAGTTGCGCAGCCGTCGCGACAGCCTTGAAAGCTCACTGGCAGAAAACGATGAGCCCCAGGATGGCCTCAAGCAGGCACTTGAAGATCAACTGGAGTTGCGTCTGCAGGCGGAAGCCAAACTGGGTGAAGCCCGGCAGCAAGTGGCTGAGATAGATCACCTGCTGCGTGAGAAAGAACAGCAAAGAGCCGCTATCGAACACCGTGCTGACTCTGTTCGCAGCGAACTGGAGCGGCGACGAATTGCCAACGAGTCACTGCAGGTGCAACGCCAGAGCCTGCATAAGCAGCTCACCGCGAGTGGCCATGAAATGGAACAGGTTCTGGCTGGCATGCCTGAAGGGGCTGAAGAGGGTGAGTGGCAGCGTTCACTGGAACGCGTGGCCAATCGCATCGCCCGTCTGGGCCCCATTAACCTGGCAGCCATCGACGAATACAACCAGCAGTCTGAGCGCAAGAATTACCTGGACCTGCAGAATGAGGATCTGGAAACGGCTCTCGAGACGCTGCAATCTGCCATTCGTAAAATTGACAAGGAAACGCGCAACCGTTTCCGCGATACCTTCGACAAGGTGAACATCGGTCTGCAGGAATTATTTCCCAAGGTATTTGGCGGTGGCAACGCCTATCTGGAGATGACGGGTGACGATCTTCTGGACACGGGTATTTCCATCATGGCGCGCCCACCCGGCAAGAAAAACAGCACTATTCATCTTCTCTCCGGCGGCGAGAAAGCACTGACGGCAATCGCCCTGGTATTTTCGATTTTCCAGCTTAACCCGGCGCCTTTCTGTATGCTTGACGAGGTGGACGCGCCGCTGGACGATGCCAACGTGGGACGTTATGCGCGCATGGTCAAGGAGATGTCAGAAAAGTTGCAGTTCATTTATATTACTCATAACAAGATATCCATGGAACTCGCCGACCAGCTTATGGGCGTGACCATGCACGAACCGGGTGTTTCTCGCCTGGTATCGGTGGATGTGGAAGAGGCGGCAGAACTGGCCGCAAGCTAGCGAGTCAAATAGATAATCGGTTTTAACGGGCAGAGAGTACGGCGCAGGGGCAATGGATCTTACTATACGTGACTGGATGGTCGTGGTCGGGGTTATCCTGATTGTGGCGGTGGGGCTTGATGCCTGGCGCAGAGTGCGCAGAGAGCGTTTGCCGAGGGTGAAAGTGAAGCTGGCACCTGCCATCGAAAGTGAGACGGCAAAGGATGAGCAACTGGCCTGGTTGAAGGAGCTGCCCAATGGCGGCGCCCGCACCGTCGACCGCAGGGACCTGATCAACGCCACGAACAGGTCGGAAGCCAACAAACGGGAAAAGGCTGCCGCAGAGCAGGCCGCGGCGAAACCGGCCAAGCTCAAGCCTAAAACCCCCGCCGCAGAGCCTCCTGCCGACGACGACGAAGAACTGATCGCTGGAATGAGCAGCGCAGACAGCGAAGCAGAACCCACTACCGTCGACTGGCTAGAGAGCATGCATAGCTCGGATAAAGGCGATATGTCCTCGTCCACTTCGCGTCCAACGCCTGCGGACCCCGGCAAATTGCCGCGGGAGATCGATCCTGAAGTCTTTATGCTGAATGTTATGGCGCGGAACCGCGACGGCTTTCGCGGTGAGGACATTCTGCACATTCTGCTCGCCTGTGATCTGCGCTTCGGTGATATGAACTTCTTCCACCGGCACGAGTTTGAAGCCGGCCGCGGTGCTATTCAGTTCAGTGTTGCCAATATGATGCAGCCAGGGGTATTTGATATCGACAATATGGGCGATTTCAATACACCAGGACTGGTCTTCTTCCTCACCCTGCCGGGCCCTGAGGATATGATGAAGGCGTTCGATTATATGCTTGAAACAGCCCAGGCGGTGGCCCGCAACCTCGACGGTGATGTGCTGGACGAGTCGCGCAGTGCATTGAGCAAGCAGTCACTGGAGCATTGCCGACAGCAGATCCGTGACCTCGAGCGTCGGCTGCTGGCCAGGTCGCACTGACGTCGACGACACGCCGATGCCTTCCCCGGAGATAGAGCAGGAAGTCAGTGCGCTGCGGGAGCTGCTCAATAGCTGGAACTACCAGTATTATGTACTGGATCAACCCAGCGTTCCCGATGCCGAGTACGACCGCGCTTTCCGACGTCTCACGGAGCTGGAGGCCGGATATCCGGGGCTGCTCAGATCTGATTCACCCACGCAACGTGTCGGCGCTATTCCGCTTGATCGATTCCGTCAGGTCAGTCATGAAGTGCCCATGCTGTCTCTGGACAATGCCTTTGATGAGCAGGATATGCTCGATTTCAACCGACGCCTGCAGGACCGCCTGGGAGCACCCGGAGAGCAACTGGAATTTGCTTGCGAACCCAAGCTGGATGGCATTGCCGTCAGTCTGCTTTATCGCGAGGGTGTGTTGGAGCGCGCCGCTACCCGGGGTGATGGCACAACCGGCGAGGACATAACCCAGAATGTTCGCACTATCCCCTCCGTTCCTTTGCGTTTGCAGGGCAGTGGCTATCCCGCGGTGCTGGAAGTGCGCGGCGAAATATATATGCCTCGTGCCGGGTTCGAGCAGCTGAATGAGCGCGCCAGGGAGGCGGGTGAAAAACCTTTCGTCAACCCCCGCAATGCGGCGGCTGGCAGTCTG
The DNA here is from genome assembly GCA_963977275.1 of uncultured Haliea sp. Classification (GTDB taxonomy): domain Bacteria; phylum Pseudomonadota; class Gammaproteobacteria; order Pseudomonadales; family Halieaceae; genus JARRPM01. The sequence continues at coordinate 68,229 of CAXBNX010000012.1, read as the reverse complement.
CGTCAGCTGGATGCGCGCATCACTGCGCTGCGTCCGCTGGAAATGTGCAGCTATAGCGTGGGCCTGGTAAGTGGGGGGGAATTGCCCGGGCGTCACGCCGCCGTACTGCAGCGCCTGCAGGAGTGGGGTTTACGCATTAACGCGGAGTCGCGTGTGGTGCAGGGTATAGAGGCCTGCGCAGAATACTATGTTGATCTGGCGGCAAGACGCGATGAATTACCCTACGATATCGACGGCATTGTGTTCAAGGTGAACGATCTCGGTTTGCAGCAGCAACTCGGTTTTGTGTCGCGAGCACCGCGCTGGGCAATAGCCCGCAAGTTTCCTGCCCAGGAAGAAATGACCCAGCTGTTGGACGTGGAGTTTCAGGTAGGACGCACGGGTGCAATTACTCCGGTGGCGCGGCTGAAACCGGTTTTTGTCGGCGGCGTGACAGTGAGTAATGCCACCCTGCATAACAGTGATGAGATAGAGCGTCTCGGCGTCCTGATAGGCGACACGGTCATTGTTCGCAGGGCAGGCGATGTCATCCCGAAAGTGGTGTCAGTGGTGCTGGCGCTGCGGCCGGCCGATGCGCGAGCTATCGCATTTCCCACGAGCTGCCCCGTGTGCGGTTCCGCGGTCGAGCGGGCGGCCGATGAGGCGGTGGTGCGCTGCATGGGTGGGCTGGTGTGTGCGGCCCAGCAAAAGGCCGCTATCAGGCATTTTGCCTCCCGGCGCGCGATGGATATAGATGGGCTGGGCGACAAGCTGGTGGAACAGCTGGTCGATGAGGGCCTGGTGGTCAATGTCGGCAGTCTCTACCAGTTGCGCCGTGAACAGTTGCTTGAACTGGAGCGCATGGGCGAGAAGTCGGCTGATAATTTACTCGCAGCACTGCAGAAAAGTAAACAGACCACCCTGGCAAGATTCATTTTTGCGCTGGGTATCCGTGAAGTGGGAGAGGCAACAGCGCTTGCGCTGGCCCGCCATTTTGGCAGTTGGGAGGCGATAACGGACGCGTCTGAGGAACGCCTGCTGGAAGTGAGCGATGTCGGCCCTGTGGTGGCTGACCACCTGAGACAATTCTTCGATTCCGCCTCAAGCCTGGCCGTGGTGCAAGCATTGCGCGATGCAGGTGTACGCTGGCAGAACCTGACGGTAGCCACCGAGGATCTACCTTTATCCGGTCAGACCTGGGTGGTCACCGGGAAACTCGAACAGATGGGACGTGACGATGCCAAGGCACATCTGCAAGCGCTGGGTGCAAAAGTGGCCGGCAGTGTGTCGGCGAAAACCACACGCGTGGTGGCAGGGCCCGGTGCCGGATCGAAGTTGGCAAAAGCACATGAACTGGAGATCGATGTGATCGATGAAGCCGCCTTTCTAGCATTTCTGTCTGATCATGGGGTTGCGCTGTGAGTGCACGCAGCGCCGGCGTCCTCACGGTACTGTTACTCAGTGCCGTGCTAACGGGATGCACAACATCCCAGCCCCGTAATACGGAAGACATTTGTGCTATTTTCCAGGAAAAAGATGATTGGTACGAAGAGGCAGCGGACGCCAGGGACGACTGGGGCAGCCCCATCCCGGTAATGATGGCCATTATGCACCAGGAGTCGCGTTTCGACGCCACCGCCAAGCCGGCGCGCACCAAGCTGCTGGGCGTTATTCCCTGGTTCCGTCCCTCGGACTCCTATGGCTACAGTCAGGCACTGGGGTCTACCTGGACCGCTTACGAGCGCAGCGCCGGGCGATACAGCGCAGACCGGGATGACTTCGGTGACTCCATCGACTTTATCGGCTGGTATAACGACCAATCGCGCCGCAGCAATGGTATCGGCCGGCAGGATACCTACGATCTCTATCTCGCGTACCACGAAGGCCACGGCGGATACCGTCGCGGCAGCTATCGCAAGAAGCCCTGGTTGATGGATGTCGCGCGCAAAGTACAGCGTCGGGCGAACACCTACCAGGGCCAGTTACAGGGCTGTGAAGAAGACCTGAAAGACAAGGGTTGGTTCTCCGACTGGTTTTAGGCTGCCGCAAGTAAAGTCTATTGTGGAAATTAGCGGAAATTGTTCTTTGTCCGGGTGAAATGCGCGCATACCTGTGACACACTTCGTGCTTGCATCTTAGTAAAAATTCCAGAAATAAAACGAGCAGCTAACAAGTGAAACCGACAAACATCAAGAACCCCGAGTACTTCCACAAGGTAGTGGATTGCCAGTATGCCTGCCCGGCTCACACCCCGGTGCCGGAGTATATCCGCCTCATCGCTGCGCAGCGCTACAGCGATGCCTATATGGTCAACTGGTATTCCAATGTGTTCCCCGGTGTGCTCGGGCGCACCTGCGATCGACCTTGCGAGCCGGCCTGCCGCCGTGTGCGGGTGGAGGAGGAACCGGTTGCGATCTGTCGGCTGAAACGTGTTGCCGCAGATAACAAGGACGACATTCGCGATCGCCTGCCCGCCATCCCCAAGAAAAAGAACGGCAAGCGTATTGCACTAATTGGTGCGGGCCCGGCGTCATTGACTGTGGCACGTGATCTGGCGCCGCTGGGTTACATCATCGATATCTATGACAACCAGTTTGCCGGCGGCGGCATGATGCGCAGCCAGATCCCGTCGTTCCGCCTGCCGATCAGTGTGCTGGACGAGGAGGTCAATTACATTCTCGACATGGGTGTCAATGCCACCTTTGACGTGCAGGTAGACAGCCTCAAGGAGGTCTTGGCCAAGGACTACGACGCCGTGTTCGTCGGTACGGGTGCGCCTCGCGGCAAGGGGCTGAACCTGCCGGGTCTGGAAGACGCCCGCGATCATGTCTATCTCGGCATCGACTGGCTGGCCAGCGTGGCTTTTGAACACACCGATAAAATCGGCAAGCGTGTTCTGGTACTCGGTGGTGGCAACACGGCCATGGATTGCTGCCGCACCTCCATGCGTATGGGTGGCAAAGATGTGCGGGTTGTTGTGCGCAGCCCGTTCGAGGACATGAAAGCCTCGCCCTGGGAGAAAGAGGATGCGATGGCGGAGGGTATTCCGTTTTACAATAACCATGTGCCAAAAGAGTTTATTGTGGAGGAGGGCAAGCTCAAGGGCATGACCTTTGAGAAGGTAGAGGCGGAATACGACGCGGAGGGCAATCGCAAGCTGGTACCCACCGGGGAAGATCTCGTCTTTATGGAAGCCGACGATGTGCTGATGGCCATCGGTCAGGAGAACTCCTTCCCCTGGGTAGAGCGTGATCTGGGAATCGAGTTCGATAAGTGGGATATGCCGGTAGTGGACAAGACCACCTTCCAGTCTACCAATCCGAAAGTGTTCTTTGGTGGTGACTCTGCCTTCGGTCCGGAAAACATCATTACCGCAGTGGCCCATGGTCACCAGGCGGCCATTAGCATAGACCTGGTATGCCAGGGTGATTCTGTGAGTAAACGGCCGCCGCCCCTGACCAATCTGGCCAGTCAGAAAATGGGCGTACATGAGTGGAGCTATGATAACTCGGTAGCACCTGACGTGCGCTACGCGGTACCCCATGCACCGTTGGACAAGTTACTCAAGGATCGCAAGCTGGAAGTGGAGCTGGGCTTCGACCAGGCAACGGGCTACAAGGAGGCGGAGCGCTGTCTCAATTGTGATATTCAAACAATTTTCGAGGAAGTGCGCTGCATAGAGTGCGATGCCTGCGTGGATATTTGTCCCACTGACTGCATCACGTTTACCGAGAATGGCCCGGAGGCAGATTTGCGTACCCGGCTTTCGGCTCCAGCAAAGGACCTCTCACAAGATCTGTATGTCTCAGCAAAACTTCCGACCAAGCGGGTGATGGTCAAGGACGAGGACGTTTGCCTGCACTGCGGGCTGTGTGCCGAACGCTGTCCCACAGGGGCATGGGATATGCAGAAATTCCTGTATAACGTCGCGGGGACTCTGGCATGAAGCGCCTCGAATCCGTTAATGACTTTGTCATCAAGTTTGCCAACGTAAACGGCACCGGCTCTGCCAGCGCCAACAACCTGTTTGCCAAAGCGCTGTTCCGCATGGGCCTGCCGGTCAGCCCCAAGAATATCTTTCCGTCCAATATTCAAGGTCTGCCGACCTGGTATGAAGTGCGGGTGAGTGAGAAAGGCTACCTGGGGCGACGCGGGGGAGTGGATATCATTCTCTCGGTGAACCCCCAGAGCATGGCGCAGGATATCCGAGAGATAGAACCCGGCGGCTATTTTATATACGACAATACCAAGCCGCTTGATCTGCGCCTGATTCGCAACGACATCACCATAATCGGGCTGCCGTTGACCCGCATTTGCAACGAAAAGTACCAGGATCCACGGCAGCGCCAACTTTTTAAGAACGTTATTTACGTGGGTGCGCTCGCCGCGCTTCTGGACATGGATTTCAAGGTCCTGACAGACCTGGTGGCGGATCAATTCAAGGGCAAGGAAAAACTGGTACTGCCCAATATCAGTGCGCTGGAACTCGGCCACCAGTACGCCAAAGATAATTTCGACTGCCCCATTGGTATCCGTGTGAAGTCCGCCGATAACGTGGGCGACAAAATACTGCTGGACGGCAACACAGCGCTGGGACTGGGTGCCATTTATGGCGGTGCGACTGTGGCCGCGTGGTACCCCATTACGCCGTCTACTTCGGTAGTGGATGCCTTCGACAAATATGCGCGGCGGGTGCGCATAGACCCGGGTACTGGTCGTCGCAACTACGCCATCGTGCAAGCGGAGGATGAACTGGCGGCGATTGGTATGGTGATTGGGGCCAGTTGGAACGGTGCCAGGGCATTTACTGCTACCAGTGGTCCCGGGCTGTCATTGATGAGCGAGTTTCTCGGGTTGGCATACTTTGCCGAGATACCGACGGTATTGTTCGATGTGCAGCGGGCGGGTCCCTCCACCGGCATGCCCACCCGAACCCAGCAGTCTGATGTACTCGCGGCGGCCTACGCCAGCCACGGCGACACCAAGCACGTGCTGTTGTTTCCGTCTTCGCCCAAGGAGTGTTTCGACTTCGGTGCCCTGTCGTTTGATCTGGCAGAGCGCTTGCAGACGCCAATCATCATGTTGACCGATCTCGACCTGGGCATGAATGACAATATGTCCGATCCGCTTGAATGGGATGACAGCCGGGAGTACGACCGCGGCAAAGTACTCAATGCCGAGCAACTGGATGCGATGGAGCGGTACGGGCGCTATCAGGATTCCGATGGCGATGCGATCTGCTACCGTACCTACCCCGGCACGCACCCCGAGAAGGGCGCCTATTTTACCCGGGGCAGCTCCCGGGATGAACAGGCCGTGTACACCGAGAAGGGCGAGGAGTACGAGAACAATATGCTGCGCCTGCTGCAAAAGTGGGACACCATCAAAGAGTATGTGCCCGGCCCGGAAATTATCTCCAGTGGTAAAGAAACTGAAATGGCCGTGCTTTACTTTGGTACCAGCGAGGCATCTTCCCGGGAGGCGGTTGATCAGCTTGCCAATGAAGGGGTGGCACTGGATGCGATGCGCGTACGCGCGTTCCCATTCAACAGTGATGTCGAAGACTTTATCGATAGTCACGAGCGGGTATTTGTCATCGAACAGAATCGCGATGCGCAACTGCGTACGCTGTTGATGGCAGAGTTTGAACTCGGCCCCGACAAGCTGAAGTCGGTCCTGTGCTTTGATGGCACGCCGATCAGTGCGCGCAATATACGCAAACAAATCCTGGAGCATTTGCCCGGGAATAACGTCACGCCCCTGCACCGGAAAGTCCGGGCGAACGGTGTGGGAGAACATGCATGAGCTACCAGATACCCAAGTTTCGACACCCCGAGCTACCGGTCAACGAGTTGGGCTACACCAAAGCGGCTTACGAGGGGTCTATCTCCACGCTGTGCGCGGGCTGCGGGCACGATTCCATCAGCGGCGCCCTGGTGCGTGCCTGCCATGAGTTGTCCCTGGAGCCACACAAGATTGCCAAGTTGTCCGGTATAGGCTGTTCTTCCAAGACGCCTACCTACTTCCTGGGTAAATCTCATGGCTTTAACTCGGTACACGGCCGCATGCCATCGGTTGCGACCGGGGCCGCCATGGCCAATCGCGATCTCCTCTATCTGGGTGTATCAGGTGACGGCGACACTGCGTCCATCGGCATGGGGCAGTTTGCCCATGTAATCCGGCGCAACCTCAATATGGTCTACGTGGTCATGAATAACGGTTGTTATGGCCTCACCAAAGGCCAGGACTCTGCTACCGCAGATGAAGGCTCTGCCGGTAAAAAAGGCGATGTTAACCCCTTTCATGCCATAGATCTCTGTGGCACGGCGCTGCAACTGGGGGCGACTTTTGTCGCCCGCAGCTTTTCCGGCGACAAGGAGCAACTGGTGCCATTGATTAAGGCCGCCATGAGCCACCGGGGGTTTGCCCTGATTGACGTGGTCTCACCCTGTGTGACCTTCAACAATAACGCCGCATCCACCAAGAGCTATGAGTTTGTGCGGGATCATGCTGAGGCCACTGGAACGGTCGATTTCGTGCCCATGCGACAGGAAATTACCACCAGTTCTCGTCCCGGGGCCGCCCACGAGGTCACCATGCACGACGGTTCGGTGTTGCGATTGTACGAAGATGTCGAGAATTTCAACCCCTTTGACCGGCGTTCCGCCATGATGTCGCTGATGAGCCATCACAGTGAGGGCACTATCCAGACCGGGTTGATTTACCTCGATAAAGACTCACGGGACCTGCATGAGGTGCTGGAGACTTCACACCGGCCTCTGAATGAGCTGGAAGAGGGCGAGCTGTGCCCCGGCAACAAAATGTTGGTCAACATTAACGCCAGCCTCCGCTAGAAACCCACTTTCGGGGGCGTTGTCATTTTATTGTCATAATTTCATCATCTAATAGGGCCACTTCGCAGCCAGATGGAAAAGTGACCAATGAATGAACCGACGGTGCTAGTGGTTGACGATGAGAATGCCATCCGGGACATGCTGCGCATGGCCCTGGAAATAGCAGACTTTCGTTGTATCGAGGCAGACAATATTCACGATGCCTACACGCTGGTGGTAGATGAGCGTCCGGATGTCGTGTTGCTGGACTGGATGTTACCCGGCGGTAGCGGGCTGGAAATGCTGCGCCGACTCAAGCGAGGTGAGACCACCCGTGACCTCCCCGTGATCATGCTGACCGCCAAGACAGCCGAAGACAATGTCATCCAGGGCCTGGACGTGGGTGCGGACGATTACATAACCAAACCCTTTGCGCCGCGCGAATTGATCGCCCGGGTGAGAGCACTGTTACGTCGATCCAGCGGTGGCCAGGTCAATGAGCGCATGCAGGTGAGCAAGCTGGTGCTCGACGGCGAAAGCCGCCGGGTGCTGGTGGATGATGACCCGATTGACATGGGCCCCACCGAGTTCAGGCTGTTGCAATTCTTCATGTCGCACCCGGAGCGTGCCTATACCCGCAGCCAACTGCTGGACCAGGTTTGGGGGGCCAATGTCTACGTGGAGGAACGTACCATCGACGTGCACATTCGTCGCCTGCGCAAGGCTTTGCAGACTCCCGGCGGTGATTACAGTAACCTGATTCAGACTGTGCGCGGCACGGGGTACCGGTTTTCCTCCCGGGGGGTAGCATAGTGCCGCCGCAGCAACCGGGATGAGCTGGCGCTCCGCCGCACTCAAGGTCGCCATGTTGCTCGCCGCAGCAGCGTTGCTCGGCTGGTATTATGGGCATCCCCTGTGGGCAGTAGCAGGCGCGTTGGTGGGCCTGGTAGTACACTGGTTGATACAAATGCGCAGGGTACAGATCTGGCTGCAGGACCCGGAGCAGTCCCCGCCCGAAATTTACGGCATTTGGGGCGATCTTCTGAGTCACCTGTACCAGCAGCAGAAAAAAGGGCGTAAAGCCAGGGCAGACCTGCAATCCACTGTGGATTACCTGCAGGACTCTTTCGCGTCGATGCGCGACGGCGTGGCAATTGTCGATGACCATGGGGTACTCAAGTGGTTTAACGACCCGGCGCAGGAATTGCTCGGGCTGCGCTCAGCTGATGCAGGCCAGAGCCTGATGAACCTGGCTCGATCGCCTGAATTTCTTCAGTATTTCAACCGTGGAAATTTTGGCGAGCCATTGCAGTACCGCACGGCCGGTGATGCCGGCACCTGGCTGCGGGTCGAAATTACCCGGTTTGGCGATGGTGACCGCCTGCTATTTATTCGTGATGTGACAGCGTCTGTACGTATGGAAAATATGCGCAAAGACTTTGTCGCCAATGTTTCGCATGAGTTGCGAACCCCGCTGACGGTCATTAGCGGCTATCTGGGAACATTCCTCGGTGACACGGAGCGCCTGGATCCACGCTATTTGAAGCCGCTGCAGCAGATGCTGCAACAGGCAGCGCGGATGGAAAACCTGTTGAAAGATCTTCTCTGGCTCTCCCGTATCGAAAGTGAACAGGGCATAGAAAAGCATACGCCTATAGATCTCGGCGCTTTGCTCGCGGAGTTACTGGACGAAATACGCACTGCACAACCAGAGTGCAAGGTGGAACTGGAGCTGGGCACGGACTTCAAGGTGCCTGGAGATTATCGCGAGTTATACAGCGCTGTATCCAATCTCGTGTGGAATGCTATCAAGTACAGTAAGCCAGACAGCGTGGTCCGCATTAGCTGGAAGCGCGCGGAGGGCAGCTACCAGCTAACAGTGACCGATCAGGGAATAGGGATCGATGCGGCCCATATTCCGCGACTGACAGAGCGTTTTTACCGGGTAGAGGACAGCCGCTCCTCGGCAACCGGTGGTACGGGCCTGGGCCTGGCTATCGTCAAGCATGTAGCGGCAACCCACAACGCCCGGTTGCACATTGAGAGCAGGGTGGGACAGGGAAGCACCTTTAGCCTGGTCTTTCCAGCCCGGGGGCAGGTTGCCCGTGAACAGCAGACTACCGCGTCAGTAGCCTGACCCATACCGTCAATACCAGAGGTTGAGTAAATGTTGAAGCAAGAAGATTACATGCACCACATCTCCGGCCAGTTCAATGCCGAACTTGAGGGCCTGCGTAACCAGATGCTTGAAATGGGCGGCAAGGTTGAACAACAACTGGCCAGCGCCATAGAAGCCCTGGTTGCCATGGACAGTGGCAAGGCCGAGTTGATCATCGACGGAGACCACGAGGTCAACCAGATGGAGATGTCTATCGATGACCAGTGCGCCTCCATTCTGGCGAGACGTCAGCCGGCGGCAAGTGATTTGCGTCTGGTGGTGGCAATTATCAAGGTCAATACCGACCTGGAACGTATTGGCGATGAAGCGGCGAAGGTCGCCAGACAGGCCATGCGCCTTTCGGAAGCCAGTAACTCACCCAGTAATTTTATCGAAATTCGGCATATTGGTACGCATGTGGCAGAGATGTTACGTCGCGCGCTGGACGCCTTTGCCCGGCTGGATGTCCATGCAGCAGTGGAGGTGGTTAAAAGTGACACTATTGTCGACAAGGAATACGGCAGCGCGCTGCGCAGCCTGATGACTTTTATGATGGAGGATCCGCGGGCGATCGGCGGCATTATCAACGAGATGTGGGCGCTGCGCAGTCTCGAGCGTATAGGCGATCATGCCAGCAATATTGCGGAGCACGTGATCTATCTGGTGCGGGGGCTGGATGTGCGGCACGGACGCCTCGAGGAGATGGCAGACCAGGTGCGCGAGACAGATTGAGTAGGCCTGACACCTGTAACATTACTGTAACAAGGCTGGCATAGAATTCTCATCGGGCACTCAGGGCAAAGGCCCACTCGATACAGTCATTCGTTCCAGTCGAAAACAGGGAGTTCAGATCACGTGAAAAATTATCTAGTGAGTGCGGTCACCGCAGCCGCTTTTATCGGCGGTGCAGTAGTCGCCCAGGCGGCGGTACGTGACACCATCAGTATTGTGGGCTCCTCTACGGTGTATCCCTTCGCCACGGTGGTCGCCGAGCGCTTCGGTCGCTCTACCCACTTCAAAACGCCGAAGATTGAGTCCACGGGTTCTGGCGGCGGACTGAAATTGTTCTGCAAGGGTGTCGGTGCCAATACCCCGGACATTACCAACTCTTCTCGCCGTATCAAGATGAGCGAGTATGACGATTGCCAGCAGAACGGCGTGACTGAAATCGTTGAAGTACTCGTGGGTTACGATGGTATTGCATTGGCTAACGCCAAGAGCGCGCCGGTATTCAAGCTGAGCCTGAAGGATGTCTACCTGGCTCTGGCGAAGGATATTCCCGGCCCTGACGGCAAGTTGATCGCGAACCCGAACAAGACCTGGAAGGACGTCAACGCCAGCCTGCCCGCCACCACCATTGAGGTACTGGGACCACCACCGACTTCCGGCACCAGGGATGCATTCGCCGAGTTGGCGATGGGCGGCGGTGCCAAGAGTATTCCGGCGCTGAAAACCCTGAATGATTTGTCCGCTGAGCAGGCTGATGAGATCAAGGCAGCCATGGCGAAACTGGGCCTGCCGGCAGGGGTGTATACCGCGTTTGTGGAAAGTAAAGGTAAGGCGCCCAAGGGCAAGGACCTGTTCAAGACAGTGGCCTACGCTATCCGCGAGGACGGTGCCTATATTGAAGCAGGCGAGAACGACAATCTGATCGTACAGAAGCTCACTGCCAATCCGAATGCCGTCGGTATTTTCGGCTTTAGCTTCCTCGAGGAGAACGGCGACAAGGTGCATGGATCGGAGGTTGATGGTGTGATTCCCACCTTTGAGTCGATCTCAAATGGCGATTACCCGGTATCGCGCCCGCTGTACTTTTATATTAAGCGCGCGCATGTAGGTAAAATTCCCGGCATTCAGGAATATGCGGGGGAGTTTACTTCGAACAAGGCCATGGGTGAAGACGGCTACCTTTTAGACAAGGGCCTGATACCACTGAGTGAAGACGAGTTGAATCAAGTTCAGGCTGATGTCAAGGAATTGACTCCGTTGGAAATGTAGTTGTCCTGGGTCGGGCTGCAGACAGACCCGGCATAAGACATAGCGCCGCCTCTGGCCTGTCTGGTGTGCGGCGCACTTTTTTGGGACTGTAATGGAAACTACCACTGTCTTTCTTGTGCTGATAGCGCTGACGTTTATCAGTTTTTTTATGGGTCGCAAGCGCTCCCATGCTGTTGCCTCGGGGCAGGGTGGCGCCAGGAGCCTGCACTCTTTGCCAAAACACTACGGCTATATGGCTGCCCTGTGGGCACTGTTGCCGGCACTGGTGCTGCTGCTTCTCTGGTTGGTATTTGAATCCAGCATTCTATCCAGCCTCCTACTGAACGAGTTGCCACAACAGGTTCGGGAAATGCCTGCTAATCAGCAGGGCTTATATCTCAACCAGATCATCAGCACGGCACTGGGGCCTACTGGCGCGGACATGCTGGATGCAGCCCAGGTCGCCGCAGTGCAACACTACCAGGACCTGGCTGCGGCGAGCCGCAATTTGAAAGCGATGCTGGTGTTTCTGGTGGCCCTGGTGGGCGCGGTGCTGGCGTTGCGGCGGATTCGCCCGGCCCTGCGTGCCCGCAATCATGTGGAGGGCATCGTAAAGTGGATATTGTTCGGTTGTTCTTTCCTGGCCGTATTAACCACCCTGGGCATTGTATTGTCGGTACTGTTTGAAGCGATTCGCTTCTTCCAGGCTATCCCCATGGCAGATTTTCTGTTCGGACTGGATTGGAGTCCGCAGATGGCAATCCGGGCCGACCAGGTTGCCGCCTCAGGGTCCTTCGGTTTTGTCCCTTTGCTGGTTGGCACCCTGCTGATATCCACAGTGGCCCTGGTTATTGCCGTGCCAGTTGGACTGATGTCGGCCATCTATCTGTCGGAATATGCTACCCGACGATTTCGCTCGATAACCAAGCCGGTGCTGGAAATTCTTGCCGGTGTTCCCACGGTGGTCTACGGCTTTTTTGCCGCGCTTACCGTGGCCCCCTTTATTCGTAACCTCGGTGAATCACTGGGCCTGCACGTGGCTTCGGAGAGCGCACTGGCGGCCGGGCTTGTAATGGGTATCATGATTATTCCCTTTGTGATGTCGCTGTCTGACGACATCATTAACGCGGTGCCGGACACCATGCGTGAGGCCTCCCTGGGTATGGGCGCCACCATGAACGAAACCATTCGCAAAGTATTATTGCCGGCTGCTTTACCAGGCATTGTCGGCGGCATCCTGCTGGCGGCTTCCCGGGCCATTGGTGAAACCATGATTGTGGTGATGGCCGCCGGGTTGTCGGCCAAGCTGACAATAAATCCGCTGGAAGCGGTCACTACAATAACAGTTCAGATTGTTACCTTACTGGTAGGTGACCAGGAATTTGACAGCCCTAAAACTCTGGCGGCCTTTGCCCTCGGACTTGTTCTGTTTTTCGTGACACTGGTGCTGAATATCATCGCCCTCTACGTGGTGAGGAAATACCGTGAGCAATATGAATAAACCTGAATCCTTTAAACACAGTGACGCTATCCAGGCCTCACTGAAAAAGCGTTATGCACGGGAACGCCGTTTTCAGTGGTACGGTCGTCTGGCCGTCCTCACGGGCTTTGTATTCCTGTTCATTCTTTTGGCCGACATCGTCAGCAAGGGCTCACCGGCCTTTACCCAGCAGTTTATCAAGGTCAGCGTAAACCTTGACCGCGATACGCTGGACGTGCCGGAAAACCCCACCAATGACCAGCTTTTCGCCGCGGACTACCAGGGTGTCATAAAGGCCAGCCTGCGCGATATGTTCCCCGATGTTTCCGGACGCAAGGACAAGCAGCAGTTGTACCGCCTTCTGAGTATTGGGGCAGAATACAACCTGCGCGACAAGGTCATCGAGAACCCCGGTCTTCTGGGGCGCACGACGGATATCTGGTTGCGGGCACACGCCGAGGCGGGCAGCTATCTTAAAGGCCAGGTTGATGCCGCTATGCCGGAATCCGATCGTCGGGTAAAAGATCTGCAGGTTGGCTGGCTTGATCAACTGCGGGCAGAGGGGCGTACCGAATCGCGCTTTAACATTGCGTTCTTCACTAACGGCGATTCTCGCGAACCGGAAATGGCGGGCATCAGGGTAGCGTTGTACGGGTCATTTTTTACGCTACTGGTGACGTTCGCTATCGCCTTTCCCATAGGCGTATTCTCAGCGGTTTACCTGGAAGAATTTGCCCCGCGTAATCGCATTACCGATCTCATCGAAATCAATATCAACAATCTCGCGGCGGTACCCTCCATCGTGTTTGGCTTATTGGGGCTGGCGGTATTTATTAACTTCTTCGATTTACCGAGGTCGGCGCCCCTGGTGGGCGGTATTGTACTTTCACTGATGACCCTACCCACGATTATCATTACCTCGCGCGCGGCAATTCAGGCGGTGTCACCGTCTATCCGTGAGGCGGCTTTGGGTGTGGGTGCGTCCAAGCTGCAAACTGTTTTTCACCATGTTATTCCCGTCGCAATGCCGGGCATACTGACCGGCTCGATTATTGGTATGGCCCAGGCATTGGGTGAGTCGGCACCCCTGCTGATGATTGGTATGGTTGCTTTTATTATGGATGTTCCCGGGGGGGTCACGGACCCGGCCACGGTACTGCCAGTACAGGTCTATCTATGGGCAGACAGCCCCGAACGCGGATTTACCGAGAAAACATCGGCGGCGATTATGGTGTTGATGGCATTTTTGATCGTGATGAATGCGCTGGCGGTTTACCTTCGCAAGCGCTTTGAACTGAAATAAGCAGGCCGCAATGCAAGGATCTGATACAGTGAAATTTATGCCATCGGCAGCAGGGGAAGTGAACATGAAGAGTGACGACAGGTCGCGGTCACCCGCTGCACAGGCTGGTGCTAAAGAAGGAAAAACCTTGGATATACGCGATCACACCGACGTCACGGATTACCAGACCATTGGCAGCCCCTTCGTCGACAACCCGAAAATGAGTGCACGCAATGTCAACGTTTTTTACGGTGACAAACAGGCTATCCTGGATGTCTCCCTGGATATCGGCCGCAATGAGGTCATTGCCATGATCGGCCCTTCCGGCTGCGGTAAGTCAACGTTTCTACGCACCCTGAACAGGATGAATGACATCATCCCTATCTGCAGGGTACAGGGCGATTTTTCGCTGGACGGCGACAATATCTATGGCGCGGAGCAGGACACGGTATTGCTGCGCGCGCGGGTGGGCATGGTGTTTCAAAAACCCAACCCATTCCCGAAATCCATATATGAGAACGTGGCTTACGGCCCCCGTATCCACGGTCTGGCACACAACAAAACTGAGATGGATGAAATCGTGGAGAACAGTCTGCGCCGCGCCAGTCTGTTCAGTGAGGTTAAGGACCAGCTGGACAAACCCGGTACCGGTCTCTCCGGCGGCCAGCAACAGCGTCTGTGTATTGCCCGCGCCATCGCTGTAAGCCCGGAGGTCATTCTTATGGATGAACCCTGTTCGGCACTGGACCCTATTGCCACCGCAAGGATCGAGGAACTCATAGACGAGTTAAAGGAAAATTACACCATCGCCATTGTGACGCATTCGATGCAGCAGGCCGCCCGAGTATCGGAACGGACTGCGTATTTTCATCTCGGAAAATTGATAGAAGTGGGTGACACCAAGCAGGTATTTACTATGCCAAAACATGAACTCACTGAGAACTATATTACTGGGCGGTTCGGCTAGCAGCGCCCGGGGATTCTTCGGATGAAAAATATAATAGGCGGCGAACAACATACCTCCCAGAGTTACAACGCCGAGTTGGAAGCACTGCGGCGCAGTGTTCTCGCCATGGGCGGCCTGGTGGAGCAGCAGTGCCAGTCGGCTGTCGAGGCGCTGATTTCCGGCAATGAAGAATTGGCCGGGAAGGTGGCCGGGTCGGATTACGCGGTCAATAAGCTGGAGCTGGAGATCAGTGCCCAGTGCACTGACATACTCGCCCGCAGGCAGCCCGCAGCGCGCGACCTGCGGATGGTCGTTGGCATTATTCGCATGGTGGCCAACCTTGAGCGGGTTGGTGATGAGGCGGCCAAAGTAGGCCGTATGGCATTGAAGCTATCTGACATGCGTGACAAACAGACTTACCAGAGTGAACCACAGCATCTGGGGGAGGGGGTTACTGCCATGCTGCAGGGTGCGCTGGACGCCTTTGCCCGGCTGGACGTAGACACAGCGCTTGACATCATTGCCCGCGACAAGGAGATAGACCGGGAGTTCAAGACCTTGACCCGTCTACTCATGACGCACATGATGGAGCAGCCACAGCGGGTTAAAAATATGTTGCGGGTAAACAGTTGTGCCCGTGCCCTGGAGAGGATCGGGGATCACGCGGTAAATCTGTGTGAAGAAGTGATATATCTGGTGGAAGGCAACGATGTCCGGCACCTGAGCTTTGAGGAAATCAAGCGCCGCCACCAGTCCTGAACAGTTCCCGGCTAATCCTTTTTCCCAGCCTTCTGCTCTTTTTCAGCCTCTTTTACCTTGCTCGAAATCAAATTGGTTACCCAGTTCGAAAGGGAGCGCCCGTCGGCTTCTGCAAGCTTTTTGGCTCGCTTCTTGAGATCGGGGTCAATGCGAATATTAAGTAGTTTCGTCTTAGACATTCCAACATCTTGATAAATAAGCGAAAAGATTCGGTATTTTAGCACATGTATATAGCTTGTCCCGCACTTTTTAGTCTATAGTGTATGTATATACAAAGAGTTTCACCAGTGTAGGAGATGTCTATGAATTTGCAAGCTGCCCAAAAGGAACTGCGGGGACGCACGCCACGGGTTACCGGAGCGACGCTCGCCATTGAAGTGCTCGTTGTCGTAAGTTTCAGCTACATGCTGGTAGGATTTTTTGCCTGACGCAATAGCACAGGGCGCCACCTCAGTCGTAATCCCCTCGTTGCCCCCAAAACACTGCAACATGACAAAAATGTGACCTTATCCCGGTACTACAGGCCCTGCAGAGGGCATTAAGGTAGCCAAAAACCGCTTATTGGCGGTGTCTCTGTAATAAAAATGTCATCTTGAGCAAGTAAGCTCCCCCACCAGGCGCATGTGGCTGTACATGCAAAGACCACCCGGGGGAATGGAACATGAAAAATCTTCTAACTATCGCAGTAACCAGCGCACTGTTGAGTAGCGTCTCGGCGTCTGCGGCGGTCAGCGACGCAGAGTTTGCGGAGCTGAAGGCCCAGTTTGCCGCCATGGCCAATCGCCTGAGCGTGCTTGAGGCGGAAAACAACCAACTACGTGAGCAGGGTACCGCCAGCGTATCGCAACTGGAGGGTGCACGGGAGGAACTGGTAAGCGCACGGGAAGACCTGGTGATGGTAAAAGAGCAGACCGCAGCGTCCTCCTGGGCCGAGCGTATCAGCGTAAAGGGCGATTTCCGTTATCGCTATGAAGAGATTGATGTTCAGGGCGCTGACAAACGTGACCGCAACCGTATTCGGGCCAGATCAGAGATGGTGGCGAAGTTGCCGGACAATGTCACAGTCGGACTGGGTATCGCCAGCGGCGGAAGCAATCCGGTGTCAACCAACCAGACCCTGGGGGACGGCAACTCATCCAAGGATCTGCGCCTGGACCTGGCGTACGCAAGATGGCTTCCCACCGACCAAATCTATATCGAAGCGGGTAAATTCAAAAACCCGCTGTTCAAGCCGCAGAAGTCAGGCCTGTTGTGGGACGGCGATTGGCGCCCTGAGGGTTTTAATGCCGGCTGGAGCAACGACCACCTGTTTGTTACCGCCCTGGTGAACTGGCTGGAGAGTGATAGCAAGAACGGTGGCGACGAGGTGACCTGGGGTGTGCAGGGCGGCATGAAGTTTGATATAGGCGGTGCCGGCCTGACCACGGCAGTAGCCTACTACGATATTCCCGTAAAAGGAGACACCCCCTTCTTCGATGACGATTTCTACGGCAACTCGGTTGTAGTCAAAAACGGCCAGGACGTCTACGAGTACGACTACGAACTGCTGGAAATATCGGCGGAGCTGGTGATGGCTATATTCAATATGCCGCTGACATTCTACGGCGATTTTGTGCAGAATCAGGACCCTGACGATTACAACACCGGTTGGTTGGGTGGCGTAACATTGGGCAAGGCCAGCGGCGCGGGTACCTGGCAGGTCGGTTATCAGTACGAGGACCTGGAGGCGGATGCCGCACTGGGCCTGGTGACTGACTCCAACTTTGCCGGCGGCGGCACCGATGGCAAAGGCTCGAGACTGACCGGTACCTATGGCATCAATACGCAATGGAACGTGGGTTTCACCTGGTATATTGACAACAAGACCGGAGAAAAGGCATTCAAGGGTGAAGGCGGCGCGCTGGAATACGACCGGGTAATGCTGGATACCGTGTTCAAGTACTAGGGGGTAATAGTCGCGTTCAGATCTTACAGACTGTATCAGCTAGCCATGTCCGCTTTCGCTTATAATATGCCGACCGGCAGATTCTACCGTTAGCGGCAGGAAACGACGCCTCGCGGCCGTTAGCACATGAGCCAGTCACTCCCAGATTCCGCCGACCGCAACGACCGCCCCCGCTATATTTTTGCCTTCAGGCGATTGTCAGATTTTTTTACACTTCGTACTCTCGATTGTCAAAGCACTTCGGGTTTCAGTAAAATATGTATAATAGATTCAATGTGTTACCGGGTGTGGCATATTTATTGCATTTAATTGAACAATTACGATGATTACCTTAAAACTCCAAGTTACCTAAATAGGAAAAGCATAGTGAGAAATATAGCTTCATATTCGATTAAGCGATTAGTGTACCTAATTGGAATCCCCCTTGTGTTTACTGCTACCAGTGCCTCAGCCGGGCTGATAGGCGTTAAGAGCATAGAGATATCCAGTGCTGTACCGACTTGGCTACAAGTTTCCGAAGTGGTTGCGATCGAAGCAGGTACTGGAAATGACCTTGCGTTATCTAGCGCTGGCGCAACCGCAACGGGCAGTATTTATGGCCCGTCGCCAGGATCAAGCCCTAATTTCGCAATTGATGGTGTTGGCCCTACTGGTTTTCCAAACATATTTCACTCTGCCACTGCGGCGGCGACGGAAGTGCTTACTATCACATTGGCGTCGGCTTCAGAATTGACCAGCTTGACATTGTTTGGCCGAACTAATTGTTGCTCCGATCGCAACATCTACAATGTCAGCTTGAAGGATGCCAGTGGAATTGTGTTGCAGAGCTTCAGTGGCTTAGACGCTACCGGTTCAAGCGATTCGGGTACGGTTACGTTGCTCGACACAAGCGTACCCGTTCCTGCTCCCGCAACTCTTGCTCTCTTTGGATTTGGATTGGTTGGTCTTGGATGGGCGAGACGTAAACAACAACATTCCTGATCATCTGGTGCATGGAATAAAGCCCGCCCCATTCGGCGGGCTTTTTATTGTCTCTAAATCGGCGAATCCTTTCCTCGTTAGACCCTCATATTTTGCTCAGAGTCGTCCTGCGGCTACGACCACAACTGGCACATTTCAGCCCCTTAAAGGTTAGAAACTCGCTTCTCAAAAGGGGCTGCCTTGCGGTAAAAGCAGCCCCTCAGTTACTCATGACGCCCGTGATGTAACGATAAAAGGTCGCCATTGCCTCCGTCCCGCAGCAACAAGGTATCGATAGCCATACCGTAATCACAGTCTTCTCCCTGCCAGTGCGAGACTGCAGTAGCCGCGTGCACATTCGGTGCCAGCCTGCCAAGATTTGCTTCGCACGTTCCCGCGGGAACGGCTTCGAAGTGGTCCATAACACCCCCCTTGCATATCACTTTAGTGATAAACCTCTATGGCTTGTTGTTTGCGTTATGCGCCATGCTTCTGGAGGGTCTTTCCATTATTTTTCTCTCTGGTGAACTGCCTTTTATTACGCAATTGATCGTTTTTCTATTGTGATACCTTATGTGAATATAGGCTCAAAATTTCGCACTTCACATAGTTATGCTGTCGATTCTGCACCGGCGGCCACGGCTAAAGCGGTAGCAATTAGCTCAATGCCTGTGTGCGCGATAGTGCTATTTTTGTTCCCGAGGATGGTCAAGCACCCAGTCGACAAATCTGTCCAGGCCGCTGGGTACCCAGGGGAAAGGGATATGTGGCGCCCCGACCAGAGTCCACAGCGCCACCTCTGTACCCCGCTCACACTGGGGCATCTCGACCACGGTGGTTTCGGCGCCCTCGATGTTTTCAACCATATCGAGATTGGCTGCCATGGTCGCCTCACTGCTGTTGCATCCGGCGTGCGCTGCGAATCTCTCCGTTGTTTCAATAGCCCCGGGATAAGACGCGGACAGGATTTCGCTGCCATCATAGGAAATCGTGCCGTCTTCATCCCCGTGCATGATAAGAACACTGACGGGACCTGCAGCGGGAGTGCAGCTGGAATCTGCTTCGAAAGTTGAGCCCGCAAGGCTTACCACCGAGGTAATAAGCTCTGACGCTTCGCAGACCATACGCAGCGCCATGAAGCCGCCGTTGGAGTGGCCGATAAGTCCGATGCGCAGCGTATCAATACTGTAAGTGGTGGCGGCTTCTTTCACCAGTTCGCGAATATAGGCAACATCATCTATTGTGGTGTATTCCTGCTCATCCAGCTGGTTCTCAGCTGCTGCCACACGGGCACAGCAGGCCGGGGTGGCGTTCCAGAACCGGGTGCCATTGAGGCTCTCGGTGCCATCGGGCACCACAAGCACATACTGTTTGCTATCGACGCGATCGGTCAGGCCCAGGTATCCAGCCTGCAGGGCACCATTGGCACCGTAACCATGCAAAACGATGATGAGTGGGTAGCGCGTGGTGGGCGTGTAGTCAGAGGGAATCTGCACCTGTGCTGGTCGGCTTTCACCAATCTGTAGCTCGGGGTTAGAGGTGCAACTGCTGGTATCGGCGCAACCGGGCAGGGCATTATTTTCGCTTGTGGGTTGGGGGTTGGAATTATTTGAGCCGCCACAGCCAGTTAAAAGGAGCAGCAGCGTAAGACCACAGGGCAACAAAGCCGATTTTAAAAGACGGCGGAGTGGGAGATGCAAGTGCATAGTTTGTCTTTCTTATATAAATGAGTCTTGCAGAGTATCTTACTACTGTAGAAGCCAATGGGGACGGTTTATTTTTCCCGCACGTAAAATCGACTGCGCTGGAGCGGGAAAGCCCTCAGGCACCCACTCTGATGAGTTCAGTTTTAGTGTTGCCCTCACCATCGGTGCGATAGCGATATTTTACCGGGCTGCCCGGATCGGCGTCGTTTAAACGTGGGTCGTCCGGGAGTTGAAATTCCATCTTCTGGCCACGTCTGACACGGCAGTTGACGTGCTGGTCATATTTTTCTACCGAGTGAAATTTCACGCTCACATTCTGCTCAGTAGTATCACCACTGCCTTTTTGCACGGTGCCTTCCAGCATGCAATCCTTGTTGGCATCGGCTAACGCCGCTGCAGCGCCAATCGATAAGGCCAGGGTAGCAACTGCCTTGATAAATACTTTCATTGTCTTGTCTCCTTTTATGTCCGGCCGTCTGTTGCGGCTTACAATCCAGAGATTTTTGCACACTTGATATGCTTGCCCGACGCAAACAGTGTATCCCAGCTATATACACAAATAGTAGATTGTTCAAGAAAGTTTAATATTACTGTAACAAAGCTGTAGTAGGGCCCTTTCAAGCGTCAGCTCCCTGTCATATCACTGTCATGACAATTGCGTATTCTCGTCGAAATGCCCATTGGCCATTTCCCGCATAAAGGCGCGTATGAATTTTCGTTCCATTGTAGCTGCAGTATCTTTCGGCTTCCTTTGCCAACAGGCAAGTGCCTTGTCATTCGCGCCCGAGGAGTTTCTGGCGTCGCGTCAGCTGGCCTGCGTCCTGGCTGAACAATCGCTGGGGTATCTCAGTGAGGTCGAGTATGGCGAGAAAACGCACTCGGTACTCGACGGCTTCCGCTACGTAAAGCATCCCGTCACATTGTAAATCACGGGCCAGAGCCCCACGCTCTTCCAGCTCACGACCTTCCTACAGACTATTCTCAGTGGTGTCCGCGCACTCCGGGGAAGAGCGTCCTGCCGCTCTGACATTCCTTTCGCCCTGATCTCCGTTCTCCGAAATTGTTGAAACTTTCATCGTTTCGCAATCCAGCTGTCACGCAACTGTCATTTTGCCGCTCTAGGATTGCCGCAGTCAGGGGCACCTGGGGGCCTTATCCAATTTCTATCGAACCATAGGGGTTAAACATGTCTTCGAGTTCATTAACAAAGCAGTTTTTGCTGGCGTTGAGTGCCGTGTGCATCGTATCGACACTCACAGCGTGCGGCGGGTCATCCAGCAATGTGTCACCTGGAACCCTAGTTGTTCCCCCCGTCGACCCCAACGGTCCCGATGTGCCAGTGGACCCGAATGAACCGCCGCGCCCCAGTGGAGATACTGTTTTATCGGTGATTCCTTTGAGCCTTGGCAGCGCCCTATATGATTCCGGCGAGACTGCTCCCAATGGCAAACCCATTTACATCATTGATGTGGCGGCACTTCCGGGTGGTGCGCTAAACCCCACCGGGCTGCTGCTTGGTAACGATTTTATTTATCGCATTGAAGGTGGTGCCTTGCGCATCACTCAGAACTAGGGAGTCTGGAACATGAAGAGAAGTAGCATTTTTGCGGCCGTCACGGCCGGCGTTGCACTGACAGGCTGGCAGGGCGCACAGGCACAAGACTGCGTGTTGGATATCGCCCGCGGTGCCGTGATATCAGGCGCCAGTTCCGAGGATTTTGTTGTTATTGAGCAGGGCTGCCAGATCAACGCTCCAGGCACTGCTGAACAACCTATTAACTTCACGGCCTTTGACGCTGTTGTGGGCAACGTATCATCCAATGCGCGAGGTTTGTGGGGTGGTGTTGTCATCAACGGTTTTGCGCCCATCAACGACTGTCCGGAAGGTGCCCAGGGTGGTACTGCCCAGTGTACGAAAGAAGGCGAGGCCAATTCCGGCACATTCGGCGGCGACCAGCCAAATGACAGCTCGGGCCTGCTGACCTATGTGGTGGTCAGCCACGCCGGCTCCAACGTGGACCCCGAGAACCAATTGAATGGCATTGCCTTCCAGGGCGTTGGCGCGGGCACTACGGTTGATTACATCCAGGTGCATAACAATCTCGATGACGGCATAGAATTTTTTGGCGGTACTGTTAACGCCACACACGTGGTACTTACCGGTAATGCCGACGACTCTCTGGACTGGACCGACGGCTGGCAAGGCAATGTGCAGTACCTGTATGTTGAGCAAGCAGATGGCGGCGACAACATCATAGAAGCCGATAACCGCGAGGGCGACGAAAACGCCCAACCCCGTTCCATGCCATCCATCAGCAATATGTCCGGCTATGGCCTTGCCGGAGAGAACGGCCTTCGCCTGCGTCGTGGTACCGGTTTGTTCCTGACCAATACCTTTGTTACCGAATCCACCAGCTGTCTGCGAATTGAAGGCGAGTCGCTGGCCCTGTTGGGATCTGACCTGACCATCGCCGGCAGCAGTTTCGGATGCGCGGAGACAGTTAATGGTGATGATAGCGGCGAGGTCATGGCCTACCTGGACAGCGCAGACGAGGTATCCACCAATGGTGGCGAAGTTAACGCAGTGCCACCCAGTAACGCATTTTTTGAAGCTGTGGATTATATCGGCGCGTTTGCCCCGGGCACCGAAGACTGGACCACAGGCTGGACGGTATCCGGTTCTGTCAATCATGGCGGTGCGGCGACTGTGGGTTGCCCTGCTGGCACCAGCGCTGCAACCACTGAGCTTAGTGGCACCCGGGTCTGCGAACTGGAAGGCGAGATAAACCAGAGTATCACTCTGACGCCGGGCAATTTCTATGAGCTGGTTGGCAAGGTTGTTGTCGGTGGTGACAACGCGAATTCAGCAACGCTGACGGTGCCCTCCGGGATTACCATCTATGGAGGCACCAGCAGCGATTTCCTGGTGATCTCCAGGGGTTCCAAACTGGTCGTCAACGGCACACGTAGCGCGCCGGTAACCTTTACCGGCATCGATGATTTGCTTGGCAATGTTACAGACACCAGCCGTGGACTTTGGGGTGGTGTGGTTATCAACGGTAATGCACCCATCAACGATTGCCCGGAGGGCGCCGAGGGTGGTACGACTGCCTGTACCAAGGAAGGCGAAGCCAACTCCGGTCTCTTCGGTGGCGCTGACGCAGCGGATTCCAGCGGCAGCCTCAGATACATGGTGGTTAAATTCGCCGGCTCCAACGTTGACCCGGAAAACCAGTTGAACGGTATCGCGTTCCAGGGTGTGGGTTCCGGTACCTCGATTGAGTTTGTGCAGGTCTACAACAATCTCGATGATGGCATAGAGTTTTTCGGTGGCACGGTGAACGCGAGATATGTCGTGCTCACCGGCAATGCGGATGACTCGCTGGACTGGACAGACGGTTGGCGGGGCAGTATCCAGTACCTGCAAATCGATCAGGCGGATGATGCCGGTGACCATGGCATTGAGGCTGACAACCGCGAGGGGGATGAAAATGCCCAGCCGCGCTCCATGCCCAGCATCGCCAACATGACCATCAACGGCAACAACGGCGAGCGTGGCGTGCGGCTGCGTCGTGGCACTGGCTTGTTCCTCTACAATTCCCGCGTCGATGGCAACGCCACGTGTCTGGATGTATCGGGTGAGTCTGTAGCGTTGTTGGGCACTGACATCATCCTTGATGGCGTGGCCCTTGATTGCCCGGAGGTCGTGGATGGAGACAACCCGGAGCTGCAGTCTTTTCTCAATAGCAGCAACGTGTCTGAAAAGGGTGCGGTCGCCCCGGCTGACCTGACGGGTAGCGATTTCTTTGAGCCGACTGACTATGTCGGTGCGGTTGAGGGGCCAGCGAATGACTGGGTAACAGGTTGGACTGTCGGCATGCCTGACACGGACATTCCGCTACAGGGCTGCCCCTCCGGCACCACTGACGGGCCTGCAATTATCGGTACTCCCAGCTGTACGCTTTCCGGCACGATCAATGCTGACCTGACGCTCACTCGCGGCAACTACTACGTGCTGGACGGCAAAGTTCTAGTGGGTGGTGACAATGCCAGCTCGGCGGTGCTTACCGTGCAATCGGGCACCACAATTATCGGCGACGACGATGAGGCTTTCCTGGTGATATCACGGGGCTCCCGCATCGTTGCCAACGGCACCGATATGTCGCCGATAGTACTCACAGCGATCGAGGACATTGAAGGCTCTGCGGACCTCACCAACGCCCGTGGTCTCTGGGGTGGCCTGGTGATCAACGGTAACGCGCCCATCAATGATTGCCCTGAAGGCGCCGCGGGCGGAACCTTCGAGTGCACCAAAGAAGGTGAGGCCAACTCTGGCCTGTTCGGCGGCGCGGACCCGGATGACAACAGCGGCGTATTGAACTACGTGGTAGTCAAATATGCCGGCTCTAACGTCGACCCGGAAAACCAGCTCAATGGCATTGCCTTCCAGGGTGTCGGCTCTGCAACTCTGGTGGACTATGTACAGGTTCACAACAACCTGGACGATGGTATCGAGTTCTTCGGCGGCACCGTCAGTGCGAAGCACGTGGTACTCAGTGGTAACGCCGATGACTCGCTGGACTGGACAGACGGTTGGACAGGCAGACTGCAATTTGTCCATATCCAGCAGTCTGCCAGCGCTGGTGACAATGGTATCGAGGCCGATAACCGCGAGGGTGACGAGAACGCCACGCCGCGCTCCAATCCCAGCATCGCCAATATGACCATTGTTGGCAATGCGGGTGAACGCGGCATACGCCTGCGTCGTGGTACCGGTGCAGATATCTGGAACTCCCGTGTCACCGGCTCAGCAACCTGTATCGATGTATCGGGCGAATCAGTGGCACTGCTGGGCATTGATATCAATCTGGCCAGCGTGGCGCTGCAATGCCCTGAAGTGGTGGACGGCGACAATCCCGAGCTGCAGATGTATATCGATGGCGCACCCAATGTGACCCAGGATGGTCCGGTTCCAGCGGCCAGCTCGCTTCCCAGCAATGGCTTCTTTGAGCAGTCCAACATCGTAGGGTCTGGTCTGCAAAGCTGGAAGGGCGCCTGGGTGTTTGGTCTGTAGCGGAGATTGGCAAGGAAATAACACCGAGAACAGGGTCATATTGCATGCCGGCTCTGCGTGAAACCCAATCAAAACCAGTTCCATACAGGCAGAGAGAAGCAAGCAATGAAGCGAAATCAATTAGCGGTAGCGGTGCTTACGGCGCTGGGTTTGCAAGTGCCAATGGTGGTAGCACAGGCACCACAGATAGAGGTTGCCGCCCCTGCAGTTGAGATTGAAGAGGTGTTCGTACTCGGGGAATTTGTACCGGAAGAGAAGCGGGATACCTCTGAAATCTCCAATGTACTGGATGCCGAAGACCTGAACTTCGTGCCAGAAACCAATGTGGGTGCGGCGCTGTCCAGAGTGGCGGGGCTGAGCCTTGTTGGCGGCAAGTACATTTATGTGCGAGGTCTGGGGGAACGGTATTCCTCAACTTTGCTGAACAGGGCGAGGATATCCAGTCCCGTGCCATTTCAGAAAACGGTGCCTCTGGATCTGGTGCCCAATAACATCGTCAAAAGCCTTCTGGTACAAAAAACCTACTCAGTGCAATACCCCGGAGACTTTTCCGGTGGTGTGGTGGATATTCGCACCAAGACCATACCAGACGAGGATTACCTGATTCTGAAATTGAATACCGGCGGCAACTCCAAAACAACTGATGGTGACGGCCTCACATACGCCGGTGGTGGCAAGGATAAATGGGGGTATGACGACGGCACCCGTGCGATACCCAAGCCCGTACAGCAACTGACTACAGCGGAGTTCGATGACACTGAATATCCTGAACGCGCCAACTTGGGAGCCGGCTTCTATCGCAAGTGGGATATTTACGAGAAGAATATGAAACCGTTCTACACCGGTGAGGCGGAGTGGGGCAAGCGCCTGGAATTGAATAATGGCATGGTGCTGGGCTTTATCGGCAACTACAAATACAGCCATCGCAGGGTCAACACGACCAAGGATCTGCGACGTTACGAATTCACCGGTGTGGATGGCGGCAGTAAACAGACAGTGGACTACGAACGATTTATCACTACGTATGACATCGATATCAGCGCCTTTGGCAACATCGGCCTGGAGCTGGATGAGAATAACTCCCTGACTTTTAACGCCACCAAGCTTCAGCAGACCACCGACCAGGTACAACAGGACAGGGGTTTGTCCAGTGAAGACAACGTGGACGACAGCACGCAGGTAGAGAGCTACCTGCTGCAGTGGACGGAAAACCAGATCGAATCCTACCAGCTCTCCGGCAGCCACTATTTCCCAGCGCTTAACGATACGTTGATTGAATGGCGTGCGGTTGATGGCAGTGGTTCACGCGATGCACCGGATGGCCGCAGCTATACCTATGCCGAGGGTAGCAACGGCCTGATGCAAATGGTGACTTCCAGCAGTCAGGCTGCGGGCGATTTACGTGATGTCTATCAGGCGCCGGAACGTAGCTATAACAAACAGGACGACACCATTGCCGAATACGGGCTGGATTTCGAAATTCCGTTTACAGTATTCGATATTGACACTCTCTTTACCGCGGGTTACTCCGATTACGATCGCAAGCGCGAAAGTAGCGACAGACTATTCCGTTTCGATATCACTTCGTCGGCACCCGATTATGTTGCCTGGGAAACACCCAACCAGGTGTTTGGTGACGATAACTGGATTGATCAGTACGTCAGTATCCGGGATTTCACTAATAGCGCGGCCAATGCCAGTAGTATTTACCCCTTTGCGAAATCCTTGGAAAAAGTAGAGGGCTATTACGCCTCGCTGGATGCTCAGGTACTGCCCACAGTGCGCGTACAAGCGGGTGTGCGGGAAGAAGATACCACCATCGAGGCGGACGCATGGGGTGGCAATACAGAGCCCGGTACCGATAACAAGGTGGTAAGGGAGTACAACGATACGCTGCCCGCGTTATCCGTTACCTGGGAGTTTGTTGATAATATGCAGCTTCGTGCCGCATATTCCGAAACGGTCAATCGCCCCAGCTTGTTGGAAGTGACGGGCTCCACCCAGCGCAACCCGGAAGACCAGAATCTCTACCGGGGTAACGTATTTCTGGAGCCTGCTGACCTGACTAACTACGACCTGCGCTGGGAGTGGTATTTCGGCAATGTCGACGAGATGTCCGTGGGGCTCTTCTACAAGGAATTCGACAACCCCATCGAGCTTGGCAAGATTCAGGCCCAGGGCGATATCTATACCTGGTTTAACGCCGACGAGGCAGAGATTCAGGGCGTGGAATACGATGTGCGCAAGGAACTGCCGCTGGGTGAGTGGTTTGGGTTGGATCCGGTCTGGAATGGTTTCAATCTGTCTTTTAATCTGTCCTATATCGATTCTGAGGTCACCCTGCTGGGGGCAGGTGAAACCGCGGCGGATGTCCCGCTCACCGGCGGTCGCCGGATTGCGCCCCTGTACTCCAACAAGCGATCGATGACCGGGCAGTCAGATTGGTTGGGCAACCTGTTGATGTCCTACACCGACGAGAGTCTGGGTATAACGGGCAGCATCCTTTACAACTACACCGATGAACGTATCATCCTCGTGGGTGACAACAATGCGCCGGACATCATCGAGGAGGGCAGGGGCGTGGTAGACCTTTTGTTCAAGTATGATATGCCGTGGAGAGAGTCGGTTCTGGGCTTTGAGGCAAAGGCGGGCAATGTGTTCAGCTCCAAAGTCGAGTGGACACAGGGGGATCAGCTGTACGAAAAGTGGAGTCCGGGAATCACTTACTCAATCGGCATCCGGGCCACATTCTGAGTCCTGGCCTGCCCGGCAAGTTGCATTGAACCATTGCTTGGGTACAATAGCGCGCTGCCGGTGACTGCCGTCGCCGGCACTGCGTCCCCTTCGTCTAGTGGTCCAGGACACTGCCCTTTCACGGCGGTAACAGGGGTTCGAACCCCCTAGGGGACGCCACTATTTTTTGGGTAAGTCATGAGCCGTTACTGGAGTGATGTTGTCACCACGTTGACACCCTATGTGCCGGGTGAACAGCCACGGCTCCGCAATCTGGTGAAGCTCAATACCAATGAACACCCCTATCCCCCAGCGCCTGGTGTGTTGCAGGCTATTAACGCTGTCGACGGCGACAGTCTCAGGCGTTATCCCGACCCGGAATCGGTAGCGCTGCGCGAGGCGTTTGCCCAGCGTAACGGCTTGCAGGCAGAACAGGTTTTCGTTGGCAATGGCTCCGATGAGGTGCTTGCACACACATTTCAGGCGCTGTTCAGGCACCAGCAACCCCTGTTGTTTCCCGATATTACCTACAGTTTCTATCCGGTATGGTGTGAGCTCTACCAGCTACCCTGGCAGGCGGTGCCACTACAGGCGGACTTTACCGTTGATCCGGCGGATTACCGGGGTGGCAACGGGGGTATCATTATCCCCAATCCCAATGCCCCCACGGGCGTTTTAATGGGGCTGGAGAGCATACGCGAAATATTGCAGCAGAATCCGGATTCGGTTGTGGTTATAGATGAGGCGTATATCGATTTTGGCGGCGAGTCCGCTGTGGCGCTTATCCCCGAGTTCGACAATCTACTGGTGGTACAGACCATGTCGAAGTCCTGGGCGCTTGCCGGCCTTCGCGTGGGAGTGGCGATGGGCAGTGCGGAACTGGTTGAGGGCTTGCAGCGGGTCAAGAACTCGTTCAACTCTTACCCGCTGGGCGTGTTGGCACAGCACGCTGCGCTGGCCGCACTGACGGATGAAGCCTATTTTGATGCTGCCTGCAGGCGGGTTGTCGCCAGCAGAGAGCGCCTCAGTAGCGCGATGGTTAACCTGGGATTCGAGGTGCTGCCCTCAGCCGCGAATTTCATTATGGCTGGCCACAAGGGCAAGCCAGCACGCGAGGTGTTTGAAGAACTGCGCAACAGGGGAATTATCGTGCGGTATTTTGACCGGCCCAGAATTGACGGTTACCTGCGTATCAGCATTGGCACTGACCAGCAGTGTGATGCCTTACTGGCCGCGCTGACGGAGATTGTCGGCTAGAGTTTCCTGAGAATTACGCTGCCAATGCTATAACCGGCGCCGAACGAGCACAGCACACCCATTTCACCCGATTTGAAATCCGCATGATGCTTGTAGAAGGCGATGACTGAGCCCGCAGAACTGGTATTGGCGTACTCATCGAGAATAGTCGGCGCCTCTTCCTCTGTGGCTTCACGGCCCAGCACGCGCCTGGATATCAGCTGATTCATGCTGAGATTGGCCTGGTGCAGCCAGAAGCGTTTTACCTGCTCAGGAGCAATTGCCTGAGACTCCAGTTGCGCCGATATCTGGCTCGCTACTGCGGGGCATACTTCCTTAAAGACCTTGCGACCCTCCTGGACGAACAGCTTGTCTGTCTGGCCCGCACCGGAGTCGTCCCCGCGGTTGAGAAAACCGAAGTTATTGCGAATATTGTTGGAGTAAATCGTCTGCAATTTGCTGTCGACTACAAGAAACTGGTCGGGTGACGACGCCGTGGCCGCGGCTTCAACGATCACAGCCGTGCAAACGTCACCGAAGATGAAGTGCGAATCACGGTCGCGAAAATTGAGGTGCCCGCTGCAGATTTCAGGGTTTAGCATCAGCACACAGCTGGCGCTGCCTGACCGTACGGCATCACGCGCCTGCTGGATGCCGAAGGTGGCAGAGGAGCAGGCGACGTTCATATCGAAGCCGAAGCCCTTGATGTCCAGGGCATCCTGTATCTCCACCGCCATGGCGGGATATGCGCGCTGCATATTGGAGGCGGCAACAATGACCATGTCGATATCTGCGGCAGTCTTGCCCGCGCGGGCCATGGCTTCCCGAGCCGCCACAACCGCCATTTCACACTGGATAGAGGGCTCTTCGTTGGGGCGGTCGGGCAGCCGGGGTACCATCCGGCGCGGATCTAGAATGCCATCTTTGTTCATCACATAGCGCGACTTGATCCCGGAGGCCTTCTCAACAAACTCGGCGGATGAAGCCTGCAGGGCAGGGATTTCACCCGCCGCTATAGCGTCGGCGTGTTCGTCGTTGTAAATCTCCACATAAGCATTGAAGGAGGCGACCAATTCGTCGTTGCTTATGGACTCAGAGGGCGTGTAGAGGCCCGTGCCGCTGATAACGATATCGGTCATTGTGTTTAACGCTTGTCCAGTGGCACAAAATCCCGCTGGGTGTAACCGGTGTACAGTTGGCGTGGACGACCTATGCGGTAACTGCCGGCAATCATCTCATTCCAGTGTGCAATCCAGCCAACGGTGCGGCCCACGGCGAAAATGACCGTAAACATGCTGGTCGGTATGCCGATGGCCTTGAGAATGATGCCTGAGTAGAAGTCTACGTTGGGATACAATTTTTTCTCGACGAAGTAGGGGTCGTTGAGGGCGATCTCTTCCAGTCGTTTGGCGATGGAGAGCAAGGGGTCGTTGTCTATGCCCAGCTCCGCCAGTACATCATCGGCGGCCTCTTTCATTACCTTGGCACGGGGATCAAAGTTCTTGTACACGCGGTGACCAAAGCCCATGAGGCGGAAGGGGTCTTCTTTGTCCTTGGCGCGCGCTACAAACTCGTCGATTCGGGACACGTCACCGATTTCCTCCAGCATTTGCAGCACCGCCTCATTGGCGCCACCGTGGGAGGGGCCCCACAGGGCGGCAATACCCGCGGCGATACAGGCGAAGGGATTTGCGCCAGAGGAGCCCGCCAGGCGTACGGTGGATGTTGAGGCGTTTTGTTCGTGGTCTGCGTGCAGCAGGAAGATGCGGTCCATGGCGCGGGCGAGTACCGGGCTGATGTTGCTGGGCTCGCAGGGGTTGCCGAACATCATGTGCAGGAAATTCTCGGAATAGGAAAGGCTGTTGTCCGGATACATGAAAGGCTGCCCGGTGGAGAATTTGTAGCTCATGGCCGCCAGCGTCGGCATTTTGGCAATCAGACGGAATGCGGCAATCTGGCGGTGTTTTTCGTCGGAAATATCCAGTGAATCGTGGTAGAACGCGGAAAGGGCGCCGACTACACCGCACATAATAGCCATGGGATGGGCATCGCGGCGGAAACCGTTAAAGAAAGTGCGAATCTGCTCGTGCACCATGGTGTGGCGGTGGACGGTGCTGACAAATGTTTCTTTCTGCGCCTTGTCTGGCAACTCCCCGTAAAGCAGGAGGTAACAGGTCTCGAGGTAATCGGACTCATCGGCCAGTTGCTCTATGGGGTAGCCCCGGTGCAGCAGTACACCCTTGTTACCGTCAATAAAGGTGATTTGCGACTCACAGGCCGCCGTGGACACAAAACCGGGGTCATAGGTGAACATGCCCTGGCTGGTGAGCGCCCCGACATCTACCACGTCCGGGCCCAGTGTGCCGGAATAAATGGGCAGCTCGATGGGGGCATCCAGTCCGTCAATGTTGAGAAGGGCTTTTCTGTCGCTCATAGGAGATCCTGAGATGTAAAACGATGGGCGAACCACTATAGAGTTTCCCCTGTTTTTGTCAATTGATCAGAGGCGAAATGCCTTTATCTTCAATCGCATGGGTCATAGAATCGCCAAAGGACTTCGGCGGAGATCGCCGCAGAAGGGCCCGGTCGGGCGCTGGCGCAAATGCGCTAGCCGTTTTTTGTTACAGGTTTGTAATTGACCGGCTAAGTCCCTATAATTTGCCGCGCTTTGGTTAGCTGGCCTCGCTTGAATCCAGCGCGCCAAATGACTTCTGGCTACAACCGATTAACCGCCCACCCGGGCGTCAAAACTATGGTGCCCTATAGTGAAAGACAAGCGTCCTGTTAACCTGGACATCGGTACCATGCGGCTACCCATCACCGCATGGACGTCCATTGCCCATCGCGCCTCCGGCGTATTCCTTTTCGCCGGCTCCGCCGTCCTTATATGGATGCTGGATGCCAGCCTTGCCAGTCCCGAGAGCTTCGCTGCCCTGCTGGAGTGCCTCACCAGCCCAGTGGCCAAGCTGGTGATCTGGGCAGTAATGGCCGGCTTGATCTATCACTCTGTGGCAGGGATCAGGCACCTCATCATGGATCTGGGTATAGGTGAGTCAATGGAGGGCGGTATTCTTGGCGCCCGGATTGTCATAGGCGTCTCAGTGGTTCTGACACTTCTCGCAGGAGTCTGGATATGGTAACTGCAATAACCAGCATGGGCCGCTCCGGCCTTTACGATTGGCTGATGCAGCGGGTAACCGCGGTCATTCTTCTGGCCTATTTCCTGTTGGTGGGCTGGGTGCTCATTGGCGGCGTTGATTACGCGAGCTGGAAAGATTTGTATTCCCAGACCTGGATGAGGGTCTTCAGCCTCATGGCGTTATTGTCCCTGGGCACTCACGCCTGGATTGGTCTGTGGTCAGTATTCTCGGATTATCTGACCGAGCGCCTGATGGGTACAACGGGAAATGTCTTGCGCTTTCTCGCGCAAGTGGTCTGCGCCATCATTATGTTTACGTATGTTGTCTGGGGCATCCAGATCTTGTGGGGTTATTAGTGTCCTATCCGATGAATTTTCATAATTTCAGCGTGCCAGCCAGGGTCTCTGGTAAGGCGCGCTTCGCCGGCAATGGTCGGCGCCCCTGTCAAGAAGCGCAACGCGGCCAGAGGCCCTGGCTGGCTCGCCCTACGGGAGCCTACAGAAAGACTCGCTGCTGCGTTGCGTCCCTTGCTAATACAGCCAGTATTCCCTGCGGAACGCGCCTTGCTGCGAGGCTTTCTGTAGGCTCTGAAATCATGCAAATTCATCGGACAGGACACTAGTATGGGCGCTCTTCGTACGATTTCTTTTGACGGCGTTATCGTCGGTGGTGGTGGGGCCGGTATGCGTGCGGCCCTGCAACTGGCACAATCAGGATACAAGACCGCGGTCATCTCCAAGGTGTTTCCAACGCGCTCGCACACAGTATCTGCCCAGGGCGGCATCACTTGCGCCATCGCCAGTTCTGACCCGAATGACGACTGGCGCTGGCATATGTATGACACCGTAAAGGGTTCCGATTATATCGGTGACCAGGACGCCATCGAGTATATGTGCAGTGTTGGCCCCGAGGCGGTATACGAGCTGGAGCATATGGGCCTGCCTTTTTCCCGTACAGAGGAAGGGCGTATTTACCAGCGGCCCTTCGGCGGTCAGTCAAAAGATTACGGCAAGGGCGGCCAGGCCGCGCGTACCTGCGCCGCAGCGGACCGTACCGGTCACGCCCTATTACACACGCTGTACCAGGGCAATATGAAGCACAACACGGTGTTTTTTAACGAGTGGTTTGCCACTGACCTGGTGAAGAATCAGGATGGCGCAGTGGTTGGTGTGATCGCCATCTGCATCGAAACGGGCGAAACAGTTTACGTCAAATCCAAGGCAACCGTTTTTGCCACAGGCGGCGCGGGGCGAATATACGCTTCAACCACCAACGCCCACATCAATACCGGAGACGGCATTGGCATGGCCCTGCGTGCCGGCTTCCCCGTACAGGATATTGAAATGTGGCAGTTTCACCCCACGGGTATTGCAGGTGCTGGCACCCTGGTGACCGAAGGCTGCCGTGGTGAGGGTGGATACCTTATCAATAAGGATGGCGAGCGTTTTATGGAGCGCTACGCGCCCAACGCCAAAGACCTGGCCGGTCGCGACGTTGTCGCCCGGTCCATGGTGTTGGAAATTCTCGAAGGGCGTGGCTGTGGGCCGGACGGTGACCATGTCATGCTGAAGCTTGATCACCTTGGCGAGGACGTACTCGAGAGTCGTCTGCCCGGAATTCTGGAGCTCTCCCGCACCTTTGCCCATGTGGATCCGATCAAGGAACCTATTCCTGTGGTACCCACTTGTCATTATATGATGGGCGGCATCCCCACAAACGTTCACGGTCAGGCCCTGACGGTCAGTGCCAGCGGTGAAGACAGCATCATCCCGGGCTTGTATGCCTGCGGGGAGGTGGCATGCGTATCTGTGCATGGCGCCAACCGTCTCGGTGGTAACTCGCTGCTGGATCTGGTGGTGTTCGGCCGGGCGTCCGGTCTTTATATCGAAAAAGCGCTGCGGGATGGCATTGAGCTCAGGGATGCTTCTGACTCCGATCTGGAGCATGCCGCGTCCCGGCTGGAGAAACTTAACAATTCCAGTAGTGGCGAAGGCGTCGCTGCACTGCGCAAGGAACTGCAAAACACCATGCAGAACCACTTTGGCGTATTCCGCAACGGCGAATTCATGCAGGAAGGCATCAAAAAGCTGGCCGATCTGCGCGGGCGTATCGAGAATGCCCGACTCGACGACAAGAGTATGGCCTACAACACGGCCCGTATTGAGGCGTTGGAATTACAGAATTTGCTGGAGGTCGCTGAAGCCACGGCGATCACTGCCGAAGAACGCAAGGAAAGCCGCGGCGCTCACGCGCGGGAAGACTTTGATTCCCGGGATGATGAGAACTGGTTGTGCCACTCGGTGTTTTTCCCCGATGACAAGCGGGTAGGTAAACGAGCAGTTAATTTCAAGCCGAAGACGGTAGACACCTTTCAACCCATGGCGCGCACGTATTAAGGGGCAGTGAGTATGTTGCAAGTAAGTATTTATCGCTACAACCCTGAGACAGATGCAGAACCGTATATGCAGGACGTCCAGGTAGATACCGGTGGCAAGGACTTGATGGTCCTGGATGTGCTGGAATTGATCAAGGCGCAGGACACCACCGTGTCCTACCGTCGTTCCTGCCGTGAGGGTGTCTGTGGCTCCGACGGCATGAATATGAACGGCAAAAATGGCCTGGCCTGCATTACTCCGCTTTCCGAAACCGTTAAGAAGAACAAGCTGGTCCTGCGGCCTCTCGCCGGCCTGCCTGTGGTGCGAGATCTGGTGGTGGATATGAGCATGTTTTATGCCCAGTACGAGAAAGTGCAGCCCTATTTGCAGAACAACAGCCCTGCACCCGCAATTGAGCGATTGCAGTCGCCGGAAGAGAGAGAGAAGCTCGACGGCTTGTACGAATGTATCCTGTGTGCCTGCTGCTCCACTGCCTGCCCTTCTTACTGGTGGAACCCGGACCGCTTCATCGGCCCGGCGGGCTTGCTGCAGGCCTACCGGTTCCTGGCCGATACGCGCGATACCGCCACCGACGAGCGGCTGTCACGGCTGGACGACCCATTTAGTGTCTTCCGTTGCCACGGAATCCAGAACTGCGTCAACGTGTGCCCCAAGGGCCTGAACCCTACCCGGGCAATAGGCCATATTCGGAACATGCTGTTAAGTCGTGCTACTTAACATTAGAAAAAAGTTACAACTAATTGATATTTGGCACTTATTTTTAAATTTACAGCCAATAGGGAGTAGCCGGCACGGGCGAAAGCGCAGCACTTGAGCGCCAGCCACCAGAGTGCTGCTACACTCCTTGATCTGAGGCGCTTTAGGCGCGGGCACGACTCGCCGGAAGGGCGGGTGTAGAGGGTATTCCATACATGCAAGAAAGCTCGATGGAACTGCTGTGGCGCAGCTCGCATATTGCGGGAGGTAATGCGTCATATGTAGAAGACCTTTACGAGTCATACCTCAAAAACCCCAATGGTGTGCCTGAGCAATGGCGCGATTACTTCGACAAATTGCCCCGGGTAGAATCCGCTGTGGTGCAGATCGAAGACATCCCGCACTCGGTGATCCGCGACCACTTCGCCCAGATCAGTAAAATGCGGGTGCGCACTGAGGCCACCGTACAACACGATTCCCAGGCCACTGAATACGAGCGCAAGCAGGTGCGCGTTGTTCAGCTGATTTCAGCCTATCGCC
This sequence comes from uncultured Haliea sp., assembly GCA_963977275.1. Classification (GTDB taxonomy): domain Bacteria; phylum Pseudomonadota; class Gammaproteobacteria; order Pseudomonadales; family Halieaceae; genus JARRPM01. The sequence continues at coordinate 32,389 of CAXBNX010000012.1, read as the reverse complement.
AACGCGGTCATCAGAAAGCCTCACTTGACCCGCTGGGTCTTGCCCCCCGCGAACATGTGGCAGATCTTGAACTCTCTTTTCACGAGTTATCCACCGCCGACTTCGATACAATTTTCCAGACCGGCAGCATGCACATCGGCAAAGCGGATGCGACGCTGGGAGAGATACTGGAAACCCTTGAGAAAACCTATTGCCACACGGTGGGTGCAGAGTTTATGCACATCGTGGACACAGAACAGCGGCACTGGATTATGCAACGGATGGAATCCGTGCGCTCGGCGCCTGACTACGGCAGGGACGTGCGGCTGCAGTTACTGGGAAGCCTGATACAGGCCGAGGGCCTGGAAAAGTCACTGGGCACCAAGTACCCGGGCACCAAACGCTTCGGCCTGGAAGGGGGCGAGAGCCTGATTCCGATGCTAACGGAGATGGTGCAGCGCTGCGGTGCAGACCAGACGCAGGAAATCGTTATCGGTATGGCACACCGCGGGCGACTCAATGTGCTGATCAATATCCTCGGCAAGAACCCTTCGGAACTGTTTGCCGAATTCGAGGGCAGGGTGGCCTACGAAACTTCCGGCGACGTGAAGTACCACCAGGGTTTTTCCTCCAACGTGATGACCCCCGGCGGCGAAGTTCACCTGGCGCTGTCTTTTAATCCCTCCCACCTGGAAATCGTTTCACCGGTGGTAGAGGGGTCCGTGCGGGCGCGACAGGAACGGCGCAACGACAAAACCGGTGACCGGGTGGTGCCGATTGTTATCCACGGTGACGCCGCGTTTGCGGGCCAGGGTGTGGTAATGGAGACATTCCAGATGTCCCAGACCCGCGCCTATAAAACAGGCGGCACCCTGCATATTGTGATCAACAACCAGGTGGGTTTTACCACCAACCGCCGCGAAGACGCACGTTCTACCGAGTACTGCACCGATATTGCCAAAATGGTGCAGGCACCGATCTTCCACGTCAATGCAGACGACCCCGAAGCCGTATTGTTCGTCACCCAGATGGCAGTGGACTACCGCGCCGAATTCAAAATTGACGTGGTGATTGACCTGATCTGCTACCGTCGCCGGGGTCATAACGAGGCCGACGAGCCCTCAGTGACCCAGCCGCTGATGTACGCCAAAATTCGCAAACACAAAACCACCCGGGACCTGTACGCCCAGCGGCTTATTGAAAGCGGCGTGCTGACCGAGGCCGAAGACGAGTTTATGATGGAGCGCTATCGCGAGTCCCTGGACCGCGGTGAGCCCATGGTGAGCAGCCTGGTGTCGGAACCCAACAAGACGCTGTTTGTCGATTGGTCGCCGTACCTGGGCCACGACTGGACCATGCACGCCGAAACTGGCATGGATATTCACGAGTTGCAGAGTATTGGCCACGACTCCAATCTCGCGCCAGACAACTTCCCCCTGCAGAGGCAAGTTGGCAAGATCCTTGAAGACAGGCGCAAGATGGCCGCTGGGGCCATGCCCTTGAACTGGGGCTTTGCGGAAACTATGGCCTATGCCACGCTGCTGAAGCAGGGTTATCCCGTACGCATCACGGGTCAGGATGTCGGTCGCGGCACTTTTTCCCACCGCCACGCGGTGCTGCACAACCAGAAAACCGGCAAGGCCTACCGGCCGTTACAACATGTCGACCCGGACCAGGCGCGCTTCAAAATTTACGATTCCCTGCTTTCTGAGGAGGCGGTGCTGGCCTTCGAGTATGGTTATTCCACCACCTTGCCCCAGGGTCTGGTGATATGGGAAGCCCAGTTTGGCGACTTCGCCAACGGCGCCCAGGTGGTGATTGATCAGTTCATCACCAGCGGTGAGCACAAGTGGCAGCGACTGAGCGGCTTGACCATGCTGTTGCCCCATGGTTATGAAGGCCAGGGGCCAGAGCACTCCTCGGCCCGTCTTGAGCGCTTCATGCAATTGTGCGCGGAGCACAATATTCAGATCTGTGTGCCGACCACACCCGCCCAGGTATTCCATATGCTCAGGCGGCAGGCCATTCGCCCGCTGCGCAAACCACTTGTTGTCATGACACCCAAGAGCCTGCTGCGCCACAAAGAGGCAATATCTACCATCGAAGATCTGGCCGAGGGGCGTTTTTACAATGTCCTGGACGAGACTGACGAGCTTGATAAAACAGCAGTGAAGCGGCTGATTATTTGCAGCGGCAAGGTGTTTTACGATTTACGTGAGGCGCGTAGGGACCGTGACATCAGCAACATCGCGATCCTGCGCCTGGAACAGCTCTATCCGTTTCCGGAAGATGAGCTGCTCGCCATATTGTCGGCTTATCCGAATATCGATGACGTCGTCTGGTGTCAGGAAGAGCCCATGAACCAGGGTGCCTGGTACTCCAGCCAGCACCATATGCGCCGCGTCATTCACCAGCACCGCCGGGATGTATACCTGCGTTACGTGGGGCGGGACTCATCAGCCGCACCTGCCGCCGGTTATATGGCGTTGCACGTGGCGCAACAGGAACAATTCATCAACGAAGCACTGGCTGAAGACAAGCCGGACATCGATTAGGAAATCAAGGAAGCGAAATGGCTATTGAGATAAAAGCGCCGGTCTTTCCCGAATCAGTGGCAGATGGTGAGATTGCCACCTGGCACAAGGGTGAAGGCGATGCGGTCTCGCGCGATGAACTGATTGTCGAAATTGAAACTGACAAGGTCGTGATGGAAGTATTGGCACCCGAGAATGGTGTCATTACCAGGATTCATGCACAGGAAGGCGACACTATCGAGAGCGGCCAGCTACTGGCGACCCTGGATCAGGGGGCAGCAGCTGCGCCCTCAGAGAAGGCCGGGGAGGCGCCCGCTGCAACGCCGGACAACAATGCGTCCGGGAGTGCGGCTGCGGCGCAAATAGGGCCGGCTGCACGGCAGCTGATAGAGGAAAACAAACTGGACCCCGGCAGTATTGCCAGCTCCGGCAAAGGCGGGCGGATTACCAAGGAAGACGTACTTAACCACCTCAAGAGCGCGGATGCCGCGCCAGCTGAGACCCCGGAAGCAGCGACCGAAACGGCATCGGCGCCTGCAGCGCCGCCGGCCGGCCCCTCTGGCGAACGCATAGAGAAACGCGTGCCGATGACTCGCATGCGGGCAAAAATCGCTGAGCGGCTGCTGGAAGCGACCCAGAATACCGCCATGCTCTCGACCTTTAACGAGGTCAATATGGCGCCCGTGATGTCCTTGCGCAGCAAGTACAAAGAGCAGTTCGAGAAAGTCCACAACGGCACCCGTCTGGGCTTTATGGGCTTTTTCGTAAAAGCGGCCTGTGAGGCGCTCAAGCGTTTTCCTGCGGTCAACGCCTCCATTGACGGCAACGATGTGGTGTACCACGGCTATCAGGATATTGGCGTGGCGGTATCTACCGAGAACGGTCTGGTTGTGCCGGTACTGCGCGATGCCGACTTTATGAGCCTCGCCGATGTTGAGGCCGCGGTCCGTGACCTGGGGCTCCGGGCCAAGGCGAACAAGCTCACCATCGACGATATGACCGGCGGCACCTTTACCGTCACCAACGGTGGCGTGTTCGGCTCGCTGTTGTCTACCCCGATTCTGAATCCACCCCAGACCGGTATCCTGGGAATGCACAAAATCCAGGACAGACCAATGGCGGTGAATGGCCAGGTGGTCATCCAGCCAATGATGTATCTGGCCCTGACCTACGACCACCGGATTATCGACGGCAAAACTGCCGTGCAATTTCTGGTGGCAATCAAGGATCTGATAGAGGATCCGGCGCGAATTTTGCTGCAGTTGTAGTCAATTGCCAGAGTAGTGACCTGAATTCAAATGGAAAGAAACCATGTCTGAGAAATACGATGTAGTTGTAATTGGCGCAGGGCCGGCCGGGTACGTGGCGGCCATACGTGCGGCCCAGCTCGGTCTGTCCACTGCCTGCGTGGAGCAGTGGCTGGATGACAAGGGTAAGGTGCGCCTGGGCGGCACCTGCCTGAATGTCGGCTGCATTCCGTCCAAGGCTTTACTGGACAGCAGCCATAAATTCGCAGAGGCACGGGATGATTTTGCGGTACACGGTATATCCATAAAAGCCCCCAGCATCGATGTCCCCGCTATGCTGGCTCGGAAGGACAAGATCGTTGACCAACTGACAGGCGGTATTACCGGGCTGTTCAAACACAACGGCGTAACCGCTATTTCCGGCACCGGCAAGGTGTTATCCGGCGCCCGCGTGGAGGTGACAGACAAAGACGGCAAGGTTCAGGTTATCGCGGCCAGCAACGTCATTATTGCTGCCGGTTCCCTGCCGGTAAATATTCCTCCTGCACCTATCGATAACGAATACATCATTGACTCGACCGGGGCGCTGGAGCTTACAGAAGTGCCAAAGCGTCTGGGCGTGATAGGGGCCGGTGTTATTGGCCTGGAACTGGGCAGTGTCTGGAGCCGGCTCGGTTCAGCGGTGGTGGTGCTGGAGGCACTCGATGACTTCCTGCCAATGATGGATGTGCAGATTGCTAAGGAGTCCGCGAAGATATTCAAAAAGCAGGGGCTGGATATTCGCCTTGGCGCCCGCGTGACCGGTGCAACAGTAAAAAAGGGTGCAGTTGAAGTCACCTTCAGCGTCGGCGGTGAGGAACAGGTAGAAACGTTCGACAAACTGATAGTGGCGGTAGGTCGCAAACCCCGCTCGCAGGAACTTTTCGCCAACGACAGTGGTATAACGCTCGATGAACGCGGTTTCATTTTCGTCAATGATTACTGCGAAACCGAGGCACCGCACATATTTGCCGTGGGCGATGTGGTGCGTGGGCCAATGCTGGCTCACAAAGGTTCAGAGGAGGGGATTATGGTTGTCGAGCGTATCGCCGGCAAGAAAGCGCAGATGAACTACGACTGCATTCCGTCGGTCATTTATACGCATCCCGAGGTGGCGGCAGTCGGCAAGACCGAGCAGGAGCTTAAAGCCGATGGTATACCTTATAAGAGCGGTGTGTTTCCCTTCGCCGCCAGCGGCAGGGCACTGGCAGCCAACGATTCCGCAGGCATGGTGAAAATGTTGGCGCACGCGGAGAATGACCGTATTCTCGGTTGCCATATTGTCGGCCCGTCCGCAGCAGATCTGGTGCAACAGGTGGTAATCGCCATGGAGTTTGGTTCCAGCGCGGAAGACCTGGCATTGACAGTCTTTGGGCACCCCACACTGTCTGAAGCGGTGCACGAAGCGGCACTGGCAGTTGATGGCCACGCGATCCATGTGGCCAACCGCAAGAAGAAGTGAATATGCCCGCGCGCGAATAACACTATAATCCCCGGCGTGCGCGGGAACAGAGGAGGAAATACAGCGAGGTGTGATTGCCGTATTTTCTAAAACAAGCAACGCAGCAAACAAAAACAGGACATAAGATGAACCTTCATGAGTATCAGGGCAAACAGCTGTTTGCCGAATACGGGCTCCCGGTTTCCAAGGGATATGCGGTTGAGACACCCCAGGAAGCGGCGGATGCGGCAGGTCTTATTGGCGGCGATAAATGGGTGGTCAAAGCCCAGGTGCACGCCGGTGGGCGTGGCAAGGCTGGTGGCGTAAAACTGGTCACCAGCAAGGATGAGATCCGTGATTTCGCCGCCAAATGGCTGGGGAAAAACCTGGTCACCTACCAGACAGATGCCAACGGGCAGCCAGTGAGTAAGATACTGGTAGAGTCCTGTACTGAAATCGCCGATGAACTCTATCTGGGCGCCGTCGTCGATCGTGCTTCCCGCCGTATTGTGTTTATGGCTTCCACCGAAGGTGGGGTGGAAATCGAGAAAGTTGCCGAGGAAACCCCCGACAAAATCCTGCGGGCCATTATCGATCCGCTGGTCGGGGCGCAGCCTTACCAGGGCCGCGAATTGGCCTTCAATCTCGGCTTGAAGGGTGACCAGATCAAACAGTTTGTGAAGATCTTCATGGGTCTGGCGCAGTTGTTTGTCGACAAGGATCTCGCGCTGATCGAAGTAAACCCCCTGGTAATCACCGACGAAGGCAATCTGCACTGCCTGGACGCCAAGTTGGGTGTAGACGGTAACGCGCTGTATCGCCAGAAAGCACTGCAGGAAATGCACGACCCCAGCCAGGATGATGCCCGCGAAGCACATGCCGCTCGCTGGGAACTCAACTACGTGGCGCTTGATGGCAGCATCGGCTGCATGGTTAATGGCGCTGGCCTCGCCATGGGCACCATGGATATTGTTGCCCTGCACGGAGGCTTTCCTGCCAACTTCCTCGACGTTGGGGGCGGTGCAACCAAAGAGCGTGTGGCCGAGGCGTTCAAGATCATCCTGTCGGATGAAAATGTAAAAGCCGTACTGATCAATATTTTTGGCGGAATTGTTCGCTGTGACCTTATCGCCGAGGGTGTCATTGGTGCAGTGGAAGAGATCGGAGTCAGCGTGCCGGTAGTCGTGCGGCTCGAGGGCAACAACGCAGAACTGGGGCGCAAGGTTTTGGCCGACAGTGGTCTGAACATTATTGCGGCAACCAGTCTGACAGACGCCGCCCAGCAAGCAGTAGCAGCAGCGGGAGGTGCGGCCAAATGAGTATCCTAATTGACAAGAACACCAAAGTAATTTGCCAGGGCTTCACCGGCTCCCAGGGTACTTTCCACTCCGAACAGGCGATCGCTTACGGTACCAAGATGGTCGGCGGTGTCACCCCCGGCAAAGGCGGGCAGGAGCATCTGGGCCTGCCGGTTTTCAATACCGTTGCAGAGGCCGTAGCGGCCACCGGGGCGACTGCGTCAGTGATCTATGTGCCGGCAGCATTTTGCAAGGACTCTATCCTCGAGGCTGCAAATTCCGGCATTCAGTTGATTGTATGCATTACCGAGGGCATTCCCACATTGGATATGCTTGAAGTGAAAGTGAAGTGTGATGAACTGAATGTGCGCCTGATCGGCCCCAATTGCCCCGGCGTTATTACCCCCGGTGAGTGCAAAATCGGCATCATGCCCGCCGACATCCACCTGCCTGGCAAAGTGGGTGTGGTATCGCGTTCCGGCACTCTGACCTACGAGGCGGTAAAGCAGACCACTGACGCCGGCTACGGCCAGTCAACCTGTGTCGGCATTGGCGGCGACCCTATCCCGGGTTCCAACTTTATCGATATCCTGGCCATGTTCGAGAAAGATCCAGCCACTGAGGCGATCGTCATGATTGGTGAGATCGGCGGTACCGCAGAAGAAGAAGCAGCGGCTTATATCAAGGATCATGTCACCAAACCAGTGGTATCCTATATTGCTGGTGTAACCGCACCCAAAGGCAAACGTATGGGCCACGCCGGCGCCATAATCTCCGGCGGCAAAGGTACGGCAGATGAGAAGTTTGCAGCCCTGGAAGACGCGGGTGTGAAAACGGTACGGAGTCTGGCGGACATCGCCTCAGGTCTGGCCGAAGTTACCGGTTGGTAATGCGACTTCAGGCGTAACAGAAACAAGGGTCCACCTCCACGGACCCTTTTTTCGCAAAAGGGGAAGAACAAATGGGTATTTCGGCAGTTCAGCGGGAAAATATCATGAGAAATAAAATCGATTTATCGGGCTATGGCATCAGTAGTTCTGCGGAAGTGATCTACAACCCATCTTACGAACAACTGTTCGAGGAAGAAACACAACCCGGCCTGGAAGGCTACGACAAAGGTGTCGTGACCGAGTCTGGTGCTGTGGCAGTACAGACCGGCATATTTACCGGCCGTTCACCGAACGACAAATTCATCGTGCTGGACGATGTGAGTAAAGAACATTTCTGGTGGAATTCACCGGAATCACCCAATGACAACAAGCCCATCTCGCCGGAGAACTGGGTAGCGCTTAAGGGGCTGGTAGCAGATCGCCTTTCCGGGCAGCGCCTGTTTGTTGTCGATACGTTCTGCGGAGCAAATGAAAATAGCCGCTTAAAGGTGCGCTTTGTAATGGAAGTCGCCTGGCAGGCACATTTCGTTAAGAATATGTTTATCCGTCCCACCGAGGAAGAACTCGCGGACTTTGGCGAGCCAGATTTCGTAGTTCTCAATGCGTCCAAGACCAGCGATCCCGACTGGCAGTCACACGGGCTTAATTCAGAAGTCTTCACTGTATTCAATCTCACCGAGAAAATGCAGATCATCGCCGGCACATGGTATGGCGGCGAGATGAAGAAGGGCATGTTTTCCATGATGAACTACTACTTGCCGCTGCAAAATATGGCGTCAATGCACTGTTCAGCCAATGTCGGAGAAAAGGAAGATGTGGCGATCTTTTTTGGCCTTTCTGGCACCGGCAAAACCACCTTGTCCACGGACCCGAAACGTCGGCTTGTAGGTGATGATGAGCACGGCTGGGACGATGACGGTGTGTTCAATTTCGAGGGCGGCTGTTACGCCAAAACGATCGACCTCAATGCTGAAAGCGAGCCGGATATCTACCAGGCCATTACGCGGGACGCGCTACTGGAAAATGTTGTGGTCGACGAGAAAGGCAAAATAGATTACTCGGACCGCTCTGTTACCGAGAACACGCGGGTATCCTACCCCTTGTACCATATCCACAACATCGTCAAACCGGTATCGCGCGCGGGCCACCCGACCAAAGTTATTTTTCTGACCGCGGATGCTTTTGGCGTGCTACCCCCGGTATCGATACTGAATCAGGACCAGACCAAGTACCATTTCCTGTCCGGTTTTACCGCAAAACTCGCAGGCACAGAACGCGGTATTACTGAACCGGTTCCCACCTTTTCTGCCTGCTTCGGTAAGGCATTTCTGAGCCTGCATCCGACCACCTATGGCAAGACCCTGGTGTCACGCATGGAAGCGGTAGGGGCCAAGGCCTACCTGGTAAATACCGGCTGGAATGGCACGGGTAAGCGGATATCCATCAAGGATACCCGGGCGATCATAGACGCCATTCTCGACGGCTCTATCGATAAGGCAGAAACGTCGGTGTTGCCGATTTTTAATCTTGAGATTCCCAAGGCCCTGCACGGTGTGGATAGCGGTATTCTCGACCCCCGGGATACCTATGCTGATCGCAGTGAATGGGAACCCAAGGCAGTTGACCTGGCGCAGCGGTTTATCAGTAACTTTGCGTTATTTACCGACAATGAAGAAGGACGGGCTTTGGTGGCGGCTGGGCCTCAACTCTAGCCGACCTTTCACAAAATCGTCTAGCCTAACGGCTGCCCGGGCGCTCCGGGCAGCCGCTGACAGGGTTTAACAGCCCAAATATACGTTGATATCCTTGAAATACCCCCCTCCCGCCCCCAAATACTTCTGCTACTGCTCAACCCACCTGTACAAACCTGAAAAATAGATGAGGGCCCCATGACTGCAGACGTAAGCAAGGAAACACTGGGTTTCCAGACTGAAGCCAAACAACTGCTTCACCTGATGATTCACTCCCTGTACAGCAACAAGGAGATCTTCCTGCGGGAGCTGATTTCCAACGCCAGCGACGCCATTGACAAGCTGCGCTTCGCCGCGCTGGCCGATAACAGCCTGCTGGAAGGGCAGGGTGACTATCAAATACAGGTGGATGTGACCAAAAGTGACGATCTCCATACGATAACCATCAGCGATAACGGTATCGGCATGAATCGCGAAGAGGTGATAGAGAACCTCGGCACCATCGCCAAATCCGGTACGGCGGCATTCATGGAAAACCTCACCGGCGACCAGAAAAAGGATTCCCAACTCATCGGCCAGTTCGGTGTGGGTTTTTACTCCGCCTTTATCGTTGCCGAGCGCGTCGAGGTGCATACCCGCAAGGCTGGCGAAGACGCCGATCAGGGCGTGCTGTGGGAATCCCACGGTGAAGCTGAGTTCTCCATCGAACCAAAATCGAAGGATACCCGCGGCACCTCTATTACCCTGTTCCTGAAAAGCGATAGCCAGGATTTCGCCGATGACTGGCGCGTGCGTTCGGTTATCAAAAAGTACTCCGATCATATTTCTGTGCCGGTGATGATGGCCAAGCCCCCGGCACCCCCTGCCGAAGGTGAAGAGCCGGCAGAGGATGTGCCGGTAGAATACGAAGCTGTCAATGCAGCGACCGCCCTGTGGACGAGGGGGCGCTCAGACGTCAGTGAGGACGAGTACAAGGAGTTCTACAAGCACGTTTCCCACGACTTCGAAGACCCACTGACCTGGTCGCACAACAAGGTGGAGGGGAAGCTGGAGTACACGAGTCTGCTGTATCTGCCGAAAAAAGCCCCGTTTGATATGTGGAACAGGGAATCGTCACGGGGCCTCAAGCTTTACGTACAGCGCACGTTCATCATGGACGACGCCGAACAGTTTCTGCCCATGTACCTGCGTTTCGTCAAAGGCGTGGTCGACTCCAATGACCTATCCCTCAATGTCTCGCGGGAAATTCTGCAGCAGGACCCGGCAGTGGATTCCATGCGCAGTGCCCTCACCAAGCGCGTACTGGACATGCTGTCCAAGCTTGCCAAGGGCGAGGACTACGCCGCATTCTGGACTGAGTTTGGCCAGGTTCTGAAAGAAGGGCCGGCGGAAGACATGGCCAACAAGGAAAAAATTGCCAAGCTGTTGCGCTTCAGTACTACACACACCGACACGGCAGAGCAAAATCAGTCGCTGGAAGATTACGTCTCCCGCATGCAGGAAAAGCAGGAGAAGATTTATTATGTGGTAGCGGAAAATTTCAACACGGCCAAGCACAGCCCGCATCTTGAAGTGTTCCGCAAGAAAGGTATCGAGGTACTGCTGCTTTGCGATCGGGTCGACGATTGGTTGATGAACCACCTGCAGGATTTTGATGGCAAGCAATTCCAGGATGTCGCTCGCGGGGAGTTGGACCTGGACGCGGGTTCCGAAGAGGAGAAAAAGGAACAGGAGGCCCTGGCCAAGGAGTCTGAGGCGCTGGTGGAGCGTCTTGGCAAGGTTCTGGCGGACCAGGTAGCCGAAGTGCGTGCCACCAGCAGGCTCACAGACTCCGCAGCCTGCCTGGTTGTCGGCGATCACGATATGGGCGCGCAAATGCGACGGATCATGGAAGCGGCAGGCCAGCCTGTGCCGGAGAGCAAACCCATCCTGGAGATCAATCCCGGTCACCCTCTGGTGAAAATGCTGGACGCAGAGCCCGATGAGGATCGCTTTGCCGATCTCGGTACCATCCTCTTTGACCAGGCTCACCTCGCAGAGGGGGGGCAACTCGACGACCCAGCGGCCTATGTAGCGCGCATGAACAGTCTGCTAGTGCAGATGAGTGCGGCCTGACCACGACGGTGCAGTGACACCAAAGCGGGCCCAGCGGCCCGCTTTTTTATGCACAGGACGTGAGGTATGTCGCGAGAGGCAGGACGCCGGTAGCGACGATGCATAGCACACCGGCCGGCAGCTGTGGCCGGTGATCGTGATAGACTGCGCCGCAATTCAAAAACGATAAGAAATAACAGAGGAAACCCGATATGCCGGACTCCTGTACTGTTGCCGTACTGGGTGGTGGTAGTTTTGGTACCGTTATCGCGAATATTATCGCCAGCAATGGCCATCGCGTGAGGCTCTGGCTGCGCAATGCCAGCCTGGCAGACGCCATCAACAATCAGCGCCAGAACAGCGAGTATCTCCCGGGATACCTGCTTGATGACAAACTGGAGGCCACCGCGTCCCTCGCTGCGGCGGTGGCGTCGGTTGATGTGTTGTTTGTCGCTGTGCCCAGCAGTTCCTTCCGCAAGGTGGTGCGGGAGTTGGCGAGCCACGTGCCGCCGCGAACACTGGTTATCAGCCTGACCAAGGGGATAGAGCCCGGCGGCTTTCGCCTGATGAGTGAAATTCTGGCCGAGGAGATGCCCGACAATCCACGGGGTGTGCTGAGCGGCCCCAATCTCGCCCGGGAGATTGCCGCAGGGCATGTCACGGCATCGGTGATTGCCAGTGCCGATGCCAGCATCAACACCCGTATTCACGACCTGTTACACAGCGAGTCCTTTCTCGTTTACAGCTCCGGAGATATGTACGGTGTTGAACTCGGCGGTGCCCTGAAGAACGTGTATGCCATCCTCGCGGGTGTCGGCGCGGCGCTGGAACTGGGTGAGAATACGGTGGGAATGCTGCTGACGCGGTCGCTGGCGGAAATGTCACGCTTCGCAGTCCAGTTGGGGGCCAACCCCATGACGTTTCTCGGTCTTTCCGGGGTAGGGGACCTGTTCGTCACCTGCTCCTCACCCCTGTCCCGAAACTATCGTATAGGCCTTGCGCTGGGCCGGGGACAGGCGCTGGACGAGATACTGGCAACCATGGACCAGGTGGCCGAGGGTATTAACACACTGGATCTGTTAAAAGCTGAAGCAGACCGGCGTGACGTGGACATGCCCCTGGTGAAAGGCCTCTACGCCATTCTCTACGAGCACCGGCCGGTGGTGGATGTATTCGATGATATGATACACACCGAACAAGCTCAGGACGTGGAATTTGTAACAGGGCGGTAAGTGATGATTGTAACAATCTGGCGCCATGGCGAGGCCGGACGCGCCGCTACGGATCGGCAGCGGGAGCTGACAGACCGGGGGCAGGACGATATCAGTTTTGGCTGTCACCAGTTCAACGAAGCGTTGGCGGCACGTGGAATTGCCGCTCCATCAAGCATTCTCTACAGCGTCTGGACACGCACCAGGCAAACGGCTGACATTATTGCTTCGGCCTTTACCCATGCCAGTTGTCGTGAGCAGGCTGCTCTGCAGCCCGGAGCTACCATTGCCGCAGCGGAAGACTGCCTGGTAACGCTCTCTCAGGGGCCTGGCAGCTCCTCCCATGTGATCCTGGTGTCGCATCAGCCACTGGTGTCGCAGCTGGTTGAGCAGTATCTGGGGGCAGGGTCCCATGTGCCGCCCCTGTCTCCCGGGGCGCTGGTGACATTCGTACTCGATGTACCGGCGCAAGACTGCGGTGAACTTGTGTTCTGGGCGGTGCCCCCCGAGTATGAGGCGGGACTGTGATGCCCGCTGTGGCAACCCCCCTGGAGTGGCGTATCAACGGGCTCAAACTCGCCGGCATGGCGTGGGGCCAGCCCGACAATCCCCCCTTGTTGGCGTTGCACGGCTGGCTGGACAACGCCGCCAGCTACACCTCGATCGCACCCCTGCTAGAACAATATTACCTGGTAGCCGTTGATCTGACCGGCCATGGCCGCAGCGACTGCCGCTCAGCGGATGCCAGTTACAATATCTGGGACGATCTGCCTGAGCTGGTAGGGGTTCTGGATGAGCTGGGCTGGACACGTTTTCGCCTGATGGGGCATTCTCGTGGTGCGATAATATCCTGCCTGCTCGCCAGTGTTATGCCAGAGCGCATAGAGCGTCTTGTGCTGCTTGATGGTGTGTTACCGGAACCGGTAGAGGGTGATCTATTTCCCGCTCAGATGCGTACATTCCTCGATCAAAAACAACACTGGATGCGTCGTCAAAACCGTATCTACCCCAGTGTGGAGGCAGCGGTGGCAAGTAGAACAGCTGGCTCACTGCCAAAGGCGGCGGTGCAATTGCTGGTAGAGCGCAACCTGCGCCCCTGTGAAGGCGGCTACACCTGGACGACAGACCTGCGTTTGCGCGGTGCTTCGGCAGTCAAACTCAGCGCCGGGCAGATGCAGGCCATTCTGGGAGCGATATCCGCTCCCACGCTGTTACTTCTGGCCGAAGAAGGCCCTGGCAAGCAGCGGGATGTTGCCGGTCGGGCAGCAGAATATATACGGCAATTGCAGGTTGCGCATATTGCCGGAGGGCACCATTTTCATATGGAGCCCGGTGCTGCTATCGTGGCACAACAAATCAGCCAGTTTTTACAATCATAAACCTGTTAGGAGCAAGATGATAAGCGGTTACCGGCATTCAAGCATTGTGTTGTCATTTCTGGTTTGGATTGCGGCTGGCGCAGCCGCTGAAGTCAGTGCACCCATGCAACTATTGCAGCAGCTGAACGATTTTCCTCACTCCCAGCAAATTGAGTTCAAGCAAAGCGATGTGCTCGACTACGAGGTGGGACTGGGCGCCATGCAGAAACTTAGTGGCGCCTGGAAATTGAAGCACAGTGAGCGTTTCAACGGCAAGTTAACCGCTTATACCTGGCAGCTGAACGATGGTTTTACCTCGCTTGAAGTCATGAACGACCTGCTGGCACAGGTGGCTGAGCTGGAGGCGGAAACACTGATGTTCAGTTGCGATGGCAGAGCCTGTGGCAACGGCGTGCAATGGGCCAATCGGGTGTTTCAACAACCGGTTTTATACGGTAGGGAAGCCCTGCAATACTATCGGGTATTCTCTATTGGCGAGTCGCCCAGATACCTGCTGCTGATCTATGCCGCGGCGCGCACGGCAGATCGCCAGTATTTACACACGGAGTTGTTACAGGTTAGGGACTAGCCGTTAGCGTTTCATCTGCAGCAGGGAGAGAAACTCGTCACGGGTTTTCTGCTCGCTGCGAAAGCAGCCCAGCATGGCTGATGTTTTCATAATCGAGTTCTGTTTTTCTACACCGCGCATCATCATGCACATATGCTGTGCCTCGATAATGACACCCACGCCTTCAGCTTCAGTTACCTTCATTATCGTGTCCGCAACCTGTGCCGTTAATGACTCCTGAATTTGCAGTCGGCGCGCGTACAAGTCGACAATTCTAGCCACCTTGGACAGCCCCAGAACCTTACCGGTGGGGATATAGGCAACATGGCATTTGCCGATAAAGGGCAATAAATGGTGCTCGCACAGGGAGTACAGTTCCACATCCTGGACCAGGATCATCTCGCTGGAATCAGAGGGAAACAAGGCGTTGTTTACCACCTCATCGACGGACTGGTCGTAGCCGCGGGTGAGGAATTTGAAGGCCTTGGCAGCACGTTTTGGTGTGTCCACCAGGCCGGGCCGTTCCAAATCTTCACCGACAGCCTCGATAATTTTTGCCCAGTGCTGTTCCACAGGCTGTACTCCTTGTTTGAGAAATTCGAACGAAACGTTTGAGCAGGTCACGCAGCGGGGAATAGTAACAACCCACCAATAGCGTGGCAATCAGGCCTTGCCTGCCACCGGGCGATCTGCTGCATGTGACAGCGGGGATGACGAGGTACACTACAATCATGAACGAAACCGACAATCTTCGAAATACACCCTCGACTATCGGCGAAGCGCTGGACTATTGCAGCGAGGCGCTGGCTGCCAGCGATGTCTATTTTGGCCATGGCACAGACAATCCCTGGGACGAGGCAGTGCAACTGGTGCTCTCGGTGGCTGACCTGCCGCTGGATGCGGACGATGGTGTGCTGCCGCATCCATTGAACAGCGCCGCACAGGCCCGCATGGAGGCGCTGCTGGTTCAGCGTATCCAGCAACATACGCCCCTGCCTTACTTGCTGGGCAAGGCGTGGTTTGCCGGGCTGGAATTTTTGAGTGATCCGCGCGCGATTATCCCGCGCTCACCTATCGCTGAGCTCATCCTCAACCAGTTTCAACCCTGGTATAGCGGGCCCGAACCCAGACGCCTGTTGGACCTGTGCTGCGGCGGTGGCTGCATAGGCCTGGCGGTGGCTCACTATTATCCCGATGTGCAGGTGGACCTTGTCGATATCGATAGCGCAGCACTCGATCTGGCCAGGGAAAACGCCGAATTTCTGGGTGTGCAAGACAGGGTGAATGTTGTGCAGTCCGATATTTTTTCCGCGCTGGGCGATGTGCGCTATGACATTATCCTGAGCAATCCACCCTATGTGGACAGCGAGGATATGGCGGACCTGCCAGAGGAGTTTCGCCACGAGCCGGAACTTGCACTGGGCTCCGGTGCCGACGGGCTGGATCTCACACGCCGCATCCTCCGGCACGCCCGCAACTACCTGGAAGACAGCGGCTTGCTGATAGTGGAGGTAGGCAACAGCTGGACTGCGCTGGAACAGGCCTATCCCCGGCTGCCCTTTACCTGGCTTGAGTTTGAGCAGGGCGGTCACGGCGTGTTCGCGCTAACGGCCAAAGAGTTGCAAGATTACGGCGCAAGCACAACCTGATCCGCTTATAATATGCGGCCTTGAATCAGGGTATGAGAACGACATGGCAGGCAATACGATAGGAAAATTATTCACGGTAACGAGTTTTGGCGAAAGCCACGGCCCGGCCCTTGGATGCATCGTCGATGGCTGTCCCCCCGGCCTGGAGCTGTCAGCCGGTGATTTGCAACATGATCTCAATCGGCGCAAGCCGGGCACGTCGCGCTTCACCACACAGCGGCGGGAAGACGACGAGGTCAAGATTCTCTCCGGGGTTTTTGAGGGCGTGACCACCGGTACGCCCATCGGCCTGATGATTGAAAACACGGATCAGCGCTCCAAAGACTATTCGAATATCAAAGATACCTTCCGCCCCGCACACGCTGATTACACCTACAACCAGAAGTACGGTTTTCGGGACTATCGCGGTGGCGGTCGTTCTTCCGCGCGTGAAACGGCCATGCGCGTGGCGGCGGGTGCTATCGCCAAAAAATACCTGTCTGAGCGCTACGGGATTATTATTCGCGGCTATCTCGCCCAGCTGGGCCCAATAGTTGCCCAGACACTCGATTGGGACACAGTGGAGACCAACCCGTTCTTCTGCCCCGATCCCGCCAAAATACCGGAGATGGAAGAATTCATGGCGGCACTGAACAAGCGTGGTGACTCCATAGGCGCGCGTATCAACGTGGTGGCCAGCGGTGTCATGCCGGGCCTTGGGGAACCGGTTTTTGACCGTCTCGATGCGGATATTGCCCACGCTATGATGGGTATTAACGCGGTAAAAGGCGTTGAGGTGGGCTCTGGCTTCGCCTCCATAGAGCAACATGGCAGTGAGCACCGGGACCTGCTGACACCGGAAGGTTTTGTCGGCAATAATGCGGGTGGAATTCTCGGCGGTATCAGCAGCGGGCAGGACATCACCGTCAGCATTGCACTCAAACCGACCTCGAGTATCCGTCAGCCGGGCGCCACTATCGACACCGCCGGCGACGCCATGGAGATGTCGACGCACGGCCGTCACGACCCCTGCGTGGGCATTCGCGCGACACCTATCGCCGAGGCGATGCTGGCCATTGTTCTGATGGACCACGCCCTGCGGCATCGAGGGCAGAATATGGACGTACAAAGTGATACCCCTGTGCTGCCGGCGGCTGCACCGCCCGAAAAATGAGCCTGACGATCGCGGCAGCATTCGGGTGAGCAGGCAGGGTCGACGCTTTTTTCGCACGATTCTTGTTGGCACTGCCGCCCTGGCGGCGCTGGTGTGGATCGCAATGGACCAGTTCGGGATTGCGCGGGACGAGATGCTGCAACTGTTGCTGGTGACCGCGGCAACTGTGGGGCTGGTTATTCTCGCCGCCGCTGGTGTCGCGGGACTGTGGATAGGGCTGCGCAAATTGTGGGGGAGGCCCTAGAACAGGTCTCCCGCTAATTCGGTCTAGCTGCGCCCACGCTCCAGCTCGATCTCCAACGTCATCGTATTGGCGATCTCCTCCAGGCTGTCCTCCAGATCATCAAGATCAATGTGCTCGGGAATTTCAGCATCTATACAGGCGCTGAAAATCAGCTCGGCACTCATGGGCGCGCTGCTCACCTCACTGTCCATTTCAATCACATTCACTTCGCGCTGGGCCAGCGCGCGGGAAATTTCCCTCACGATGCCCTGGCGGTCGGGGCCAAGTACTTTCAGTGTAATGCTCTGGCCACGGCTGGTGGCTGTCATTGCCGTCGCCGGGGTAACGCGCACGCTAAGCCCGCTGGCCGACAGTGCCTTCAGATCGGCTTCCAGCGCCGTGCCATTGGCGTTGGGCAATGTCACCAGCACCAGGCCGGCAAATTTGCCGCCAAGCTGTGACAGGCGGCTCTCCAGCCAGTTGCCCTGGTTGCGCTCGATAACGTGCGCGAGGGACTCTACAAGTCCGGGACGGTCGTCGCCGATAAAGGTTACGATGTAAGATGTTTCCACCAATTGGACTCCACTTTCACAGACGCAGGCCGTATATTAGCGCGCTGGAAGGCACGACACGAGCGCCTGTACACACTATCTGGGTTATCACGCAGCGCAATGACGCAATTTGTTGAAGTACCACCACAGCGTTTACAGGCGGAAGTTCTGCAGGCGCTGCTGGAAGACTATGCCAGTCGCGACGGCACAGATTACGGCGAGCAGGAACTGTCGCTCGCACAGAAGGTGGGCAACCTGAGTGCACAGATACAAAAGGGCGAGCTGTTGATACTGTACGAGATGGAGGGTGAGCACTGGGACCTGGTACCCAGCGAGCAGGCAAAATCTCTCCTGTCGGAACAGTGACCCTACCGATGCAGGACAAGGCCGACCATACACTCGATACCACCGGGCTGTTCTGCCCGGAGCCGGTGATGCTATTGCACAATCGCATTCGGGATATGGTGGCAGGAGAGACCGTACTGGTGCTGGCCACAGACCCCTCAACCACACGCGACATCCCGAAATTTTGCAGCTTTCTGGGCCATCCGTTACTGGCGCAGGACGAACGGAAAGGCCAGTATCGCTATCTCCTCAGGAAGGGCGAGTGAGCTCAGCTCTCTCCAGTAGCCTGAGCGGCGTAGCGTCACCGCTAAATAGCTTCCACTCCCTGCGTCTTGAGCGCGTGTTTGCCGGCTGCTTCACCAGCCAGTGGCGCACCGTGCTGGTGGGAGCTGCAGATGAGCCCTACTATGAGCCCGCCGCAAATAAATATGAAAACCATCTGTTGCACTATCGCAGCGATTTTTTTGCCAGCGCCCTGCATGAAACTGCTCACTGGTGCATCGCCGGTGACAAGCGCCTGCTACTGCCAGATTTTGGCTACTGGTATGCCCCAGAGGGGCGCGACATGGCCCAGCAACGCGAGTTTGAGGCAGCAGAGGTGAAGCCCCAGGCATTGGAGTGGTTGTTTTCACTCGCCTGTGGTTATCGGTTTTGTGTCAGCGTGGACAACCTCGGGACAGCGGGGGGCGAGTACAACACCGCACCGTTTAGAGAGCAGGTGCTGGCGCAGGCCCGACACTGGCAGCGCGCCGGCTTGCCCAGGCGGGCGCAGATATTTTTTGCCGCGCTGGCCCAGGCGTTTGGCACCGGCATCCGCACAGATACCCTGGAACTTTCGGCGGCGGGGCTGGCGGAATGAGCACCGAAAAAAATACACAGCGCACTGTGCGCATACTCGCGGACCAGAACATCCCTGCTGTGGCACATTATACCGGCGCAGCGGCCACCGTAAGCCACTTCAGTGGGAGGGAGCTCAACAGCGCGCAGCTGGCGGGTTTCGACGTACTGCTGGTGCGCTCCGTTACCCGGGTGAACGCGGAACTTCTCGAGGGTAACGACCTGCGCTTTGTCGGCACAGCCACCAGTGGTGTGGACCATATTGACCGGGAATACCTGCAACACAGAGGCATCGGTTTCAGTTATGCGCCAGGTTCCAACGCCAATTCGGTAGTGGAGTATGTGTTGGCTGCCATTGCCACCAGTGGCGATCATCTGGAACAAATGCTGGCCGGAACCCCCGTGGGTATCATCGGCTATGGCGTAATAGGCAAGGCCGTGGCGGCGCGACTGCGAGCACTGGGTGTGCAATGCCGGGTATATGACCCCTGGTTGGACAGCGCCGATATTGCGGATTCCAGCAGCCTGTCCGACGTTCTCCAATGCGGAGTTATCACCTTGCATGCCGAGCTAACGCGGAAAATACCCTGGCCCAGCTTCCACCTGCTGGCTGCGGCCGAGCTCGCCGAAATCCCGACAGACAGCTTGCTGATTAATGCCAGCCGTGGCGCGGTGGTCGACAATGCTGCGCTTTCGGCCCTGTTGGCGCGTGGCGCTGGCCCGCAGGTGATTCTCGATGTGTGGGAGGGCGAACCTCAGATCAGCGCGACACTGCTTCGTCAGGTGCAGCTGGGCACACCACACATCGCAGGTTACAGCCTCGACGGCAAACTGTTAGCCACTCAGATGCTGGTTCACGCCATGGCCCGGCACTTGAATATACCCGTGATCAATCCCGGCAGTGCTGCCGGGGCAGCGCCAGTCCTGCACATACCAGAGGGTACCCAGGGGCCCACTTTGCTGCGTGCGCTGGTGGCTCAACGCTACGACATACATCGCGACGACTCTGCGGTGCGTGCAGCGACCCTGGACATGCCCCCGGCTCAGGCAGCCTCAGCATTTGACCAGCTGCGACGTAATTACCCCGTGCGTCGCGAAATTCTGGGAAGCCACTTCGCCGCCGACAACCTTGGCGCGGATGCACGGCAGCTGCTGGCGGCACTGGGTTGTGAGCCGGCAGAGCGCAATCAGTGAGCAGTGCCGTGCTGCATATCGGTCTGGTGGTGAATCCACTGGCGGGGCTCGGCGGCAGCCTGGGCCTGAAAGGCAGTGACGGAGAGGCATTGCGCGAACACCTTTCGGATCTGACCCCAGCGCAGCGTCAGCGCGCACAGGCGCGGGTTGAGCGGGCACTGCAGCCACTGCTGGCCGCCGGTGATTCCGTTCACTGCAGCACCTGGCAGGGTGACATGGGGGCACAAGCGCTAGTCAATCTGGGTTTACCGCACGAGGTACTTGGCGGTGCCGGGTCGGCTGACACATGCGCCGCCGATACCCGGCGTGCTGTGCAGGCACTGCGCTCGGGCGGTGTGGATCTTATCCTGTTTGCCGGTGGGGACGGCACCGCCCGGGATATATTCGATGTGGTGGGTGACAGCTTCCCTGTGCTGGGGATACCGGCGGGAGTCAAAATGCACTCCGGGGTGTTCGCTGTGTCGCCGGAGGCCGCAGGAGAACTGCTGCTGCAACTGGTTCGCGGTGGCCTTGTCGGTCTGGTGCCACGGGAAGTGCGCGACATTGACGAGGAGGCCTTTCGTCACGGCCAGGTACGCAGCCGTTTCTACGGTGACATGCGGGTACCGGGAGAGGGTCGCTACCTGCAGCACACCAAAGTGGGGGGCCGGGAAAGCCCGGAGCTGGTTGCAGATGACATTGCCGACTGGCTGGTAGAACGGATGGAGGAGGGGCGAACCTACCTGATGGGTCCCGGTTCCACCACGGCAGCGGTGATGAACAAATTGAACCTGGTTAATACACTGCTCGGTGTCGATGTGGTGCGGGACGGAACCCTGCTGGCCAGCGACACGGATGAGGAGACCTTGCTGGCACTGCTCAGTGCAGCGCCCGGCGGCGCCAGCATTGTGGTGACGGCTATCGGCGGGCAGGGCAGTATTTTCGGCCGGGGCAACCAGCAATTCTCGCCGCGGGTCATTCGCACGGTAGGCGTGGACAATATTCTCATTGTTGCTGCCAAGTCCAAGATTGCAGCGCTTTCGGGGCGCCCCTTACTGGTTGACAGCAACGACCCGGCCCTGGATCGGGAGCTGTGTGGCTGGCGGCAGGTAATAACCGGCTATGAAGACCAGATACTCTATCGCGTGGCGGCCACCACGGCCTGACTTACTGGCTGCCAATGGGCGGGTGTGCCAGCAGGTAGGTAACGCATTTCTGGATGCGGATACTGGAACCCTCGCGCAAGGCGCTGCGCAACTGCGCGATATTGCTGGAGGTTTGCTCAAGTACACTGGGGGCCAGGGCCGCAACTTCGGCATCCTCCTCCGGTTCCAGCCCGGACCGTGATGTCAGCAGCAGAAAGGTTTTTTGGCTCAGCACAACCTGGTCCAGCGCCTCCGCCCGAATGGTCTCCTGGAAATGGAGATAGCCGTGTTCAGCAAGCCAGACTATGGCGCTGAAGCCCGCCTGGAAACGCGGGTTGTGAAGCCCGAACTCGTCCGGTTGATCCGGCCCGCATATGTCTTCTACGTAAAGCGTGCTCTTGCGAGGAAAAACGGCGTAAAGGCGTAGGAAAATTGTAGCAACGTCGCGATAGAAATCATCGATGTGGATATCCGCCATTCGGTAAAAAAGCCTGTAGTTTGCGACGAATTGCTAGTGTACGCTAAGCCCACACCACGATCTAGCGAGGTAGCCCCGAATGAAAGACAACGAGTTTTGGCGCGACAAGCTCACGCCCGAGGAGTTTAATGTATGCCGCGAGAAAGGCACTGAACGGCCCTTTACCGGCGAGTACTGGGACACGACGGAAGAGGGTGTTTACAACTGTCGCTGTTGTGGTGAGCCCCTGTTTCTGTCAGACACGAAATTTGACGCAGGCTGCGGTTGGCCCAGCTTTTTCCAGCCCGCAGACGCCGAGGTTATTCTGGAAGACCGGGATACCAGCCACGGCATGGTGCGCACAGAAGTCATGTGCAAGAAATGCGGGTCGCATATCGGTCATGTATTCGAGGACGGGCCGAATCCAACGGGATTGCGCTACTGCGTTAACAGTTTGTCGGTTAAGTTGGACAAGAAAGAGTAAGAGGGTGTGGCGAATCTGGAGCGGGAAACCGGGTTCGAACCGGCGACCTCAACCTTGGCAAGGTTGCGCTCTACCAACTGAGCTATTCCCGCAATGCTAAATCTTAACTCGACTGTTCTGGTCGCCGGAACCGTCGAGGCTGCGCGCCCCGCCTCAACCATGGCAAGGTTGCGCTCTACCAACTGAGCTATTCCCGCACAACTGAAAACGAATCGAGAGCTGACTTGATGAGTGGCGTCCCCTAGGGGGTTCGAACCCCTGTTACCGCCGTGAAAGGGCAGTGTCCTAGGCCACTAGACGAAGGGGACGCATTGGTCTCAAACAAGAGGCGCGCATTGTAGGGAGAGAGCTGGTGTACGTCAAGTCCCCAGCGCCCATATTTCCCGCACAATTTACTGTAAGTTCAGCAGCTTAGCGCGCGCTGAACGAAGGTCGAAAATTTCCCCCTGCGCGGCAGCCTGGCCGCGCTGTTCGTCGAGGCGCTGGTAGACGGCAATTTCGTCGTCCGGCATAAAATGCAGGCAGTCGCCACCGATAAACCACAGCAGTTCCCGCGGGAAGGTGGGGGCGAAGTCCGGGTGGGTCGTGAATAATCGGTCTACCAGCGTGCCCCCCTGGCTGTATATGTCGGCCGCAGGGTCTTGTGCCAGCCGCTGGAACTCCGTCGCGAGCACACGCAGACCATCATCCTGCTCCAGGCCCTCTGTGCGCTGTGACAGGGTATTGGCAAACTCCGCAAGCTGGGCCCGGCAGTGTAAAAGGTATTGTTCGTCATTCATGGCTAATGTCGTTTGGTGGAAAGAATGCGGGTACAATGTCGCGCTGTATTTGGCGCGCAACAATCAAAGGACGACATGATACCAGCACTCACCATTGAAAATCTTCGCAAGGTATACGGCGATGGCTTTGAGGCCCTTAAAGGTATCAGTCTCGAGGTACAGCAGGGCGATTTTTTTGCGATGCTTGGGCCCAACGGAGCAGGGAAATCCACCACCATAGGCATCATCTGTTCACTGGTGGCCAAGACGGCCGGTCGGGTGTCGGTATTTGATGTCGACATCGACCAGGATTTTGCCGCCGCCAAAAAAAATATCGGCATCGTTCCACAGGAGTTCAATTTCAACCAGTTTGAAAAGGGCATGGATATTGTGGTTAACCAGGCTGGCTATTACGGCCTGCCGCCCGAACTCGGCAAAGAAAGGGCTGAAAAGTACCTCAGGGAGCTGGGCCTGTGGGAGAAACGCAACGTGCCTTCACGTATGTTGTCCGGCGGTATGAAGCGCCGGTTGATGATCGCCCGCGCCCTGGTGCACGAACCCAAACTGTTGATTCTCGACGAGCCCACCGCCGGTGTGGACATTGAAATGCGCCGCTCCATGTGGAGCTTCCTGAAGAAGATCAACGCTGCCGGGACTACCATTATCCTCACTACCCACTATCTGGAGGAGGCGGAAGCCCTGTGCCGCCATATCGCCATTATCAACAACGGTGAGATTGTCGAAAACGGCTCTATAAAGGATTTGCTGCGCCGCCTGAAGCGCGAGGTATTTATTCTCGATTGCGTAGAGGAAGCGCCGGAATCGGTCACTATCGAAGGGTTTGTGGTGCGGCGGCTGGATGCGCACACGCTGGAAGTGGAAGTGGAGAAGGGCCAGTTCATCAACCAGTTGTTCGATGAGTTAAACCGCCATGGCATACACATCAGCAGTATGCGCAACCGCGCCAACCGCCTCGAGGAGATGTTTGTAAACCTTGTGGAGGGCGCGGCATGAGTCCCCTGGAGCAGTACATCGCCCTGATGACTATCGTCCGCAAGGAGATCCACCGTTTCCTGCGCATCTGGACCCAGACGCTGCTGCCATCGGCGATTACCATGTCGCTGTATTTTGTGATCTTTGGCTCGCTGATAGGCTCGCGTATAGGGGAAATGGGCGGCTTTAGCTACATGGAGTTTGTCGTACCCGGCCTGATCATGATGGCCATTGTCACTAACTCCTATTCTAATGTGGTGTCCTCGTTTTTCGGTTCCAAATTCAGCCACAGTGTGGAGGAACTGCTGGTCTCTCCCACACCGAACTACATCATTCTGTTGGGATACGTGATCGGCGGTGTCACCCGTGGCCTGCTGGTTGCAGTGGTGGTCACCATCGTATCCCTGTTCTTTACCAGGCTACATATTCACAGCTATCTCGTGGTGATTCTTATCGTGTTGATGACATCGACACTGTTCGCATTAGCGGGTTTTATCAACGCTGTGTATGCCAATAACTTTGACGACATTTCCATCGTGCCCACCTTTGTGCTCACACCGCTGATCTACCTGGGCGGGGTATTTTATTCCATGGATATGCTGCCCGACTTCTGGGCGGGCGTGTCCAAGCTGAACCCGCTGGTGTATGTGGTAAACGCGTTCCGTTATGGCGTGCTGGGTGTCTCCGATGTCAGCTTAGCCTTTGCCATGAGCATGATAGCGCTGTTTACCGCACTGGCCTTTGTCTTCAGCATGCACTTGCTCAATTCCGGCAAGCGGTTGAGGCAGTAGTACTATTGTGAGCACGGGAGAGGGGCAGGGTATGCTGCTGGGCCGGCAGACAGCGGTGGTGGATACCTATTCCCCGGACTTGCTGTACCCCATACCCCGTAGCGCCGGCCGCGATCAAATCATCACTGCCGGCGAGATGCCCTTCAGTGGGGCCGATCTGTGGCATGCCTACGAGATGTCATGGCTCAATACGTCGGGTAAGCCGGTCTGCTTTGTCGGTCGCTTCACCATACCCGCCGGCTCGCCCAATATGGTCGAATCCAAATCATTCAAGCTGTACCTTAATTCACTGAACAACACGCGCTTTGAGTCCACCGACATTGTGCGGGAAATAATCCGTCGCGATATTGCAGCGGTTGTGGGTGTTGATGTAGAGCTGCAGCTGCTGGCTGTGGACGACGCCTCCCTGGCGGGGGGAGGGCTTGAAGGGATTTGTCTGGATGAGCTGGATGCCGGGGTGGCGGGCGCAGAGCCAGCGGCGGACATGCTGGAACTACAGGACGCAGGCCACACGGAAGAAATGCTGTATAGCCATCTGCTGCGCTCACTGTGCCCGGTGACAGGCCAGCCCGACTGGGCGAGCGTGTGGATACATTACCGTGGTCGGCCACTGGTGCGAGAATCGCTGTTGCGCTATATCATCGCCTACCGCAGCCACCAGGAGTTTCATGAACAGTGTGTGGAGCGTATGTTCTGCCAAATACAGCAGCGGCTGACCCCCGGGTTTCTGCATATCCAGGCGTTTTATACCCGCCGGGGAGGGTTGGATATCAATCCGTTTCGCAGCACAAACCCAACGGCGCGGCCACTGCCGCGACTGAACAGGCAATAGCCTGCCAGGGACTGGCGCAGCCCGTATCTTGTGGTATCATGCGCGGCCTCAACGGAGAGGTGGCCGAGCGGCCGAAGGCGCACGCCTGGAAAGTGTGTATACGGCAACGTATCGAGGGTTCAAATCCCTCCCTCTCCGCCATATTATCTTATCTTCGAGCAAAGTCTTCCAGGCCCTAAGCGCCTGGAAGCAGCCGCTATGCACCATCCAGCACGCACGCTACACTGGGCTGGAGTTTTGTCGTACGGGAATAGTGTGTATGCCACGTGTCGGGCGGATTATCGGGCTGGTCCTGGCCGTTGCCATGTTTATTTTCAGCATCTGGATGTACAGCAGAACAGGTGACTGGGTGGCCATACTCTTTGCCGCAGGCAGCGCTGCATATGCCACTTTTTTCTTTCGCAATGTGCTGGGCAAAAAATCCCCTTAGCGGTCTTTCCCCTATCTAGCTGGAATAGCAATATGCGCAATCGTGCCCCCATCTCATTGCTCGCGCTGCTTTTGATGTCGATACTGATAGCCGGATGTGCAACGCTTACCGAACCGATGGACCCGCCCAGGGTGTCTCTGGAAGACTTCTCCAGCCTGCCCTCGGAAGGGGCCGGCCCGCGTGTTCAGATCAAGTTGCGGATACAAAACCCCAACGAACAAACGCTGAACATCGCGGGCATCAGTTACGGCATTGAGCTAGCGGGGCAGGAAGTGATCACCGGGGTCAGTAAGGATATTCCGGTGATAGAGGGTTACAGCGAAGGTGTTGTCACCCTCGATGCCAGCCTGCAGCTTTTTCAGGTGCTGCGCTTACTGGCGAGCCTGGGGCAGACGACTGCAGATGACCTGACTTACCGTTTTACCGCCAAAATTGATTTCAGAGGCCTAATTCCTACCCAGCGGGTGGAGGAGGAGGGGCAGATAACGCTCAAGTAAGCGCGTGGCGCCGAGGGTTTAACCCAGTATCGACTGGGTGAAGATAAGCAGGATGACCACCGGGCACACCACCCGCACCCACCACGGCCATAGTTTCCAGAACAGGCCCTGGGCAACATCCGGATTGCCTTTGCGCACTTCCTGTAGCAGCCCATCCCGGTGCCAGATCCAGCCCGCGTAAACGCAAAATACAAAGCCCAGCAGCGGCTGGCTGTAACGGGTAGTGAGCGCAACGACAAGCCCGAACAGGGTTTCGAAGTTCAGTAGAATGACAGTGGCCACCAGGGCGATACCCGCGCCGATCAGGTAGGCTGCTTTGCGCCGCGCCAGCCCCTTTTCTTCTACCACGTAGGCTACCGGTACTTCCAGCATGGAGATAGAGGAGGTGAGCGCAGCGATACTCATCAGGAAGAAAAACAGCAGGGAAACTAGAGTGCCCGCGAACCCCATCGTATTAAACAGCGCGGGCAGTACCGTGAAAATTAATGTGTCCTCAGACAACAGGGTGCCATCGGCGGCAAAGATTTCCACACCGTTGTGCAGGGCCACATACATGGCCGGCAAGACCAGGAAGCCCGCCAGAACCGCGATGGCGATGTCCACGGCGGTTACCATGCCACCGATCAGGGGAAGGTTCTGCTTGTCGTCCAGGTAAGACCCGTAGATCAACATGGTGCCTACACCCAGCGACAGGGAGAAAAAAGCCGAGCCCATGGCGTTGAGAATGAGATCCGGCGAGAAGGCGCGTTCGAAATCCGGTACCAGATAAACCCTGACACCTTCGGCAGCGCCATCCAGCGTTAGAACGTAGGCAGCCAGCAATACCAGTGTGGTCAACAATGCCGGCATCAGACGTGATGACCATCGTTCGATACCCTCTTGAACACCCCGGGCGATAATGGCCACCGTAAGCAACATGAATATCAGCATGCCGATGATATTGCGCGTGAAACCGAAGGACGTGAGCCAGGTGGCTGCCGTGTCGCCGCTCAGCAGGGCGAACAGGGATGAGAGGCAGAAAGCCATCATCCAGCCCGCCACAATGGCGTAAAAACTGAGTATCAGGCTGGCGACGATAATCCCGATTATGCCCGCCGTGCCACCGATGGCCCGCTGGGTAGTATTATTGGATATGCGCTTTAGTGCAGTGACCGCATTGGCGTGCGCGTGGCGGCCTATAATCAACTCGGCCATCAGTGCGGGGTAAGCCAGGACAAAGGCCACAAACAAATAGACCAGCAAAAAAGCCGCGCCGCCGTTACTGGCCGCCTGTGTGGGGAAACCCCAGATATTGCCCAGGCCCACCGCGCTGCCAGCGGCAGCCATCACAAAACCGAAACGAGAGCTGAATTCACCTCGAGCTGATGCCATGTGTCGACCTTAACGGGTTTTTATTGTCGCCTGCGAGTCTAGCACGAAGCCGTGGTGCTTCAGAAAGCCTAATCGGCCAGACTGGCATGGCAGGGCCGGTATGCTTTCGAGCTGGCCTGATTGATACCGAACAGCTTCAGGGTGAGATCGGGAATAAGCATTAACGCGGCAGTGGTGGCATCTGCCACGGCATTGATGGAGGAGATATCCGCTTTAGGGGCGCTCATGGGACCCTTCAGCCGAATCTCCGAGGGCACCTGTAGCAAGCGTGATTTTGACAGGGGCGTGATGCGCACATCCATCTGCTGTTTTACCAGATTGAACTCCGCCTTTCCCGTCGCCACCATTTTCGCCGATTCAATATAGAGGCTGTCTGTTTTGGCGACACCCTGACGCAGCTGGAATTTTGCCATGGTGCAATCGATGAAGGTGGATTTATCCGTAAGGGCCCCCGAGTAAATCCAGGCCAGCAGATCGGTAGCCAGAAGGTCGTAGGCTGCTCCCTCGATCACTGCCTTTTCCAGAGCGAAAGCCACACTGCCGTTAAGATTTTCCAGCATCACCTCGGGGCTGTCTCCCATCATGGTTACCCCGCCGAGAATTGTCAGCGCCCCGGTAATGTTGGCGTTAACGCCGACATCCTTGAGGATGGCTCCCAGGGGCAGGGTGGTGGCCTCTCCGGCCAGGCTTACCGCTGGCATGTCCGAGTTCAGATCAATGATGCCCCGAATCTCTGTCAGCGCCTGGTTATAGCGAGCCGTAAATTGTGCCAGGGTGTAGCGGTTGTCACTGCCGCTCAATTGCACCTGCAGGCTGTCGATAGCGCTGTAGTCTCCGCTGACACCATCGATTTTCAGGCTGATGTCTACGGGGTAGGCCGGTGCATTTCGCCGCAGACTCTCCAGCAGGGTACTGGAGGCTGTTGCGTCTGCCGCCTGTTGTACAGAAGTGTCTTGCTGCTCTGACACGATCGCCAGATCCTGCAAGTATAAATGCGGGGTGTCTAACGACAGACTAACGGCCTGTATCGCCTTGCCTGTCAGCGCAACCTTGCCTTCGGCGTGCAGTTCGGTTCGGCCAAGCTGTGCCGAGAGTGTACCGAGAATAGACTCCGCTGTTGATTTGATTGCCAGACTGCCACTGGCTGGCGGCAGAGCCCGGCCCGATAGAGACTGCAACAATGCGGGGTCGTCCAGGCGGAAACGGGCGTCGAGATTTGCCGAGGTGAGGCCCGTCAGGTCGGCAACCTCGCCCTCGATGTCGAAAAACAGGGCTGTATCGTCATTGCCCCCCGTCAGGGAGAGCGCGGGAATGTTCCAGCTTCCTTGCAGATGGGACAGGGTAAAAGTACCTGCCAGCGCCCCCAGTGTGCCGGGATAGCTGAATTCAGGCAGCGCCAGGGCCAGCAGCGTCGACAGCTCGATTCCCCGCAGTTTGCTGGACAGGGAAACCTGACTGAACTCGACCAGATTGCCTATGCGCCCGGTAGTCGTTATCTGCGACTCGCCCGTGCCAATATTGGCGACGATATTCAGTAGCTGAAAGTTGTCTTTGTGCTGGCTCAACGTGCCGTTCAGCTGCAGGGGCCCGAGCACAGGCATGGGCAGGCTACTGTATTGGGATAGCGCGGCAGTGTCGCTGAGGGCAACAGCCACCGGGCCGCCAAGCTCGCTAACAGGCTGCTCCGAAGTGGGGGCCAGAACGGCCACCAGGGGTCCGATATCCACCTGCAGATCGCTGGCAGCCACATTGACCTGGCCGTTCGCCAGCGCTAGCCGCGCAGCGTTACCCGTTAGTGCAGCGCTCGCCGAGATGGTGTGGTGAGGAGGAATGTCTTCCCGTTTGAGCAGGGGGCCAAGCACCGCTGAGTCGGGTACCTGTGCGGATATCTGCACGGCAATCTCGTCAACCGTGTAGCCCGCCTGATTTTTCTCACCTTGCTGGCCTGCGCCCGGTGCTCTGATGTCACCCACCGAACCGGTGAGCCTTAGTTGCAGGCCATCCGGGGTGCCGGTGCCAATAACGATATCGTTTACGGCAAGCTTGCTTGGGTCCCCGGTAATGCGCCCGCTGGCCCACCAGGGGCCAGGATCGTAGGGCTGCTCTCCCAGCCACTGGTTGAGCACCGCCAGGGAGGGCCCCTGCAGGTCTACGAACACTGTGCTGACCTCTGGCGTGTCGCCCGACTCGTCTTCGTAGAGGTTCAAACGACCATTCAGACTGACGGTAAGCCCCTGGTCATTGCTGGTAACAAGCCGAAATGACTCCAGAACAGGCCTGTCCAGGCTGCCGCTCAGTTTCAGGCTGCTCTGCGCCCTGCCAAAACCAGCCACATCCACGTCAACCCAGTTCAACAGATAGGACAGTGAATCCAGCTCGCCGGTACCCACCAACTCGATGCGGCTTTCCCCGTTAAAAGCGTACTCCAGTGTGCCGCCAGCCTCAAAACCGTAGGCGGGCATGTTATCCAGCAAGAAGGTGGTATCGGACAAGGTAAATTGCTGCGAGTCGCCCTGCAAGATCCCGTGCAGGCGCAATTCCCCGGCCAGGTCTCCGCCGCCCTCGAAACCCTTGAGAAACTCCCGAATGTCCTTGTAGTAGGCGGCCAGTTCAAAGCTGTACTCAAATTCGCCTGTGGTGCCGGCCAGGGTGCCGGTAAGTTTGATTTCGCTGCCGCTCTGGGGGGCATTCAGTAAGATTGTGGCCTCAGCGGCCGTGGCCCCCCAGCCCGTGTCCACCGCCAGCAGGTTCACCACAGCCTGTAACGGCTCACCCTGGTAGTCCGCGTCCGTGGTCAGCCGGTAGTTGCCTGAGTCCAGCCGGTCGCCGCGCAGGTCCTTCAGAGGGAATATCCAGGTATTGGCAGAGGCGGTGATCAGGTGAATCTGACCCATCCGCAGTTCAGTAGGCAGCCAGCGTAAATACCCCAGCCATTCCATGGGTTGGGGGTTTGTCTCCTCCTCGCTCTCCGCGACATAGAGCATCACAGATTCCGCCCGCACCGACGCCGGCACCCGGGCATTCAAATTCAGCACAGAGAGCAGGGCAGGGCCGCTACCACCCTCCGGGCCCACGTGGACCTCGCTGGCTGAAAAGAGGCCTGCGTAGACATCAATGTGGGGATCGACCAATGTCAGGCTCAGGCCGCTGAAGGTTTCAACAGCCCAATGAGCTGCGCTGAGCACAAAAGTTTGCGAGCGCAGCGCAATGAGCAGCGCGATAACTGCTGCCAGGAACAAGCCGGCGATAGTGAGAAACAGTCGGCGCATGGAGGCAAAATATCCGGATTCGGGCAACGGCCGAGTGTAGCATGTGGCCTATTCAAAAAGTGATGGCTGAGGGCTGTAATCGGGCCAAAAACGAGAATTTCTGTGTTATGATTCCGCCGCCCCGCAATGGGGCCCTAACGATGTATTCCACGCGCTGCCCGGGTGGTGAAATTGGTAGACACAGGAGACTTAAAATCTCCCGGCTTAACAGCTGTACCGGTTCGATTCCGGTCCCGGGCACCACTATTTTTAGGCTCTACCCCATTAACGGGGGATGGGCATTCATCTGCACCCGATTTTTAACACTCTCACCTGGCCACACCGAAGGCGGTTAAAGAAAGTTTGATTTACAACACTTTGCGATCGGACCAGACTGAGCCTATTGGCCTGTCGATTTAAGCCATCGATTTCCGTTAAAACGTAGCGCACGATGACGCCCCATGAGCTTTATGCACTAGCCGCAGATGCCACTCTTGTCATACACGGGCTCTTTGTCGTATTTCTTGTGCTCGGCCTATTTCTCATCTACCTGGGTAAGTTGCTGTCCTGGCAGTGGGTGAGGAATCCGTGGTTTCGTGTAGCTCATCTACTGGGTATCAGTGTTGTTGTTATTCAGTCCTGGTTCGCAATCGTTTGCCCGTTGACCACCTGGGAGATGGGTTTACGATTGAGAGCAGGTGAAGCTGTCTATGTCGGCTCTTTTGTGGCGAATTGGGTAAGTGAGCTTTTGTATTTTCAAGCACCTCCATGGGCTTTTGTTGTTTGTTACACCGTTTTTGGAGCGCTGGTGTTGTCCAGCTGGTTTCTGGTGCGCCCACGCCCATTTTAAAACTCTTCACAGCCAACATTTCCCTTGCCTTTACCCACATTAGGCTTTTCGAGCAAAACTTCCGGTAGGCCGAACATGGTTCAGTTTCAGTTGGTTCGATATGGTGATTTCTACCCGATCTACACCGAAACCAAGAAGGACGATAGCTATGTTTACAACGCCAATAGAAATAACAAGTCATGTTGCTGCCGCCACGGCTGCGTAAACCGCTGAAGTCTGCCACCCATTCCATCTGAAGCCTGCCACCCGGAC
>CAXBNX010000011.1:0-129337 GCA_963977275.1 uncultured Haliea sp. | reverse complement strand
ACTTAGAGGTCGCCGCGTAGATGGACGCGACAACTACTTTGACAAACGGCGCTCTGGCAGGAATACCGGGCAGCCCACCCCGAGGGCTACCAGTACAGTTGGTTCTGCGATCACTACCGGGCCTGGCGGGGCAAGCTGGATATGGTTATGCGCCAGGACCACCGGGCTGGCGAGAAACTGTTTGTCGATTACGCCGGTCAGACCGTGCCCATTATCGACTGCGCAACTGGGGAAATCCGCGAGGCGCAGATCTTTGTCGCAGTGCTAGGCGCCTCCAACTACACCTACGCTGAGGCGACCTGGAGCCAGAGTTTGCCGGACTGGATTGGCTCCCACCGGCGCACCTTTAGCTTTTTGGGCGGCGTGCCGGAGCTGGTGGTGCCGGACAACTTGCGATCCGGGGTGAGCAAAGCACACCGTTATGAACCCGATACCAACCCTACTTACCAGGACATGGCATTGCACTACGGTGTCGTCGTATTACCGGCCCGGGTCCGTAAGCCCCGCGACAAAGCCAAGGTGGAAGGCGGAGTTTTAGTGGTCGAACGCTGGATTCTGGCGGCGCTGCGTCACCGCCAGTTCTTCTCCTTGCTGGAACTCAATGCCGCCATCAGTGAGCTGCTGGTGAGGCTCAATGCCCGGCCCTTCCGCAAGCTGCCCGGTTGCCGCCGGGAGCACTTTGAGCAATTGGATCGCCCGGCGCTCCAGCCCTTGCCGGCGGAGCCCTACGTCTACGCCGAGTGGAAGAAGGCCCGCGTCCACATTGACTACCACGTGGCCATCGACGGGCACTACTACTCGGTGCCCTATGCCCTGATCAAAAAGGAGGTCGAGGTGCGCATCACCCGCAACACCATCGAGTGTTTTCACCGTGGAAATAGAGTTGCCAGTCACCAACGGTCACACCACAAGGGGCGCCATACCACGGTCACCGCGCATATGCCTGAGTCACACCGCCAGGCCGGGGAGTGGTCGCCGCAGCGCCTGATGCGGTGGGCGTCAAAGACTGGACCGGCAACGGAGAAACTCATCCAGACGGTGCTCGGTTCGCGCAAGCATCCACAGCAGGCCTACCGGTCCTGCCTGGGCATCTTGCGACTCAGCAAGCCCTACGGCGATGAGCGCCTGGAAGCTGCCTGTCGGCGGGCCCTGACGTTGGGCAGCTGCCGCTACAAGAGTATCGAATCCATCCTGAAGCATCGTCTGGATGAGCAGCCGCTTGAGACACAACAAGAGCTGGCATTACCCGATACCCACGACAACATCCGCGGCCCTGCGTACTACCACTGAAGGAGAGCACCATGTTGAAACACCCAACCCTGGACAAACTCCAGGCCCTCAAATTTACGGGTATGGTCGCAGCCCTGAACGATCAGATGGCCATGCAGGACATCGATGACCTGGCCTTTGAAGAACGTCTCGGCCTGCTGGTGGACCGGGAGATGACCGAACGTGAGAACCGCCGCCTGACGAGCCGACTACGCCGAGCCAAATTGAGACACAACGCCGCGCTGGAGGACATTGATTACCAGAACCCCAGGGGCCTCGATAAAGGCCTGATCCAATCCCTGGCAGCCTGCCAGTGGGCAAAAGAGCATCTCAATATACTCATTACCGGTCCCACCGGTGTGGGCAAAACCTGGTTGGCTTGCGCCCTGGCACAGAAGGCCTGCCGTGAAGGCTACACCGCCCAGTATGTTCGGTTAACCCGGCTGCTGCGGGAGTTGATGATCGCCAAGGGTGACGGGCGTTACTCGAAGCTGCTTGCCAATCTCGCTAAAGTAGACGTGCTGATCCTCGATGACTGGGGCTTGATGAAGCTGAGTGCTGAGAATCGGCGGGACTTGCTGGAAGTACTGGAAGACCGTCACGGCATCCGCTCAACTATCGCGACGAGCCAATTACCTATTGACGAATGGCACGCAGTCATCGGTGATCCCACGCTGGCCGACGCCATCCTGGATCGCCTGGTACACAATGCTTACAAGATCAATCTCAGAGGAGAGTCTATGCGAAAACGCAAAGCACAGTTGACGAGCACCACTGGTTCCGAGTAACAATGCAAACCCCGCGTCGCTACGCTCCGATGGGTGGCAGCTTTGCTCCGGTCCGGGTGGCAGGCTTCAGATGGAATGGGTGGCAGACTTCAGCGGTATACGCAGCGTGGCGAGGCACCGTTGAACACGGGGACACCCTCCCATTGCCACGTTCGCTCCGGCGAGAAGAGATCACTGATAATCGGCCACAGCATCGTCAGCAGCCCTGCGATAAAGAGGAGCCCCCACGCGGTCAACGGACGTGGCCAATCAATGATGTTTTGCGTTTGTGCAAATATGATCAGTAAACCCAGCAGGTTTAGCAGGAAATACAGACGGGCGCGGTGCACCCTGACCGGTCCGATGGACGCGAAGGCCTGTCGGTTCCAGGCGTGCCAGATGTGCGTGGGCACAAAGGTTATTAGAAGAGCGACGGAGATTGCCTGGAAGTCCACGATCCTGAGGAATGCCAATAGGGCATGCACGAGCAGCGAGAGGCACAACGCCACCCATTGAAATCGACGCACCAGGAGCAGCGGCGCCTCGATCAATTGCCAACTCAGCACCGCCACGGCCAAGGACAAGACGGTTAGATCGCGCAGTCCAAAGTCCCGCAGATCGCCAACTAGAGTAGAAAGAAGCACCATCCCAATGAATATCGCTGCAATGGGCGTCGCGATACCTGCCCAGTCGATTGGCGGTAAGCGGAGGTGCGGCTGCTGGCGCCAGAGCATCAGGACCACAATCAAGAGCATGAGGACGATGAATAGAACTGGCGGCAGGCCAATGCCCGCGAAATCTCCAACGGCGACATTGGCGATATCGGCCGAAAAAAGGTAAACGCAGGATACTTTCGGATTAATAAAGTCGGTATTGAATTTGTGAAAGCCAGCCACGGCGAGGACAACAATGATCGACAATCGGGCTATTGGCTGCGCTATCTCGTAAAATACCGCCGCGTTGCCTCCCTGTGCACGTGTGTAGGAATACAACAGGCAGAGCATTACGCTTACGTTCGTGAAGACCAGCAGATTGGTATGGTTCTCTGTATCTGGCAGCTCATTTGAGATGAAGTAGAGCGTCGAAATCACCAGTAGCGCCAGAAAGCTCGCACGCGTTAGAGAGAGAGCCACACAGACGCTCAACGCGAGAATTAGCCAGCCTGCACCGGGTTGCGCGATAATGTCATCGACATCTGCGACAAGCGCGGCAGAGTAGAATAGCATGAAGATATGGCTTGGCTCGATCGCTCTTGCCGGTAGAAATAGCCGGAGCATGTCAACAACCCTCAACGGACAATGGGTGCACCTGTACTGGGAAAATTCATAAATGCGCGCGATGGCGGGCCGCCGGTGGATCAAGCACAGGCTCTTGGACTCAGGCTTGATGAACGCATGGTGTTGCAGATGGGCGGTCGCACTATCACGGCGCGGATTGCGTGCATCGACTCGCATTGATGAGTTCACGGACAGATATTTTCAACAGGTTAACCCACACGATTTTCAAGAGCGAGCGACTGTCCCGCGTTCTCTACCCTGTACTCCTTGCGGGACGAAAATTGATCCTCAAGATAATCGGCAAGAAACCTATCGGCTTCTAATAACAGATTTTCTTGCCTTTGCATACAGAGTCTTCATTCTAACTGTTTATGGCAGTTGGATACGACATCGATATTGCTATCAACCTATTTCTGAGCCCGGCATTCCTTTTTCCTTTCTCTATGCCCATTCTTTTTGCAGGTTATTTATCCAAATAGAAAAACCGCAACTCCAGTGTAAACTGTCGCGCCCATTTCAACCCGCAGCGCACAAATAGGCTGTGTCCATTTGGAGATTTACCTTTTTCGATCTTTCATTCAGCAAACTGATGCACGCATAAATTGCTTGTATAGAAGGTATAGGCTGTCCCGCCACTTTTGCCAGCTCAACGATGGATCCGATCAAGGCTTCGATTTCCAGCTGCCTGCCAGCCTCAAGATCACATAGCATGGATGTCTTGTGAGGTCCGACATTCCTGGCCCCCTCGATGCGTTTATCAATTGTATGACGAAAGGTTACTCCAAAGCTGTTCGCCACCTCAGCTGCCTCTTTCATCATATTTTCCACGAGACTTTTTGTTAATTTGTGGCTACATATCGCATCCATCTCGCCATGGGTTAGTGCACTGATGGGATTGATAGAGAGCGCGCCCCAGGCCTTCAACCAGTACTCCGACCGGATGTCTGATACTGCCCGACTCTTGAATCCAGCTTGCTCAAATAACTTGACCAAATTGACGGTCCGTTCCAGCACCTGCCCATCCAATTCGCCAACAGGAAAACGGTAACCTTCGACATGCCGAACCAAACCATCGTCCAAAAGCTCGGCAGCAGGATATGCCACACAACCTACAATTTGATCAACGTTAATTTTTTTCCTGAGGTTGTTAAGGGGGTCGACCGATTCAAGCCGCAGGTTTTCGAATTGACCCGGATACTTCTGGAAGTACCACCATGGGATGCCATTTTGAATCGTTACTACGACAGTATCTTTGTTCAACAAATGACCAATATCTTCCGCAACGCGTGGCAGATCGTAGGCTTTAACCGTCAATAACACATAATCCTGTGGTCCAACTATTGCGTAGTTATCAGTAACCAGGACGGGATTTTCTTGCAAAATTCCACCATCTGGCTTTAGGAGTCTTAATCCGTTCGCCCGGATGTATCTACAGCGGGCGTCCAGATCAACGATACTAACACTGTGATCAGCACAGAGATGGGCTCCCAATAAGGTACCCATTGCCCCCCCACCTACAATTGCAATCTTCATTCTTGCAACTCCTTCTTTTTGACAATTTTCGCCGGCGATCCATAGGCGATAACATTGTCAGGTATATCGCTTACGACCAATGACCCTGCTCCAATAACCGTATTGTTTCCAATAGAAACACCATCAATAATATTCGATCCCATGCCGATAGTTACGTCGCGACCAATATGGCAGTGGCCCGCGATATTGACCCCGGGGTGGATAGTAGTAAATTCCTTTACTGTGCTATGGTGTCCAATAGTTGCCGCTCTATTTACCGTAACAAGCTCGTGCAGCGAGCTATATGGCCCTACTATAGTTCCGGGGTTTAGAATAACGCCAGATGATAACTCAGCTTTTATCGCCACTTGTGCGCTAACATGAATAAGCCTCTGGTACTCTGTCATCTCTATACCGAATTTGGTGTTGAACGCGTCATAGACGGCGCGTTTAGTCGCCGCCAGATTCACCCCGATTACAAGATCTTCCGTACCATCATATTCCCAGACTTCAATGGAGGAGAATTTAGTTTCAACACCATCAATTTCGAATGGGTAACTTTTTCCCAAATTAGTTTCCATATTTTGAACTATATGGGCTTTGAAATATCCCTGGTGTATCGAATAGAGAATCTCGAAAAACATTGATAATGCAGCGTCACTCCTCCCAAGGAATGTTATTTCTTTCATCGCCATATCAAGCTAATCATCTCTAATTCCAAATTTGAATTTCACACATTCTCTCGTTAACCACAGTCACAGATCTATATACTATCGACTAAACGCAAGAACCTCAGCCAGTAAAGGCCTAGGAAGTGATAGCTAGATCACATGTCCAGCAAATGATACTCCTATTCCAATATTTTTGGCTTTGATAAATTCGGCGAAACTACCTTCCTGTTGTAATATC
The DNA here is from genome assembly GCA_963977275.1 of uncultured Haliea sp. Lineage (GTDB taxonomy): Bacteria > Pseudomonadota > Gammaproteobacteria > Pseudomonadales > Halieaceae > JARRPM01. Next base: position 123,603 of record CAXBNX010000011.1, on the reverse strand, counting down.
TGAAGATGATTGAAGAAGATTTTTTCGAAGGACATTGCTCTGTTGCCATCTTCGGAGGTCACGGGGGTGGCGCAGTTGTAGCGCAATCCGTCCGCAGCCTGGGAAGCGCTGGGAATGCAGTAAATTGTATTGGCTTTCTGAATGACACGCATGCTCCCGGATCGCTTATTGGCGACTTAACAGTTCTTGGTGCGTTTGAAAGCTGGGTCGATTTGAATAATGAGACGCAATTTATAGCCCCTTTACACAAGGCAGGCGAGGCTACTCTTCGCTTCGAACGGATTATTCAGCTGGGTATACCATCTCACAGGTGGTGCAACGTGATTGACCCAAATTCCAAGGTAGACAACAGCGTAAAAGTCTGTCACGGAACTACAATCGCCCCTTATGTCGTGGTGCAACCTGATGTGCAGATAGGTAGTCATGTGGCAATTCGTAGCGGCGTGACCATAGGCCACAATTCTATCATTTCAGATCACACTTTCATCGGTTCCAACGCAGTATTGTGTGGCTACGTTACAGTGGGCTTTGGCGCTCACATTGCACCAGGAGCGGCCATTCGAGAAAACACTAAAATCGGAAGGTTTTCTGTTGTGGGACTCGGAGCCATTGTAGTCGATGATGTGCCTGACTATTCGGTAGTCGCGGGTAACCCGGCGAGGATTATTCATAATTTACTTAACGAAAAACGCTCACATCAGCACATATCATCTTATTCGTCTGGAATTAAAACCGAGTGATAATGAATAGTATCAACAACTTCAGCCCCAACATCGACGAGTTAAATGCAAACGGTTACTCAATAATCGATGGATTACTCACCCAATCTGCACTCGACCGATTTGAGCTAACAATGCAAGAACTGACAAGCGAACTTATCAAGCGCAGACAAATTAAGGCACTGTCTGACGACCCAATGATAGATCTACTAAATGTAGGCGGAGAATATCGCGAGATTCTTTTCCTGCAGCTGAAGTATTTACAGGTGGTGCAGAGCATTTCTGCTGAGATTGGAGATAAGCTCCATCAGGCCCACTTTTACGACGAGATGGCAATGCGCGTACCGCTCGTCTGGCCCACTTTACGTGCCGATCCCCCGAATGAAGAGACCTATCTATTACCTATGCATCAAGACTACGGAAGCATACGATCACACAGGGCGTTTCGCATGTGGATCCCTTTACGAGACGTCAGTGAAGAATATGGCTCTATGAAGGTAGTAGTCGGGAGCCATAAGTTGGGTATTGCTCACCACGATTTGAGTAATCCATATCATCCAGTAGTAGATGAATCAGTTTACGAAGGTCTTTCCATTCACACGTTGGATTTACCGGCCGGTAGCGGTGTTATCTTCAATCCTCTTACTCTACATGCTTCAATTCCAAACCGATCCAATCGGATGAAATACATTTTATTGATTCAAATCCAGGATCATAGCGCCATGGTCGATCCCGACGATGCAGATGATGAAATGGCAGCCTTGATCAGAACCGCTCAAACTCGGGAAGCCGCGCGAAAAAATGTTCGCTAATTCTCATGACACAACATCTCGAGGGAATGAACCGCGTTGCCTTTTTTTCCGTCTCTGTGCCGCACAGTATCCTCCCGCAATACGGGTTCGCCCTCCGCTTCATTTGCATTAATGATGATTTAGATAAATTGAAGTTTATAATCTTGCCCCTTAAAACATTAACGCATTAAAACTTACTAAAGCAGATAAATGACTACTCCATCACACGGTAATCATACCACGCAGCAGTTGACTCGCCACAACACAAGTTTGACACTATGTAAAATCGATCGTGCGAGTATGCATTACAATCAGCTGGGATAAATATGCAAATTCCTTTTAACAAACCATATATGACGGGTAAGGAGCTCTGGTATGTAAGCCAAGCTCATGCCAACGGCCACTTAGCAGGAGACGGAGTATTTACAAAAAAATGCAACCAGTGGTTGGAACTGCAAATCGGCTGTAGCAAGGCCTTATTGACACACTCGTGCACCGCTGCACTTGAGTTGGCAGCCATACTATGCGAATTGAAACCAGGAGACGAGGTTATCATGCCTTCATATACCTTTGTTTCCACCGCGAATGCTTTCGTACTCCAGGGAGCTGTGCCAGTATTTGTGGATATAAGAGCGGACACACTCAATATTGACGAGTCCAAGATTGAAGAAGCGATCACTGAGCGTACAAAAGCTATTGTTCCAGTGCATTATGCAGGAGTCGGCTGTGACATGGACGCTATTATGGAGATCGCCAATCGGCATGAACTACTGGTGATTGAAGACGCGGCGCAGGGCATTCAATCGAACTATAAAGGTCGCCCACTGGGCGGCATCGGGCATCTTGGTACAGTAAGTTTCCATGAAACAAAGAACATTATTTCAGGCGAGGGCGGCGCGTTACTCGTAAACGACCCACGCTTTAGTGAGAAGGCAGAAATTATACGAGAGAAGGGCACGAACCGTTCAAAATTTGTTCGGGGCCAGGTAGACAAGTATACCTGGGTGGAAAAAGGCTCGTCCTACTTGCCAAGTGAATTGGTAGCGGCATTTCTCTGGGCCCAAATGGAAGAAGCTAGCCAAATCACACAGCGTCGTCTCGATCATTGGCAAATTTATCATCAGTGGTTTGAATCCCTGGAGATCGACAATAAATTGAGAAGGCCGATAGTTCCGGACGACTGTAAACACAATGCTCATATGTACTATTTGCTGCTCCCAACTGCAGAAGAACGTGTAACGTTTATAGACGATATGAAAAAAGTTGGCGTGGCTTGCGTCTTTCACTACGTTCCTCTACATGATTCCCCCATGGGAAAGAAATGTAGTCGAGCCTCAGGGGATATGAGCAACACTACTGATTTGAGCGCACGCTTGGTGAGGCTTCCCCTCTGGGTTGAGCTAGGTGAATTCCAGCAATCTGTTATTCAACATGTACATTCAATTTTGAAATAACTCAATATATAAAGGGATAGAGTCATAACGCAGCATCGGCCGCGCACCGAAGGTAGACTAATTTGCAGTCTCCTGGACCCTATAAGTAAGGCGGTTTGGATCAGTGATTTCGAGCTCGCTACGCTGAGAGCGACGAGTTTTTGAAAACTTAACGAATTTGTGATCACAACGGTGCCATTCCGTTACGACATAGTCTGAATTTTTTTCGCGGTTCCATATTTTTTCAAATCTTAAGCTCATTTGACACACTTAGCGACGACCAAACAACTTCCCCCCAAAAACATTGTCTTTCTCTTGTTTATGTTACCAATTTCTGACTTGAAGAGTGCATCAAGAAGACTCCTCGTCTTTCTACTACCTACTGAATGATCTCGAGAATTAGCACTGGGAGACCTCCCACCCTTTCGTAGGCCCAGTCTATACGGGATAGCCCGCTGCAATAAAATGGGAATCGGCAGAAACCGAAAGATATATGTGGCAAACTTAACTTCAAAGCCAGCCAAAGTTAAGATATTCGAAAAACTTTTCAGGGTATAACGCCTGAAATGGCCTGCGCGATCGTCCTCTCGCGACCAGAGAGCAGAGTAAGCAGGCACGGTAGCGTAAAGACATCCTCCCGCCTCAACCAATTCGTGCATTGATCTGAGAAACATGAGGTCGTCTTCGATATGCTCAATAACATCAAACAATCCGACAGCAGGCAGCGCCTTTTCAATAAAACCCGCGTTGTCTGTCGTCGCACACACTACATCTCTAACCCCCCTATTCTTTGCATTAAGGCAGCCGATTGGGCCTGGTTCTACCAATACAACATCGAAGCCAGCTCTAATTAGACCGCGTGAAACGAAACCGTTGCCACCCCCCACATCGAAAACCGGCCCTCCATTTTTGGGCGGGTAATTACTCACTAATGCACAGATGCAGGCGTTACGATGCCTAAACCAAAATGAACCGTCTTCAATAATTGCACATGCTTCGTTCCCGTCAGATGGGTAAGAAATCGCCTTAGAACTCGCACTACACCATATACCATTCTCGTCCAAACTAAGGCCTGTGCTAATCGACGCTATATCCATATATTTTCCACCAACATAATTGAATGCCCAAATTCCATGTGAGCTCAAATTTCAGAACAAAAATTTGGCCTTCATCAGCATAGAATATTTGGCGCGAATCTGGGGCACTGCTGACAACTGATGTTCTATGTCGAATCCAGATGCTCTTCCACTAATTCTTTTAGATAGCTTCCATATTCAGTGTTGTTCATCTCTGTAGCCTTTTCTTGTAAATCCTCCAAAGAAAGCCACCCCTTTCTCCATGCTATCTCCTCGAGACACGCCACCTTTAAGCCCTGCCTTTTTTCGATAGTTTGGACAAACGAACCAGCCTCCAAAAGACTTTCATGGGTTCCGGTATCCAGCCATGCGAACCCTCTACCTAATGGAGTTACACTCAATTCGCCCCTGGCCAAGTACATGCTGTTAAGATCACTGATTTCAAGTTCGCCCCGCTGCGAGGGGCGTATGCTCTTCGAAAACTCAACGACATTGTTATCGTAATAATACAATCCCGTTACGGCATAGTTTGATTTTGGTTGCCTGGGCTTTTCTTCTATAGAAATTGCTTTCCAATCCTTATCCACTTCTACAACACCAAAACGCTGGGGATCCCGGACTTTGTAGGCAAATATAGTTGCTCCTCTCTCTCTACGTGCTGCTTCATATAATCGCGGCGTAAAACCCTGGCCGTAAAAAAAATTATCCCCCAATATCAAGCAGACCCGATCGTTTGCAATGAACTCCTCACCGATAATAAATGCCTGTACAAGGCCCTCTGGTTTTTCCTGCACTGCATATTGCAGATGCACACCGAATTCCTCACCATTCCCCAACAGTCTCTTATACGCGTGAACATCGTCAGGTGTACTGATTACCAGTATATCCCTGATTCCCGAAAGCATGAGTACAGACAACGGGTAATAGACCATGGGCTTATCATAAAGTGGCAATAGTTGCTTTGAGACTCCCTTTGTTATCGGGTGCAAGCGCGTACCAGATCCTCCAGCAAGAATGATGCCTTTCATATTTGGTTACCTGTCCGCTGGAGATTTGTCACTGGAATCCCAAGCTGCTGAAATATATCCCAAATGATACTGTAAATCCCAATCCGCTATAAACTTGCTTGCTTGATTCCCCGTGAGTGTGTGTACCCAACTTTTGAAGTAGTCTTTGACCAATGAAAGATACATCCATCGAGGCACACCCTTGTAAAGTTTCGACTGATAAATTGGTTCACTTCGTTTCCGAAAATACTTGAGCTTTCCGAAGCGATAGGCCCTTTTTATCACCCATTCTCGATCAAGTTGATTTGGTCGTATCATATGTCGAACTACGGCATCTCTAAAGAACCAACTGCTAAAGCCCGCCTCAGCCATACGACAGGTAAATTCGACTTCACTGCCCATTGTGTATTGCCCTGCCGCCGGGCCAATATCTTCGTTAAAGCGATGCCCCTCATGGAATACTTGCGCGCGTACGGCCATGTTCGGCCCCCAGAGCATATCGGGACTTATAGCGCCGGTAACCTGTGCGGTGTCTGTTAGCGCATAGACTGCGCCTAATGGCACATGATCGAGTATCCAGGGCTCAGGAGGTCTAGGCCACACTGGTTTTATGACGCCACCCCACATAGCAACCTCGGGATGTTGATCTGCTATACCCCGAAGCTTAACCAACCAGTCCTTTTGTACGAGCGTGTCATCGTCAGTAAAAACTATAAGATCACCTTCTGCGTGTACCAGGCCGGCGTTTAGAGCTACATTTTTGCCCTGCCGCTCTATCCGTAGCCAGGCTAGGGGAAGACGAGTTTCATAAGACCTCAGGATATCCGGGGTATTATCGGTGCTAGCATTATCGACTACGACTAACTTATAGCCTCCTTTGGGATTGCTAACTTGTGTGAAATTCTCTAACGATCGCTCGAGAGTTGCAGAGCCATTATAGGTTGCGATAAGCACAGTCAACATAGTTGCTTAATCCTTCACTGCATTCGTTGAATAGAAACTAGTATTGGATGCATGGTGTAATCATATTCATGTGCTTTATAACGATGTGCCCGTGTAACCCATTTTTTGCTAGCTGGGAAGTTACGATTTGGTAAATTGCGTGGCCGACTGATGTACATTGCGGAGCCCATATAGACAACAGCGCCAAATAATTGTATCGAGTCGCGCATCTCATTAGACAGCCGGGTCAATTTCGACATATCATTTTTCTTTGAGATTTCCTTCAATGGAACTAACGCGAGAAAACACGATTATTCAGAGAGGTCGCTATCAGTTTTCCTATCATTTTCATAATACAAGTTCGGGCCTTATACCTAGTAATTGAATTATAGATGTTAGCGACAGGTTCCAATTTTTGATTGAAAAGTGAACTTGGAAGAACTGAACTCAACTAAAGCATAATGCTAACGCAAATCTCCGCTTTTCTTGATCCTTTTTCGGAAAAATCGCCAAATTTCTCACTCAGTAATGGGGTCCTAAAAGACATCACCGTCTATTAAATTTCCATTGCTCTGCCCTTCCAAATTGAACTGCGATCTGCATTAACACGCGAACAGCCTGATATTTATTGCCAGTTAAGACATGATATGTAGATTTAATGAGCTCACCCACTGCCTTTTTGTATAGAAACCTCGGATACCCAAAAATCGTTTCTAAGTCGTTGGCAAAGGCACTTACTCCTGTAGCCTCCATTCCTCTACCAATTCGGTAGTATCGCTTTAAGATCGCCCCTAATTTCATCTGGTTAGGGCGCACGATGTGCTTTACCATGGCCGATGGCACGAACTGCATTGTGTAACCAGCTGCCTCAACCCTAAGCAAAAATTCGGTTTCACTGCCCGCAGCATAAATCCCAGAACTGGTAGGACCAATAGCGGTATTGAATCCAAAGTGGTTAACCAAGGACGCACGAATCAGAAAATTCGCGCCTTTGATTGCAACTGCCCCAATTGGACCATCAGCCCGGCTCTCGGGTGTACCAGCAAACGCAAGCCCCTCAAGTGCTAGCTGTTCAAGCCAACTTTTGGGTTCACTCACCCAATAATGGCGAACTTGGCCTGCAAAAACCGAAGCAAGTGGCTGCTCTTGCGCAGCCTGTTCGTAACGAATCAGCCAGTCGGAATTTGGGATGATATCGTCATCTGAGAAAACAATTAGATCGCCCTTTGCCACTGCAACACCGCAGGAAACAGCAAAGTTCTTTCCTTGTCTTTTCTCCTCCAAAAATACGATTGGTAGCTTCTCAGCATAGTCCAGAATTAAATCGGCGCTATTGTCTGAAGAAGCATTATCTACAAAGATAAACTCACAACCGCAAAGAGGCAGTTGCAACTGACACAACGACTCGAGCATTAAGGGTAAAGTAGCTGCGCCGTTGTAAGTGGCTACGATAACTGAGATCACTTCTCAAACCTCACTCAAAAATCACTTCTTGGCTTGCGAATCATAGAGGACTCCATGGCCAAGGGTACCTGTTATCACACAAGCAGTATCGCAATATGGACGCTAACCATGATACATAGCCTGGAACTGGAAATGCCAATGCAACGAGTCAGAACTGTGCGTTGGTTCTCATCACATGAACATCCTCCCCTTGATAAGAGTGTTCAAAAATTGCCCACCCCACCTCCACCCTGGATCAATGGTTTAAAGCGGCAACTATCGCTCCTATTTGCAATGGAAAGGCCGTTTTCAACTCGTATTCCGATATTGAGAGATAGACCTCTCATTTTGGGGCTTAAACCGACGATGTTGATACGAATTCCCCGCGATTGCAGATAAAATAGCCGAAGTACTAGCCGATGTAGAAGGCTTCCCCCATGTGATGAAAAACACGCACTGGGGACATTTCACCGATTGAGTAAGGCAGACCGAATGAACATCAGTATGTTTGGATTGGGCTACGTGGGAGCGGTATCCGCCGGAATTCTCGCCGCGGAGGGTCACACGATCGTGGGTGTGGACCCCAATCAGGTCAAGGTTGACCTGATCAACGATGGGAGCACCCCCATCATCGAAAAGGATATTGGCGATATCATTTCCAACGCGGTAAGCAATAAGCGACTTAGTGCAACTACTGATGTAGCGAAAGCCGTTTCTGAAACAGAGATGTCTATGATCTGTGTTGGCACACCAAGCCAGCCCAATGGCAGCCTGGATTTGAAATATGTCCTGCGTGTGTGTGAGGAGATAGGTGCGGCCATTAAGGCGAAGTCGGAATTTCACGTGGTGGTGGCACGCAGCACCATGTTACCGGGCACTATGCGAGACATTGTTATTCCTACTCTGGAAAGTTTTTCGGGTAAGAAAGCAGGCGTGGATTTCGGCGTTTGCAATAACCCCGAGTTTCTGCGAGAAGGCACTGCGGTTCATGATTTCTACCATCCACCCAAAACCGTTATTGGGGAAACAGACGTTAGGAGTGGCGACAAACTGGCCAGCATTTATGCCGACCTGGATGCGCCCATGGTGCGCACAGACGTAGAAACGGCTGAGATGGTGAAGTATACGGATAATGTCTGGCACGCACTGAAGGTGGGTTTTGCCAATGAAATTGGCAATATCTGTAAAGCTACCGGAATCGATGGCCACGCGGTTATGGACATCTTCTGCAAGGACACCAAACTCAACCTGTCGCCGTGTTATATGAAACCCGGTTTTGCCTTCGGTGGCTCATGCTTGCCAAAAGACGTACGGGCACTGACATACAAAGCCCGGGCAATGGATATAGAGGTACCCATTCTCAATGCCATACTGCCCAGCAATCAGCGCCAGATTGAGAAAGGCCTGAACATGATCACTGAGAAAGGCAAGAAAAAAATCGGCATACTCGGCTTTTCATTCAAGGCGGGTACCGATGACCTCAGGGAGAGCCCAATAGTTGAGGTGATCGAGCGTCTTATTGGAAAGGGGTATGATATCAAAATCTATGACCGGAATGTAAACATCGCAAGTCTCGTTGGCGCCAACAAAGACTTCATTATGAATCAGATTCCTCATATCTCCGGATTGATGTCGAAGACAATGGATGAGGTAATGGAGCATGCTGAAGTAATTGTTATTGGTAACGGTGCTGAAGAGTTCAGGACTGTAATTGAGGACATCCGGCAAGGACAGGAAATTATTGATCTGGTGCGAATTTCAACTGACAAACCGGACGCGCTAGCCTATGAGGGGATTTGTTGGTAAGCAGCGTCCTACCAAAGCAGCGATTCAGCGGCAACTCTAAAGATCGAGCGACAAGGTAACATAAGTTTATGAAAATACGGATGTTGATGGGTTCAATCATATTACTGGCGGGTGCTCTTTATTATGCCCAGGCACAGTTTTTTGGCGCTAGCACAATCTCCCTGGCAGCAGCGCCAGAAGGCAAGCTAGACGCACGATTTGCGGACTTGCTAAAGAGTCCAAACCTTCACGCCTATGCGGCGCTTAACAGCGCCGAAGAGATAAATAATCTTTGTAGGCCTTGCGTCAATAAAGGTTTATCAAACCCGATAATTTCATATGATCCTTTGGAGAATTCGGCAAAAGTCGTAACTGATCAATCAGGAATCCAATCCAAGTGGCAACTGAGAAAGTATTTTCCCGAACTTAATAGCAAAAACACCGAGATGGTGTCTTTTCAATGGGAAGTAAAATTTGATGAGGGTTATCTATCTACCGGAAGACTAAGGAACTACAAGGCATTTCAACTCAGCAACCCTCGGGAGCAATTGATGTTTGAATTTCAGACCCGTTTTTCAAGTGTCGGGCCAAACGCTATTGCACTGCCGACTCTGAGAATATATTTTCCGACCCAGTATTCAGAGCTTGACGACAACGACGCTGTTTCTTTTCCCGGTCCACAAATTTCCCCAAAAACCAAAAAGCCCATCGACAATTGGCAGCCCGGCGGAGACACCGCTGCCGCTAGAAGAATGCTTCCTCTTCCTCTTAAAGCTCATATGAATCCAGAATATTTCTCGCCATTTCTCATCAGGGTAAATCAGTGGGTCCGCTATACTACTGAGTTTACCTTTACGAATGGGGAGTTTCGAGTAAAAGTCTGGCTGAGCGATGAAAGCACACCTCCAACACTGATTCATGCATCGAAAAACGATTCGTCAAAAGGACTACTTTTGAGCAATAACCCTGAAAAATCCATGAATTTTCAGAATTGGTGGCTGGAAATGAATTCTTCGCAGGATGGGCCCCTGCCAGGAACTGCGACGGTTTGGGTGAAGAACTTTATTGTATATAAAAATGCCTCAATACCTCTCTAATGCGAAATCGGACTCTCAATGCCAGTAACACGCCGAGTTATGTTTCTGGCTCGACTCATCAATCAATAACTGACGAGCCACCAGGAACCAAGAAGATACTTTTCTTGAAACTACCATCGGCAGAGAGAGAATAACGGGTGTCCTCGAAAAGCTACGTAGTTAAACGCGCATTATTGATTTCCTTTTTTGAACGCTATGGGATCACCAGTCTACAGCTTCTCTCAGCAGTCATTCTGGCAAGGTTGCTAACACCCGAAGATATTGGAATCTACACCGTTGGGGTTGCTGTCATTGGTATCGCCCATATGATTAGGGACTTCGGTGTTGGACAGTATCTCTTGCAAGAAAAAAGTCTGACAGTTGAGAAAGTCGCCTCAGCCCTTGGTCTAACTATGACGTTTGCCTGGATATTGGGCGGGACACTCTTGCTATCTGCACCATATATTGCTCTTTATTACGAGGAACCAGCCGTAGAAGAGGTGCTCTTTGTTGTATCCCTCAATTTCCTGATTATACCTCTCGGCGCCATGGCGCCTGCCCTACTTAAACGCTCAATGAGCTTTGGCACTATATTCAAGATTAATCTCACAGCAGCGGCGGTGGGAGTCTCGGTATCTATCACACTTGCCTATATGGATTTTGGCTTTATGAGCATGGCTTGGGCGACCGTGGCAAACGTAGCCGTAAGCGCACTCATGTCACAACTTTACCTACCGAAGAAATATCGTGTTATGCCATCGTTATCTAATGTAAAACCGATACTAAGCTTCGGTAGCCATGTGGTAGGAGCCAATTTGATCGGTGAAGTTAGTAATAGCGCGCTTGAACTAATAGTTGCTAAGTATCTGGGGTTTGCATCCCTCGGATTTTTAAGTCGTGGGCAGGGCTACATCAAGATGTATTCCAATATCATAGAGAAAGCGACGGTACCGGTAATCTCCGCACATATGGCAAGAATTCACCGCGAAGGTGAAAGTATAAATGAGGCTTATTCCTATGTGATGAATTATGTGACCCTGATTGGCTGGTTCTGCCTTGGATTTATGGGTTTTATGGGGTCTCATATTATTCGCATTTTATATGGTGATCAGTGGGATATGGCCGTCCCCCTAGCATCCCTGCTATGCCTAATCGCTTGTATAAACATTCCAAATTCATCGGGCGGGCGCCTATTAGTATCTACCGGGCGCGCAAAAATCAATTTCTGGATAACTATCACTTCCTTTGTCTTTAGAATAGCGCTAATTTTCGCCTTCGTTAGTGATGGACTGGAAGTACTCTTACAAAGTTTTGTAATCTGGAGTCTTATTCGCCTCCTTATATTGCAGGCGATTATTTGGAATATCTTCAATCTGGATAAAAAGCGCTTTATCACAATTCTACTGAAGAATATCGCTATTGTATTGCTGTCACTTATTGTGCCAATCTACTTATGGGTAAGTATTAACGCGCTTCCTTCACCCCTGATGATGTGGACCCAACTTATCGGTTCTGGTGTAGTTAGTTTTTTGATTGCCGCTGCGCTTGTTTACCAAACAAAACACCCTCTTAGCCAGGAAATAACCCATGCAACTCAGTATGCATTCAAGAAATTTGGCTGGGCAAAGAAAGAATAATTTGAAATATGAAGATACTCTTTATTGCTCCTGAAATACCCTGGCCTCTCAACAAGGGCACTTGCCAGCGCACCTACGCCTTACTAAAGACTCTATCCAGGGAGCATCAGGTTACGTTTTCAGCCCCGGTTGAAGGTGACTATACTGCCCGGTTGGACGGAATTTTACCTTTTATTCACGAATTCATACCGGTACCCCTGGAGGCATTGCAACGCCGAAGGCTACCAAATACAGGCAACCGATTGATACGTTTTCTAAACTATGGAAAATCGCTGCTGAGCTCGAAAATACCTTATGCATGCCAAATGGAACAGACTCTCTGGCATGACTGCCTGTATCCCAAAATCGAATTGTATGACCTGTTTTTTTGCCGTTACGCGTACCTCACTGAGGTTTTTTCCGGTGTCCCTCGATCCAGAATGCTAGTTGATGCCGATGACCTGCAATTCATGCGCCTGTGGAGAAAAGCAGTCACCTGGAAAGCCGGCTTTGAATCAATTCTTCTCGGAATGGAAGCACTGCGATCAAGATTTTTTGAGCGAAGACTCGCGAGGCAGACCCTACAAACCTTCGTCTGTTCTGAAGTCGACCGACGGAAACTCGGCGAGGAAGGCGTTTCCGTGATCAGGAATGGGGTTGATATTTCAGGGAGAACCACCCCAAACATAGCACCAGAGGACAATAGTCTACTATTTATTGGCGCTTTTACCTATGAACCTAACAGAGCTGGCCTGGAATGGTTTTGTCGTGAAGTTTGGCCTTTGATTATGGCAGAAAATAGCCACGCAAAATTGCGGGTGGCTGGATATGGAATGGATCAAGTCGACATGAGATATGCTGAGCAAGACGGAATTCGTCTATTAGGGGAAATAGCTGATCCCGCTGTAGCCATTCTAGAGGCCCAGCTTATGGTTGTACCGATACTGTTTGGTACCGGCACACGCGTCAAAATCGCTGAAGCTCTAGGATACGGGCGCCCCGTCGTCTCAACCACGATGGGAGCTGAGGGCTACGAAGATTTTACCGAGAAAAATGGACTGTTCAGGTGCGACGATCCGTTGAAAATGGCGGATCAGATTCTGGCTTTACTAGATGACCAGGCTGCTTGTTTGTCACTAGGTAGGGAGGCAAAGCGCATAGCGAAAGAAAGATTGGACTGGAATAACACGACAGCACCATTGCTACGTTTTACCAGTTTGGGCGATCAAAGGCCAATCCCAGAGCTCGTTAAGGAAAATGTAGATGAGCCGTAAGACGCGGGGTGCGCCTGATTTCATTTGTATAGGACCGGAGAAAACGGGAACAACGCTTCTGTACGCTTTACTTCAGAAACACCCGCAAGTGAGCCTGCCGCCCATTAAGGAGCTTCGCTATTGGGATGAAGGATACAATATTCCTAAACATAGCCTGCGCGTTTTCTTTTCCTCAGATCACTGGCATTACACACTTTTAAGAAAGCGCTTAAAGTTCTCCTTTCTTCGTGAAATCAAAAGGTTGGTCGCTTTTCGCTGGAGAGAGCCCACAAATTTCTATTGGCGTTTGGATTACAGTCTTGGCAGACATAATGATGACTGGTATGAACGGATACTGCGCGCAGAGCCCCTTTTAGCTGGAGACATATCACCACTGTACTACCACTTGCCAGAAAAAAGAATTGCAGATGTTCACAGGTATCATCAGAAAATCAAGATAATTATTTTCATAAGAGATCCTATTGAACGCGCCTGGTCTAAAATCAAAATGAATCTGCTTACCCATCGAAAGCGTGGCATCGACGAACTCGATTTTGAAGAGTTTAAACGGTATAGCGAGGCAGTACACCGCAAATGGGTGCCCTACCGTGAAACCATCGCTTTGTGGAGCAGGCTCTTTAGCCAGGTACATGTTGCCCTTTATGACGACTTGCAAAGCAATCAAGCCAATTGGTATGAAGATATCTGCCAGTTTTTGACTATCGATAGACAAACCCGGGATCAAGATAAAGCCGAATACATTAACATAAGTAAAAAGATCGACTTACCTTCGCCATTCCAAAACATACTTATTCAGCAGTATGGCGAGGAGATCCGAGCGTTGGTCGATGATTACCCTCACCTGAATTGGCTGGAAAAATATGACTTATAACGGATAGTATTGGTTATGCTAACGGTACTTTTTGCCACTTATAACGGTGCGACAACACTAGCTCGCTCGCTGGAGAATTTCTGCCTGCTTGATCCACCTGAGGGCGGATATAAACTAGTAGTTGTGGATAACGCTAGTACAGACGAAACACCTTCAACTCTAAAAGCTTACGAGTCACGCCTACCCCTAACCTGGATTCGGATAGAGCAGCAAGGTAAGAACAAGGCACTGAATGCCGGCCTGGAGCTTGTTGAAGGCGATTTAGTCGTCTTAACTGATGATGACACCATCGGCCAACAAGACTGGCTTGTTCGATTGCGGGAGATAGCGGACATGCACCCCGAGGTAGCCTTATAGGGTGGCGCCATCGAGCCAATATGGCCGAGTAAACCTGCACCCTGGATTCTGGACCAAGTGCCACTCGGCGCGGTGTTTGCCCTTACTGACCCCGAACAGAAGACTGGCAGTATTAAACCAGACATGGTTTGGGGGCCGAATATGGCAGTGAGAAGTAAGATTTTCGCTGCCGGACACCGTTTCAACGAAAATATAGGTCCAGCCGCAGGGCAATACACTATGGGCAGCGAAGTAGAATTCACCTGCCGCATGGCAAAAATGGGTTACAGCAGTTGGTTTGTGCGGCAAGCCGTGGTGGGGCATATTATTCGCCCCAACCAGATGGAACGAGGCTGGGTAATAAAGCGCGCCTACCGTTTTGAAAAATTGTCGTACGTCCAAAAGAAACAGGAATCAGGCTCCCAACTTAAGCTTGTTTACGGAGTACCGCGCTGGAGGTATCGCTCGGTGGTCACAAGCTATTCGAAAATCTGGCTCAGCAAATTTTCTGCTAGTGATGAAGCACGATTCAAGGCGGAATGGGATTTTCAGTATCATCTTGGCTATATAGCAGCGGCATGGGCTGACAAATAAAAGTCAATTTATCGTTTCTAGGATAGCGAGTTAAGGCACTTAGATTTACGAGTGACACACGAACTCACCCAAAGTTGATAACTTATATTGCAGTTAAAGCCGAGATGCAAAAAAATAATTTCAAGTAAGATACCGCTGTTCCAGAATGCCTGCACACGCCACTCCAGCTAAAGCTCCGCGGTATGCAAGTAATTCAAACTGTCATGGATAAATAGTCAGCTTGGCGAAACGCTGTGCTTGCTGAATACTTAGGTAGATTAATAGAGCATGAGGAAGTATATACATCTATACATGGCACAACGCGTTCTCTTTAGCTAAAGTACTAACAGATCAAAATTTTGGAATGAGTGAAGTGTGTCCCAATGTGGAATGGAGATTTTGGTCGATCTATCTTGAATCACTACTATCTATCGCTATAGTTCGATGCATGAGTAGAAGTTGGCTTATGGAATCTGTACTTTTTGGTAGGGGTTTTACAAATAATTTGAAATATCATTCGCCAAAAAGGGTTCTTGAATGAAAAAGAGAGTGTTAGTTACGGGAGGAGCTGGATTTTTGGGATCCCATCTTTGCGAGCGACTTCTAAGTGAAAATCATGAAGTAATATGCGCCGATAATTTTTTTACCGGAAATAAGCAAAATATTGTTCACCTATTATCGAATCCATATTTCGAATTGATAAGGCATGACATCACATTCCCTCTATATCTGGAAGTAGATGAAATTTATAACTTAGCCTGCCCCGCTAGTCCGGTTCACTACCAATTTGATCCGGTGCAAACCACAAAGACAAGTGTTCACGGCGCAATCAATATCTTGGGGCTCGCCAAAAGAGTCAAAGCTAAAGTTTTCCAAGCATCGACAAGTGAAGTCTACGGGGACCCTGAGGTTCATCCCCAACCAGAATCGTATTGGGGAAAAGTAAATCCAATAGGAATTCGTAGTTGTTACGATGAAGGAAAACGCTGTGCGGAAACGCTCTTTTTTGACTACCATCGACAGCATAGATTAAATATTAAGGTCGCCAGGATTTTCAACACTTTTGGCCCCCGCATGCATCCGAACGATGGCCGAGTAGTTAGTAACTTTATTGTGCAAGCGCTTAAAGGCGAGGACATTACTATCTATGGCGCAGGAACTCAAACTAGAAGCTTCTGTTATGTTGATGACCTGATTGAAGGCTTTATCAGATTCATGGCGACTGATAATGAGGAGACGGGTCCCATGAATTTGGGTAATCCGACCGAATATACTATGCTGGAGCTGGCCGAAAAAGTACTGGCTTTGACGCAATCTAAAAGCAAACTTGTTTTTGAAGACCTTCCGCAAGACGATCCCAGACAGAGACAGCCGAATATTGAAAGGGCTAGAAATAAACTAAACTGGGAACCAACTACCTCTCTGGAATCTGGTCTCGAAAAAACTATTGACTACTTCAAAAAGATTTTGGTCGACTAGTTAGCTTCTACTGGCATACATTTTTCCCCAATTAGCGGATGCATCTTATGAGCCTTGTCAGTTTAAATTTGAATTACAATTTAATTCAAAACATTAGAATTGCACATGCTTTTTGCGAACAAGGGTGTGAGCTGGTAGTAGATGATTGTGATTTGATCAAATTTCAAAATTTGCACAGTTTTTTTCAGATTAAAATACACGGAAAATCGACCATTAAGCCTTGCGTAGCACAGTCAGTTAATAGTGTATCCATAGATCATTCTAAGCCATCCGTTACAACTTTCGGTGATACTCGACCTTTAGTCTATCCTAGGGAATTTATTTCATTTCTTAAAGCCAGATGGCCTCAAGAGCGGCCCGTAAAATTTTCTTTTACTGGACTCATGACACAACAAAGAAGAACAACTATATATAAATGGGCTAAAAGAAATGGGATTTTCTTTGGCCTTTTAGACAAAATCAAGGTGACTGCACTAGGAAAATTGTCGTATCAGAAAAGAGTCAAGTATTTGAAACGATACAGAATGACAAAAGGCGGGCTTACTGTTGTCGACTCTATACTGGGCAGAGAATTCCCCTTTAAGTCGCTGGACCTCGATTACTACGAAACATTATCACGATCACAATTCGTACTATGCCCGAATGGTGATTTCATTTGGACATATCGATTTTTCGAGGCAATCATGTGTGGCGCGATCCCATTGATCGAAGAGAAATGTGACTCTTATGACGGGTTTCGATATAGCTTGATGACAGAGGACGCGAATAGCTTGGTTTGGAGTGAAGAGGACGCCCAGTTCAACTACGATAAATGTATGGAATTACTAACGTACCCTGCCGGATTTGTTCAGTCTCAACTAAGCAATTGTAATTGATATTGTATTAAAAATCACATTCCATATTACTCAGGTTTTTTCACCGCGTCCCTCTAGCCGGACTAGTATGAAATGCGGCATTTCCAGGTACTAAAAACAATCACTCAATCTGTAAGATTTGTAGTTTGATTTAGTGATGGTTTTTTCTTTCATATTGTCGTCCAGCAAATGTTGCAATCTCCATCATCTTCCGAACAGCTGCATAACAGTCGAACTTCATCGCATAAACAGCCATGCGAATTACTTGCTTAAAGACTTTTGAAAATGCCCAACGCGGGTAGCCAAAAAAAAATTTGGGAATATCAACCACGTTACTATCTAGAACTTCCATTGACCGACCTATACGAAAACAACGCATAGAGATACCTTTAAGCGTCATTTCATACAGCCGAATAATGTGTTGCAACGAAGCTTGTGGTACAAACCAAGGCTCATAACCAATTGCTTTCGCCTTAATAATAAAGTCAGTGTCTTCACCACCAACAGGGTTATCTCCCGCGATCCAGAGATCTGTCCTAAATGAGACCTTATACATTACTTCCCTCCGAACACAGAAATTAGCACCTTTGGCCCAATTTATTGATGCAGGGCCTTCAACCAAACTCTTCGAAGTGCAACCACACGCCAACCCGTCGTCAGACAATTGCTCAAGCCATTTGGGAGGTTTCCGGGGCCAAGCCGGCCTGACTTGCCCCAAGAATACTGAGTAATCGCTTTGTCTCTGCGCGACCTTTTCGTATTCGACTAACCAATCTTTACTAGGAATCACATCATCATCAGAAAATACTATCAGTTCTCCCCTCGCCTGAACCAATCCTTTATTAATAGCGAAAATTTTACCTGTTTGTGACTCGGACATTATTTTTAATGGTAATTTATCAACAAAATCGTCCAGTATTTTACGGGTATCATCTGTGCTGGCGTTATCAACAATAATAAACTCCACTTCCTGCGATGGCTTATCAAGCGAGCAAAGCGCCACAAGCGTTTTAGGTAAAACCGCCTGCCCATTAAAACAAGCGATAACTACTGATATCATATATTGTAAAACCGAGCTTTGGGCCTATTCTTAACTATCCATATAACGTGTGGATAATTAATTGTCAGGCCACCGTGGCTAATGTTTTCTCCAATATCAAATGAAGACTTTCAGATTTAGCATTTATTATGGAGAATTTCTTTTGTGACAATCTACTCTCTACTCGACTAAAATTAGTTTGTAGTTCTATCTTCAAAGAAGGTTGTTCATAATCTATAGAAGAATTGTAATCCCAAAATTTGAATCCTGATCCTATCACTTTGTCGGATAATTCCATCCAAACATTAGGAATATTAAGCGAATCCGCCACGATAATTCCATGTAATGACGATGATACTATCACTTCACATTCTGCTATCTTTTCAACAACCTTTACTGCGCTATCTTGAACATCTATAACAGTTGCCGAATTACCCAACTCCTTTTGTATTTTGCCTATCCAGGGGTGCTCTTTATCAACGAAATGCGGGACTAAGCCAACTACATATTTTTTCTGGGTTGGTATATTTGATAAAAGTTTTGGAGCCAAAAGACCAAGATCTCCTGTGGGAGTATGAGGATCAATATCCAATTTTTTCTTCGTCAACTCTCCCCGTACTGCCGCAAATTTGGCGCTCTCTAGCTTTACAGCTGTGTCACTGATTAACCCCGTACCTAGTAGAGTCCCGGCGTAATCCTCGGGAATCATATGGATCAAGCTTCCAACGCCTATAATCCCCGCTTTAGCTATCGGTGTTTCAATCGGTGTGTATCCATAAAGCGAAACCAGTTCAGGGGTAAAAAGGTCGCCAAAGTTTCTTTTTCCAGTCCACCAAAAGGTCCTAACTCCATTGTTAAGTACGCGCGCTTTCGTGACCAATGCTAATGCCTTCGTCCTTCTTCTTAACCTATTAACTATACCCAAAATTGTGCCCCAAATATTAGTGAGCTATTTTTTCGACCATACTCCTTAATTAGAACTGCGTCAGATGGGCCCAAGTAGAATCGCTCGACTAAATGAAACATCTCTACCATGACAAGCCTCGCCTCTTAGTCAAAAAGACTTCAAACGATTGATTTCTCAGACTCGATCTTAGCCAGGGCCAACCTTTCGTTCACTAGCCTTTCCAGCACGACCAATGAAGCCAGCGCCCAGATCTGCACTTCGGCCCGAAAATAGTTGGAAAACAAACCTGCCACTGCAATTACCATCAATGCCGATCCAAATGCAGCGCGGTACATGGAAAACGACTCTGGAATCTGACTATCGTCCATTTTGTTTAGCCTGGACAATGTCTTATACACCCACACAAACAAACCCAGATATATCAACATTCCTGGGATACCCTGTTCTCCCAGAATCGCCATAAAAGTACTATGAGAGGAACGGCTTCCTTTAATAGCGCCCATTTCCGGGTTTGCATTCACCGCTGGCGCGAGATAGTAGGGACTGTAGTACTGGAATGCCCTATGCCCTGCCCCAAAAGGATGATCCTTGAACATTTCCCATTCCGCCTGCATAAAAATTAGCCGTGAGCTGGCGCTGTTGTCCCTATCCTCTGAATCTGCGGTAATCGAGGCCATACGATCCCAAAACTGCTGATGGGCGAGCAGACTGAGCAGAACTATTCCCAATAGTGCGTATATCTTGAATTGCTTTGATTTTGATTTAGGCCGAAGACGCCAGAGTGCAGCACCACCGGCAACCAAACCTAAAAATGCTCCCCGGCTCCCTGTCAATATAATACCGTTTAGTATCAGAGGGACTAAAAAAAAAGTAATTACGCGAATCCGATTTTCTGCTGCAAGAATTAGCGCGGCTGCGTACATAATGCCCGTACTGAGGTGCGTACCCAAGCGATTGGCCTCGTCGATTCCTGGACCACCAACTCCATCCAACCTCCCACCGCCAGCGTTATATGCTTCCCAACCCAAATAGCAACAGCCTACAACATGTGCAAATGTAAATCCGCGCAGCTTTTTCTCGTCATCAATAATAGAATAAATTAGGTAGAATAGAATAATGTACTTTGTAACCAGTATAGTCCCTTCCAGGTGATCATCCATTCCGGACGCCCAAAGACACTGGACCCACATCCAACCGGCATAAGCAATAAGCAGTTTCGCGGGTGTATTGCCATACCATGGAGCGCGTGACATTTCCCTACTTTTATGTATTAAGGAACTGAGTAATACCGCGATCGCCGTAATCAATGCCCAACGCCATTCCGGTAGCTCATCACCCCACCATCGAGCAGGCGGGTGAACATAAAATACGGCCAAGTAGGTAAATAACCCCCAAATGGGCCCTCTGACAAAGGAAAGAAGCATACCTCCAAACATCAGGATCAAAAACGCGATCGCAGATAGTGGTGCCAATTAGATGCCCTCTGTAGTTGTCATGATGGGATTCCAATACATATTGAAGTAGGAGTTACAATCCTCAGCCAAGTTTATGTCGCAACACTATGACGTCCTTGCGACAGATCTATATATTTCGCTAGGGTTTCTTGTTCTCTATCTTCTACCTTATAATTCTGAACAACAGCTTCTCGCGCCTTCAGGCCCATTTTCAACCTAAGTGCTTTATCGTTGACTAGCCCAAATAAGGCTTCACTAAGCTGAAGTGAATCACCCCTTGCTATCATAAAACCCTCGATACCATTTTGCACCATAGATGGGAAGTCACCAACTTCAGTCACAACGGAAGGCAATCCACTTGCCATTGCTTCCAACTGCGCATACGGAAAACCTTCGTTATCAGAGCACATTACAAAAATGTCTAGCTCCGACATAAATCGGGCCACATCTTCTTGATAGCCAACAAGTTCTGCGACATCGGCTAGTGCGTGCTGAGCTATAAAGGTTTGCAGACCCTCCAATTCTGGACCATTCCCAGCTATTTTGACTCGAAACTTACATCCTCTCTCCTTCAGTTGCTTGGCAGCTTCCAAAAGAATATCGAAACGCTTTTGAAAAACTAATCCTCCACAACCACCTATGACAGGCACTGGGTTCTCCCTCCGACTAGTCGGGCTAAATGTATCGACATCCACTCCATTTGGTACATATGTAAAGAAGTTTTCTTTAAGCCCTAATAGCTTTGAAATTCTCTTAGCGTGAAACTCGCTTACACTTATTCCCTCATCGAACATGCGCAAAAATTTCCTCCGTTCTTTAAGCCCTCTACGCCATGACCCAAATGGATTTATCATGGCCAAATGAGTGGAAGGTAAATCTTCTGACTTAATCGCCAGGTGCATAGTGAATAGCTTTTTACAATCGGCCTTTTCGAACTGCTTACACGATATCAAAGCATTTCTTACAGTTTTAGCGGCGACCTCACAATCGATAATAGTTGGCCGAAAATCTTGAATTATGTGATCCATAATCGCTATAACTTTCATCCGGCTCTGTGAATCAAACGGTATATTGACTATCCTCGCGCCTATAGATCCAATTTTTGCACAAAACTCACTATTCCCGTCATCTACTTCCAAACCTACAGCCACTTCAAAATTATTCTGACATAGGAGTCGCACAAGGTTTTCCAAGTATTTGTGTGCACCACCATAATTTGATATATATCTTCCGATGACAAGCGCGCGATGCATAATTTTCCCCTAAAAATAACTAAACTACCTGGTGGATATACAACACACTCCTCATAAAGAATTTCTGAGCCAAAGTTCATATTGAGCATATTTGAATAGCTTCTCACCGACATCCACTTTTCTTTTTCGGTGCATGACAAGAGCCGTCAATATTTTGTCCACGTCAAATATTCCACGCTCGCGGGTGACTCTATCGTCAAAAACCTCATACATCTTAGAGTATAAACCGTCAGCAACCCAGCGACTTACTTCCGATGGAAACCCCATTTTGTCTCTTCTCTCAACAACAGATTTCGGTACTAGATCAGCCATTGCCCGTCTCATAATATACTTATTGAATGAACCATTTAGTTTTTCTTTACTCTCAAGCTGGAACAATAATTCTACAATTCTATAATCCAAAAACGGCAGTCTTGTTTCAACGGAATGCGCCATAGAATTTCTATCTTCTACCCTGAGATACTTAGGCAGTGGACGATTGTTAACTGAAAATTTCAAATACTCAAAAAGACTCATACTTTCAGAGTCACGTTCCTCTCTCGCCAGAAGTTCTGAAAAATCCCTAGTACACCAAGCACTATTTACATCATCACTGAGTTTTTTGTTAAGTTTCGTTTGTCTATACCATGGAAATTTCGCCGCCTTATTGGTGAGCATTCGCTTTATAGTATCCAAAAACTCTTTGTTCACATTACCGCCAAATGCTGCCACAAACTCCTTGATCTGACTGTGAGCTGGAAGCAATAACATTCCCGAGATCAATTCGTCCCAATATTTTCGAAAGTAGACATGGTAACCGGCCGCAGTTTCATCCGCACCCTGACCATTTAGAACAACTTTTATCCCATTCTTAGAGGCCAGCCTGTAGAGTTCAAATCCAATTAAAGCTGTCATGCTATGGAAAGGTTCATCATGATATCTATGAGCGCTACCGATATTTTCCCAAAACACCTCCGGCTCAGGTGAAATTCGAATTAACTCTGCATTTACGCACGCAAGGGTATCGTCGATATACCTGCTCTCATCGAATTGATTGGAGTGATATGTAAATGCACTAATCACCCGATCAGATGACGCATTGCTACTTTTGTTAATCCTATCTATTTCGCTAATAATGGATGTTGAATCGAGCCCACCCGACAGAAACACCCCCACCGGTACATCACTCCGCAAACGGAGTCTGATCGCGTCGGAAAAAAGATGTTTATACTCTGCTAAAGGGTCATCATGGTGCCGAGTTCCTTCCGGGAGGTTCCAATAGCTTTGCGATATTATTTCGCTATGTTCGGTTAAAGTCAGTTTGGTTCCAGGGGGCACCGACTCAATACCTTTGTAAAACGTTGCTGGAGTATTGTCCAAATGATCTCGAATGAGGAACTTGGCAGATGTATTCCAGTCAACTTCAGAGCGATAAAAGCCAGATGCCAATATACTTTTTATTTCAGAAGAAAATACAATATAGCGATCATTCGAATATTGGTATAAAGGCTTAACCCCAAATCTATCGCGGGATACAAAAAGCGTTCTTCGTGCTTTATCGTACAGCACGAAACTCCACATTCCATTAAACTTGTTTAAGCACGCCTCTCCCCATTGGGAGTAGGCTTTCAATAGTACTTCGGTATCGGAAGTCGACCTAAACTGGTGCCCAAGGGCTCTGAGCTCTTCTCTTATTTCAATAAAGTTATAGATCTCGCCATTAAAAACAATTACCGAACCACTAATTTTATCGACCATGGGTTGGTGACCACTTTGAGACAAATCCAAAATGGCGAGTCTTTTGAATCCCAATCCAATCGAGCCATCAATATGGACCCCCTCATCATCGGGCCCTCTATGATCTAAAACATCAATCATAGATTGTAACAACGAGTGATCTATCCCCCCGTTTCTCTTATCTATAACCGCGACTATACCGCACATAAAATTTCCATATCCTAAATAGTACTACCGAATTTTTCTAATAGTGTCCACGCTTTCAATACTTACCCAACATCGCCAGAAGCAACCCTGCAAATTGCAGAGAAAATGATTAGTATGTTGCATGGTACTGGCTACAACTCCGGTACCTGCCAAGCACTTTTTTATTTGCGTTGCATATTAACAATCTTTTTGTCTCCAGTTCTCAGGGTTTTGAAAAATACCATCTTCTTATTCATATCTGCCTGACCCAAATTTGAGTTTAAAACCGCAATACTAGTGTCCTCAATGCTAGTACAGTCAATTATCAAGAATATTGACAATCTCCCTTTCAATAGCAGGAGCTAATTGCCTCATATACCGAAAACTCAAGTGATGGCGGTCGGTTAGACGGACCACGCCTCCAGCATAAGATTCACAAAGACCCTGTTGGCAATATTGTGTTGTAAAATCGACGAATTTTACGCGGCTGTCAGGTTTAAAAACTGTTTGTGCTGCGCGATAGACCGCATCGGCATTTTCAACCTCATTGATACCAAACCGGCACATTGTGGGGGACAAGACGCTAGTCCCAGCTGCCCGTGAAAGACATTTAGGGATATCTATAGGAAATACCGGATTATCCCGAACAAAGAGTACGCGAGTATTTGGCTGCAAAAGGCTATTTGAGAGTTCGGAATAACCAGCTTGCCAGTCTTCAAATTTCGATTTCCTGTACCCGCCATGCTCTGCGAGCATATATCCTGGAGAATGAGTTACAAAGACTAAGTCGGGGGATAAATCCATTAGTCTTTTCAGCGCAGCGATTCTCCAGATATTGCATTCTTCGTAGTGTCTTCCAATTTTTGAAATATACGGTTCGATTATCGCTGGCGGGCAGGCAGACTTTATCAGTGATGTAATTCGCCAGCCATGCTCTTTCCCCATCTGGTTTATCACGGGCAGCCACTGCATAGCTTTTGAGTCTCCAAGGACAACAATGTCCACTTCACCCTGAATATCGCCCAATGTGCATTCAACCAGCCAATCTGTTTCCCATTTCGATCCACAGGCCTTGGTCTCTTCACCGCCAAAGCTGGTTTCGCTAATTTCCACTTGCCCGGGAGACAGTAGTGCCCATTTGGAGTAAGCGTATAAACTCAGAGCTGCTCCCGAGCCGATAATTATTAAGCTGAAACCAAACGCCATTGAGGCAGCAAGGGATTTGATTGCCGGGTGTTGCCGCCAGGGCGTTTCAACAAAATGAAACGAGAGCATCGACAATACGAACGTGGTTACGAGGGCAAAGAGTACTTCAGTGGTACCCAGTAAGCCGAATTCGATTTTTGAAAATACAATTACCGGCCAATGCCACAAGTACAGAGAGTAGGACAGAGCGCCAATGTATTGCAGCGGCCTTGATGCCAATAGACTGGTAATATAATTGTGTTGCTTACACTGTCCGGCCCAGATCACCAGGCAGGTGCCTAATGTAGGTGGGACGGCCCACAAGGCCTGCGAATCAAAATTCGGGCCAATCAATATGGCGGTTCCAATAATCAGTAACAGGCCAACCATTCCGGCCAGCATGGATTGACGGGCCTTCAGAGGAGCTGGAAAGAAATACAAAAGAGCCCCGCAGCCGAACTGCCAGGCTCTGGTAGGCATACTGAAAAAGGCTATTGGCTGATTCCTGGTGTAAAGAATGAAGAAGAGCAGCAGGGATGAAAGCGAAACCAGAAGCAGTGCCCATTTCCAGACAGTCCGTTTCGACGAGACAAGAAATATTATCGATAACAACGCGGGCCAAATAAAATAGAACTGCTCTTCCACTCCCAGGGACCATGTATGCAGGAGAGCGTTGTTTTCTATGTTAGAACCAAAGTAGTCGGCAGCTTCGAAAATGAACCAGATATTGCTGGAAAAAAGAGAGGTAAATAGCGCTGTTTTTCCGAGTTCTTTATTTTCCAGGGGAGATAGCAACCACATGGAAGCCAGCAACGTGACAACGAGTACAAACGCAGCGACCGGTAATAAGCGCCGGGCCCGGCGCGCGTAAAAGCGGCCAAATTGGATGCGCCCGTCCTTCGCCAACTCCCGAAACAAAAGACCACTAATCAAAAAACCGGAAATGACGAAGAAAACATCTACACCGATATATCCACCACTGAGCAGTGGCAGGCCAGCATGAAAGACGATGACCAGTATTACAGCCAATGCTCTCAAACCCTGTATATCGGGTCTGTAGCCTAATGGTGGCCAGGCTCGGCTATTGTCAGCAGAATTATCCATATTTTGCGATTTTGACTCATGACCGAGACGTGGGCGTCTTACCAAGCAATGGTACCCTGACTCGATTTATCAATATACAGCCTACTGATGAAGTCCTGAGAGGCTCATCACATAAAAGGTACTAACTACCTAAAAATTATAGATTTTTTGCGCCAATCCAGAAATGAGTCCGGTATTCCAAAGCAGCTTAAAACTCAACCATCGCTTGGCGTTATGGGCAATGAGCTGCCCCAGGAATGGCTAACCCCCACGCCACCGCAAGCGCGGTCGGAATTTGTCAGCCACCGAGAATCACTGCCTCGTGCCCCCAGAGTTTAACACCCTGTATACCCCCTCTGGAGACAGATTGATTCCCGCGTACTCTGAAAAGAAATAGTCGATATAGTTGGCAATTTTGGCCAGGAAGTCAGTCAAATCCTCACTGTTTTTGACGTAAGGCGTACAGCCCGGCCTGACGGTCGGGCTGTGAAAGCTAAGGGTAAGCACTTTGCAGCCCTTGTTAACCAGAAAGTCGGACAGCGCAATCATTTCGTCCAGTGTATAACCTTCAGGAGACAGCCGTATCCGTTCAACGGCGCCTAACCTGGAGAGAATCCCGGGCATTCTCATTTTCATAAATGCTGGCCTGGTGGCCAATTCATATATCGACCTGGAAGCATCCCCGAGATACCCCACATAACCACCCGTGCAGGGAATGCTGAGCAACGAGGAATCCGATCCGAACATGAAGGGTTTATTGCCATACCGGCTGAAATCCGGGCCACCCTCACCGGCATAGTTGAAACCCGGTGTTGGGCTGAGATCTATGGTTAAACCCAAGGACTCAAGCGTACGGGCGGTGTTCCGGCCAAAGCCATAGCGCCCCGCTTTGTAGACCGTTGGCCGACAAGCAAAAACCGCCTCCATTTGATCGACCAGAATGGACAGTTTTTTGTGCTCCAGCGCCTCAGGTAAATTGCCCGGAAAGCTGTTGAAGGGAATTACCTCCTCCTCATGGGGTGGATTAACCCACGGATGAAGGTGCGCCCCTATCGAGCATTGTCCGTTCTGATGAAATTCTTTCAGTGGCCCCACCCCATCGCGCTGACTCACAACCGGGTAATCCATCACATAGCAGGGCACTACAGATCGTGCATTGAAGATGTCCTGTACCTTGTAGATATCTTGCATCGCAGCCACGCTGGTTGCCGCGCGCGAGTGCGAGTAGGACCAATCGAACTCCTCCTCGGTATCGATAACCACCAGTAACACAGGTGCATCTAACTTTGATTCATCGGCATATGTGATGTCGCCATACAATTGATTCTCAGGTGACATCATCTATTTATTCCATTCGTGTTCTGGCGATGGGTGACCTTATGAAAAACCCCCTTTTGCCCGATTGAGGTTGCATCCCAGCTAAAACTCTCAGCATATGTTCTGACAGCAGCCCGATCGGGTAAATTGGCGAGTAGCTGCTTTATCTGGTCCGCAATGGCAGAGGAGGTTCGCTCCAGAACGAGCAAACCGGCATCCGAATCACCTATCACTTCACTGGTTCCGCCAACGTCCGTTGCCACTACCGGAGTACCACAGGCCATCGACTCCAACAGCACATTGGCCCACCCTTCCCTACTCGAAGCCAATACCATGACATCTGCCATACTGTAGTAGTAGGCGAGTTCCCCCTGTGGCTGGTTACCAACAAAATGTACGCGATCACCCAGGGACAGATCTGCAGCCAGAGATTTCAGCTTTAGTTCTTCCGGCCCAGCCCCCACCAGAACCAGCATGGTATCGGGCACCTCCAGTAACGCTCTAATCGTAAGATCATGCCCTTTCAGCTCTGCCAGGCGGCCCACAGAGACAATTACATTCCCCTTGAGATTTAATTCCCGCCTGACCCTGTCACGATCAACAGGGCGAAAGCGTTCCAGGTCTACGCCGTTCCGCAATACCGTGGTTTCGGGCTCGGTAATACCCAATTTCAGTAAATCCTGCTTCAAGGCATCACAAACGGTTACCAGTGCTGCGGCAGAGGGCAGCAGTTTCCGAGTAAGCCAGCGTGGAAATGCATAGCCAAGATGCAGTGCTATATCGCTGCCTCTGCCCGTTACCACGACGGGAACCTTAAACCATTTCCCCAGCAGCACTGCGGCAAGACCATCGGGATAAACGAAGTGGGCATCAATAACATCGAATTTGTAGCCTTGCCGCCGAATTTTCAGCAACCGCGGCAATGACCACAAGGCCATCAGAAATGGCGCCAGGTTCATGCCGATCTTGGGGATTACCGGGTACTTTGGGTGATCTACCGTCACCCCGGACCTTTCCTCCGAAGACCCAACCCTGGCAAACAAGCCATATTCGCCAAACATCGGATGCTTGAAAGGAAACCAGGGAACCGGCGCTACAACCCTGGCCTCTATACCCCCGCTGTTAATCAGCTGCAGCAAGCGCTGCTCAACAAAGGGCGCGTGCCCCGGCTGGGCGCTGTTGGGGTAGAGGGTGGAGTACAGCAGAACCTTCATGGGTACTAGGCGCTCCTGGCCAGAAAGGCGTCGAACATCAGCAGTGACCAGATATGCGGGCTGAAGTCACTAACACCGGACTGATGGCGCTTAACCATGGATTCCAGAAATGTCTGATTGAAAAAACCCGTACTTGCCAGGCGCTCTCCCAGCAGGGAGTCCTGAACCCGCTGTTTCAGAGGCCCCCGGAACCAACTGGCGAGCGGCACAGCGAATCCCATTTTTGATCGATAGAGAATATCCTTCGACAGGTGCGGTTCCAGCGCTTTCTTCAAAATGTGCTTACCCGACGCACCTTTCAGCTTTAATTCCGGCGGCAAACCGGATATCCACTCTACCAGCTTGTGATCAAGCAAGGGCACCCGAACTTCCAGGGAGTGAGCCATACTGGCGCGATCGACCTTGGTGAGGATGTCGCCAGGCAGATAGGTTTTGAAATCCAGGTACTGCACCAGGGATAAAGGGTGGTCCGTAGGTGAGCGCTGGGCGTGCTTACGCAGCACTTCGGAGCCTCGGTAACCCTGCAACTCCGACTGTAAATCGGGGCTGAACATGTTCTGCCGTTGTTCATCGGTAAATATGGAGATGGTGTGGAAATAGGCGTCTACCGAGTCTCGGGCCATGCCCTGAAAAGTGCTCTTGGCACGAAACATCCTGGGTGCCCAATCCGCTTTCGGATACACTTTTCCGGCGAAGCCAAACAACGGCTTACGTATCGAGTGTGGCAGCAGGCCGCGGATACGCTCTTCATTCATGTGCCACCGGTAACGGCGATAGCCGGCCAGGTTTTCATCGCCTCCGTCGCCCGACAGGGCCACGGTAACATTTTTCCGGGCGAGTTCGCATACCCGATAGGTCGGCATAGCGGAACTGTCTGCATAAGGCTCATCGTAAAGGCCCGCCAACTGATCAATCAGGTCAAAGTCATCCGGGTCTACCTGCCCAACCCGGTGATTGGTATGGTATTGCGATGCCACCTGGGCGGCGTAAGCCGATTCATTGTACTTGGGGTCGCCAAAGGAAATTGAGAAGGTATTCACCGGATCTTTTGAAATGCCGCTCATCAATGCGACGACCGCACTGGAGTCCACCCCGCCGGACAGGAATGCCCCCAGTGGCACCTCCGCTATCAGCCGAATATCCACCGCCTCCTTAAAGCGGGCCATGAGTTCTTCCTTAATATCGTCTTCGCTGACAACCGCCTGCGAAGACGTGGAAAAGGGTAGATCCCAATATTGTTGCGGCTCGGAGCGCTCGCCCCGCCTAACTGTCAGCGCGTAACCCGGCGCGAGCTTACTGGCACTGCGATAGATTGTTCTGGGTTCCGGAATGTAGCCGTAGGAAAAGTAATCTTCGATTGCCAGCGGGTCCAGCGCCTTGTCCAGCCCGGGGTGCTCCTGCAGCGCCTTGAGTTCCGAGCCGAAAATCAGGTACCCGTCGGGCAGATAACTGTAAAAAAGCGGCTTAATGCCCAGCCGGTCCCGCGCCAGGAAAAGTGACTGTCTGTTTCTGTCCCACAGCGCAAAAGCAAACATACCGCGAAAGCGTTCGACGCACTTTTCGCCCCATTCCTCCCATGCGTGCACAATCACTTCCGTATCACAATGGGTGCGAAACTGGTGCCCACAGGCCTTCAGCTCTTCCGATAGCTCGGAGAAGTTATAGATCTCGCCGTTATAGACCACAACGACGCTGTGATCTTCGTTATACAGCGGCTGCTGGCCCGCTGACAGATCGATAATCGAAAGCCGGCGATGGCCGAGACCCACCCCATCCTCAAGGTGCACGCCGCCTTCATCCGGCCCACGATGGAACTGTGATTGATTCATCCGGTGCAGCAGATCAGCATCAATTGCCCTTCCACCTCGGGTGTCAAATATGCCTACAAAGCCGCACATACGTCCTGATACCTATCCTTTTGAATGCTACAACAGCCCCCGGTACACCCGGGAATAATCACTGACCATTTTATCAATGCTGAACTTTGATTCAGCCATAAGACGGGATTTTCGCCCGTGTTTGTGACGCAACTCACTGGACTGCACGTAATTCCATATCGCCGCGAAGAGCGCCTGGCTGTCAGCGGCGGGAACGAGCATTGCGTTTTCGCCCTCCTCCAGCAATTCCGCGTTGCCTCCCACCCGGGTGGCAACAACAGGCAAGCCGGTAGCCATAGCTTCCAGAATGGTATTCGATATGCCTTCAGCTCGCGACGGTAAGACAAAAATATCACAATTTGTGAGTAGCCCCGCTATGTCATTACTGTGGCCCGGTAACCATACCCTGTCAGAAAGGCCATTTTCTTCCAGCCTTTCGGCAATCGGCTGAAACAGGGCGCCATCACCGACCATCGCCAGCCGGACTGTGTTTCTCGATTCTGGATGCCTGGCTACTCCCTGTATGAAGGCATCCACCAGGTTCAGCGGGTCTTTTACTTGCTCCATCCGGCCCACGTAGCCAATAACAATGTCGCCAGTGCCAAATAGCTGCTCCGGCCTCCGGTACCCGATCCCAGGCGGTTTGAACCTGGTTATGTCCACCCCATTGCATATTCTGGTAATCCGCCCAGGCACCACACCCACACGATTGCGCAGGTAGTCATCAATTTCTGCAGACAGTGGTATGAACATCTGGATGAACGGTTTCAGCAATTTTCTCAGCAACACATACTTCGGGTTACTCCCTCCCAGGTCGTGCATATCCCAGCCGTGCTCACCGTGCACTCGCCCGCGAACCCCCGCCAACATTGCCAGGAATTGGGCTTCTATAGTCGCCAGATTTCTCGTATGGACGATAGCGGGGCGCAGCCGTCTCAAGGCTCGCCACATGTTCCAATACCAGATCGGATCCTTACCCGGCTTTTTGTGCAGGGCAATGATTTCCACGTCATCCCGCTGGATGCGCTGCGCAAAATCATCAAAATCCGTGAGGCATATAATCGCATGCCTGAATTGATCAGCGGGTAGCCGGTTGATCAAATTGACGAGACCGTTTTCCAAGCCCCCCATACGCAGGGCGTTTACCACGTGAACGATCAAGGGCGGTTGCGGCGTCATCTGGTCCTCAATTCGGTCCCGTGCTGAACGGCTACAGGTCGCCGCTTACGGCAGGTATTTAACAATACGGGGACCGAGGAGATTAGCCACCGGTATTGGCAGTTTCTTCCACATTTCGATGGCCCTGGCATACTTACTATTCTGCGGGTCCAGTTTCGGTGCCGCCTTCCCCGCCGGCGCCCAGTTATACCAGTACAACTGGTGCGGCTCGGAGCCCCACTGTTTTTTGAACCGATAAGTACTGGCGTCCTTGGAACTGCGACCGAAATCGAAGCGTTTGGTGCCCTGTTCAATACTGAACTTCAGAACTTCCCAATAGAGCAGCATGTTCACGCCGAAGCGGTTAGCTTCGCGCAGGCTGGATGCCCAGGGTATCTCCATCTGGCTACCGTGCCGTATCAGAAAGGCCGCGGCCACAGGTTTCTCATTGAGATAGACAATCACCAGGTGGGTTTCAACGGGAAACGCTTGCAGAATATTGCGAAACCAGGCCTTCCCGTATACCGGCGTGCCAAGATCCCTCATATTGTGGGCAAACACGCGATAAAAGTCGTCCAGCAATTCCAAGTGCCCAACTTTCGCCACCGCCCCCTCTTTTCCCGGGCGCCTGATTTGCGCTCTCCGTTTAGAGCCGAGTTCCTTCCACAGCGATTCCGGGTCGTCAGGCAATTCCATCAACATCGTAATCTTATGCTGGTCACAGTCCCAGGGTGTACTGGCCTCCGTACTCTCCCTGAGGAGGATATGCGAAAGGCTTTTGCTATTCCCCAGTTGCTCACAATGCCCCAACAGCGCATCACGGGCAGAATCATCATCAGCCAGGATACCGCCGTAGTTAACAAACGGCAGTGAGAGAGCATAATGCCCGAATAACCGGCTTTTCAGCTCAAACAGTGGAAGAACCCCAACCAGTTCATTCTCTGAATTCACCGCTTGCAGGTAATGATAGACGTGCCCAAAGCTGGAAGAGACCACCCGCTGCCATTCCCAGCGATAATAGAGATGCTCAGAGCGCACACGGGTAAACGCATCCCAGGCTTCGGGGCTGTCACAGATCGATACTCTGTAGGGGGTTTTCACCTCGCTATTTTGAATCATTTGGAACCGCTACTAGCAGTGATAGCTAACGCGGCTTCTATCTCAGGTAACGCAGCCTCCAGAAACCCGGTCAACGCTTCTTCAGCGTGCTCATCGCCTTGCTTAGTAGAGACTGCGACAACGATTTTTGCACTGCCCTGATCGCTGAAACCAACCGTCTCAATAATCTCGTAGAACTTCGCCACATAGGGGCTTGCCGTGTAGTGGTCGCCAACCCGATACCATGAGTAGGTCAGTAGCTGTCGTCCCTCTCCAGATAACACCGTTTCGGTTACTCGAAGAGTGCCGTTCTGTAAGTCAAGATCTGTCGTTTTCTGCTCGATCTGGCGCCATGACATAAGATCCTTGTCGAGAATACGGTTGCGAAAGCTGATCATCTCTACCCCCTGTCGTTGGTCAAGATACTGACCAATTGACAGGCTGTAAAAACGTTGCCCCCGCTGAAAATATTGATGGGTAGCTCTATCTGCACCGTACATCAGGGGCTTCCAAAACCAGAAAGCGTCTGCACTTTCCTGCCACCGTGACTCCATGCCTGAAACAGACAATGTTTTGTCAGGTATCGGTATGTCTTTCGCCTCCATGACCATTGCCGCAGCCGGGAACACCATGACTATAAGGGCAGCCAGACCGACAATGGTGTTTTGCCAGGTCATCCCAGCGCCACTGTAATCTTGCTGTGCTTTCGCCACCAGTTGCGCGTTCGCCGTGGGCTCCGGGTCCTTGAATTTGCCACCAACCCAGAACAACAGCAGCATCACCAGCCCGAAAAAGACCCAGCCGTATACCAGGTGGTCGACACCGGTTGCGATAGTCATATCGCTCATATGCCCGAGCATCACAATGATATAAGCCCTGAGGCCGTTGGCGATAATTGGCACAATGATAGAAAACGCGATAAATATCAGGCGTTTTGTTAGCGACTGGTAGGTGAGGTAAGCAAAAAAGCAACCCAGGGTGACCGACGCAATCAGGTAACGTATTCCACTACACGCTTTTACCACCGACCAATTACCGCTTGGCAGGGAAAAATAGAGTCCCTCGCGATACACGGGTATTCCGGTTAACTTGATCAGTTCGACGGTAAACGATGCCGTAAACTCCATCATAGGAGCCACGAGATCCTCCCCTATCGGAACCGCGAAAAAAAGGTACGCCAACGGAAAAAGCAAGCGTCTTGCGGCTTGAGTACCTATAGTGACCCATACACCTGATATCAATAAGCCAATCAGGGCAAACTGTTGAACAACCTGGACATTAGCCAAACTGCCAACGAACCAGGAAAGCCCTGCCGCTGCCACCGCCAGCAGAGCCAACGGGCTTGCGCTGGGGGTTATTTCCTGAAGCTGGGCTCGCCGCTCCCAGATCATCCATAAGGTTATCGGTAAAATCAGAAAACCGTGGGCAAACGTCTCAAGATTCCACCAGGTGCTAACCATGGACCAGGTGGTTTGATGATATACAACCAGGACAAAAACGGAGAAAAGCGAGGCCACAAGGGCCCTTTTTCGCCAGGCTGCCGCTACTGAATAATCATTATTGCTACTCAATGGGTCACCGCCATCAGTTCATCGGCCATTTGATTCAGGTAAACCTCTATATTGTCGTATCCGGGGTGTAAATCATGCCCATTCGTTGCGAGATCACTACCGTACTCGTGTTCGAATGCGTCGGACAAGCCGTCATTATCCTGGTCTCGCCCACCGTTTCCATGTAGGTAGCGATTGTTATCATCCGGGCGTTCAAATTTCCACCTACCAGCCCTGTCGACCACTTCAGAGGCCAACCGTTTGTCCGTATTATCTCTTGGCATCGCACCAAAATGCGCCAGTACCTGTTCCAAATTGTCGACACTTTCTTGCGTCGTAATATTGGGGATCTCTTCCACCCGATGATGAAGCTGATTTAGCACACCTTTTTGGGGGCCTAACTTTCCAGCACCCACACCCATGATCAGATAATCGGGACTCTCAGTTGTCGCACGGGCACTGTACACGGGCAGCGCTGTACCGCGACCAATACCCTGGTCGGGGCCTTCCATCTCTTTGGCGTCATGCCCCGTACCAGCCGCCATAATATTATCCCGAACATAGAGCGAAAAATTATTACTCCCGGTTACAGGAGGGCGAGGTTTACGTGAACCTGAGTCACCATGGGTGTTAGCACCGGCAATATAGTAATTTCCAATAACATTTCCTCGTCCATTCCGAGCGTCAAAGTCAGAGGGGTATTTACGATAGTTGTACACTACGTTGTTGGAAAACTCGATTAACATCCCCGGTTTACAGGTTTTTTGTGCCCAAGGCATCCTTGAATAGCCGTGGGTATACAAATTGTGGTGGAACGACACCCTATCAACTCCTGTACGCAAAAGATTGGGCTCGCCGTGGTACGGCTCCTTCTTACTACCACTACGCATCGCATCCCCCATGTGGCTCCACTGCACCGTGATGTCATGGGCATTGTCCACAATATCAATCGCACCGTCCTTGAACGCAGATATAGACACATGATCAATTACGACATTGCTTGAGTTGATCACCGTAATCGCGTCGCCTTTTGACGCAGCCTCCCGGTGACGAATATGACGTATGACTACATCACTGGCGTTCGCTAGGACGAGTGCATTACCTTCAAACGAGATCCCGCCAGTCGCGGTTTGCCCCGCTATGTAACTATTTGAAGGGATGAGAGCGTTTCTTTTCAATTGTATGGTTCCAGATACGTCAAACAGCAAGTAACCACCACCGGCCGTCTTTATCTTATCCAGGCAATAGCGAAACTGGCCCGGTTTCAAATATTTCATGGCCTGAGAAGCATTCTCATCATCCAAGCGTGTCACTCTGCAGATACCCTTCCCCCGGGCATGAACAGTATCGGCCCCAAAGCCCTCAGCATCTGGAAAGGCAGGTAACGCGAATGACAACGACGGGGCCAGAACACCGGGCAGTACTATGAATATCAGACAGCATGTTCTTGCAGGCAAGGTAATACGGCTGTAGATAGACGCCCCCACTGCACCCCCCATTAATGTCCTGTTATCCACCGCCGCGTACATCGCTGTCTATCTGCTGTCTAGTACTGCGGTGTTTGTACAATATTAAGACCAGCAGTAGCAGTGCCAAAAAATCTATCGCAATGAGTGCAAAGAATATATTCCGATTTGCGAAAAGTTTAGCAATTTCCGGCCCGTTAGTACGCGTCGGTACAATGCGGACCTCAGGGTGTGTGCCCTCAATGATGGCAAGACTTTGCCCCAGAGCGGGCCAAACATCACCAGCTGCAGGGAATGCTGTATCACTGTCATCAGTGAATACATCATTCCCCATATAGAGATAGAACTGATCCGCCCCTTTCCTGTAATACCGTAAAGCACGTTCTGCAGTTCCAAACCTGAACCGCTCAGGAACAACAGGTACAATAATGACTGACTCATCGGGCCGGTTCGACCCTAAGTATTCCTGAAACTCCAGGGCCGACAATGGAATCTGGGTCTCGGGATCTATAACATAAAAAGAGTAGAAAGAATCGAGGAATATCCACTTACCGTAACGCTCGGAATAGATCTCATTGAAAGCATGGCCTTTCCCGGTAAAGGCGTCGAACGACATACCCCACTCTCTCACCGGGATATCAGCGATATAGGCCAGACCATTCATAACTTGCGAATAGTCAGCGCAATAACCCCTGCCTTCGCTACGAATGATTCTGTATGCATCAGCAGTGTTGGTGCGAATTCCGCCCTTTTTCTTCTCACCACTGTCACTAAGGTGGCGGGATAGCGCCAAGGCGACCTGAAAATCCGTGTCAGAATCCACGTTTCTCAAAACCTCAGTTATTGCCTGCTGCATTTCTTCCGGCGGAGGCGACATTTCTTGCTTGAAGCTCTCGGGTTTGTTTCGCGGCGTCCAGTTAAAGTCCTCATCGCTGCCGATCTCCGCTATCAAGCTATTCCTGATCCCAACGAGTGCCTGACCTGAACCAAAATGCAAGGCTATATATCCTGTGCACACAATGAAAATTAGAATCAGGCCGGTGAAGGTTATTCTGTTAGATACGAAAAGACTCATAAATAGGCTTCATGCCAAATTTGGAAACTCAGCAAAGCAAGCAACTGGTCAGTATGGTCCTCACGCATGGAAAAGTGGTCGTTCAAATACCCTGAGACAACTTTATGATCAAAAATATCCTGAGCTTTCAAATGCGACTCGCTGAGTAAATCCAATACCATTTCCTTCAGGTCCCCACGCATCCACGATCCAATGGGGGCACCAAATCCCTTTTTCTTCTGCGAGAACACATAATCCGGAATGTGCCCCCTGAATGCCTGCTTTTGAATGTGTCGCAGCGAGAAGCCGTTCAGTTTCATGGAATCCGGTAAGCGAGCAGCAAACTCGACTACCCGATGATCAAGATAGGGAACCCGCGCCTCAAGCGATACCGCCATGGACATTTTGTCGGTGAGCATCAGTAATTGCTCAGGCAACGAGGTTTTCAGATCAAAGTGCAGCAGCTTATCGAGATCGTTATCAGAATCACATTCATCAAAATAGCGCTGATGAAAATCATCAACTTCAGAGTGGCCCGCACTCAATACTGATTGTGAGTTATCGCCGAATACACTGGTATAGGCCGCGTATTGCTGGGGAGGGGCCAGGTCACTGTTTTTCAGGTAGGCCTTAGCCAATCGAACCATATTCAGTAAGCGATTATTTCTGTCGGATGGAAAAGCGTTAAAGACTTTCTTCAATATTCCATTTCGAACAGGGGCAGGTATCCTCTTAAACAGCTTGTCGATGCGCACATTCAGGTATCGCCGGTAACCCCCGAAAAGCTCATCGCCACCCACC
This sequence comes from uncultured Haliea sp., assembly GCA_963977275.1. Classification (GTDB taxonomy): domain Bacteria; phylum Pseudomonadota; class Gammaproteobacteria; order Pseudomonadales; family Halieaceae; genus JARRPM01. The sequence goes on along the minus strand of CAXBNX010000011.1, from coordinate 85,970 downwards.
CCGGACAATATTACTGTGGAGCTTTCCCGGGCAAGCTTGGAGACCAGATAGGTCATTATAAATGAAGAATCAGCCACCGGTTCGTCCAGGGCGGCTATAAGTTCAGGAAATAGCTTTGAAGCATCCGGCCTCACCAAAATCTCATGGTGGTTGGTGTGATAGTCTCGGGCAAACCTGCCCGCGGCATCCAACTCATTATGGTTCTCAAAGCCGGAACCAAAGCCGATCGAGTAGGTGTTGGTATTGGTGCTGCCCAGTTCCCTCATTAAGTGCACAATAGAACTCGAGTCGATTCCTCCACTGAGGAACGCGCCAAGAGGCACATCGGCAACCATCTGGTACTTCACCGCGCTCTTCATCAGATCGTAAAGCTCCCCGGATAACTGCTCTTCAGGGGCGGTGAACTTGTCTGCGTAGGAAACGTCCCAATATTTTTCGATGGATATTTTTCCATCCTGCAGCGACATAAAATGCGCCGGCGGGAGCTTGTAAATATTCTTGAACATGGTGTGGGGCGCTGGCGTGAAACCGTATTTGAAATAGGCCGCCAGGCCTTGATGATCGAGCTCTGGATTAATGCCGGGCACCGATAGTATAGATTTAATTTCCGAAGCAAATACTACCTGCTGATCATCCAGGTAGTAGTAGAGTGGCTTGATTCCGATGCGATCTCGGGCTATCAATAGCCTGTTCTCTAACCCATCCCAAATGGCCAGCCCAAACATGCCGTTGAGATGCTGCAGGAAGTCGATACCATATTGTTGATAGGCGTTTAATACGACCTCTGTATCTGAGTTTGTCCGGAACTTGTGTCCCTGTTTCGCCAACTCAGCCCGAATATCGCGAAAATTGTATAGCTCCCCGTTAAAAACGATCACTTTTTGATCATCTGGAGACATGATAGGTTGATGCCCACCCTCGAGATCAATAATGCTCAGCCGACGCATTGCGAGGCCCACATTCTTTGAGCAGTAAATTCCCTGATCATTGGGGCCTCGATGAATGATCTTGTCGATCATCCCCTGCAGGTGGTTTTCACCTACATAACGAGCACTGTCCCTATAATATATGCCGGCTATGCCACACATTCCCGCACTGTCCTTTCAATTACTATTGTTGGCCCTGATTGTCGCCACGCACATGATCCCAGGTAATATGTCTCACACCTTTTGCATTGTCCAGAATCCCCAGAATCGCGGAAAAATTGACGAAGTAGAAGTAATAGCAAAGATAGACAAGCCTGGGCATCTCCGCGCCGCGTCGATCAAAATAGGACCCCACTAGTGCCACGATCAAAGAGCCGATCAGGCCCAAAAATACGGCTGGATACACTACCCCCTGGCTGTAAAAACTTAGTATTCCAGAGCTTACAGTGGCTGTAAGTAAAAACGCCACAGCAAGCCAGCGAATCACCTTATGCGAATAGAGTTCAAAGAGGAACCGCCCATGCGCTGGAAAGCTGAACCGTGACACATTCTTTCTAAATGCTCGCCAACTTCGGTTTACGATCCGTCGCTTCCTTTTAAATTCTTTCTCAAATTCCTCTGCAGTATCCTCGTAGCAAATAGCCTTCGGATTAAATAGCCCCAGGTAACCGGCAGCGACTATCTGCAAAGGGTTTACAAAGTCGTTGATATCATCGGCGTCCAGTTCCCAAAAGAGGTGCCGACGAATAGCGTAAATGGCGCCGTCTCCGCCAACGACGGAATAGAAACCCGATTCCCATTCCTTCAATTTGAGTTCCAGGTTCCAATAGAGATCCTCACTCTGGTTTGCACCCGATTGATGATCTTTGTTATACAAAGCTGCACCTACCACATACCCTACTTTTTCCTCTTTGAAGCTCTTCACCAACTCCTTAAGTGCATTCTCCTGGTACATGGCATTGGCATCTGAAAATACTAACAGGTCACTAGCGGCCTTCGCGACTCCGGCATTCAGGCCCATGGTTTTGCCCAGACGCTGCTCCTGCCGGTGAAGCAGTATTCTGCTATCCCTTTGGCTCCATGCCTCCACTATTGCATCGGTATTGTCATCACTTGCATCAGAGATGACCATGATTTTGAGCCGGGTTTCCGGGTAGTGCATCTCCGTAGCATTCTGCAATTTCGCGTTCAACACGTCTTCCTCGTTGAACGCCGATATAATGAAAGTCACCGATGGCCAGTCTTCAGAGTATTCTTCAAAGCTTCTCTTCGTTGGAAAGTATCTGGCCAAAACTGCGATGAGGGGCGGGTAGATCAGATGAGGATAGATGACCAGGAATAGCGAGGCCCAGAATATGGTCGTAAGTAGCATCATCACTTCTTGTCGGGTAAGTAGCACTAAAGAGTCAGGGTACACCTGATGCGCAATGGATGACTACTCCAACCACCGCCAAATCTGCTTTCGGGGGTATTTATTGAGATTCAGTTCCCATTTCTTAGCTTATCCAAGCAATGAGCACTGCGCCAAGAGGGAATCGCATTGGCCGCCTAAAACGCCATTTAATCCTTGAGTGCTATAGCAGGGTTAGAATCGAGCAGTGCATGGGCAAGTTCGTCCAGATAGATCTCGATATTATCCAAGTTCTCGTTCAAATCGTGACCAATCGGGCCTATGTCTCTTCCCGCCCGCTTTTCAAACTCGTCCGACATGCCGTCAAAGTCCGAATCAATAATAGGTCCATCTGTGTACCGGTTTTCGTCAAAGGGCTTAATGTACTTCCATCTACCCCAACGGGATTGGAATTCCTTAACCAGGCGGTTATCGGTATTGTCGCGAGGTAACGCTCCAAACGACTGCAAAACACTTCTCACATTTTGCTTTGCTGGGTCGGTTTTGATTTGAGGAACTGCAGCGACACGGTGCTCTAGTGGAACGAATGGAACAACCTTTTCGACTATTTTCCCCGCAGCTGTGGCTACCATGCGCCCTTCCGGTTGCGACTGATCCGTGCGGACACCCGTGACATGACCTGGCTGCCCAACATCAATTTGTTTACCGTATTTATCGGTAAAGTTGGAGCCGTCATGCCCGTCGCCGTCTTCCATAAAATTGTCTTGCAAAAACAGCCTCATGCCATTTTCAACAAGAATTGGCGGTCGTGCTCCAGCGTCCAGACTTTTATGAAGCAATGCATTTTTACCTTTGGTCCCAATAGGACTAACGGAGCTATCTGAGTGCGTATTACGGCCGGGTATATAGTAATTACCTATGACATTTCCAAGACCTTCATACGCAGCAAATCGAGACGGATACTTCCCGTAGTTGTAAATAACGTTGTTCGAAAATTCGATTAGAAATCCCGGATAAGCAACATTATGACTCACTAACGGCATTCGTGTGTGGCCATGAGTATAGAAGTTATGATGTAACGATATGCGGTTTACGTTAGTGCGCAATAAGTTGGGTTGTCCGTGATAGCGCTCATCTTTAAAACCGCTAAAAATCGCATCGCCCATGTGGCTCCACTGGATTGTCACGTCAGTTGAGCCATCGACTATATCCACTGCTCCGTCTTTAAAGAAACTCACAGAGACGTGATCGATAACAATATTATGAGCATTACTGAGCGTGAAGGCGTCTCCCCTATTTGCCGCCTCCCGGTGTCGCAAATGGCGCACCACTATATTCTCTGCATTCTCGAGAACAATGGCTTCTCCCGCGAGGGCTATGCCGCCAGGCGAAGTTTGCCCTGCTATATAGGTATTGGATGGAATAAACGCTGGCCGCTTTAGATCTAGCGTTCCTGATACGGCGAAAATTATATAGCTGCCGCCAGACTCTTTCGCCCTGGCAAGGCAATAGCGAAAGCTCCCTTGCACCATGTATTTGGCTTGTTGTGCTTTATCTGTGTCCTCCAAATTATCCACAATGCAGATACCCGTACCGCGTGCATGCGAAGTATTCGCTCCAAACCCTTCAGCTCCATCAAAAGCAGGAATCGCTAAAACAGGACATGAAATATTCAAACAGGTAAGGAGAATAATAAAGGCGAATACGAATCTCGGAAACTCATCAGAGCGGCGAAAAGAGTACATAAGAACTCCTTTTTGAAAAGCGCATTCACACCACTTTCTACTTGATGTAGTGTTGGCACATATCTCGATCCGTCACCGCTTCCTTGTACACACCATGTAAAAACCCCAAGCCGCGATCAAGGTAAACGGAGCAATCCATTTAAGCAAATAGGCAGCCTGTTCGATTTTACAGGCCCGGCCAAACCGCGCTTCCGGCCCTCCATACTTAACCCCGTTATTTTCAGAACCGTAAAGTCTTGCCATATTGTTTTCTACAATAGCCGGGCTCCAATAGTACGGTATGACTGACGCCGGATTCTTTTCGGCGGCATCCAGATCAAATGGCACGACTCCGCCATAATCCGGATCCAGCATATGCCAGGTTCCATCGTCACTCTTTGCCGTGGCGATTGCATGCCCCCCAAGACTGATGAACCCGGTTTCGATGTTATTTCTGGAAAGATAGTCAACCAGCGCCAATGACTGTTGACCACACCGTCCGGTGCCTCTTTCAAGCGCTTTTCGGTAACTACAAAACTCATAATCCCTGTAAGTGTCTGGCTTTACATAGCTCAACGCATAGAGGATAAAATTTTCCCATATCGGAATTCTCATACGGTAATAATCGAGCCCTTTTTGCTCAATATCCTCTCTGGGAACATGGGCAATACCCTGATGAAAGATTCGTGTCGCTTCATTCAGGAATAATTCTTTTTCGCTGCTGCGCTCGGCGAGATTTTGCAAGCGGCGAAACGACTCACCCGAGGTTAAGGTCCCACTGCGCGCGAAATCTGCGTAATCCTCCCCAATCTCTGGGGACCTCAGGGGCATAAACAGACCCCAGAGATTAATGATCAACAGCATCACACCGCCAACGCCAGCAACATACAAAATTACTGATGTTATACGTTTCATCAAATTGTCATCGTTTCTGATATTCCCGCCAATTCAAACTATTCCTATGATCTACAAAAGTCTGTCCACAAAGTCTTTGGCTTTTTTCAAGTACGGCGCATCCGGGTTAAGGTTCAAGTACCCGGAGCTGAAATCTACACTCTTGTCGACCAATTTGAACCTCAACTTACTTGAAAAAGGTATGTCCGCATTGGTTTTCCCTCGGGGTAGATCATAGCCCCATTTGTGCATAAATGGACCATAGTTCCGCAACACAGAATCCATAATCGAATCAGGATAGTAATCCCGATAATCGCGCGCATCTTTGCCTGCGGTTGGATTGATGTGAGGTAAAGGCCGGTGGAATTCGAGGCCCATCAGATCAAGCACTTTCCGATAGTCTTGCTGCAAGTTTTCAAACTTGATCACAAAGTCAAAGTACTTGCTTCCCAGCAGAAACCAATTGTTGTAAGTGCGGTTGAAAAAGCGTAGCAAGAATTGATCAAATGTTCTGTCTTCCTCGTGGACAAAATTGAAATGCTTAAGGTGCTCAGAAGTAACGTGTCCGCCATTCTTCAACAACTGCTGAGCATTTGTATACTGCCCTTTATGATTGGATTTGTACTTAAAATATTGCGTTACCATATAATCCAGTGGGTTCCGTACGGTAGCGAACTTGAAGTACTTTCTTTCGTCCACCGTTGCCTGAGCCATAAACTGACTAATGTTCGCATGTTTCCGGAGTATCAGCTCCCCTTCGTATAGAGATATCAGCTCACTACTGATGGAGTGTGACCCCGTATGGGGGACCTCTATAAAAACGAACTGGTGAGCATGACTGATAATCATGTAGTTTTTTCCAACCAATATTTATCCATCAACTGGCAACCAAACAAAAATGTTATCCCCTCAGGGTATGAGTAACCCGGCCGAAGTCGGTACTGCTATCTTACGAAAGTGTGTGTCAGGTCTCATTTTGTCATGTGTTTTTACAAAAGGGGGTACCATATCTCAACATTCCACCCCGAAGGCGATTGAAGGAACTCCGGTCACACCGGCCAAAAACCGATGCCAGATCAGCAGTAGTACTTTTCAATAGTGATCTTCAAGCAGGTTCTGCTAACATGGTGTTTTATGCCACGAAACGTGGGAGCAATATCTGTCATCTTTAGAGTCAACATTTCTTGTGCCGCAACTGTCACCTGCTTCGCTTGCGCCTTGTCCAGATATTGAAACGCAATAGGCATTGGCGGCGAGAGCAGTTGAGAGAGTGTTTTGGGTAGCATTTGTAAGGATGCGTAAAGCTCAATGTAGAAAAGTATCTCACTCAAGCCCAGCGGCTCCAAGGCAATCGAATCTATGTCTGCCAATATCAAGCGGTTACCCCCAAAACACAAATTCTCTCTGAGATCACCCTTTAAGCCCAGACTCAAAGGAAAGCCATTATCAAGAAGCACTTCGATTTGAGGTGTGCTTACCACCGAATTGCGGATAGTTCTCAGAAACCCAAAATCCTCTCTAATGGCATAGCATTTGTGGAAGAATTGGTTGGCTAAATGGAGGTTGTTAAAGGTGAGGCGGCTTGCCAATGGCAGGTTGGGTAAATACTCCATCTGCACCTGATAGGCCTCAAGGTCAACATCGTATGGCCTGGGGCAATCAAGTATTTCATTAAACCGTTCATGAAAGAACTGTAGTGCGGCAAATATGTATTCGGTATTGGAAGTTAGATTCTCAGCAGGATGCCCACTGTAGCGCTTGGAAATATATCGGGAGCCATCCGTTTCTTCGCGGAGCTCCACACACTTATATTCATTTTTTTTTAAAACTTTATTCATAGTAACTAGTCAGCGTGACCCTTACGCAAGACAATCCAGCCAGCAACGCCAGCTATCAATTGGCCAAATTGGAAATTGCCGTTCGAATCCGGCTAAAGGTTTTTTCAAACTCGTCTTCATTGCCGCCATAGGGGTCAGTAATTTCCAGCGGGCCGGAATCAAGCAGATAACCCAACAAATGCACTTTGGATTTCGCTCCGGGAAAACGGTCGGAAAATGCAAGCAGGTTTTTCTCGTCAAAGACAAAAATCAAATCAGCCTGATCAATATCATCGACAGAAAGGGAATTTGATCGGTGAGCTGAAAGATCAATACCAAATTCCTCCGCTGCTACTATTGCTGTTTCGGGTGACTGCCTGCTATCCACTTGATGAAAACCAGAGGAGTAAAGCTTGCATTTACTCCCTAATTGCTGAATTCCGCACTGCTCCGCAAAAGGACTCCTGCAGATATTGCCATAGCATACGAACAGTACAGAATTGGCGTCGTTAAACTGGCTCTTTATTCTCTCGGCAATATGCCTGCGAACCGGTGGCATGGACAATACCGTCTTTTTGACATACCTGGTGAGTTTTTCCAATATGAGCGCCAGTATGCCTTTCAACTCGCCTAAAGCAGGCGAGGTGTCATCAAGCGAAAAACTATCAATGTGTTCCCTCATGGTCACCACGTTGATGAACTCACTTGCAACCTTGCTCAAAGGCACCGTCGTAGAAAGATGCTTTTTCTGCAGGCGCGCCCTGATATTGTCACTCATCCAGTACAGGTCACGAAGTAAGTTCCTGCTGTAGACATTACTTCGATAGGTCTGTGGGAAATCCCGGCGATTTTCACGCAGGTACTGATACAGGTAGAGGGGAAAATCAGCTCCCGCGGCTACTGCTAGGGGGAGAGAGCCCCAGAATCGCGCATTGATCTCGATGAACACCCATTTTTGAGTGTGCGGATTGAGCTTGTACTCAACCATTGCCACGCCGCTATAGTTCAGTGCTTTCAGAAAACGCTCAGTGGCATCCAGCAGACCAGGGTCCAGTGGCACGCTTTTTCGGTAGGAGCTAGCGCCGCCCTCAATTGGTTCATGAACACGAAGGTGCTGAAAAGCAAACAGGATCACTCCCTGATCAGCCAACACCTCAATACCGGCACCAATACCGGAAAAATTTTCCTGTAGTAAGGCCAGTTCCCAGCTGCTATTTGCAGCCAGGAAATTTTGGAACTCCTGTTCCGAGCCGATATGATGGACTTCCCTACGGTTGTCGAGGTCATCCGTTGTAAATGAGGATGGCGGCTTGATCACAACAGGGTAAGCAAACCCATCGGGTAAAACAGAACTTTCGGAGGCGACAGAAATTTGCGCCTGCATAGGCACGGGGATACCCAACTCCTCTGCGAGTTCCGAACTGGCTATTTTGTCCATTGCCAACTCGAAAACACGATCTTCAAGCGCGTATACCGGGCACTGGCTGAGCAGGGTCAACTTGTGAAGCTGAACAGGGATCACTGACTCGTCATTGGTCGGGATGATCAGCTCAAATTGGTGTTGCTTAATCAGCACCAATATCACTTCCAACCAGAGATCCGGGTTGTCAGAATAATTGGGGATGTCGTGATATTGGGCAACATACCTGGATCGTAGCGCCAGGTCATCAGCAGGGCACATGCCCACGTGCACAGCCAGGCCGGCTCTACCCAATGATCTAATAGTCGTCAGGAACGCCCGTATATCGCGCCCGAGCACAAGAACGGCCTTACTGTTTACTGCTGACTCGTAACTTGTATTCATGTAAGACAATTGGTGCTGATTTTGTAAGCGGCCGAATAGGTTCTTGTAACTGATAACTGGGTCACAACTTGCAGGGAAGAACCCACGCTTCTCCACCGAAAAGTATCACCCCTCGACCGAGAGATAAAGATATGGGTTATCCTAGCATAGAAATTATCGTAGAGTATGTTCCAGTTTAATAATAGACGCCAGGTGTATGAAACGCGTATTAATTCTTGCTTACTACTTCCCGCCAATTGCAGCCAGCGGCTCGCTCAGACCGGTGGGTTTCAGCCGCCACCTTGGGGAATATGGGTACCTTCCCCATATCGTGAGTACCGACCTGCACGACGTCCATCCACCTGTGGCAATAGATCAATCCCTGACCCGGTTGATTCCTGAGGTAGCCGAGGTAGACCGGCTCAAACATATAAATTACTTGAAGGAGCTGCTGGCTTTCCGAGAGACTATGAGGAGCTGGCTGCCTGTCACCCACTCTACTTCCACCCACTCTGCTTCAGAACACTCGCTGCCCAAACCGCAGATTGGCACTGATGATGCCGCAAAGGCCAACGAGCCAGGCCCTTTCAAACGGCTCAAGTCCGAATTTCTCAACCAGATATTCCTCTTTCCAGATCACCAAAAGCCCTGGATATCTGCGGTGCTGAATCATGTAAAGCGCCTGCCCAAGGAGAAACGTCCAGAGCTGGTATATGCCACGGCAAACCCCTGGTCTGCACTCGTAGCAGGCCAGAAAGTCGCCGATTGTCTCGACATACCCTTTGTCGCTGACTTCCGAGACCCCTGGACCCGCAACCCAAAGCCCGCTGAATCAGACAGGCTGGCAAAAAAGGCACTAAAGCTGGAACGGGAAATCGTGGGCCGGGCCGACCGGGTTATCGCGAACACAGAAGAATTGAAGATGGCGTTCGTTGAGGATTATCCGGAGTTTGCCACTAAATTCGTATCCATCACCAATGGGTTCAATGACATCCTGCTGAAACAGGACGAACCGGAGAAGGCAGCCGTAAAGAAGCAGGCAGCTACCGAACTCTGCCATTTTGGTTCTGTGTATGAACTTCGAAACCCGCTACAATTACTGCAATCCGTGGACCAGCTATTGATGGCGGGCGCACTTGTACCAGGCGATCTTATAATCCGATTCATTGGTAACTGGTTAGTCGAGAGCCCCGATTGCAATCGCCTGGTGGAAGAGCTGGAGGCCAAGGGTTTGGTAACGCGAGAACCATCTCTAAGTCACGAGAATTACCTGGCAGCGATGCGACAGGCGGATAACCTGCTAATTCTACAGCAGGATTTTCCACTGCAGATACCGGGCAAAATCTATGAGTACATTTCGTCCGGTAGGCCGCTCGTTGTGGTGGGCGGGGAAGGCGCAACCGCGAACCTGATACAAAGGCACGGCCTGGGAGCTGCTTTTCCCAATAGGGTCGATGATTTAAAAGTGCACCTCATCGAGCTTGTCAGGAATGGCAATGGGTTTAAGGCAGTAGATATTTCTCAGATTGATAATTTCAATTACAGTGCGCTTACCGCAAAACTGGCCGATGTGTTTGATCAGCTGGTATAGCCGTTTTTCGAATCAGAATGTGCTACACGGAGCATACTACAGCTGCTTCAAGGCAAATAACCAGGGCATTTGACTTTATGCGTAATACACTAATTTTTGTACTTTCATACCTCGTAATATCAAGTGCCTCAGCAGAATTGGTGTTACGCAGTTTTGAGACAGGGGAGCTGAAAGAGGAACACTGGCAGATCGACCAGTACAAGGGCTGTAAAATCGACCACTCGACGGAACAGGCCAAAAGTGGGAAACAGTCGATCAAGTTTACGGCAGAGCCCGGGACTCGATGTGAAATACTTCCCAAATTTGGCAGTCCGTTTTTGTGGTGGCTTTTCCATGAACCATTTAATGAGGCGCGGTGGTACAGCTTCAGCCTTTTTCTGCCAGAACCATCAGAATTTTCCACAGAGAATGAGGTTGTTGCCCAGTGGCACAGCTCCAGGGATAGAATTTTTGGTGAAAAGGGGGGGCGCGGCCCGCCACTGGCACTGCGTATACGGCATGGCAACTGGAGAATCACTTACGGTTCAGATAGCGATTTCTTGAGCGAACCAGGGGCCAAGGCGATTTGGCCACTGTGGGAGCAAAAAGTTGAAACCGGTGTTTGGGTAGACTGGCTTTTCAAGGTTCGTTGGTCTTATGCAGACGATGGATATATTGAGATCTGGAAAGACGGAGAGCAGATCGTGAAGTACAATGGGCCTAATGCCTATAACGATCTCAGGGGCGTGTACCTGAAATTGGGCTCATATCACCCAAGAGTCAACCGGGTTATTTATTTTGATGATATTCGCCTGGGGGATGATGAAGAATCTTTCGAATCCATGCTCCGGGAACAAACTCAACAGCACTGACTGACGCCTTAAGCAAATACTATGAATTGCGAAGCAGAGATTATCGGTATACTTATTTCCATTCTCAATATAGAAGGAGATAGGACATCAATTACATCTGACACACGGCTATTAGGCGCCTTACCCGAATTTGACTCAATGGCTGTAGTCGCGCTCATCGAAGCACTGGAAGATCACTTCGGCTTTATTGCCAACGACGACGAAATGACAGAGAGTACGTTTCTTAGTGTGGGCCAACTCGTGCAATATGTAGAAGGAAAATTAGCGCAGTGAAAGACTGCGATCTCGAGACCGCCTTTTTGGAGGGACCGAACGGCCCACTCTTTTGTTTGACATTTTTACCTGCCAGCCGGCAAAAACAGTGTACCCAGGTAATTATCCATGTACCGCCTTTCGCCGAAGAAATGAATAAAAGTCGGCCAATGGTATCCGCTCAGGCTAAACAAATGGCTAGTATGGGGTACCCCGTGGTGCTGTTTGATCTGTTTGGCACAGGTGACAGCAGTGGCCAGTTCGAACAAGCCAGTTGGGAAAGCTGGATAAGGGATTTATTATTTGTTTGTGAATGGGCACAAGCAAATTTTAGTGTTGATAAGCTTATTCTCTGGGGGTTGCGAGCGGGGTGCCTGTTAGCCAGCGCTTGTGTTCAGCGCGATACTCATAAAGTTTCCAGGTTAATATTTTGGCAACCCGTTGTTTCTGGCGAAAGAGTGCTCACCCAGTTCAGGCGTCTCGACCAACTCTCTTTGTCAGTGAAACCACCGGGGCTGGGGGACAGTACCGCTGTTCCAGAGATAGCCGGTTACAGGCTAAACAGTGAATTGATTGCAGAGCTATCACAGGCTGATCTTGGCAGCTGTCCTATACCACCCGGCGTGCACCTCGACTGGCTGGAAGTAACGGCACTGGAAGTTCTGAAGTTGGGGCATGCATCCGAACAGACCCTGCAGACGCTTCGGGAAGCGCCTCACCCTGATATATGTACCGGAGTGGTGAGGGGGGACCCGTTCTGGTTTACGCAGGAGGTGTCTATGGTGCCCGCACTGCTTGAAGAAACTCTGAGATTGCTGGGTAGTCCCGACCGAGAAGAATTATCCGTTGATAATTGATGCCTGTTCCCGGCAAATTGCACTGGAGCAAATAAATCAAAAAACATAACACCATAAACTTCAGTGTAGCCCGCTCCTGGAAGAACCTGCCCGCATCCGCTTTGTCACTGCTGGAAACCAGTGAAACCTCCTCGCCATTTGCTGGCGCAAGCTGGTTTGAGCTGTTTTCCCGAACTGTCGCTTCGGGCCAGGGGGAGATTCGTTGGTTGATATTGCAGAACGAGCGCAGCACCCTCCTCCTGCTTCCCATGCTCGAGTGTCGTGATAGAGGCATCAGAATCCTGAAAAGCCTCAGTAACTATTACACCCCTTACTTCGACTGTATAAGTGCAAGCCAGAATCAGCCGCAGCTACTTGCAATATTGTTTGATCAGGCACGCGAATTTCTCAAACAGTACGATAAGATTGAAATATGCCCGCTAACGCCTGCAGTGCGAGATACATTCAAAGTGGCGCTGCAAAATGGCGGTTTTTTTACCAGATCGTATATTTATTCTTATAACTGGCGATACCTGAAGATCACCACTTTTAGAGAATATTGGTCCACCATCAACAGCCGCCTCAAACACACTGTGAAGCGAAAGGGAAAAAAAATCGCCGTAGAAGGCGACATTGAATACAGTATCGTTCGAGATGAAAATTTAACGGATGCCCTGGCCGACTATCACGCACTATACTCAAAGAGCTGGAAAGCTGCCGAGTCGCACCCACTGTTCATAGATGGGCTAGTGCGTAATTGCAGCGAAAATGGCACATTACGCCTTGGTTTTATGCATAAAAAAGGCGCAGCTATTGCCACCCAGATCTGGCTGGTAGCCAATGGCTATGCGTACATTTACAAACTCGCCTACGATCCAGCTTACTCCAAATTCTCTGTAGGTACCTTGTTGTCGCGGCACCTGTTCGAAGCCATTATTACCGATGACAAGGTTCATACCATCGACTACCTGACAGGTGATGACAGTTACAAGGCTGACTGGATGAACAGTCGCCGTGAATTATATCGTATGGAATGTTACAACCGGGAAACGGTCAGAGGCCTGCTTTGTACAGCTCGAAGTTTCGCCGGAGATTTGTACAAAAGACTAGTCGGGTCCTGATAAGCTCACATTTTCCAGAAAAATATTATCCATACGTCCCCAACGAAAATCCGCCAGTAGACGCTCCAAACGCCCGTAAGTGCGATGCAGGTTGAGATAGTGTCGAAAGCGGGTTTTTGTACCCAGCCCTTCAGGCCGGGGCTGCTCCGGATCGATCTCCCAGGGGTGAAAATAGAAAATGCCGGACTGCCCTTCTCTCTGGTTAACTCTGTTCAAAGCCCAGCGGGAAAAAGCGTATGGAAACAAGCGAAACCAGCCACCACCTCCGCAGTTGAGATTGCGACCAGCCAGTGCCACGGTGGTAATGGGCACCTCCAGCAGCTTGCCGTCGATGGCCTGAAAAGCGAAGCGTGGGGCGTCGGGAATACCATAATGATCATGCCGGATGGGAACGATACTGGAACTGTATCGATACCCGGCTTCAGCCAGTTCGTTCCAGGCCCAGGATTCGTTAGCGCCCAGCGAGTAACTGGCCGCACGGTAGCCCTTCACCGATTGACCACTGATGTCCTCTAGTAACTTACGCGTGCGTGTTACATCCTCGCGAAATTCCTGGGGAGTCTGAACACTGACCCGGATATGCTCCCAGCCGTGACTGGCCAGTTCATGTCCGTTTTGAACGATCCTCCGCACCAGCTCCGGATAGCGCTCGGCGATCCAGCCCAGGGTAAAAAATGTGCCGTGTACCCGATGAGCGTCAAACAGTTCGAGAATCCGATCGGTGTTGGCCTCTACCCGGCATGCGTGGCTATGCCAGTGCTCCCGGCTGAGGTAGGGCTCAAAGGCCGACACCTGGAAGTAATCCTCCACGTCTACTGTCATGGCATTGATCATGGAGGAAGCTGCCGGCTGTCCGGGAGTTTTATCCATCATGCGCGACCCACAACCCACTTATTGACGACCTCTACAATCCGTTCTGCCGCCCTACCGTCCCACAATTCAGGCACCCTGCCTATCTTGCCCCCTGCCGATATTACATCGTCATAACAGGCCAGAATTTTGTCTGTATCGGTGCCAACAACAGTATTTGTTCCCTGCTCCACCGTAATCGGCCGCTCGGTACTTTCACGTAAGGTAATACAGGGTACACCCAGGGCGGTGGTCTCCTCCTGGATACCCCCGGAATCGGTCAATACTACTCGCGCCTCCCGCATAAGGCCCAGCATCTCCAGGTAGCCCAGGGGTGGCAGCGTTTTTATGGCGAAACTGCCCAGTAAGTCATTCAGGCCCGCGTCGGCGACCCGAGCCAATGTCCGAGGATGGACCGGAAACAACAAAGGCGTCCGCTCGCTGATCCGGCCCAGCACTTTCAGCAGGCGCTCCAATACCGCGGGGTCATCCACATTGGAGGGCCGATGTAGAGTCACCAGCCCGTAACCCTCAGGTCCGGCCGCACCGCCGCCAGCACCCGCGAGGGTCTCCGCAGCGGGTACCGCATGCTCCAGATTGAACAGCAACGTGTCGATCATCACGTTGCCGACAAAATGCACTTTCTCTCGCGCGATACCCTCCCGTGCCAGATTTTCCTCTGCCCCGGCTTCGGTCGTGAACAGCAAATCTGATAGCTGGTCAGTGAGAATTCGATTGATCTCCTCGGGCATTTGCCGATCACCACTGCGCAGGCCGGCCTCCACATGGATCACCGGAATGCCTTTCTTTACAGCTACGAGGGCACAGGCGATGGTGGAGTTAACATCGCCCACCACCAACACCGCTGTGGGACTGTTGTCATCCAGCACCGGCTCGAACCGCTTCATGATTTCGGCGGTTTGCTGGGCGTGGCTACCCGAGCCTACTTCCAGGTCAATGTCGGGTTGGGGAATATGCAATTGATCAAAAAAGGCGTGTTTCATGGCCACGTCGTAATGCTGACCGGTATGCAAAAGACGGGCTGACAAACGGGAATCGCGATTGGAAAAGGCCCGCATAATAGGGGCAATTTTCATAAAATTAGGTCTGGCGCCAACTACACAGAGTATGTGCCCAGCGTGATGTGCTACCGGCATCTTGCCTACCCCTATAAATCTATCTTGAGATCCAGGGTAATCCGGTTCTCCGTGTATTCATTGAGTGCGGTATCGGAACTGCGGTCAGTGTAGACGTAATTGATGCCCAGATTCATACGCTGGCCCAGCTTTCGGTTCAGACCCAATAAACCGGACCAGGTTTCAGACTTGCGGGCAACGCTGCCTGCCTGGCCCTTGGGCTCCTGTTCATTCCAGTTCACACGCGCGTTCAGCGATATATCCTGAAATAGGGTACGGCTGGCGACGACGGTAATGCCCCTGAAGGTGGATTCGCTAACCCCCAAAGTTGTACTACCGCTCTGCCTTGTCTGGTCCGACTGGAACGCGCTGACACCGAAGTCCGTACGCCTGCCCTGAAAGGTATAGCCCAGGGTAAAGCGCTCATCCAGGATAGGGCTATCACCCAGGGTTGTTACACCGGGATCAACGCCGGGTGGCGGCGGGAAATCCGGATTGCCGGCCGGCGAGTCGTCCAGTGTGCGGATATTACGGCCGTAGGTGAGGGTCTTGGCGTAATTCGCGTTGAATGCACTGCGTTTGTGGCTATACCTGATGGCAAATCGTGGGCTGTTGCCGTAAAAGCGATGACCGGTACCGGCGTCCACCGTGGTGCGCGAGTTGGGGGTCCAGCGCACGCCGACGTCCCAGTAGCTGCCATCGATATCGTCACGGGTGGAAACAAAGTCGTTCCACTCGTCGCCGTAAAAACCATTCACCTGCCAGGCGCGAGTAAGCTGGTAGCCCTGGTTTACCTGGGCCGACTTCAACTCACTGGCATTATTATTAACCGCGTCGCCTGCTGGTAGACTCGAGTCAGAATAATTGACTTTCGAGTAATCGCCCTGGAGTCCCCAGGTATACCTTGAGGTGCCGGGCACACCGCCGATAAGCGCTTGCGCGCTCTCCTGGCTGCTGTCACGAACCGCGTCCGTGCTGTTGTACTGGTCATTCCAGGTATACCGCAGGGTCGCCTCCGCCGCGTCCTTGAACCGGCGGGAAATATAGGGGCTTACGCTATAGCTATAGGTGGTGTTCGTGTTGCCTGTGCGGTCGAGGGAGTCTCCGCCGCCACTCACGAAGGGCGAAACCTGATTCTGGGTGATATTGGCGCCGCCATCAATATAAAACCAGTTTTCTATGAGGATGGCATCGGCACTTCCGCTGAGCCGCGGAGCAAACTGCTCGCGGTTGCCGTTGCTGCCGCCCGAGCATCCCTGGTCTTTCAGCTTGCTGTCAGTCAGTGTATTGAACTCTACCGAGCCGCTGAGATTCATGTTCGCGCGGGCGCCATTGGCAGATATGTTGCCTGCGGGTGTTAGCAGCCCAACCCACTGGTCCTGGGTGTTGTCTGCAGAGAGACACACGTTATCCGTATAAGTAACACCGGTTTTCACACTTGCACTGTTAGTCCATTCAGCTGCCTGTGTTGGCGCCGCAATAGCAGCTAAAGCAATACAGGAGCACCCAAACGAACCAATTTTTTGCATTTTCAATATGCCTGTGACATCAGTTGGTCTTCGCCCCGGCGCCGGATTGTCGCTTGCTGCCCTCACCGTAGCCATAGCCGTATCCGTAGCCGTAGCCGTACCTGGAACTCAACCCAAGCAAATTGCTGCGGCGGCTGTGGGCTTTATTAAGCACCATGCCGATGACTTTATCACCGCCAATATGCTCCAATGCCTCGGTCACCGCTTCACTCGGTGTTTGATCAGTACTGACAACAAAGACGATCTGCCCCATAAAACTGGCGAGAACACTGGCCTCCGATGTCATCAGCAGCGGTGGGGAATCAAAAACAATTACCCTGTCCGGGTACCGGTTAGACAGTTCCAGCATTAACTGGTGCATGCTCTGGCTGGCCAAAAGTTCAGTGGACCGCTCATTGACTGCGCCGGTGGGGAGAATACGCAAATTCTCAATATTGGTAGGTATGATCACATCCGGCGGCGTGACGCCCTTGTCCTCCAGGAGATCGATAAGGCCGAGGCTATCTTCGGGCACACCCAATAAATTGCCCGCCGAGGCCTTGACCACATCGGCATCCACAAAAAGTACTGTTTTGTCCTGTTCCATCGCGATGCTAATGGCCAGGTTAACCGCCGTAAACGTTTTGCCATCACCCTGCAGCGCGCTGGTCACCATAACCAGATTAGGGTGAGTAACTGTTGCTGCCGTGGCACCATCAATATTCCGCAGCAGAGGCCGCTTGATTGCGCGGAACTCCTCTGCGATTCGGCTGCGAGGTGCGATAGGTGTAACCATTCCCTTGGAAGCCAACAGTTCAAACGGCAGTTTCAACACTCCTCTCGCCGTCGGGGCTGCCCTGGATTTTGGCGCGGTCTCTACCGCGGCGGACAGCTTCCCTGGTGTTAAGGCCAGCCCAGCACCCCTTGGCGAACTCTGCTCTCGCTGAGCGATTTCACTCTGGACACCGTTAGGAATAGCAACTCTTCCCTCCGCTACTTTTTCCACGGTGTCCGAAGCGGGCACTACCGGCTTAGCAACCTGCTCAGCAGCAGCTTGTTTACGCTCCAGCTTTTCAACAGCCTTCTCTATTGTGCTCATGGTCTCCCCATAGTGAGGCGCTGCCCCCTGCTATTGTTCACACGTGTGTCAGCATCAAGGCCTGCCCGATATTCAACCCAACAAAGGCGAACACCAGTACAGCCATCAGTGATGAAAAGGCTACCAACCCCCAGTTCTCTCGCTTTTTTTCCTCGGGAGTGGGTACCATGCTGATTGTTCCAAGCAGCGGCAGGCCCGTCAGCTTCACCAGTGACTGCTGATCAACCACCACAGGCTTGATGAAAGACATCAGCAACGCCACTGCAGCGCCGGCCCCAAGAGCCATGATCAAAACCATGCTGTTCAGAATCAGTTTATCTGGCTCGCTGGGCTTAGAGGGAACAAACGGTGGATCAATGACCCGGAAGGTAACATCCCCGGCAGTCTGCTCGACGTCTTCACCCAACCTCATCGATTCACGGCGCGACAGCAATTGATTGTGCTTACCCGCGATAATCTGATAATCCCTGTCCAATTGTTTCAGTTCCGCCTCGATCAACGGCACGTTATTCACCTGTTCATCAAGCGCAGTAACGCGACCCTCGTACTCGGCAACTCGCACCCGCAATTGAGCGACATTGGCTTCACTTTCAGCCAACATGGCTCGAATGCCCTGATAAACCGGGCTCGCGGACAATTCAGCATATGCTCCGCTATTCTCTACACCACTGCCCAGCTCTAACACGGCCTGTTTTTCCGCCTCTAGATCCGCGATAAGGGCGCGAATCTGACGAACTTCCGGGTGTAGTTCAGTGTATTTGGCAAGCAACATATCCGCCTGCCCCTGTAAGGCCTGGATTCTCGCGTCGAATGGGGAACCGCCGCCGAAAAGTAGCACTGGCTCCTCTCCGTCAACCTGCCGCTGCAATTCACTGCGGCGGTTTTCCGCCTCGCGCAACTCCAACTGTGCTGCCTCAAGTACCTGCTTGGCCTGCTGGAGCCGGGAATAATAGCTTCCCTGTGAACCCGGCAGGGAGCCAACATACCGCTGCTTAAATGCTGCCAGCCGGGATTCGGCCTCAGCCAGCCTACCCTCATACTCCGCTATCTGCTGGTCAAGGAAATCCTGTGCGCCGGTGCTGTCATCCCGTTTGCCACTCAGCCCACCCTCAATAAAAACTGTGATAAGTGCCTGGGTAATGCGCTTTGCCGTTTCTCTCGACTTGTGGACAACCTTTATCGTGTAAACATTCCCTCGCTCAGCCCTCAACGATATGGAATCCCTGAGACCAGAGAGGAGTGATTCTTTCTGCAGATCCGTTTGCACTTCCAGATCAAGGTCTGTCATCCGCATAACCTTTTCCAGGTTGGGACGACTGAGCAGCGTGCGACTCATCATGGACACGCGCTGACTGATATTCGGCTGTATGGTAAGGCCCTGCAGTAGTGGCCCCAATACGTTATTGGTGTCTACGTAGAGCCTTGCTGACCCCACATATTTTTCCGGAATCTGCTCCACGAATAACCAACCACCCAGTGCGACAAGCCAGACAATGACCAGAGCCATCCAGCGAAAACGCCAGATGCCCCAGACATAGCTGAGAATTTGTGCGATGGTTTCCTGCATGTTATTGCCTCCCTGACCCGCAGGAATTTTCTGCCTAGAACCAGGACTCGGTGATGATCACAATATCGCCGGGCATAAGGTTGAGGTTGGCATTGATATCGCCATCCTTAAGCAAGTCATCCAGACGCACAGAGTAGCTATTGAGCGAGTTGTTCTCGGTACGAATCAATACGGACTCGTTACCATCGGCGAACTCAGTCATACCGCCAACATCGATCATCAGATCAAGCAGCGTCATATGCTTCCTATAGGGAACACTGATTGGCGAGGTCGCCTCGCCAACCACCCGCACCTGCTGGTCTGGTACACCCACAAAGCCGTTAACAATAACACTTACCACCGGGTGCTTGACGTACTCGGCATAGGCCGCCTCAATATCCCTTCCCAATTGGGTGGAGGTCTTGCCACTAGCCTCCATATCTTCTACCAGACGAGTGGTGAACTTGCCATCCGGGCGGACAATAGCGCCGGCAGAAAGCTCCTCATTACCCCATATGAATATCTCCATAGTGTCGCCCGGCCCAATCAGGTAGGTGTAATCCTGATCCGGAAAGCGCTGGTCACTGGGAACCTCGGGCAATGACCCTCCACACCCCGTAAACAATATGGGCATGGCCATCGCCGATAGAATTACGGCAATTCGCGGAAATGTTCTTGCAACGGCATTCATCATCTTATTCTCCCAGTAACGGGTAAAGTATCCCTATTTCAGGCAGTCTATCATGCAGTTGCAGACAGGCTCCAGCCACTCACCAACGTTGTGATAAGAATCACAATATAGTATCTATTCCAACCAAAAGCGCCACCAGACCCGCCGCCGCCAGTGCAGCAAACAGGGTCACCCAGGCTTCAATGCTTATAAAACTCCTGGCTTCTCGAACCCCGCCCGACAAACCGTCATCCGAAGAGCCCTCTGGAAAAACCTGGTCTTCGGGAAGCTCACGTCTGACAGCCGCCAGGGGTTCAATATCAGCTGTCGGTGGGGCGTCTGCCTCCGACAAATCTTCCAGATCCGCAACTTCGCTATCCGGCGGTTCGTTCAAACCGACAGAATCCGGGAAAACAGCAGGCTCATAGTCTGCTTCTTTAGCGCTTTCCGCTACCATTCGTTCACTGGTTACCGGAAGCAGTTCCTCCTCAGACATCGGTGACTCGTAACTATCCTCGGCAAAAAACAGCTCATCGTTAAGCATGTTCCGGGTGGACAACTGCTCTTCCTGCAGCTCTTCCACCACGGTACGGGCGTCCGCCACACAGATCTGGTGGCGCTGTTCCACGAATGTGTGCAAAAACAGGCGACTGCAGATCAGGTTAATACGGCGCGGCACCCCCTGGCTGAACTGGTAGATAATAGGAAAGACCGGCAGGCTGATGGCTGGATCATTCTGCCAACCCACCACATGCAGGCGATGCTCTACATAGGCCCGGGTCTCGTCCTCCCTAAGTGCGCGCAGATTACTGGTGGCAATAATGCGCTGGTGAACCTGCTCCAGCCCCGGGTCGTGGATCAGCTCGCGAAGCTCGGGTTGGCCCAACAGAAATATCTGCAACAGCGGACTGCCATCCAATTGGAGGTTGGTTAACAGGCGCAACTCCTCCATGGCCATATGCGTCAGGTCCTGGGCCTCATCGACAATGAGCAGCGCGCGGCCTCCCGCCCGATGCAGGGACAGGAAACGGGCATTGAGTTGCTGCAAAACCTGGGACTTGTCTGCCGCCTCCGTGGTAATGCCGAAAGCAAAGGCAACCATACGCAGCAGGTCGTCCGCTGCCAACTGAGTACTCACAAGGTTGGCCACCGCCACATTTTCATCCGCCAGTGACGCTACCAAATCGCCTATCAGGGTGGTTTTGCCAGTACCGGGCTGCCCGGTGACCATGACAAAGCCTTCCGCCCGCATAAACGCATAAGCCATGTACGCTTTGGCCTTGGCATACTGCTCATGGTTGTAGCAGAAGCGGTGATCCGGGCTCAGACGAAACGGCTCGGCGGTCAGATTGAAAAAGTGTTCGTACATCCAGTGGAGGTCCGCTCAGGAGTATCAAGAGAGCATACAGGCTCCCTTTTTCATATCAAACCGCATCAGAGGCATACATTTCAAAGGAGCAAAGCGCTAACTGTGCGCAAGATCGCATAAATCAGCCCCAAAACACCGGAAATCGGGCTATAAGCTGGATAAGTTGGCATAATCACCCCGATTCATGCGACACCACAAAGTGGTACTAATCAGGGGATAAATAGGGATGTACGAGACATTTTACGGTTTGCGCGAGGAGCCTTTTCGTCTCAGCCCGGACTCCCGCCTGTGTTTCATGCATCCGAGCTATAAGAAAGCCAAAGCCTATATGCAGTATGCACTGCAACGCCGGGAGGGTTTTGTCATGGTAACTGGCCGGCCCGGCACCGGTAAAACAACCTTGATCAACGATCTCACCACGCAGCTCAGCAGTCAGGGTAACCTCCATGCGGCACTGACCTCCACCCAGATACAGGCGGACGACCTGCTGCGCCTGGCCGTGCTGAAGTTTGGACTGAACGGCGATACCGAGCACAAAGCGGAGTTGATTCACCGCCTGGAAACTTTCCTCTACCGGCTGCACCGGGAGGGACGCCGCCCGCTGCTGATTATCGATGAGGCCCAGGATCTGGCGCAAAACGCGCTGGAAGAGCTGCGACTGCTGACCAACCTGCAAAAGGACAACCAGCCGCTGTTACAGATTTTCCTGGTGGGCCAGGAGGAATTGCGCCAGACCGTGTTACTGCCGGGGCTGGAGCAACTGCATCAACGCATTGTCGCCGCCTGCCACCTGAAACCGCTCACACCGGAGGCTACCGAAGAATATATCAAGCACCGCCTTGGACGGGTTGGCTGGCAAAATGACCCTGTTTTGGCAGACGAAATCTACCAGCCAATACATAGCGCCAGCCTGGGTATTCCACGCATTGTGAACCAGATATGCAGCCGTCTGATGCTGCATGGAATGGTGGAAGAGAAACACCAGCTGGGCCTGGACGATATCCGGGAAGTAATAGACAGCCTGAATGAGGAACAGCTCCTTCCGATGCCAGATGCTCATCAGTTTGCTTAAATACTGCCGGGCTGACGCCAGCCTTGGCGTAGCCACCCGGCAGGGATCATCGCCGCTATAATCGCCAGACGTTGAGGGCCTCTACCTCCAACTTTTCGCGGCTGATCACGGACTTAATGTCTATCAGGGTGCCATCAGCGGCCAACATCCCAGCCAGTTCGCTAACCTCCAGGGCCAGATATTGCGCATGGGGAACCGCAAGGATAACGGCGCTACACTCCACCAGGTCTTCCCAGGCTATCATATTGATGCCGTATTCCCGCACGGCCTCTTCAGGGTCTGCCAGGGGGTCATGCACAAGCACGTTACAACAGTACTCCCGCAGCTCCGAGACAATATCCACGACTCGTGAATTGCGCAGGTCCGGGCAGTTCTCTTTAAATGTCAGACCAAGAATCGCCACCTTCGCGCCATTGACACAATGCCCATGGTGGACCAGTCGCTTGACTGTTTGCTCTGCGATAAACTTGCCCATGTTGTCGTTA
Source organism: uncultured Haliea sp. (assembly GCA_963977275.1). GTDB lineage: Bacteria > Pseudomonadota > Gammaproteobacteria > Pseudomonadales > Halieaceae > JARRPM01. Next base: position 63,090 of record CAXBNX010000011.1, on the reverse strand, counting down.
GTCTTACGCCCTGCCAGGATGATCTGCGGGTGGTGCCCAACGGCCTCTGCCTTATAGGTCAGGTAGTACGGGTCTACGCCGATGCAGTGGCCTCCCACCAGACCTGGCCTGAATGGCAGGAAATTCCACTTGGTACCCGCCGCCTCCAGCACGTCCAGCGTGTCGATTCCCAGCCGGTTGAATATCATTGCCAGTTCGTTCATCAGTGCAATATTCAAATCGCGCTGGGTATTCTCGATCACCTTGGCGGCCTCGGCGACCTTCACGCTCGCCGCGCGATGAACCCCGGCTGTCACCACTTCGCTATACAGGGCCGCTACCCGGTCCAGAGTTTCCGGGGTATCACCCGATACCACTTTGACGATGGTCTCCAGGCGATGTTCCTTGTCTCCCGGATTGATGCGCTCCGGTGAATAACCCACGTAAAAACCACCTTTGGCTGAACCGCCATCTCGGCCGCTCCAGGGTAGGCCTGAATGCTCTTCCAGGAGTGGCACACAGACTTCCTCGGTGCAACCCGGGTAGACGGTGGACTCAAAAATAACGATCGAGCCGGGGCTCAAATGGGCACCAACAGTGCGGCAAGCCCCTTCCAGAGGGCTCAGGTCAGGCCGCCTGGCCGCATCAATGGGAGTGGGCACAACGACGATAACGATTGCCGCATCTGCAATATCAGCGGCCTCACTGGTGTACTCCAGCAGGGCTGCCCCGGCCAGCTGAGCGGGCGACACCTCGCCACTGGGATCCCGGCCTGACCGATACTGAGCCAGCTTTTGTTCATTCAGGTCGAAGCCGATGGTTCTGCGCTTACTGCCAAAGGCCACTGCAAGTGGCAGGCCGACATACCCCAGCCCCACTATCGCTATTGTCGATGTACTGTCCATACTTTTTCCCCGACTCCCCAACTTCGAGACGCGCACTGTATTATGTGCTGCGGGTCTCACTAATTTTCAGGCAACATTTACACTCAAGCGGCCAGAGTATAGTGTCTGAATATAGTGTGAACCACCAGTGTCACTGCCTAACGTGAACTCAAACACGCTTTGATGGACTGTTGAAGGGAATACATAGCGACAATGCCCGCCAATATCGGCTTATACAGTTACGGCTTCGCACTGGTAGCCTACGCGCTATTGAGCGTTCTGATCTTCTCAACACGCAAAAGAAGAGAGCTCGAGGGGCTGTTACTTGCCGCCACGCTTATGACCGCTATATGGGCGGGCACAATCGCTCTTTCCACATTACTCACCTATCCCCTCATTGCGCTGATGCAAATAGCCGAGTGGGCGCGGAATGCCGTCTGGTGTTTCGTGCTACTGCGACTGCTTGGCTTACGGCTGGAGGGATGCAACCACATATTGACCGGAAAGCGCTGGATTGCCTGGTTTGTAATCGGGTTTACCACTGCTTTGGGTGCACTGTTTGCCACGCCTGTACTGTCTGACATGCTGTCACTGCCGGAGGGCCTTTTCCAGGACCTGCCATTTCTGGCGTGGCTGGCGATGGCAGTGCTGGGCCTGATGCTACTCGAACAGCTTTATCGTAACAGCACCGAAAGCGAACGCTGGTCCGTCAAGCACCTCTGCCTGGGCCTGGGCCTGATATTTGCTTACGATTTCTTTATGTATGCAGAGGCCCTGTTATTACGCCATCTTGACCCTGTCCTGTGGCAGGCGAGAGGCATAGTGGCGGCCGTGGGAACCCTGTTTCTGGCGATCGCTATTGGGCGCTACAGCCGCGAGAAGAGCCGGCAGAACTTATACCTTTCGCGCCATGTAGTCTTTCACAGCGTTACCTTGCTGGCTGCTGGCATTTACCTTCTGTCTATGGCGCTCGTGGGCTACTTCATCCGCTACCTCGGCGGCACCTGGGGTGGCGTCTTGCAAATCGCCTTTCTGAGTGCCTCCGGTGTGCTGTTGCTGGCCCTGCTATTTTCGGGACAAATCCGTGCACGCACCCGGGTTTGGCTCAGCAAAAACTTCTTCAGTTACAAGTATGACTACCGCACTGAATGGTTGCAGTTCACCAAAACCCTGGCAGAAGGCAGCGATGATATTCCCGACAATATCGTGCGAGCGATGGCATACCTGACCAAGAGTCCCGGCGGCCTGTTGTGGAGCAGAACCGTCGAGGGACAGTTCCGCCTCGCCTGCAACTGGGCAATGGCCGAACCCGAGCCGGGTAATCAACTACACGCTCTACCCGCCTGGCTTGAACGGTCTGAATGGATTATCGACCTGCGGGAGTGGCGCAAGGCGCCGGATGTATACCAAAACCTGGAAATGCCGAAATTACTGCTGGAAATGCCACAGGCCTGGCTAATCATCCCCATGCTCTTCGGTGAACAGCTACAGGGCATCCTGTTGCTTCGGGAGTCAGACCTCCATCCCGATATCAACTGGGAGGACAGGGATTTACTGAAAGTGGCGGGCCGCCAGGCCGCCAGTCACCTGGCCCAGTACGAGGCCAACCAGGCGCTGGTGGAATCGCGCCAGTTCGAGGCCTTCAACCGCCTGTCGGCTTATGTGATTCACGACCTGAAAAACATATTGGCACAGCAATCGCTGATCGTCTCCAACGCAGAACGCCACCGCAATAACCCCGCTTTTATCGATGATGTCATCAGTACGGTGCGGAACTCGGTGGAACGGATGACTCGCCTGATGGAGCAGATGCGCAACGGTGTTCGGGGCACTGAGGCCCAGCGCGTAGACCTTGGTGAATTGCTGCAGCAAGTAGTCACTGAACGACAAAACAGCCTGCCAGTGCCAGGCCTGCAGGACTTGCCGCCCGAGGCGCTATTCGTTGATGCTGACAGGGATCTGCTGGCGACGGTGTTCGCCCATATTATCCAGAATGCACAGGAAGCCAGTAGCAGGAGCGGAAAGGTGGACATTAAGCTGCAGGTTCAAGGCGAGCAGGCTGTCGTTGAGATAGAAGACACGGGCATCGGCATGGACGAGGACTTCCTGCGAAACCGCCTCTTCAAGCCCTTCGACTCCACGAAGGGCCTGACCGGCATGGGTATCGGCGCCTTCGAAAGCAGGGAATTTGTGCGCCGCCTGGGGGGCGAAATACAGGTAACCAGCACCCCCGGGGCGGGTTCACTTTTTCGCATCGTGTTACCCTGCGCACCCGCAGACGCAGCATCAAACATGGAAAACAAGGAAACCGTAGGTGGCTAAAACAAAAAAATACCTCCTGGTAGTAGAAGATGACAAGGGCCTACAAAGTCAGTTGCGCTGGGCCTTCGAAGATTTCGAAGTGGTTATTAGCGGCGACCGGGAAGATGCCATCGCGCAGCTACGACGGGTTGAGCCTGGCGTTGTGTTACTGGACCTGGGCCTGCCCCCGGACCCCGGCGGTGTCACCGAGGGCCTGGCTACGCTGCAAGAGATACTGTCACTGACACCGGAAACCAAAATTATTGTGGTGACCGGTGATAACGACCGCGCCAATGCGGTGAAAGCCATAGCGCTGGGTGCCTACGACTTTTACCAGAAACCCGCAGACCCGGAAATCCTGGGCTTGATTGTAGAGCGAGCCTATCGCGTGTACGAACTGGAGTTGGAGAACCGTCGGCTGCAGCAATACCAGAGGGAATCTCCGCTGTCGGGCATTATCGCCGCCAGTCCCAAAATGCTGGAAGTCTGCCGCACAGTAGAGAAAGTGGCACCCACTGACATCACCACCTTGCTGCTGGGCGCCAGTGGCACGGGCAAGGAACGGTTTGCCCAGGCATTGCATGAACTGAGTGGGCGGGCAAAAAACAAAATCGTGGCAATCAACTGCGCCGCCATCCCCGACACGCTGCTGGAAAGTGAACTGTTCGGTTATGAAAAAGGCGCTTTCACCGGGGCTACACAACAGACTATCGGCAAGATTGAATACGCCGACGGCGGCACCCTGTTTCTGGATGAGATTGGCGACCTGCCAATGGAATTGCAGGCCAAACTGCTACGCTTCCTACAGGAGCGGGTGGTTGAACGGTTGGGAGGACGCAAGGAAATTCCCGTGGACGTTCGTATAATATGCGCCACCCACCAGAAGCTGGAGGAGCATATTAAAGACGGGCGGTTCCGCGAGGACCTGTACTACAGAATCAGTGAAATCACGATTAATATACCACCGTTAAGGGAGCGCGAGGGCGATGCGATAGTGATCGCCAAGGCCTTTCTGGACAGATACTGCAAGGAACTGAAACGCCCGGTAAAAGCCTTCGGCCAGGACGCAATGCAGGCTATAGCCGAATACGAATGGCCGGGGAATGTGCGGGAACTGGAGAGCCGCATCAAACGCGCCACGATCATGGCAGATGGCAACTATATTACAACGGCAGATCTGGAACTGCCGATGCCGGAGTCGCATGCGGCGGAAAAACAGCCCCTGAATCTGAGGCAGGTCCGTGAGGACGCGGAGCAAAGCGCTATAAAGCAAGCGTTAACCGCCGCGGAGAACAATATTACGGATGCGGCCAATGCGCTGGGCATCACGCGCCCAACGCTCTACAGCATGATAGAAAAGTATGGCTTAAAGCCGTGAAACGGATTGTGACAAATAAGCCTATCGCTACGCTACTTCAGCTCCTGCAGACGCAGCCGCGCATCTTGCGACCCGGCGAACTCTGAATTCGACGCGAGTGCGGCACGGAACTCCTTTTCAGCGGCTTCCGTTCTGCCCAATGCCATCAGGGTAACGCCCAGGTGGTAACGTATTTCCGGGTTGCTGGAATCCATAGCATAGGCGCTGCGAAAATATGGCAGGGCCTCTTCATAGCGTTTTTTCTGTACCAGAATCCAACCAACCGTATCGAGTAAACTGGGTGCATTTTTTTCATCGCTATCAAGGCCTTTAAGCGCTGTGGACAGGGCTTTATCAATATCTTCAGGCGCATAAATGTTCGCCAGATTATTGAGTATCGCTGGGTTATTCTCAAAGCCCGGCATGTTGAGCAGGCGCTCATAATACTCAGCCGCTCGCTGTGACTTGCCCTGGTACATATAGCTGTCTGCAAGTAACAGGACAGCCCAATCCGGTATCGAAGTCTCCTCAAGGTTTGTCTCCAGAAGCTCGGTAAACTCTTCACTGCCAACACCTTGCATACCCAACTGATAAAGCTGGATAAGGGCCGCACGATTATTACGATCAAGTGTATAAGCCTTCAGGAAGCTCTGCTGTGCCTCCACCGGCCTGGCTTGTGCAAGATCTATCTCGCCCTGGAGGAATGACAATTCGGAACTTTCTCCATATTCGGCCTGTAATGCGGTGACGGCCTGCGCCGCCTCCTGGGGCCGCCCTTCTGCCACCGACAAACGAGCGAGATCCTGTCGCACAGCGGCGGACAGCATATCCTGCTCAAGTGCTTTCTCCAGGCTCCGCCGGGCACCCTGCAGATTGTTGGACCGAACCTGCAAAGCAGCTAGCTCTCGCAGCCGTGGCGGGCTGTCCGCCCATAGAGAATACAGTTTATACAGTTGTCGCTGCGCTGCTTCGTTCTCCTGCAGCTCCAGGTAAACTTTTGCGAGGTTTAATATATAGTTCGTGTTCAGCGGATCGAGCTTGGTTAATTGCAAGGCGACAGGTAATGCCTTCTGCCATTCGCCGGTCTGGCGGTAGATGTCCAGTTGCAACTCTGCGGGCAATACTGAAGTACGCTGATACGCATACACTTTCTGGCTCCAGTCTATCGCTTTTGGGTAATCGCCCTGCTCAAACATGATGCGCGCCAGCAGCATAATGGACTTTATATGATTGGGCCGGTCAGCCAGAATTCCTTTGAGAATGGTGCTTGCTTGCTCGGGCTCTCCAGTTAACTTGAACAGCATGGCCTGGTTAAATCGAGCCCGGGGGTCAGTGTCATCCAGCAATAGCGCTTTATCTATATGCACCCTCGCCTCGTCCCAATCGCCGGCTCGAAGCTGAACTGCCGCGCTGAAATTTTGCACCCTGAGGTTATCCGGATAAGCTGCCACCAGTTTTCCGGCACTAAGCTGTGCACGCTCCAGCCTATTCAGGTCCAGTTCGAGGGCGCCGCGCAGAAGACTGTAGCTAGTCGGCTCCTGTTCGCCATAATCGCGCCCATTTAACAAAGCCAGTGCCGACGTCAGTTGGCCCTGAGCTTTCAACAGCTCAGCCTCAAGCATTGTCACGTAGGCATTATCACCGGTTGCCTGCCGGGTTTCCTCCAGCAGTTCCTGGGCTGCGAAGGTATTTTTTTCCTGAATATAGAAATAGATCAATTGCAGTGTGAGCCCGAAATCGTTAACAAGATACTCTCTGTGGTTGGACAGCAATTGGGTGGCTGGCCGGATCTCGCCATTGCGGATATAGAGGTTCACCAGCATCCGGATCGCCGCCAGGTCACCCTCATTGCGGGAAAGATAGGAATTGAACAGGGTTATCGCGCTGGCGTCACTACCGCGCACATAATCGGCAGTGGCCCGAATGAACAGCATACTGTCGCCAGTGGCAAATGCGTCCTCCAGCTTGGACAAACGGTTGCTAAGGTTGTCCAGCATTTCCTTGCTGACTTCATTATCGTCCTGCCCCATCAATAAAACGGCGCTCAAAAGCGTGGCGGCGGGGTCGTCTGGTGATTGTTCCAGAATTAAATCGAGGTAGTGCTTTATTTCCGACTGGTTGCCGAGCTGCATTTGGACCCTGGCGAGGCTGCGCAGAATCTTCGGGTCACTGCTGTCCAACTCGTAGGCCCGGTTGAAACGCTTCAGTGCGAGCGGGTAATCTTCGTCATAAAAAGCCAGCTCGCCACTGAGCAGCCAGGTTTTCTCATTATTGGGCTCGAGCGTCAACGCCTTGTCGACCAGTTCTCGGGCGCTAGCGGGCAAGCCAGCACGCAAGTACACTACCGCCAGTGTGTTAAGCGCGCGCACATCGTCGGGATACATGGCGGCGGCCTTCTCAAATTCGGCCAGGGCCAGATCCTGCTGACCCTTGATGAGATAGCCCTCGCCCTTGAGCAGAGCCCACTCGAACTGACTGGCAGGGGTAAAACTGTCGTATACCTTCTCAAGATCAAATAATTTATCAGTTTTTTTCTGCAGTACCAGTGTCTTGCCATATATCGGCAACACCAGGTTGATATCGGCGCCCAGCATCAGCGCCTCGCCCGATTCCTTTTCTGCGCTGAACACATCCCCCATGTTGAAATACACGTTGGCGAGCAGAATACGCGAGGACAGGTGGTCGGGATTTAACTGTAGGGCATTTTTCAGGTGGATATAGGCCGCTGGAAAATCTCGCTCCTGAACTGCCGCAACCGCTTTTTCGTAGTTCTCGTCGTCTTCCTGCGCCGTGACTACCGGCGATACCGTGAACAGTAAGCTGCTCAATAAAAATGCACAAATCGCTAAATTACGCAAACGGATACCCCTCGAGAAACACGCCCTTGGGCACTATGATAGTGCCACCTCTCCTGGGAAATTATAAAGCAAACGGGCACAAAAAAAGCGAAATGTCTCCATTTCGCTTTTCCGATCACACTTCTGAAAAAGAAGCGCGGTTAATACCTATACCGGGGCTGTCATCGGACGCCTTTTTCGGCGACTGCCACCGAGGGCCGCAACACCCAACAAAAAGAGCGCAGCGGTTCCTGGTACGGGCACTTCGCCACCGTCATCAAAGGAAATACCCTCACGGGTTTTCACGCCCTTGAGTTTAAAGCCGTTTGAAGCCGAGAAAATCCCCAGATCGCCACTATTAAACGCCGGGTTGAATACGCTGACTAACCAGGTTTTGGAAAGCACACCGCTGGGCGCGCTAAAGTAACCAGTACCCACGTTGTTGTAATTGCCCACGACACCCCAGTCGCCGCTGACAATACCCGCCCAGGTATCAGTGGGGGAGAAGCCGGTTACCGCGCCTATGCCGTTTGCGACGTTTGGATTGGTCGTTGGCTTGTAGGCCAGCAGGGAGATATCCGCCTTATTAGATGAGCCACTACTTTGCGTGGCCCAGCTTATGCCAATATCGGTGATATTGACTGCCTCGTCAAAGGACAGGAGAACGGCTTCGTAGTTTTTGTCTTCGTAAGTAGTTTCAAATGGCACCTCCCTCCAACTGTTGGGACCGGCGGGCACATAGCACCTGCCCCTGTATGTAGAACCGTCACAAGTCCGGCCGGTTACATCCTGAAAGCTGTCAATTGAATGATCCGGAGCACTGGCACCAATACCTTCTATCTGGTTGTCGGTACCCACACCCGATGAATAATCGTTAAAAGCCGTGGTTTGCAGCGTCTTGCCGGTGCCAGTGTCTGACCAACCCGTCGCAACGAGATCGAATCCGCCGGCATCACCGCGAGTCATAGAAATTTCGTTGCCAAAGGACTGCCATCCCGGTGTCACGTCGTCACCGCCTTGCGACCCGGAGTTATTATCTACATAGCCGAAGTATGCCCAAGTGACGGGATCCGTCCACTCCACTGCAGACATGGCAGGCACTGTAAATAACAGCCCACATGTGAACGCACTAGCCACCGCAAATTTGTTAACGACCATTTTTGTCACCCTTATTTCCTCTTGACCCGCCTGCTCAAACTGCAGGCTATACAGCGGACCTAACTCTATGCGTAACTATTTAGCAAGTACCACTCCAAGAAACCATATATTCTTTCATATCAGCAACTTACAAAAAAATCGAAGATCTTCAACTTTCATCTCCATGGAGCAACTGTAAAGTTATCTGACAATTGATACCCCATTCCGATAGCCAACATTATATGCCTTCTGTCATAGGCCAGCCTCGTGCAGGCGCTATTCCACCCCCCAAAACGTGAACCACATCACACCCACACTCACCGAGCGGCGTTCTCTGCCAAAAGGATCACGGGGGGTTATCCAATCGATAACTATAACGCTAAAGGAAGCCACCAAAACACATGCCCGGCACTTCCACTAATATCAATACTCGCCGGGGTTTTCTCTAGAGGAACTGCTGGCTATTAGTCCTTGGATCGCTACAATTAGTAAAAATAACCGCACAGCGCTGGCCTGACAGACGGACGCAATGCAAACCCATGAATTATAGAGATAAGTAAGCCTTATCCTTCCCCAGGGGACACTTTCTGATGACTGCCCGCCCCGAATCCTACGCCGAAGCGTTTCTGAGCTATTTCGATATTTATTTTGTTTCAACCCCCGCCATGCTGGACGACCTGGCCCGTATTCGCTACCGCGTATACTGCGAAGAGTTCGGCTATGAAGACAAGAGTGCCTTTCCTGACGGTCTGGAGTTAGATGAATTTGACTCCCAGGCATTACATTGTATGGTCGTGCACAAGGGCAGCGGCACACCGGCTGGCTGCGTGCGCGTCGTAAAAACCGTGGGCGATGCACCGCTACCGTTCGAGAAGTACTGCTCCGACAGCCTGGACGCAAATTTCTTCAGGATCAACCACATGCCCCGTGAAACCATGTGTGAAGTTTCCCGACTGGCGGTGGACGGGCCGTTCAGGCGTCGAGCCGGGGAGCAGGCGACCCGATACGGCGGGATACATATTTCGGACCTGTCACAGCAGGAGAAACGCACATTCCCACTGATCGCCGTATCCTGTTTCCTTGCCGCCACGGCCCTGACTGACCTGATGAGCAACACCAATGCCTTTGCCATGATGGAGCCCTTTCTGCCAAGAATGCTGGCCCGATCAGGGATCAAATTCACCAAGGTCGGGCAGGATATCGACTATCACGGCCTGCGCGCGCCCTACTTCGTTACCACCCAATCTGCGGTGGGCAATATGGTACCCGACTTGAAGGAACTCTATGATGCTATTCGCAGCCGGGTAAAAGCTGATTTCGATAAGGCCTGAACGCTACATCATCATTTTTAGCCGCCACGGAACCCTATAGGTAAACCGCAAATGTTCAAATACAACGACGCCTTTTCCCGTAACCAGGGGTGGGTAACAGGGCAGGAGCAGCAAATTCTGCGGGGCAAGCGCATCGCCATCGCCGGACTGGGCGGCGTGGGCGGTGGCCACTTGATAACGCTCACTCGACTCGGTATTGGTAAATTCAATATCTCTGATCTCGACCACTTCGAAATCGGGAATTTCAACAGGCAGGCGGGCGCTTTCACCAGCACCATTGGCCAGCCCAAGGTGGACGTGCTGGCCCGTATGGCCAGGGATATCAACCCGGAGTTGGACCTGAAGACCTTCGAGCAGGGTGTTACCCTCGAAAATATGGATGCATTCCTGGACGGTGTAGACCTCTACGTGGACAGCCTGGACTTCTTTGAAATCGGTATTCGTCGGGCTGTGTTCGCCGCCTGTGCAGAGCGCGGCATTCCAGCCATCACGGCGGCCCCTATCGGCATGGGGGTCGCTCTGCTCAACTTTATGCCCGGTGAGATGAGCTTTGAAGAATATTTCGGCATGGAAGGCAAACCACTCGAAGAGCAACTTATTCGATTTATGGTGGGGCTAACACCCGCTATGCTGCAGATGGGATATCTTGTCGACAAGGACAGGGCAGATTTCAAGGCACAGAAAGCGCCATCTACACCCATGGGTTGTGAGTTGTGTGCCGGTATGGCTGCGACCAATGCCCTTAAGATTTTGCTGGCAAGAGGTAAAGTTGTATGCGCCCCAAGAGGGCTTCACTTTGATGCGTATAAAAACGCGTTCCGCAAAACATGGAGACCCGGGGGCAATAAAAACCCTCTGCAGAGAATAGCGTTAGGCATCGCACATCGCGTGCTTTCCTAAAAACCCAACTCCAGGCCGAGCAACATCCTGTCGTAATTCCGGAATTGACCGTATATCCCTTCACTATCACCACTGAATATATCCGCCCCCAACCACACCTCAAGATTACTTCGCCAGAAATACTTCAGCTTGGCCTGTATGAGGGAATCCTGATTGTTGACGGAGTACAAGGCCAGAGCGTTGAATTGCCAGGTTTCATTGGCAAAGTCGCGCTGATAGTACAGTGACAGATTATGTTCGGTTTTGTCCCGGTAAATACTGCTGTCATAGTCAAACAAGTGACTCTGGAACCACTGTGCACTGACCAGGGTATCGTAGCTTCCCAGCTGCCAGTCCAGCCCGATCACCGACCCCAGTTCAGCAGAATCCGCGATACCGCCGCTGCTGATGTCTTGTGAAATCTGAAACGTGTCAGTGTTGTAAGCCACTTCCGCCCGGAGCGTAAAATCACCGAAGGCATTGCTCAGTGTGCCGCCCGTCATATGATTGCGCTCATACTCCGGGCTGACTGTGGCGAGCACTCCGCCGGGGGTAAATTTCACTTCCTGGTACAGCACGGGGGCATCCTGATAATGATAAAGATAGTTGATCGTTACGTCCCAGCCGCCCCAGAAACCGGAGATTCGACCGCCGATATCGCTATCATCAATTGCGTTATCCGGAACGTCCGGGTTCCGGATTTCCACGGCAACACCTGCGGGCGCTGTCGGGACCAGCAGCGGCGACGTAATGTAATAGGGCGTGTCGAATTCGGCCAACTCGTGGTAGGTGGTATCGGGAATCCAGAGCAGTTGTAGCGTGGTGTCCTGCCCCACTGGCATTTCCACATTCACCATGGTCAGGGGAATACGCGACCTGTCAAAATCGTCCAGGATAAATTCTCGATAACTCTGGGGGTTCACCACATCCAGCACCTTGATGCCATCCGCCTGCCCCCACACCACCTGTTGCTTGCCGATGCGCCAATAACTGTCGGACCAGCGAGTGTCCAGATACAGCTCGCGCAGTGAAAACTCAGCGTAGGTGTCGTTATACAACGGGCCGTTGATACTTGAGTAGTTGTCGGGTTTGTCTTCATCCGGCCCCAGATCGCCCACTGCGTCCAGGCGAATACGGGCTATTGCAGTCAACTCGACACCCGGAGTCAGACCCATCTCAAGTCGCGGCTCTATGAGCGACTCAAACTTCTGACTGTGCCCACCTTTCTCCAGCGCCCACTCCTGCTCCCATGTGCCGCCGAATCTGATCGGCGACAATTTGCGTGGCCCGGGAGGCGGCGGTTTCCTGGAACTTTTCGAAAGCGTACTTGTGCGGCCTGCTCTGGCGCTTTGCGATTTGCCTGCAGGGAGCGTAACCGCCTCTGCGGCCACAGACCCGTCTCCTGCCAGGGTCGTTGCGGTATCCGCCCCGTTTGCGAGATCAACCACCAGTCGATAACCCTTGTCGAGGTGAGGCGACAGAGGAAATATCGAATAGTGGAGATCGCCCTTAAGCTTCAGTTCCACCCGAAGCGTGCCGTTTTCAAGCTCCTCGAATTGAACCTTGTCTATCGAGGCTTTTGCCAATGGAGTGTCAAATAGTGCTTTTTCTGCAACGGTATCAGTAAACTCCAATACCAGTATTGATTGGTTCTGTTGTGGCACAGCCTGGTAGCGGACAGAATCTGTTAAGTCGAAAACAACCCGCGTCATGTCCTGGTGCAGGCCCACCCGCACATTTTCCAACATCACCGGGTCGCCTTTGGCCACCACCTGTCCGGCAAAACACGCTAGCGCCAGAGCGGGGGCATAACGCCATTTCAATTCATAGCCCCCTCGCCAACGCCATTTTGGTAAAACGGTCGTCGTCCAGCGGGGCGGTATAATCCACATCACTGATGATAAAATCAGTCTGGTGCCCCGTTTGTTGATTGACCAGGTGCAGGCGATGGCGGGTCCAGATGCCATCGACCTCCTGAATATCCGCCACTTCCAGCGTCTTCAACGGGTTTTGCTTCAAATCCCAGAACTCCGCGCGAACTATCATCCAGTTGACCGGGTTCACCCAGATGACCGTGCGCGAATAGCCCAATTCCTGCGCGATCTCCTCGTTCTTGGGGGTTGCATCAATCTTGTAGGTTTCGACTTCATCGATCACCTCCTGCCCGAGCAGTGAAAAATCATAATCGAGAGGTTCAAGTTTGCCGTCCAGCTTCATATCTTCATAAGTGAAATCAGTCCCCAAAAAATAGTCACCGCGATCTGAGGCTGAAATTCGCCTGACTTTGCGTAGTGCAGGCAGGTACAACCATTGATCATCCGTCTCTGCAGGATCGGTGTAGTCCCATATCAGAAAGGCCGTGTCGCGGACATTGGCAGGCTCAACATAGAACAGCACCGTGCGTTTCTGGCCTTCATATATCTTGCGAAAACTCTCGGTTTTTCTCCTGCGTTGCTTGCCAGAACGGCCGGTCATCACCATCTCTATTTTTCTGCTGAGAACGTCTCCCTCCGGCGCTGCATTAACCTGAGCGACAATGTCATCAGCAGCGTACAGGGGCTCTGTCGTTACATTTTCGCCCAATACGTCTCCCTCTTCAGCCTCGGCAACAGGTGGGTAAGCCAGCGCTGCAACCAAGGTGAGAGCAATACCCAGGAATACCCCATTCCCCACGGATGCCAGCTGCCGCTCACCCGTACGCTGATTGCGCAGGAAACGGGGAGTAAAGAGGTTTAACAGGGCGGGTAAAACCGTCAGGCTGGCGAGAAAGCTGACGCTGATGGCAAGCACCACTATGGCCCCGAAAATATTAAGCGAGCTGATTTTGCTCACAGTCAACACGCCAAAACCCCCGGCGATTGCCAGGAAATTGAACAGCAGGGCTTTGCCCGTGGTTGGATAAAATTCCGCAAATGTAGCCTTCATATTCTGTCCCGTCTCACCATAAATAACCCGCATCCGCTCGAGGGTGTGTATCGAATAATCCACCCCCAAACCCACTGCAACCGCCGCAAACATCGAAGACCCCATGCCCAGTGTAATCCCTGAAACCGCCATCACCGCATAAACGAGGAGCACGGCACTGCCCACTGGCAGCAGCGTTAATATGCCGCCCAGTAGTGAACGGAATAACAGCGCTGACACCGCGAGCACCAGGCAAACCGCTACCGCAAGCCCGAAGAAATGGCTTTCGGCCAACTCACTAATCCATCGATAGTGCACATTGACACGGCCGCTGAGGCTGGCCTTTATCTGTTCACTATTAAATTTTTGTTCCAGATAGGGAAGCAATGCCTCTACAATAATTTTAACATCCGAATAGTCGCCTGATTTCACGTATACCCTCATATTAGCGGTCCGGTAGTCATAGTCCACCTGGTCTTCCAGATCCGTTGGGTCAGACGTCGCTGCGTAGATAAGGAAGTACTGTGCCACAGTCTCTTTGCTGTCCGGCAGCCGGTACTCGTCAGCTGCACCATCTTTCAACGACCGATTCATTTGCTTCAGGTAGTCGACAATTGACGACGAGCCGCCCACTTCGGGCAGAGAGGCCACATACTCTTGCAAGGCTTCGATTTTGCGCAAGTTCTCTGGCAGGAACAGATCTTCCGGCTCGGGTGTCTCAATAACAATATCCAGGGTGTTGGTACCATTCATGTGCTCATTGATAATACGGTCAGCCTGGACAACCGGTTCTTTCTGGTTAAACACGTTGAGCGGGTTCTCATCCACCACCAGGTAACTCGCCGTCCAGAACCCCGCAACAGCCAGTAATAAATATAGCATTACACAGAGGACGGAATGGTTGATCACAGTCGTTCCCAGCCAGCGCAGAATACGACTGTCAACACTGCTGGCACCGCTCCGGGTCCTTTTGATATAGGCGGGGCTTGCGCTGGTTTTGGTTAACACCATAACCGCAGGCAGAAACACCAGCGTGTAAAACCATGCCACCATCACACCCAGGGCTGCAAAGAGGCCAAAGTACTTGAAGGGGGGCATATAGCCGACCAGATAAAGGCCCATAAATCCCGCCATGGTCGTCAGGGAAGTCAGGGTTATGGGGCGCCACATGGCAGACATAGTCTCCCGCACGAGAGAGCGGGTATCTTTTTCAGGGTTAGTCACCTGCAGGTCAAAATAATGCAAATAAATATGGATGGAATCCGCCACTGAAATACCAATCAGAATTACCGGCAGTGCATTGGTTATGACATACACCGGCACGCCAAAGACTGCCCTTGCCCCCATGGTGAGTGCGAGAGTCGCGACGACAACAATGAGCGTGATTATTGCAGGTACGATTCGTCGGTAGGCGAGCAGTAGAACAAGGAATATGACTAAGCCGCAAAAAGGCACCAGTTTCCTCGCGTCTGCATCCACATATTCACCGAGATAGCCGATAATCGCGCCTTCCCCGGCCACGTGCAGCTCTACACCCGGGGGAACTTCCGCCCGCGCCAAAATCGCCAGTGTGTTCTTATAGCTGAGCCCGGCACTGTCCTCATCGACCATTTCCGCAACGATCAGCGCAACCTTACCATCGGCTGACACCAGGTTGCCTACATACAGCGGAAATTCCTCTAGCGCGCGACGCAGTGCATGTAATTCCTCAGGAGTTTCAGGCACATCCTCATAAAACGGCAGGATCTCCATGCCCTCTCGTGTAGCGGTAATATTTTTCTCGGTGGACAGGCTTGCCACCCTGGAGGCGTTAATATTCGGAAGGCCGGATATCTCCTCGGTCAGAGATTGGATCAGTCGCAATGTGGGTGGATTAAAAATGCCGGTGTCAGAGCGGTTGACCACCGCCACGACCAGCGGGTCACTCAGGCCGAATTCTTCTTTTACTTTTCTTTTGTAGACCAGCGCAGGGTTATCGTCGGCGAGGAAAGCATCAGAGCGAAGGTCCTTGACAAGAGAGGGTAAAAAAACAAAAGAGAACATCACAGGAAGAAGGCACAGAAAGGCTACTATTTTGGGGTAATCGACCGATAAATGACCGCTTTTCACTCACGCCCCCTTTCTTATAGATATTGGTGAAGCAGTGTACGTTTCTCCCGGCGCGCACGCCCTGCGCAGAAGACGCAGCGTCCATGAAAGTCTTATAATAGTCTTTTTTTCAGTTTAGACGATCTGTAATGAGGGGTTCGACAGATATACAGCTAAATAATTAGAAAATCAGCCTGTTCTCTAACAGCGGTTAGCCTGGAACTAGTTGCTCTCCTGAAAGAGATAAAGCAACGTCTTCTGGCCGGGAAGACCGGTTTCCTCGTCATGGATGGACTTTTGGAAGCTAGCCACCGCCGCTTTCGTGGCATCATCGTACTGGGCGTTCAGCTCGCCGCTATAAAAACCCTTGTCTTTCAGCGCCTGTTTCATGCGAATTATCACCTCTTCCTGAAAAACGTAAGTTGCACCGTCACCTATTTGCACAAACTTTCCGCCCGTGACCAACCGTTGGTTGACGAGTTCACCAATAAGTTTATTGGCGGCCTGCTGCAAATTCATGTCCGGTTTTTTCGTGCAGATAGATTCAACTACCTTCAACAGTAAGTAGGTGGACTGCCATGGCGCAAGGTCGAAGGTTTCCTTGAGGTGCAGGTTGGACGCGGTAAGGTACCCCTCCAACCAACCACCATAGGCCAGAGAAATATTGTCTCGTTCGTCAATGGATTTGATGACCTTACTACAAGTAGCTGCGCCAGCCCCTTTAATAGCAAAGGCACCTGTTTCATCCCCGGCAAGAGCAAAAAAGGGCGCAATAGCCCAGATGAAACCTACTGCAATGGCTTTCAGACTCATTAACGTAACCTTTGTCCCTGCTTGACGCTTAGTTTACCGCGCCCAAAAGAAAAAGCCCACTCATACAGAGTGGGCTCTCGTTTGCCAGTGACCGCCAGATTCTATGCTAGGCCGCGACCGAATCCGACGGGTGCCAAGGGCAGTGCTAGGCCTTTCTAGCCCTTGCGCCTACCAGGGATACCAATCCCAGGCCTACCAACAGAAGCGTTGCCGGAGCAGGAACTTGTTGTGATGAACCGAACATCTCTGCCGTACCACTGAGGACATAGGAAACGTCACCATCAACTATCGGGTTCCTAGCCGGCTGGAAAGAGGATGAAAAGGAAAGGTCGGAGCCATCAGGTTCCTGATTGGTGTCCAGGTAAAATGCCGCAGCACCGCCTACCACATCCAGCAAACCGTTACCCTGCCCGAACTCACCACCGCCTATGGTTCCTGTAAAGGTGCCATAAAGCGTACCAGTGGGATCGGCAAGATTGCCGTTGCTTATTGCACCGGTGAACGTATCAGTATGACCAGCCACCTCCAGCCACAATTCGGCCGCTGTACCCTGGGCCGTTCCCGGCGCAGTTGTATTGAAAGTGCCAGCTGCCTGCGCATAGAACTTTATGTTCCCGCCGGTAAACATGATTTCACCACCGAGAGCGTCAGTGAAAACTTCCTGCACTGTGTAGGTAAAAACATATGTCAAATCGCAGGCACAAAAACTGGTTGAGCCATTAATGTTGGATACGGTCCCGTACCCGTACAAAGTATCACCAGCTGCACTAACTGCTGTTTCGCGTAAGTCACCGGCTTTCATCTCAAAATCAAGAATTGAGGATGGATCCCATGTGACACCCAGTGCGGTTATTGCCATTGAACTGCATGCATACGCAGACAGTAAAAGGGCACCCGCGGTATTCAAAATTGCCTTTTTCATCGCTAAGTCCTCTGATTTACAAAATTCAATCCACGATTCATGCCTAGTGAGCATAATTTTCTAATAAATCGCAGCCAATCTAGATAAAGCAACTACCGGGCCAAATATTTTTTTACTATAAAATTCAATAACTTAAAAAATATTCAATAATCCTAAAATGGCTATCTGTAAAATTTCCTGACATCTTTTGCCGCTCAGTGGATAATCATACTACAGAGATAAACCCCAACCCTGCTGGCGGTATATGACATGTTACTGGATAAGATCCCAAGCCATTTGGCTACGGCTGGCCACTCCGCCCCCTCAGCCGACAACGCCCAACCCTGGCATTTCACCTGGGATGGCGCACAGCTGTTGACCGAATATGACACCACGCGGGTGGCGGCAACCACTTTCCCGCCGGACAGCCCAGCGGTACTCCTCTCCCTGGGCGCCGTAATCGAGAATTTTACGCTAACAGCAGAACACGGCGAATTCGAGCTGGGGTCACAGTTCACGGCTGATGACGGTTCCGTGAAACCCTCGGTAACTACCCAGTTCAGTGGCGGGGGGCCGGCATCCAATTCTTTGCTAGACAACCCGGCAGCCCAGCGCCACACCAACCGCAAGGCGTACAAGCGCACGGCTCTACCATCAGCGGTCGTTGCGGCGCTAACAGCTACCCGGAGGGGTTCGGCAGGGGCGATTTGTTTCCAGGCCCCTGGCGACATTAAAACCCTGGCAACCCTGAGTCAGAGTGCCGGACAGATACGGTTCCAGACCCAGGAAGTTCACGAATGGCTGGCGGCGAGCCTACGCTTCACAACAGAGGAAGTGAACCGCGGCGACGGCATGGATGTGCGAACACTGGACCTCCCGCCCGGGGGAGCGCAGTTTCTGCAATTCACCAGTGACTGGCGCAGAATGGCCATGTTGAACAAAATCGGCGCTCACCGATTCATGGCGATGGTAGATTCGGCACCGCTAAAGGCTGCGCCAGCGCTGGTAGCCATCCTGGGGCCAGCTACCCGGGCAGGTGCCATCGACGCCGGCAGATTGTTAAGCAGGACCTGGACCTCTCTCAACGGCCAGGGGATTGCCGTTCATCCCTATTATGTAATAGCCGACCAGCTGATACGCCTTGCTGAAAAAAAAATCCCCCAGCAGCTCATTGAGTCAGCGCAAGAGCTCAAACACTCCACCGACCATTTCTTCGGCCTCACGCCAGGCACCCGTCTGTACATGTTGTTGCGCGTGGGTTACCCGGTGCATGAGGTACTGCGATCACGCAGACTACCCATCCACCGGGTGTTCGCTGACCTGACTCAAAGCGGACAGTGCTCTGGCGAGTAGAGGCACTGGCGTAAAGGGCGGCGCCATGTGGTGCCAGTCACAAATTCAATAAATTGCGGTTGTTGTCCCCTGCCAATCAGCTAACATGCCGATGACTTTGAAAGAATAGCGCTTTACCACCAGTCAAGCCGAAATCGACGAGCCCGTTTATATGTTTAAAGACAACAAGACTAATCGCGAACCTCTCTGCTCACCCTCCACTATAGGCGCTGGCCAAATGGTCAAGCGATTGATGGAGCGTTGCGCCCTTTTGCTGGTCCTGCTGATGTTTGCCGGCTGCGGCGACGAGACGTCGGTCGAAGAACACATCGCCAACGCCCAGCAGTATCTGGACCAGTCGGATTACAAGGCAGCCAGTATCGAACTGAAAAATGCCCTGACACAATCCACCGATTCGGCGCAGGCCCGCTGGCTGTTAGGCAAACTGTACCTAAATAGCGGGGACACAGTATCCGCAGAAAAAGAACTGCTGAAGGCAAGAGATCTTGGGTGGGATGTTAACGAGGTGCGGCCCGCACTGGCGCAGACAATGTTATCCCTGGGGAAATTTGTAGCAGTGCGCGAGCTGACCCTGGAGGGTCTGGCAGCCCCGGCTGCGGCCCGTCTGCTGTCAACCCAGGCGCTTGCAGAACTGCAGCAGGGCGATACCCAAAAAGCAGAACTTCTCATTGAGTTAGCGCGAAAAGAAGACCCTGACTCAGCGGCAGTGAAAATGGCTGAGAGCACGCTGTTTGCCGATAAAGGAGATTTTCCGGGAGCGGTGATTGTGCTGGATGAGCTTCTTGCGCAAGAGCCGAACCGGGCCGATGCCTGGAGCGTGAAGGGGCGTGTGCTACTGGCAAATCAAGATGTAGAAGGCGCTTTAGCTGCCTTCGACCGGTCTATTGAGCTGTCGGAGGGCACGGTGACTAACGGATTCAGTGACCGCTTCTCCAGAGCCATGCTCTACCTTGACGCCCAAAACTTTGAAGGGGCCGAAGCGGATGCGCAACAAATGCTTAAAACCGCACCGCGGCATCCGAAAGGAAATCTTGTAGAGGGCCTACTTCAGTTCAAAAACCAAAATTATCCTGAGGCAATTAACCGTTTATCTGTGGCGCAATCTGGGTCCCAGGACTCTCCGCTGACACTTTATTTCCTGAGCCGAGCGCACCTGATAGAGGGAAATCTGGATCAGGCTGGCGAGTTCGCCTCCCGCTTGCATCATCTATCACCTGCCAATATCAACACCAGTATCCTGCTGGCGACCATTCGCTTGCGCCAGGGCAATCTTGATGAGGCGGGAGAACTGGTCCAGCCAGTTCTCGATGTTAATCCGCAGAATATCAATGCGTTAAATATACTGGCGGCTGTTAAGTTGGGGAGCGGTGAAACCGATGAGGGAGTTGAATTGCTCGCCAAGATCGCGCAATTCGACCCAGAGTCCTCCACTGCGAGAGTGCGGCTGGGAGCCGGGCTTTCACTGACAGGCTACAACCAGGAAGCGGCGAAGCAAATCGCGGCGGCCCGCGAACTCAACCCCGGGGACAAACAAGCGGAGATTTTGTGGATTTTCAACCTCGTACAGCAGGAAAAACTCGACGAAGCCATCGCCAGCGCCAAAGCATACCGTGATGATTACTACAAAAGCGCCGATTCACACGATTTTTTGGGTAAGGTACTGCTGCTGGGGGGCCGGGAAAAAGAGGCCCAGGCCGCCTTTCGAAAGGCCCTGGAAATCAACCCCGGTGACGCCGTAGCCGCCCACAACCTCGCGCAAATGGCCATTGCGGCTGAGGATCTGGCCACAGCCCGAAAACTGTATAGCAGCCTGTTGGAGCACAACTCCGAATCACTGCAGGCGGCCATGGAACTGGCGTATCTGGATGCCCGGGAAGACCGGGAAACAGCGATGCTCCAACGCCTGGAGAAAAGCATGGAAACGCACCCCACGGCGCTCGCGCCGAGAGTGTTTCTGGCACGTTATTACCTGGCGGCGGGAAGCCCGGATCGGGTCCGGCCATTACTGCAACCCTTGAGCGATTTACAGAAGACCTCGCCGGAGGTGCTGCGTTTGCAGGCACTTGCGCAAATTGCTACAGATCAACCGCGCGATGCCCAGTACACTCTTGAACAGCTTGTTGCCTCAACACCAGACATTCCTTTGTACCATCACCTACTTGCGGTAGCGGCCCAGAAGGAAGGTGACCAGGCACGCGCGCACAAGGAATTCCTTGAGGCCACTAGTCTCGACGCCAACTTCGTTCCCTCCCTGGTGAGCCTGGCGTTAATAGCTAATCGCAGTGGCGACAAGGCCGAATTCCAACAGTACCTTGACAGGCTGATCGCCATCTCACCGGAAAAAGTGGAGGTGCTGCGCCTGCGAGCCCGCTCAGCTTTCGACGGGGGCAACACGTCAGAGGCGATCGAATTCAGCTCCCGGGCATTTGCCGATCTGAGCAATACCAGGACCATGCTTGAACTGGCGTTTTATCAGTTCGCCGCGGGCAATATCGAAGGTGCCCAGGGAACGATGGAGCAGTGGATTCAGCAACACCCGGAAGACCTGGCTGCCAGAGTTGCCCTGGCGGACTACCTGATCTCCCACAACCGGATCGAAGAAGCCAAGCTTCAGTATAAAGAAATACTGAAGGTAAACCCCAGTGACGCTAACGCACTGAATAATCTGGCGTGGAACACGCGGCTGGAAAACCCCGAACAGGCTCTGGAACTCAGCCGTCAAGCCGCCGAACTGGCCCCGGACTCCCCCGAAATTCTCGACACTCTTGCCGTGTTGGAACTTATGGCGGGAAATAACACCATCGCACACCGCAAAATCCAGCGAGCCCTGGCCAGTGCACCGGATAATCCTTCAATCCTCTACCACCGGGCGATGATAGAAGCTGCACTGGGAAAACAGGCGTCGGCTATCTCAATACTGGATGGCTTGCTCAAGCAGGGCCAAGCCGGCTTCCCCGAGCAGGCTGACGCGAAGGCATTGAGGCAGTCACTGAAAAAATGAGCTCGACTGCTCACTCACAAAGCCTGTAATCGCGGTTTGCAGCAGGCTCAGGACGTGGGTAAACCCCTGCTCATTCCCGTAGTAGGGGTCGGGAATTTCAATGTCACCGGAGTGATTAGCTGAACGCCCAAGCAGTGATATCGTGTGCCTGTGCGGTTCGGGGCAGGCCTCTACCAGCCAGTTGTAATTACGCGCATCCATGGCGAGGATATAGCTGAAGGATTCAAAATCCTTCAGCTTGACCTGACGTGAGCGGCTCTTATGAATATCAATACTGTTTTGCGCACACACACGCTGTGCCCGCGGGTCAGGCGCGCGCCCGATCTGGCTGGCATGCGTACCTGCGGAGTCCACCCGGACCTTATCCTGCAGACCGTGTTGCCGTAGTTCGTAACGCAACACGCCTTCCGCCATGGGGGAACGGCAGATATTGGCGCTGCAAACCATGAGAACGGACGTTTTCGGTCGGCTGAAAAACCACATTATGGTTCCCCTTAAAGGCCGGTTAAACAAGTATGGATAGCCATTGATTTACTCTCCCTGCTTAATGGGCGCGGCCCTGTCTTGTCGGTTTTTCACCCGCAGTTCAGCCAGGCCAGCCGCCAGAAAAAAGTAAAATAACCAACTGACCCGGGCGGCATCCAACGGGCTCCAATAAAATCCAAACAGGCAAATACCCAGTACTCCCGTGGTATAGGCAGGCAGCAGGGAATCGTGGGAGTGCGGTTGGAAATTCCTGTATACCAACAAACCTACCAATGCCAGGAACAGACCGAGCCCCAACCAGCCATTCTCAAACCACAGCTGCAGATAGATGTTCCCGATACGCCAGGACTGGTGGGCATGGTCGTCATACGCAAGCCAGTAATCCAGGCCCTGCTTGAAAGAACTGTTACGCAGCACATTGAAGCCGTCGGCAGAGAGATCGATGGCATCAATTTCCACTATCTTGCCCGGTGTCTCATAGTGCAATGTCATCACCGTAGGCCAGCGCCGCAGGCTACCTCGCTCGCCTACTTTCGACGAATTAATCTCCACCGTGTACTGTTCAAAAGTATCCTCAGTTGCCTCGAACGGCAGGATGCCCTGTTCACAGTGGGGCGTGAAATTGCCGCTAAACACCAGGTTTCGTTCGCACAGCCAAACTGCCAGACTACCGGCTTCCTCCGCTCGCAGGTAAACATTAACCACGTAATTGGCGTAAGGTTCGATAGATACCCGCTGGCCGAAGGTCAGGTTCCGGCTACCCACCAGTCGCAGCACATCGCGGTTCTGCACACTGGTGACGCTGAAACTGCCCACATCTTCCGCATACTGAGGATGTCGTCCAAGATAGCCCCCGGGAAAGCTGCCTATACCGTTGCCGAACAAGCCGCGCCATATCCCTCCCCCGGAACTGGCAATAACATTGTCCCAATGGCTTTCCCCGGGGTCCGCGTCGCCGACCACCCGATCGTTGATCAGGTAACCGCCGACGGCAAACGCGACGGTCAGAATGCCAACAGTCACCGCTTTGGTGGTATCCCCCGGTGCAACAGTCAATTCCATGCCGTTTTTACGCCGGGAGTTTAAAGTGAAAAAGACGTAAAGCATCAAGGCGATAGTGAAAGTGGCGCTGGCGGCCCCGGTTAAACCCACCAGCGTAACATAGGCCAGGGTAAGCACGCCCAGGGCACCCAACACCCGAAGCCATACCGCACGGCCGTAGGTGGCAGCATAGAGCGCGGCGGGCAACAGTAATAACACAACGCCGTCAACGGCTTTACCACCCGTGTGCATTGCCGAGAAGATGCCGGTCACGCGATAGGCGGAGGACAGGCCCAGGAAGGAGGACAGCCAGTCACCCCACGAGCCATCCAGGATGACCCCCAGGGTTCCCCTCTCCCACAAAACGATAAACCCCAGCAACAGGGCAGCGACAGACATGCCGGCAACCAGGGCATTAACGCTGCGGCGCTTGTCCACCGCCATCAGGAAACCCCACATGGGCACCAGTGCCAACCCCCACACCATGCCCTTGAGCATCTTGTACGCGTACTCGCTGGTGTAATAGGGGTTTTCGAAGCCGGTTCCCGGGGGCAGGACAAAGTACCTCCAGCCAGAAGAACCCAGGGCGATCACCAGCAGATAACAAAAAAGTACGATAATAGCGGGGCGCGGTTTGAACACCGAGTATCGATAGCGCCCGTACAACAGGCCGGAGGCCAGAGTCACCAGGAACACCAGGTCCAATTCGTTGTACGCAAAGCGCCCGGTAAATGGCGTGATGTCCATGCCCACAGTTGCCAGTGGCAACACCACCAGCCAGAGCCTCGGCAGAATCAGCAGCAGGAACAGATAAATGGCCGCCAGTGGTAGCAGCCAGAAGCTTAACCAGGGAAATTCAATAAAAGGCGGCAATGCCAACACAAGAATCACCAGCCCGGCGAACATCATGACCATCTTCACTGAGGAAGGCGTTGCCGCGGATTTGCGCCTCGGGTGCTTACCGACGCCTGCGCCGGTTGCATGACCGGTCATAGTGCTACCGCTACAGCCAGTATCAAGCTCTGCATACAGCTCTTCGCCCCGTGCGACAGTTCACACTTTAACCTTTTCCGCATTGTGGCTGTCTCCGGTGGCCCACACAATTACTTAATATGGCCGAATTTAACAGCTACACTGGCCCCTTCGCCAATAATTATCCTGAAACTGTCGAGCTGCGCACTAACCCATGTCAGACCTGATACACCAGTTCATTTCCCAGCGGGCGACCACCTCGCCCGACGCAACTGCACTGCTGTTCAGGGAGGAGTCGCTGAGCTACGGCAAACTGCAGTCCGAAGTTGCCGCGGCGGCAGCGGGCTTGCTCGCACTGGGCCTCAGGCCCGGGGAGCGCGTGGCGATCTATCTGCCGAAGCAGCCGGAAACGGTATTCGGCATTTTCGGCGCGGCGGCCGCCGGCGGTAGCTTCGTACCTATCAACCCCCTGCTCAAACCTCTACAGGTTGCCTACATCCTGGCCGATTGTAATGTGCAGGTACTCATAACTTCGAGCGAGCGTCTCAAGTTATTGAAAGATGTAGTGGGAGATTGCCCCGACCTCAAGACCGTTGTGGTTGTTGAACAGAATGCTCCGGCGATGGGGCCAGGCTTTCGACAGTCGCTGCTGGGATACACCTCCTTTACCGCAATTGAGGGGAATGCTGCCCCCCACCGACGAATAGATAACGACATGGTCGCTATCCTCTACACCTCCGGCAGCAGCGGTAAACCCAAGGGTGTCGTGTTGTCTCACCGCAATATGGTGGCGGGGGCTCGCAGTGTGGCACGTTATCTGGGCAATGCGCCAGAGGATCGAATACTGGCAGTGTTGCCGCTGAGTTTCGATGCGGGTCTCAGCCAACTGACTACGGCATTCTCTGTGGGAGCATCGGCTGTACTCATGGATTACCTGCTGCCGCGAGACGTTATCAGGGCCGTTGGCCGTTATCGTGTAACCGGATTGGGGGCGGTGCCCACCCTGTGGAATCAACTGGTTGGGCTGGACTGGCCTGACGCAGCGGTCGAGACCCTGCGCTACATTAGTAATACCGGTGGCACCATGCCGGTTGCCACCACCCGGGCACTGCAAAAAGTACTGCCAGATACAGATATTTTCCTGATGTACGGCCTGACCGAGGCCTTCCGTTCCACCTATCTGCCGCCAGACCAGGTGGACATCCGCCCGGAGTCCATAGGTAAGGCCATCCCCAACGCGGAGATCTTCGTGGTAAACGAGGCGGGGCAGCAGTGCAAAGCCGGAGAGCCAGGGGAATTGGTGCACCGGGGGGCACTGGTCGCCATGGGTTACTGGAACGACCCGGTTAACACTGCGGAGCGCTTCAAGCCCTCGCCCACTCAGCCGCCAGAAATACCCACTGTCGAGCTGGCAGTGTGGTCTGGTGACCAGGTGATGAAAGACGAGCAGGGCTACCTGTATTTCATCAGCCGCAAGGACGATATGATCAAGACCTCTGGTTACAGGGTGAGTCCGACCGAGGTGGAAGAGGTGGTCTACAGATCAGGCCTGGTGGCAGGGGCCGCAGCGCTGGGTCTGCCACACGCTGCCCTTGGCGAAGCCGTGGTGCTGGTTGCGAGCTACCAAGCAGACGCGCAAGCGCCGGAGCAACTGCGGGAAGAGCTGCTGGTTCACTGCCGCAGGGAGCTGCCGAATTTCATGGTGCCACTGGAGGTCATCGTGCGGGACATTCTGCCCCACAACCAGAATGGCAAGATCGACCGGCGGGCGCTGGTAGATGAATATAAAACGCTTTTCCAGGATGAATCCCCTTGAGCAATCCGTCGGGCCCAAGAGCGAAGCCCAGGCACGCCGCCATGGAACAGTTTCCAGTGGTAGACAATTGTCTGCAAATTGGTGGTCGCTCGCTCACTGAGATTGCGACGACCGTGGGTAGCACTCCCTTTTATGCCTACGACAAGTCGATTATAAGCGCCCAGGTGGAATACCTGCGAAGAACCCTGCCTGGGGATTTACAGCTGCATTACGCCATTAAGGCAAACCCGATGCCGGCCGTGATTGAGTACCTGTCTGGCATCACCGACGGCCTCGACGTGGCTTCCGCGCGGGAGCTTACAGCGGCGCTGGCAACGGGCACACACCCCCGCAATATCAGCTTTGCCGGGCCGGGAAAATCCAGGGCCGACCTGGAGGCGGCAGTCGCTGCCGGGGTGATCATCAACATGGAGTCAGAACGTGAGATGGCGCGTATCGCTGAATTGGCGAGCGAGAGTCACTGCCGTCCTCGTGTCGCAATCCGGGTGAATCCCGATTTTGAGTTGAAAACCGCAGGCATGAAGATGGGCGGGGGGTCCCAACCTTTCGGCGTGGATGCCGAACAGGTGCCCGCCCTGTTAGCTCAGTTGGGCACGTTGCCGCTGGAGTTTATGGGCTTTCATATTTTTAGCGGCTCGCAAAATCTCCGGCCCGAGGCGATTATAGAAGCCCAGTCCAGGACCTTCGAGCTGGCGTTCCGGCTGGCAGATTCGGCGCCCTCTCCGGTGCAGTGGCTCAACATTGGCGGCGGCCTCGGTGTGCCCTATTTCCCCGGAGATCAGCGCATCGAGCTGGCGGCGATTGCCGGCAACCTGACTTCGCTTATGGAAGCGGCTCGCAGACACTTGCCGGGCGCGGAAATCGTGATGGAACTGGGCCGCTATCTGGTCGCGGAGGCCGGTATCTACGTGTGTGAAATAGTGGATAAAAAAGTCTCCCGCGGGGAAACCTTTCTCATTACCAACGGCGGCCTGCACCACCACCTGGCCGCCTCGGGAAATTTTGGCCAGGTGATACGCAAAAACTATCCGGTGTGTATTGGCAATCGCGTAACTTCAGGCAGCCCGGAGACCGTCAGCGTCGTTGGCCCACTGTGCACGCCTCTGGATATACTGGCGAACAAGATGGACCTGGCGCCCGCAAATGTGGGTGACCTGGTGGTGGTTTTCCAGTCCGGCGCCTACGGCTACTCCGCCAGCCCCCGCGATTTTCTGGGGCACCCTCACCCGGTTGAGGTATTGCTCTAAGCAATATTCGACAAGATTTGTGCCGGAAGCTTCACTGATCAGCCCTGCTGGCAGGCTGTGCGATGAGCAGCCCAGATCAAGATCAACCTTCAGATCATGAATCACAGGGCAAAGACAAGAAATTACATTAAGTAGGAAGCTCATCTAATTGTTTTTCTTGTTACTGGGGCTCAGATTTAGTAGCGTGCGCGAGCGATCAAGGCGCGGCGCCACTCTCCCACGCTTTCCGGCAGCCCACAATCTCGCCATCAAACCCCGCCAGTCCTGAGAACTGGCTCACATCTCGGCGAAGAATCTCGGCAAACCTCGCAAGCTGGTGCTACTTTAAATACTGGATTAACGCTGATCGAAATGGATGGCAAACGCCCCAATCTGATGCGCATCCACTTGCTGCTATTGAGATTAACCCGAAACAAGAAGTAGCTCACGCCGCGAAGTGATAACAGGATCTACTTCACGGTCGAGCGGGGCTTTCCACCCCCAAAGCAAAAGGATTTCATAATGGCCACGGTCAGAATATTTAATCACCACATGCATTCATCGTTCTACTGGTTGCTCATGGTAGATGCGATTCTGTTCGTGTTGGCTTTCTATGCAGGCACTTACCTGTACTTCCTCCAGGACCCCGGCGGTTTTCAGGATTACCTGGGACAGATTCCCGCCCGGGCAACCCTCTTCGCTGCAGTCACTGTGCTCTGCCTGGCAGCCATGGGACTGTATGAACCCCGCATGCGAGAAGGCGCCTCGGGCGTCCTGCTACGCACCGCTGGAGGCTTCGTTGCGGCTACCCTGGTTATGACCGCCATTTTCTACCTGTTACCGGAACTGCATTTGTGGCGAGGCATTTATTTCTATACCGCAGTGACAGCATTTACAGTAAACCTTATCAGCCGTTCGGCTTTTACGGCCCTGACCCATAGGGAAGAATTCAAGAGCCGGGTCCTGGTCTACGGCTCCGGCCAGGCTGCCAGCACCATCACCAGCGCCATGCGCCGCCGCGCAGATCGCCAGGGTTTCACCATTGTTGGCTTCGTGAGAGTTGGCGGGGAAGAGACCAAGATCAAGAACGAGCGGATAATCAACCTGCGCCAGTCACTGGCCGAATACACGAGCCAGACTGAAATTGACCAGGTGGTTATTGCTCTGGACGACAAGCGCGACAGCCTGCCCATGGAGGAACTTTTCAACTGCCGTCTTAACGGGGTTGACGTACACGACCTGGTCAACTTCTTCGAACGCGAAGCGGGTAAGATACTGGTGGATTTCGCCACCCCGGGCTGGATGGCATTCACCGACGGCTTCAAGTGCAGCCCTGCATCCAAGATGGCGAAGCGTTGGTTCGATATCGTTGCCAGCTTCACTCTACTGATGTTCTCCTGGCCAATCATGTTACTGGCCGCTATCGCAATCTGGCTTGAAGATGGCCCGGGCGCCCCGGTATTTTTCCGTCAAAACCGGGTGGGGCTGAGCGGCAAGACTTTTGAGGTGCTGAAATTCCGCAGTATGAGTGTTGACGCCGAAGGCGATGGCAAGGCTCGCTGGGCCACACAAAACGATAGCCGCGTGACCAGGGTGGGCAATTTTATTCGCCGCACTCGCATTGACGAACTGCCCCAGATTCTCAATGTGCTGGCAGGCGACATGGCGTTCATCGGGCCACGGCCAGAGCGGCCTGAATTCGTTAAAGAACTGGCGGAGCGTATCCCTTACTACAACGCCAGGCATTGTGTAAAACCGGGAATCACAGGCTGGGCGCAGTTATGCTATCCCTACGGTTCCTCCGAGAACGATGCCCGCCAAAAGCTGCAGTTCGATCTCTACTATGTGAAGAACCACAGCCTGTTTCTGGACTTCATGATCTGCCTGACCACCGTGGAAGTGGTTCTGTTCGGCAAAGGCGCGCGCTAAAACACAGCCCTGCTACCGAGTTCGCACCACCCTCAATTGACCCCCGGCCACCTTCAGCGTCGGGGTGACCCAAAAGTGTCAGTAAATTTTACGTTTGCCTGTTGTTGCCGCCTGGCGGCCGCGGTAATATTCCCTCAATCGCCTATATAATCGAGCGACAATAAAATAGGCGCGATTCTTGCTTGTTTATTATAAAAAACCGCAAAAGCACACCGGTGGACAACCATAACAGATGGAAATACTTCTAATCGTTCTGGGAATACTTGGATTTGGCGCCATTGTAATCGCCGCCTACGTGTTCACTGTTGCGGCACGAAACTACGTTTCGGATGACACCCAGGTACCCCACAGAGAACTCACGGCAACGCGCAGGACGGGCTTTGTCACCCGTGACCCCAAAGACCGGCGCCGCAACGCGCCAGCGGAGTTTCCGTTGACCGTGAACAGCGTTTTAATCTCCCGGGAGCGGCGGGAGCTGCCCGAGCGCAGGGCGGCTGCCTAAAAAAGCTGTGCCGCCCGCTCAGGCAAGTTCGGCTGCCTGCACTGCCAAGAACTCTCCTGACCACTGTCTATTCTATTTACGGTTAAATACTTTCCGTCGTGAGTGTTCCATCAATGCCCACAACACATTGCTGGAACTGACCTGTCCCACCAGCTTTCCGCCCTCTATAACCGGTCGGCGGCGCTGCCGGCTGTCCAGCATTGACTGCGCGACTTCGACAATACTGTCTCCTGGATGACAAGATGTGATTTCGGAACACATCACATCGCGTACCAGAGCGTGCTCGGGATCGCCTTCATTGTATATAGCGGTGAGCACACCTTTTATGCAGTCCAGTTCAGAAAGAATACCAACGACCTCTCCCCCTTCATCGGTGACAGTGAGGCCGGTTAATTTGTATTCCGTAATTATCTCGATCGCTTCAACCAGATTGGCATCCGGCCGCACAGTGAGGGGCTTGTGATGCATACAGTGACTGATTGTTGTGGGTTGCGGCATATCAGGGAGCTCCGGGGGTATGTGCAGTGGGGCAAACGGCACTAATACGACTGCCCCGTGACCAGACCATATTAGCAAAGACCGCCCCCTTCGGGCAGGCAGCAGCCGCAGTTTGCATCCAAGCGAGTGTTTTCCACTTTGCACCATGGACAATTGCCGATCCCGCACTTGAGGTGGCCTGCACTTCTCGTTAGTCTGCACCGTCGACTATCTTATCCTCTTAAGGGCGTGAATATGCCACGGCTCTACCGCCGGGTTTGTCTAGCTGTTGCCGTTCTGGCCGGGCCCTGTACGGGCTTGGTTACGGCTGCGGAGAAGGTGGACGTCACACCCCCTACCGTCTGGTCGGCAGAACTCGGGATGGGTGTTGAATACGATAGTAATGTCTCCGTACAGGAGGTTGATGCCACCTCCAACCAGGGTGACTACGCGATGACGCTGGACGCGGGGCTGGCGGTGAAAAAGCAGTTATCGAAAACCGTCAAAGCTGCTCTCACCTACGATTTCAGCCAGAGTATTTACGATAAATTTTCCCAGGTAGATCGCCAGACAAATATATTTGGCGCAGACCTCGGTGTGGACCTTGGCAGAGCAGACCCGGGATTTTCGGTTTATTACATCAACTCCAGGCTGGACGGCTCAAAATTCCTCGACCTGACCCGGATATCGCCCTCTGTGTCCGGATTTCTGTCACAAAAGTGGTTTGGCAGGGGCGCATATGTGTATTCAGACAAAACCATCCACAATCGCAAGGGGCGTAACGCGACCACCAATGCCGGTGAACTCGACGCTTACTACTTCCTGCGTGGGCTGCGGCAGTATTTCAATTTCGGTTATCGTTATCGGCACGAAAATGCCAAAGCCGATCAGTACGACTACCAGTCAAACAGCGTGAAGCTGCGATTTATCCAGCGTTTTGAACTTTTTTCCCGGCTGGCAAAGCTGGAGCTGGCCCTGCGCTACGAGGATAGACAGTACACATCAGACACACCCAGCATAGGCGAAAAACGCCACGACAAACGCAACCGCTTGCGTATGGATTTCGAAATTCCGGTATTCGGGGCCGGGGCTATCCAGTTTTTTGCGGGCTATGCCGACTATGAATCAAACTATGATCCCGCCGCCTACGATCAGACGCTGATAGGTACGCGGTTCATCTACAGCTGGTAACCAGCGCCGCGAAGTGCGAGGGAGGAGTCATCCCTGAGCCGAGTTCGCACCCGCCGTCAGGAACTCGCCGGGCGCAGCAGACCAAAGCCGTAAATACTGTCTCTTCCAGGAGGGCCCAGATCCTCGGCTGTACGGCACAGCAGCTCCAGAGCATTGTCACCGGGCTGCAGCTGACGCAGCCGCGCGACAGCCATTGCGGCAAACGGTACCGCAAAAGAGGTACCTGAGGAAGAAGCATAACCGCCGCCGGATTTAGCATGGCGCAGGGCGACACCCGGTGCTGCGATATCCAGGTAATCCCCCCGGTTGGCCAGGCGGAAGATCTGCCCCTTGGAATCCACGGCCGTGACGGCCACAACGGATGCATAGGCTGCAGGGTACATGGGCTCTGCTACCGGCCCGCCGTTACCCGCCGCTGCCAGAATGGTCACATTGCTCTCCGACGCCTTCTGCAGGGCCGATTCAAGCAGGCGGTTGGGGGGGCCCGCCAGGCTGATGTTAATGACATCCACACCTGAGGAGATCAACCAGTCCAGAGCCCGGACAAGGCTGACAGTGCTCGCAATGTCACCGCGATCAGCGTCGTGCTCGAATACACCCGCTGCGTATACCTCTGCGTTCGGCGCAATACCGACATAATCCGCGCCGTTGCCGGCGATAATTGAGGCGATTGCCGTGCCGTGAAATTCTGGTATCTTCGCCCCGGATGAGGTAAATGCTCGGCTCTCGATCCGGGCGTTCTGCAGCGCGGGGTGCGAGACATCCACCTGGCTGTCAATCATACCGATACGCAGCGACATCAGCTCCGTATCCGCCGGGAATTCGATGGCATTGCGGGGCATCATGCCGTCACCGGACTGCTCCACCAACTCTTCGCCGGCAGTATAGATATGGTTGAGATCCACCTCGGCGCGATCGCTGCCGACGATGTCAATGACGCCCTGGCGTACGCTGGTGATATCAAAGCTGGAGGGAGCAGCCACTTCGGCAAGGCGCAGGCCGAGCCCGGGTAGTTCTGTCACGGTCTCAAACAAATAGCCCTCGTCGGCCAGTTCCTCAAATACCTCCGGCGCCGCCATAACCAGCCAATGGTCCTTGTGGATGCGGTCCTCATCAATTTCAATTCGTTCGAGGATGTCATCGATCCCCTCCTCGATTCGATCTTCGATAGCAGCGGCCACCTGAACCTCAACTGCGCTTTCCACCCCGGCTTCAGCACTGGCCTCTACGGACTCTTCAACACTGGCCTCCACTGACGCTTCGACACTGGCTGCCAGCTCCTCTTCGACCGCGACCTCCAGAGATTGCTCTACGTCCTCAGAAATGCTCTCGGCAACGTTGTCCTCTATACGCTCCTCTACAGAGTCCTCTACAGACTCCTCCACAAGGCCTTCAATAGTTTCTTCAACATCCTGCTCTATCTCGTCTTCAATATCGCCTTCGAGGGTGATTTCGAGGTCGTCGGTGATGCCCTGCTCCACTTCATCTTCTATCGCCTCCTGCAGCCCGTCGTCCACCTGGTCCTCGACAGTGACTTCAATGGCCTCGGCTCCGAACACCAGCACCCGCTCTTCAATCTGATCCTGAATCTGATCCTGAGCCTGCTGTTCGATGTTTTCCTCTGCCTGCTCCTCAGCCGCGTCCTCGGCGGCCTGTTCGGCAACATCGTCGAGAGAAGCACCCAAAACCAGTTGGGCATTAGCGGCCGGAACGGCCAGCACAAGTGACAGGCTCAACAGCACGCCACCCAGAATAGCGGGCAAGTCGCGCACGCTCACCGGCCCGAATAAAGCAATTTGTTTACTTTTCAGCATGTTAGATGTAATCATAACAGTTGGACCCACTTGGCGTAATGCGCCAGACCTTAATAGGTTAACGGCCAGCTTCAAGAAAAATTCCCCCGGATGGAATAGAATCCACCTCTGAAACGTCACACATATTAGCAGGAAAAGGATGTCGATGCTCAGCGATTTACAGCGCGAAGCACTGCTGGCTGAGCTGGGAGGACTGCGCAAATTTGCCATCTCGCTCACGGGCACAGTGGCCGACGGTGACGATTTGTTGCAAGCCACTATAGAGCGTGTGCTGGAAAAAGGTATGCCCGAGGACGCCCACGTAGCGAAGTGGGCCTACCGCGTGTGTAAAAACGCCTGGATCGACGAAATACGGTCCCGCGATGTACGACAGAAATATCCTCAGCTGGTAGTTGACGAGGACAATGACGCACCTTCAGCGGAGCAATCCGCGGGTGAGCAAAGAGAGCTGGAAAAAGTAAGTGCTGCATTGGCTGAATTGCCTGTTGAGCAGCGCCTGGCACTGACCCTTGTGGCCATAGACGGCAGAACCTATGCCGAGGCTGCGGAGATACTGGATGTGCCGGTTGGTACGATAATGAGCCGAATCGCTCGAGCCAGGCGCAACCTGGTAGAGCAGCGCGGCCTGCGCAACAAAGACTGAGATGACTATGCACGTGACAGAGCAGGATTACGAAATACTTTCACAGTACCTCGATCGGGAACTGTCGCCGATAGAGGCAAGCCAGCTTGAGCAACGCTTGACGGCAGAACCCGACTTACAAGCCTGTTTGACTGAGCTGCAAACTCTACAGGGCCGCTTGCAGGATACTTACAGCGATGCCTCAGTGGGTCCTGTCCCCGCGAACATCTCTGCACTACTGCAGGACTCTCCCGTGCGGATTGTCCCACTCCCTCACCGCCGAGCGGTCAACTGGGGCTTTGCCCTGGCAGCCTCTCTGGTTGTCGCTGTGGCGGCAACTCAACTCGTCCAGCAAAATCAGCAACCCGGCGTGGACTCCGCACTCTCCGTTGCACTGGACAACAGCCCCTCCCGCGGCAGCGGTTGGGAAACATTGTCCGACGGCCGCCAGGTGCGGCCCGTGCTCAGCTTTCAGGGCACGTCTGGAGCCTGGTGCCGCGAGTACCTGCTGACCGACGGCAAAGCAGACTGGCACGGCGTGGCTTGCCGGGACGGCACAACATGGACCACTACAGTCCTCGCCAGTACCGAACTTACGGCCCCCACGACTGAGTACCGTCCCGCTGGCGCTGATGACTCCGATGCAATTGCCGCGTTTATCGATAGAAATGCCACGGACATCCCACTGGATGCGCGCCAGGAAGCTGAATTGATCGCCAGAAGCTGGCAATAAACCGTCGCACAAACCGTTTCCGACTGGTCTACACCCCGCCCTTTAAGAAGGCCCAACGCGGCCTGAATTTCCTATACGAGCCAAATTGCCAGGGTAGAACCGTTCGGACGGGTACTCTGTGTGTACTTGTGTATTTATGAGCGTATCGGGGGGGGGAAAGAGAAACAGGGCCTATCGCCTCATGTTGACCGTAGGCCCTGGGGTTCAGTGCAGAGGGCTAGCGGTCCCTGCTCTGTGAGGCGTATTCGGGCGGGGGCTGAAAAAAATGCAGATTAACCTGCACAGCAGGTTTCGCCCCGTTCCGATCAAAAAAATGAGGTGGGTAGCGGGGGCTGCCTGGTCTCTTCTGTGTTCGAGAGACTCTATGCACCCAATGCCCTTCACTACCTCCTCAAGCGGTTTCACTCCACTTTCATTCGGATAACGGTTCAGCTCAACCTTTTATTCCCTAAAACTGCAAAATATTTTTTCACTTCTTTTGATCCATCCGCTCGGCCGGCTTTCCCCTGCCCCGCAGCCAATTAGTGATTCGCTAAATGCGCGTAGAAACGGCGGCTGCTATCGCTGCCATTTCCACGTAGACTCCGCTGATGCAGCACGGAAATTTCAACCCGGAGCCCGACAGCCGGGTAAACTGGAAGATAATCAAGCACTTAGTTCCATACCTGTTGGAATCACGTTACCGCGTGGGGCTGGCGCTAGGCTTTTTGCTACTGGCCAAGGGGGCGATTCTGGTTATCCCCTTCCTGCTGAAATACCTGGTGGACTCACTCGATGGCCAGTCAGTACAAACCCTGGCGAGCGGCCTGCTACTGGGCCTGGTGCTGGCCTACGGTGCCGCCCGCTTCTCCAATGTCCTTTTCGCCGAGCTGCGAGACACGGTATTCGGCCGCGTAACCGAGCGCGCCATGCGGCGCATAGGCCTGCAAGTGTTTCGTCATGTCCACGCACTCGACCTGGACTTCCACCTCAATCGCCGCACTGGCGCGTTGGCCCGTGATATAGAGCGCGGAACCACAGGCATCAGCTTCCTGATGCGCTTCTTTGTCTTCAACATCGCCCCCACCCTGCTGGAAATAGCCATGGTTGTGGGCATTCTTCTTTACAACTACAGCGTGAATTACGCTCTCATCACCCTGGTCTCCGTCATGGCCTACGGGCTCTTTTCGCTGCGAGCGACCGAGTGGCGCACGCAGTTTGTGCGGGAGATGAACGCGGCAGATTCCGCCAGCAATACCCGGGCGCTGGACAGCCTGCTGAACTTCGAAACCGTCAAATGCTTCGGCAACGAGGATTTTGAGGCGGCCCGCTACGACACCGAGCTGGAAAAATGGGAGATGGCACGCCGCCGGAACCGACTCTCATTGTTCGGCCTGAACGGTGGCCAGGCGCTGATCATCGCACTGGCACAAACCAGTATGATCGGCCTCGCTGCCTGGCAGGTACGCGCAGGCGATATTACCCTGGGCGACTTCATCCTGATCAACCAGTTTATGATACAGCTGTTCCTGCCGCTGGGATTCCTCGGGTTCGTGTTCCGGGAGATCAAGGGCTCCATGGCAAACATTGAAAAGATGTTTGAGTTACTGGCCCTTACCCCAAAGGTGGTCAATGCACCGGGGGCCAAAGAGCTCCAAATGCAGGGCGGGCATATAGTTTTTGAAAAGGTGGTGTTCGGCTACTCGCAGGATCGAACAATTCTCAAGGATGTGAGCTTTGTCATCAAACCACGGGAAAAAGTGGCTGTTGTGGGTGCCAGTGGCGCGGGAAAATCAACCCTGGTGAAGCTACTGTTTCGCTTTTACGACCCGCTGTGCGGCCGCATTCTTATCGACGGGCAGGACATTGGGCAAGTCAGCCAGGCTTCCCTGCGCAGGGCGATCGGCATCGTGCCCCAGGATACAGTGCTGTTTAATGACAGCATTTTCGAGAATGTGCGCTACGGCAACCCACTGGCCTCGGATGAAGAGGTTGAGGAGGCCATAACACTGGCTCACCTGGACGACTTTATCCGCGCACTGCCCACGGGTCGGGACACCCTGGTGGGCGAGCGCGGCCTGAAGCTGTCGGGTGGTGAGAAGCAGCGGGTTTCTATCGCCCGCACTATTCTCAAGCGCCCCCCCATACTGGTGTTTGATGAGGCAACGTCCTCGCTCGACAGCAAGACTGAGAGGGGAATCCTCGCCGCCCTCGGGGAGATCGCCCACGACCACACCAGCCTGGTTATTGCCCACAGGCTCTCCACTATTGTCGATGCGGACAGAATCGTGGTGCTACATATGGGGGAAATTGTGGAAAGCGGCACCCACGAAGAATTGCTGGCTAGAGGTGGGCAGTACGCCGAGCTCTGGCAGGCGCAACAAACGCGTGATCCTATTGCGTAGCTGGCACCACCTCTTCCTGATCAAACTGAACTGGCACAAACAGTGCCTGATGATAGGTAACAATGTCGGGCTCCTCGCTGGTGCGATACCAGGTGGGTGTGAGGGTAGACCCCCACACGGCCGTCACCCCGGGGCCATAGGGTGACAGCGGCAGAACAACGCGCCACTTCTTGCGGCCTGTCATCACACACAGTGCTTCCACACCGTCCTTGCTCTCGATTGTCGTTTCACCGTCAGCGCTACAAAGACGCCGGGCTTCGCCGCCATCCATTCCTACATAGCGCAAATCCAGTTCGACCGGCACCCTCTCTCCATCCTTTTTGACGTAAAGATAGTCTCCATCCCGGCGCGACTTTTCCAAGCGGATACTGATGGCACTGGCACCGCTTACCGGGTTGACCTGCAGGCTCAACATCACAGCCGGTGCCTTGCCCCCGCCCAGCCGGGCACTGTTGGTACAGGCGAGCATGTTGTTGCCAAACTGCAGCGGGAAATTCGCCGTGGCCAGCAACTGGGTTTCATCCAGCGCATCATCGACAGTATGCAGTTTAAGACCCTCCGCTGGCCCCAGCGCAGTGCGGCAGCCCTCACTGAGGTACATTGCCCTGCCTGATTTATAGTCTTCCTCGCTGCGATAAAACGTGATGGTCAGTTCACCCGCGGTATTTTTACCCAGCTTCATCAACAAATGGCTGAGCGGGTTGCCGTGGCTGCGGCGACAGACAGCGCGATCCTCGCCCGGAGGGCATTCATTTGGATTGAGATCATCGCCGGGGTCAATAGTCATTGCAGTATCAAAGCCACCGTAATACGGGCCGAGATAGGGGGTCACCCGACCCTCTTCCCGGCAACCGCCCAGCGCTATCAACAATACCAAAGCCAGTAGTTTGATCATGTCTTTCCCCTTCAACACGCGCTATCGCGCCGCAATATGCCACAGAGACAGAATATGACGCCTGCTAATGAGAGGCAATTCACAGCTACATCAGTTGCCGGTCTTTGCACTAGCCCTACGTCAGGCCCCTCTGCTAGTGTATGCAAAGGTTCGATCCAAGCGGGAACCCGCTATGATTCCGCCATCACTTCACTACCGGATATGCTACTGACTATGGAAATTTTTTTGAGACTGAAGGGCATTGCAAAGGCGATCGGTTTGACCGCGTTATTTCTGACTCTCACCGCCTGCGGCGCGGGCGAAACAGCAGAGGAACATGTCACCAAAGCAAACGAATACATAGCAAACTCTAATTTCAAGTCTGCCATTATAGAGCTCAAAAATGCCTTGAAACTTGACGGCCAATCCGCCGAGGCTCGCTATCTTCTGGGTATTACCTACCTCGAATCCGGTGACATGGCATCAGCACAGAAAGAACTGCAAAGGGCTCAGAAACTGGGTTGGTCCAGTGAGACTTTGAGTCCAGCGCTGGCCCGATCACTGCTGGCGCAGGGCGAATATGCACAAGTACGGGATATCAGCAGTCGCGGACTGGCGCCGGAGAATACGGCGACGCTGCTCGCCCTCAAGGCGCAGGCTGCCATGGCCCTGGGCGACAGCTGGGACGCCGAGGAATTGATCGAGAGAGCTCTTTTGAAAGCGCCTGATTCTGTCGAAGCACTCCTGGCCAAGGCGCGCATCCAGGCGAATCAGAACGACCTGGACGGTGCCGAG
Source organism: uncultured Haliea sp. (assembly GCA_963977275.1). Taxonomy (GTDB): domain Bacteria; phylum Pseudomonadota; class Gammaproteobacteria; order Pseudomonadales; family Halieaceae; genus JARRPM01. The sequence continues at coordinate 24,463 of CAXBNX010000011.1, read as the reverse complement.
AAGACCCTGGAACAGGTAATAGCCCTGGCACCAAAAGAGGGCCGGGCCTGGAGTTTGCGGGGTGACATTCTGACCAGCAGACAGGATTTCACCGCGGCGCTTGAGGCCTATAATGAAGCCATAACGCGTGAAACGAATAATTACAACGATCTGTTTAAGCGAGCAACGCTCAACCTCCAACTCGGCAATTTTGAAAAAGCGCAGGCCGATACTACTACCCTGCTGGCAAGAGCCCCGCAACATCCCGGGCCAAATTACCTACAGGGGCTATTGCACTACCAGGCCGGCAAATACGAAGAAGCGATCACCGCGCTCTCAGTGTCCGAGCCTGCGTTCCAGCAATTTCCGCTCGGCTTGTACTTCCTGGCAAGCGCACAATTGGTGCAGGGACGCGTCGACCAGGCTGCGGGACTGGCGGGCCGTTTCCACAATATGCTGCCCAACAATATCCAGGGGCGCAAACTGCTGGCAGCCATGCGCCTGCAACAGGGCAAAAATGCTGCTGTACAAGCGTTATTACGGCCTGTGCTGGACAATAATCCGGACGACGTGGAAGCACTTAACCTGACCGCCAACGCCCTGTTACGGGAGGGCAAGACCAACGAGGGGATTGACCTTCTCTCCAGGGTTGCCGCCCTGCAACCGGACTCGCCTGTGGCGCAACTTAGGCTGGGTGCCGGCCTGCTTATTAGTGGTGAAGGTGATGCCGCCACGCAGCGCATGGAAACTGCGCTGGAGTTGAACCCGGAATTCCAACAAGCTGACATTCTGTTGGTGCTCAACTTTCTGCGCCAAAAAGACTTTCCGGCCGCTGTGCAGGCGGCGCAAGCCTACCAGCGCCGCAATCCGACCAGCGTTAGACCCTATAACCTGCTGGGCAAGGTTTATATCGACGCGGGACAGCCCGAGGAAGCAAGGGCAGAATTCCAACGCGCCCTCGCGCTGGACAGCGCCGATATAGCAGCCAACCACAGCCTTGCTCAGATGGCGGTGAACGATAACGACCTGGCGGCCGCCAGAGCGTATTACGAAACAGCATTACAGGACCATGAGGACTCCATGTTCACGCTTGTCCAACTGGCGATGCTGGATATGCGCGAAAGCGATGAGACCGCTATGCTGGCTCATCTGGAACGCGCCGCAGAGGTTGCCCCGTCTGCCCTGCAGCCCCGTGTGCTGCTCGCCCGCTTTTACCTTGGTAAGGGCAAGCCGGAACAGGTTGCTCCGCTATTCACAAACCTCGACGAGCAACAACAACAGTCGCCTGAGGTGCTCAGATTGATGGCAATAGCACAACTTTCGAGCAGGGATTCAAGCGCAGCGCAGTTCACACTGGAGCAATTGCTGGAGGCCACACCAGACAACGCAGAAATACGCCACATGATGGCCATGGCTGCCGCCGGCAACGGCGATAACACAAAGGCCCGCGCTGAACTGGAGCAAGCGATCGCCCTGGATGACACCTACGTGCCATCTCGCATAGCGCTCGCAAGAATCGCCCTGGCGGCAGGCTCGATGCCGGATTTAGAAAAGCACTTAGACAAGCTTGTCGAACTGGCCCCTGACAATCCCGACGTGCTGATTCTACAGGCTGCTGCAGCGCAGGAACGCGGTGACACAGCGGTCGCTCTGGCGTTCGTGGAGAAAGCGTTTGAACTCGGCCCTTCCTCCGGAACGCTGGTGGCGTTAACTACCTATCAGGAAACTGCGGGTGATCACGCGGGTGCGATGAAACGCTTCGACGGTTGGCTGGAGCAGCATCCGCAGGACATCCCGGTGCGCATGGCATACGCCAATGCCCTGCAGGTAGCCGGCAATTTCGATGCCGCCGGGGAACAGTACGCACAAGTACTTGAAGACCAGCCGGACAACGCGATTGCCCTGAACAACCAGGCATGGATTCTGAGGAAAACAAAACCCAAGCAGGCGCTGGTCTATGCCCGCTCTGCAGCCGATCTAGCGCCGGATTCACCCGAGGTACTGGATACACTCGCAGTGGTAGAGTATTTCAACGGAGACTTTGCAAAAGCGAGGCGCAACATAGGGCGTGCGCTGAAGACCAGCCCGAATCATCCCTCTATGCTGTATCACAGCGCCATGATCGCTGCCGCGCTCAATGATACCGCCGGAGCGCGGGCGACACTGCAGACACTGCTGGCAACCGAAAGCGATTTTCCCGAGGCCTCAGAAGCCCAGGCCCTGTTGACACGATTAAGTGAATAAAGATATTACGCCGGTGGCATTCTACCTCAGGGGACTGCCCCGGCCTGCAAGGACCAATCACTACGCAGCAGTTCCTCGACACGTCGCGCCCCGACATCGCCTATAGACTATTTTTAAGAAATTGGTCGGGACGGCAGGATTTGAACCTGCGACCACTTGACCCCCAGTCAAGTGCGCTACCAGGCTGCGCTACGCCCCGAAAAGATTTCGCCGGCTCGGCGAGGGCGGCATTATACTCAATACCGCGAATGATACAAAGGCTAATTGGCCGGCTGCAGGGCCTTCAACAGTTCTTCAAGTTCCTGGATCGTTTCCTTGACAACGGCCTTTATCTCTTTGGAAAGGCCGCCTTCACCGCCCTCATCAGTCATGCGCTGGCGGGCACCCCCGATGGTATAGCCCTGATCGTATAGCAGGCTGCGAATCTGGCGAATGGTCAACACGTCTGCGCGCTGGTAGTAGCGGCGGTTGCCGCGGCGCTTAACGGGTTTGAGTTGTGGAAATTCCTGCTCCCAGTACCGCAGTACGTGGGGCTTTACGGCGCACAGTTCGCTGACTTCACCTATGGTGAAATAGCGCTTACCGGGTATAACGGGCAATTCATTATTGTGGCTCGGTTCCAGCATATTCTTCTACTCGGGCTTTGAGCTTCTGGCCTGGGCGAAAGGTGACCACCCTGCGGGCGGATATGGGGATCTCCTCTCCTGTTTTGGGGTTGCGGCCAGGGCGCTGGCTTTTGTCGCGCAGGTCAAAATTGCCAAATCCAGACAGTTTCACCTGCTCATTGTTTTCAAGGCATCCGCGGATTTCCTCGAAAAACAGCTCCACAATTTCCTTGGCCTCCCGTTTGTTGAGACCAAGCTCTTCAAACAGGCGTTCAGCCATTTCAGATTTTGTCAGAGCGCCCATCTTCCCATTACCTAGTTCCGAAGCTCGGCTTTAAAGTTTTTTTGTAGCGAATCAACAACTTGATTCACTGCCAGATTGACATCTTCATCACTAAGAGTGCGCGAATGGTCGCGGAATGTCAAACCCAACGCCAGGCTTTTCCTTTTAGGATCAATACCTTTGCCTTCATAGACATCAAAAAGCCTTAAGTCCGTCAGGTAACTGCCCGCCACAGCTCGGACATTTTGCATAAGATCCGCTGATGGTACCGATTTGTCGACAATCACGGCCAAATCCCGGCGAACTTCGGGAAATCTGGAAAGCTCGGTAAAACTGGGAACAAGCCCCGCCAATACCGCTTCCAGGTCGACCTCACAGACATACAGTGGCGCCGCAAGGTCCAACTCCGCCTGCACCGTGGGGTGCATCGCTCCCAGGTAGCCCACGGACTGCCCCTTTCTGCTTATGCCCGCAGTCTGGCCCGGATGCAGCGCTGCCACCGTTGCAGTCTCAAATTGCAGTGAACCCGGGTCGCGGCCCAGCGTGAATATACTCTCCACGTCACCTTTCATATCGAAGAAGTCCAGCCCCTGGCTGGCAACGGCCCAGGACTCACCAAAGCGCTGCCCTGTGGCCACCATCGCCAGAGTTGGCACCTGGCGCAGGCCATTCTCCCCGGGCACAAAGCGCAGCCCGGTTTCAAACAGCCGTGTCCGCGGTTGTTGCCTATTGATATTACGCATCACGGCACCGACAAGCCCGGGCAACAAGCTGGTGCGCATCACTGCCATATCGGCGGAGATCGGATTGGCCAGCGCTACCGGTGTTACCTCCGGCTCGAACAAGTATTGAAGTTTTGGATCGACGAAACTGTAGGTGATAGCTTCCTGGTAACCGCGGGCACTGAGATGGCGGCGCAACTGACGGACAGAAAGACGGGTTTCGGGCCTGGCCGGCATCACCAGGTTCGCATGAATATGCGTCGCGGGAAGCCGGTTGTAGCCGTACACACGAGCGAGCTCTTCCAGCAGATCTGCCTCGATCTGCATGTCAAAGCGCCAACTGGGGATACTGCAGGTCCAGCCCTCTGCCGAGGAGCTTACCCCTAAACCCAGGCCCGACAGAATACGTTCCACCTCGGCGGCAGGGAGTTCCATCCCCAGCATTTTATTGATGCGCGCTGCCCTCAGCGTTACCGGCGGCCGCTCCGGCAAATGTTCTGCGGAGACCGCCTCTTCAATGGGGCCCGCCTCACCGCCAACAATGTCCAGCAACAACTGGCTGGCACGTTCCATGGCGTGTCGTTGCAGCTCGAAATCCACGCCGCGCTCAAAACGATGCGACGACTCCGTGTGCAAACCGTAGGACCGGGCGATACCCGCCAGTAGGTCCGGCGTAAAAAATGCGGCTTCCAGCAGTATATTGGTAGTGCTGGCGTTCACTGCCGAGACTTCCCCGCCCATAATGCCGGCTATAGCCACCGGCGCCGCATGGTCGGCAATCACCAGCGTGTGCGGCTTGAGTTCCACCGTCTGACCGTCCAACAGTTCCAGCGATTCGCCGGTGCCTGCCTCTCGCACCACAATGCCCCCTTGCAAGCGGTCGAAGTCGAAGGCGTGCATGGGCTGGCCCAATTCGAGCAGGACATAGTTGGTCACATCCACGACTGCATCGATACTGCGAATGCCGCAGCGACGCAGTTTTTCCTGCAGCCACAATGGGCTTGGGCGGGACACATCCACACCTTTTATAACACGACCCAGATAGCGCGGACAGCGCTCAGCCGCCGGTAAATCGACGGGGAATATGGTGTCGATTGTTGCTGCTATATTGGCAAAAGGAGGTGCTGTCACCGGCAGCTTGTTCAACAGGCCTACCTCCCGCGCGATACCTGCCATGCTCAGACAGTCGGCACGGTTGGGTGTGAGGCCTATCTCAATAATTTTATCGTCAAGAGCAAGGTAGGCTCGCAGGTCAGCACCCAATGGGGCATCAGCTGCCAGTTCCATCAGACCATCACGTTCCTCGGACAGACCCAGTTCCTGCCCGGCACACAGCATTCCCTGGGATTCCACGCCGCGGAGTTTGGCCGCTTTTATCTTGAAATCACCGGGAAGCACGGCCCCCAACCGGGCCAACGGTGCCATCAATCCAACTCGCGCATTCGGTGCGCCACAGACGATCTGCACCGTTTCATTGCCGGTTTCCACCTGACAAACCCGCAGCTTGTCTGCGTCCGGATGCGGCTCCGCGCTGACAATTCTCGCCACCACAACGCCACTGAATGAACCCGCCACAGGCTCGATAGCCTCCACTTCCAGACCGGCCATAGTGATCTGGTGAGCCAACTCCTCGCTCGTCAACACGGGATCAACCCACTCGCGCAACCATTGTTCGCTAATTTTCACTTTATATACTCCGGAAGTCCGCTAGAACTGCTCAAGAAAACGCAGGTCATTGTCAAAAAACAGGCGCAGGTCGTTGACGCCATAACGCAACATGGCAAGGCGTTCTACCCCCATACCGAAGGCAAAACCGGTATATTTTTCCGGGTCTATGCCCGAGGATTCGAATACGCTGGGGTGCACCATGCCGCAGCCGAGAATCTCGATCCAGCCGGTATTACTGCACACGCGACAACCGTCACCGCCACAGTTCACGCACTGGATATCCACCTCTGCCGAAGGCTCGGTAAAAGGAAAGTAGGACGGCCGAAACCGCACCGCCAGCTCATCACGCTCGAAGAACACCCGCAGGAAGTCTTCTATCAATCCTTTCAAGTCGGCAAAACTGGAATGCTCATCTACCAGCAACCCCTCCACCTGGTGAAACATGGGTGTATGGGTAAGGTCAGAGTCACAGCGATAGACCCGCCCCGGACAAATAATCCGCAGCGGCGGCGCCTGGCTCTCCATCACGCGCACCTGCACCGGCGAGGTGTGTGTGCGCAGCACTGTGTGCTCGTCTACATAGAATGTATCGTGCATGGCACGAGCCGGGTGGTGCTCGGGAATATTGAGCGCGCCAAAGTTGTGGTAGTCGTCCTCTATCTCCGGCCCCTCTACCACTTCAAAGCCTATAGCGGTAAAGAAGTCCTCCATGCGCTCCATGGTCCGCGTCACCGGGTGGATACCGCCGGTGCTCTGGCCGCGGCCCGGCAGCGTGACGTCGATGGTCTCCCGCGCCAGTTTCGCTTCCACCGCTGCAGTTTCCAGTGCCTTTTTGCGCGAACCTATCAGTTCCTGCAGTGCCTGCTTGACCACATTGATCTTGGCACCAGCGGCAGGGCGCTCTTCCGCAGACAACTTACCCAGGCCTTTCAGCAGCGCTGTAAACTGCCCTTTCTTACCCAGGTATTCGACCCGCAGCTGTTCCAGCGCAGCACCGTCGTCAGCTGCCGCAATTGCGGCTTTAGCTTCATTGGCAAGTTGTTCGAGGTTTTCCATTTCTTTTGGTCTCGATTTTTGTTCAACAATACTTCGGTTGTGTACATGAAGCGCCGCCACAGCTAGCCGGTGGGTAGCACAGAGCATACGGGAGGTATTTCCTGGGCCGTGAGAGGCCATGGATGGCCCGGTCCGCGTTCGGGAACACGAGCGCACATGGATGTGCTTGTAGCGTGTCCAAAAAATACCTTCCGCATACTCTGTGCGGCGAGATATAGCCTATAACTGCATACGCCTGATTCAAAAAAAAAGGGAAAGAGCACTGCCCTTTCCCTTGATGTCTTACGTGTAGCCAGCGAACCTCCTGAGCGGTGGGTGGGCTTAGGCCAGTGCTGCCTTCGCTTGCTCCACAACCGCGCCAAAAGCCGGCTTGTCATGCACTGCCAGATCGGCCAAGACGCGCCGATCAAGAGAGATGTCGGCTTTCTTCAAGCCATTGATTAAGCGGCTGTAGCTCAGGCCATTGGCACGAGACTGGGCATTGATACGCGTGATCCACAGGGCGCGAAACTGACGCTTGCGCTGACGGCGGTCACGGTATGCATACTGGCCAGCCTTGGTAACGGCTTGCTTGGCAACACGAAAAATACGGCTGCGGGCACCATAGTAACCCTTGGCCTGTTTCAAAATCTTTTTGTGACGGCGATGTGCCACCACTCCACGTTTTACGCGAGGCATAGTCTTCTCCTATCTCTTAATGGGTAACCGTTAGCTCGCCCGCAACATGCGGTCAATAAGCACCTTGTCGTTTTTGTGGATCATTGAAGTTCCACGCAACTGACGCTTTCGCTTGGTTGTCATCTTGGTCAGGATGTGACTCTTGTGTGCGCTTTTACGCTTGTATCCACCGGCAGTTTTCTTAAACCGCTTGGCAGCCCCACTGTGAATTTTTGCTTTTGCCATAATCAAATACTCCGCATTCGATTGCTAATAATATGAAGAATCAAGGGCATTCACAGGCCACTAGTTCTTCTTCTTGGGTGCGATAACCATAGTCAGTTGCCGGCCTTCCATTTTCGGGAATTGCTCGACTGAACCCAACTCGGCCAGATCAGCTTCTACTCGTTTGAGTAGCTCCATGCCAATTTCCTGGTGAGCCATTTCACGACCGCGAAACCGCAGCGTTACTTTGGCCTTATCGCCGTTTTCAAGGAAACGTGCCAGGTTGCGTAGTTTTACCTGGTAGTCTCCATCCTCCGTCCCTGGACGAAACTTCATTTCTTTAACTTGTGTACGCTTTTGCTTCTTCTTCTGGGCAGATTTCTGCTTCTTCGCCTCAAAGACGTGCTTGCCGTAGTCCATCACCTTGCAAACAGGTGGATCAGAATCTGCGATCAAAACCAGGTCCATGGTTGCAGCTTCAGCCGCTGCGATCGCTTCACTCAGAGGTACTACGCCTACCTGTTCACCCTCGGCTCCAACAAGACGAACCGGGTCAGCTGTAATTTGGTCGTTAATGATCGCCTTTTTGCTGGCGCCCTTGCCCATTTCTTTCTTAATACTAGTTCTCCAATGAAATACGGCCGCGGCGCGCCACATCTTCGGTAAGGAGCGCGCCAAGCGCATCGAGATCCATCGATCCCAGATCCTCACCGTGACGGGTACGCACGGCCACAGTACCGGATTCAGACTCTTTATCACCCACCACTAACAGATACGGGATGCGCTGAATCGTGTGCTCGCGGATTTTAAAGCCGATCTTTTCATTTCTCAAGTCCGAGACGACCCGAAAGCCCTTGTTTTTTAAGGAATCTTCCACATTTGTGGCATATTTGCCCTGTTTGTCCGTAATATTGAGCACAACGGCCTGTGTTGGCGCCAACCACGTGGGGAAAACCCCTTCGAAATGTTCGATCAGAATTCCGATGAATCGCTCAAAAGAGCCCAGGATCGCGCGGTGCAACATTACCGGCACCTGGCGACTGCCATCCTCCGCCACATATTGGGCGCCCAGCCGTCCGGGCATGGAGAAATCCACCTGGATAGTGCCCAACTGCCAGACCCGGCCGATACAATCTTTCAGTGAAAACTCGATCTTGGGGCCATAAAAAGCCCCCTCTCCAGGCAGCTCCTGCCAGGGCAATTCCTGTGCATCCAGGGCGTCGGCCAGGGCTTTCTCCGCCCGGTCCCAGTCCTCGTCCGCCCCCACACGCTGATCCGGGCGGGTGGACAGCCGATAAATGACCTCGGTGAAGCCAAAGTCTTCGTAGACCGCGTGCAGGAAGTCTATAAAGGACGAGACTTCCGGCTGAATCTGTTCTTCTGTACAGAATATGTGGGCATCATCCTGCACAAAACCGCGTACCCGCATAATACCGTGCAGAGAGCCGGACGGCTCGTTGCGGTGGCAGGAGCCGAATTCCGCCAGCCGCAGGGGCAGATCCCGGTAGGATTTAAGGCCCTGGTTAAACACCTGCACATGGCAGGGGCAGTTCATCGGCTTGACCGCATATTCCCGGTCCTCTGTCTTCAGCAGAAACATGTCATCACCGAATTTTTCGGCGTGACCGGAGCGCTCCCACAGGGACATATCCACTACCTGGGGTGTCCTGATCTCCTGGTAACCATGCGCCTGCTGCGCAAAGCGCATGTACTGTTCGATAGTCTGATAGATGCTCCAGCCCGCCGGGTGCCAGAACACCATTCCCGGCGCCTCTTCCTGGGTGTGAAACAGATCCAGCTTCTTGCCAATTTTACGGTGGTCGCGCTTTTCCGCTTCCGCGATGCGTGTCAGATACTGCTTGAGCTGCTTTTTGTTCGCCCATGCAGTGCCGTACACACGCTGCAGCATTTCGTTCTTCGAATCCCCGCGCCAGTAAGCACCGGCCACCTTGGTCAGCTTGAAGGCCTTGAGTTTGCCCGTACTGGGCACATGAGGGCCCCGGCACAGGTCCATCCAGGGGCCCTGCCGATAAATGCTAATCTCATCGTCGGAGGGCAAATCCTCAATAATCTGGACCTTGTAGTGCTCGCCCATGTTGCGAAACAGTTCGATTGCCTTGTCGCGGCTAACCACCATGCGCTCTACCGACAGGTCGTCCGCCACCAGTTCTTCCATGCGCTTTTCAATTTTCTCCAGATCTTCTGGAGTAAAACTGTGCCCGGTGGCGAAATCGTAGTAAAAGCCGTCCTCGATCACCGGCCCGATAGTGACCTGCACCCCGGGGAATAACTCCTGGGTGGCCATGGCCAACAGGTGGGCTGTGGAGTGGCGAATGACTTCCAGCCCCGCGTCATCACGCTCGGTGATAATCGCGAGTGTTGCGTCCCGCTCAATGGTATACGAGGTGTCCACTTCGCGGCCATCAACCACACCGGCCAACGCGGCCTTGGCCAGGCCTGGACCGATATCGGCGGCAACTTCGTGAACTGAGACTGGTTTGTCGAACGGGCGCTGACTGCCGTCCGGCAGGGTAATAACAGGCATGTATCTTTCCTTTCTTCAGTGGCGACCCCTACCAAAGGCCGCGTGATCGACTCTAAAACGTAAAGCTAACGCCGATTAGGGCAATTTATGCGGGTGATGGCGATGAATACCCACGCAAAGGGTTACCGGTCCGGCGAGGGGCGCAATAGTGCCTGATCCGGCAATAAAGTTAAAGTGGGCTTCTTCACATCGCCGACAATTGCCGGGCGGCCATGCAGGACAGATGCGCCTGGATTAAAGTGGGTAAAACTGCGCGAGCAAACGCTGACACACTCACTGCATAGCCTACTCTGCCAGCTGTTCGAACAACTTATCGATCACCTGCTGCCGCGCCGTCGTTTTGCGCCACACCAACCCGATGGTTCGAACTGGCGCAGGGCTGGTGAACGGCACATAGTGAATACCGATCTCGTCATCCTGCACGGCGATCTTCGGCATGAAGGTGATTCCCGAACCTGCCTTAACCATTTGACGCAATGTTTCCAGGCCCGTTGCCCGAAAGTCCTGCTCTTCCCCTATGCCGTTGTGTCCGCAAATCTCAAGTGCCTGGTCGCGAAGGCAGTGGCCCTCTTCCAACAGTAGCAGGCGGTGATTCTTCAGCTCCCTCTGGTCCACGCTTTGCTGCTTAGCCAGCAAATGCTCCGGCGGCACCGCTAACAAAAATTCGTCGTCAAACAGTCGCCGGCTGACCAGGTAATCGTCGCGCACGGGCAGCGCGAGCAAGGCGGCATCAATATCACCCTGCCTGAGTTTCTCGATGAGTATTGCGGTTTTCTCCTCGATCAGGATCAGCCGAAGATCAGGCAGTGATTGTTTAACCTTGGGCACAAGGCTGGGAAAGATGTAGGTGGATAGCGTCGGAAACGCGCCCAGGCGAAAACTCCCGGACAGGGGATCATGGCTGCTTCTGGCAACCTCGTGGATGGTGTCAACTTCACGCAGAATGCGCCGGGCCGAACGCGCTACCTGCTCCCCGATATCGGTGAGCATCACCCGGCGATTCGTGCGCTCCAGCAGTGTGACACCCAATTCTTGCTCAAGCTTTTTGATCTGCCCGCTCAGCGTGGGCTGACTTACACAGCACTGTTCCGCGGCACGGCCGAAGTGCTGTAACTCCACTACCGCCAAAAAGTATCGTAAGTCTCTGATATTCATAACTTTGTTATCCCGATTAGGTCATCCCTATCACTGGCATCGAATCAAACGATTATATCTTTGCATTTCCTATCGTTACATTCTAATCAAAAGGATTTAACGATAATTAATTGCTGCTTGTGCAGCGGACTTCGAACGGAGAAATACCATGAAAAAACGCAACGCGATCATGTCCACAGCCGTAGCGGGGATGCTGGCACTGACTATGGCACCACTTACCGCCCTTGGCGACACCTCAACCACAAGCACAAAGCCCGCGGGCGCTATGGGTAGCGGCAACGGCGCAGACGGTCAGCCAAGGAGCAACCAGTTCTGGTGGCCGGACCAGCTCAATCTGTCTGCGCTGCGTGACCACGACGTGCGTTCTAACCCCCTGGGCGAGGACTTCAACTATGCGCAGGCGTTCAGCGCGCTGGACCTCGATGCCGTCAAGCAGGATATCGACAAGTTGCTGACCACGTCCCAGGACTGGTGGCCTGCCGACTACGGCAACTACGGGCCGTTTTTTATCCGTATGGCCTGGCATAGCGCCGGCACCTACCGCACCCTGGATGGGCGCGGGGGCGCCGAAGGCGGCCAGCAGCGATTCGATCCACTGAACAGCTGGCCCGACAATGGCAACCTCGACAAAGCGCGCCGCTTGCTATGGCCGGTGAAGCAGAAGTACGGTGCGGCCCTGTCCTGGAGCGACCTGATGATTCTGGCGGGTACCGTGGCACTGGAGAACATGGGGTTTGAGACCTATGGCTTTGCCGGTGGCCGCGCAGACGACTGGGAACCCGACATTGTGTATTGGGGGCCGGAAGTGAAAATGCTGGCCAGTGACCGCGTTGAGAAAGACGGCGAACTGCAGCGCCCACTGGGTGCAACGCATATGGGCCTTATTTACGTGAACCCGGAAGGCCCCATGGGCAAGCCCGACCCGATAGGTTCGGCCCGAAATATTCGTGTCGCATTCAGTCGCATGGCAATGAATGACGAGGAGACGGTGGCCTTGATCGCCGGCGGACACACCTTCGGTAAAATGCACGGCGCGCGCAAGCCTGCAGATTGCATGGGAGCGGAGCCCGCTGCGGCTGGCATCGAAGAGCAGGGTATCGGCTGGAAGAACAGCTGTGGCAAAGGCAACGCCGAGGACACCACTACCAGTGGCCTGGAAGGCGCCTGGACACAGGCACCGACCCAGTGGACGACGCTGTACCTGCAAAACCTGCTGAATTTTGAGTGGCAGGAGACCCGCAGCCCAGCCGGCGCGATTCAGTGGGTTCCCTCGGACGAGTCCATGAATAACGTCGTGCCGGATGCACACGTGGCCGGCAAGTTCCATGCTCCGGTGATGACCACCGCCGATCTCGCATTGAAGTTCGACCCACAGTACAAAGCCATCGCGGAACGCTTTCTCGCCAACCCGCAAGAGTACCAGTTGGCCTTTGCCAAAGCGTGGTACAAGCTGACACATCGCGACATGGGTCCGAGCATCCGCTACCTGGGGAATGCCGTGCCGGGCGAAGAGTTAATCTGGCAGGACCCGATTCCCACTGTAGATTACAAACTGGTCGATGCCAAAGACGTCAAAGTGCTGAAGAAAGACATTCTGGATTCGGGCTTAACCGTACCCGAACTGATACGCACCGCATGGGCATCTGCCGCCAGCTTCCGCAGCGGCGATATGCGTGGCGGAGCCAACGGCGCGCGCATTGCACTTGCACCGCAGAAAGACTGGGAAGCGAACAACCCGGAAGAGCTCGCCCAAGTGTTGGCCAAACTGGCGGACATCCAGGAAAACTTCAACAGCTCAAGTGGCAGCAAGATCTCAATGGCTGACCTGATTGTGCTGGGCGGGGCCGCTGCCATTGAACAGGCAGCAAAAGCAGGCGGCACAGCTGTCGAGGTACCGTTCACACCCGGTCGGGGCGATGCAAGCCAGGCACAAACCGATGTTGCATCGTTTGCGCTGCTGGAGCCCAGGGCTGACGGCTTCCGCAACTACTTCGACGTTGAGCAGAGCTACCGTTCACCGACGGAGATGTTGATCGACAAAGCCGACCAGCTGAACCTGACGGTACCCGAAATGACGGTTCTGGTCGGCGGTATGCGGTCACTGGACGCCAACACGGGCAGTGCAAGTCACGGTGTTCTCACCGACAAGCCGGGAACGCTCAGCAACGACTTCTTTGTCAACCTGCTGGATATGTCTACCCGCTGGCAGAAGGCAGAGGAGGTTGGCATCTATGAGGGAGTGGATCGCGCCTCGGGCACAGTGGAGTACACAGCAACAACTGTTGACCTGATCTTCGGTTCCAACTCAGAGCTGCGTGCGATCGCTGAAGTGTATGCCTACGACGATGCACAGCAACGCTTCGTAAAAGACTTTGTTGCAGCCTGGACCAAGGTGATGCAACTGGATCGCTTTGACTTGCAATACGGCGCCTAAGCTCCGTAACGAGTGGTTGCGTAGCCAGTGGCGCCGCAACCACTTCCCCCCCTTCTCGTGGCACCCTGGATATTCTTCAGCCCGCTTTAGCGTTCACTGCGCCCGGTTTGCGACGCACTTTCCTCTTACCCACTGCCACAGATGCTTTTGTCGCGGCCTTGCGAACCGGCCTGCGCCGCGCCTTTGGCTTTGGCTTTGGCTTTGGCTTTGGCTTCGTATGACTTGAGCGTTGCGCAAGCCATTCCACCGACTCTGCCCACACAGCACTCTGCGCCTTGCTGCCGATAATCACACCCATGTGCCCGCCAGGAGCAAGCCGAAATTCCTTGTCCTTTGAGGCGACTATATCAACAATTTTTTCGGCAATACCAGCGGGTACCAGAATGTCGGTCTTGCCGGCGAAGGCCAACAGGTTGGACTCGATGGCATCCAGTTCGGCAACATTGTCGCCAACCTCTACCCTGCCCTTGGCAAGCTGGTTCTCTCCGGCCACTTTCACCGCCATATCCTGCAGCACACCGCCGGGGTACAACAGCATATTGTTCAGGTAGTTCGCCGTGGTGGAATACGACTTCACGTACTCCCGGTCACTCAGGCCGGTCACCAGATCCCAGTAGGTGGTGACACTACCCACCGGGTCAGTCAACTTGAACACCAGCGTGGTCAGCCAGGGCGGCATCGCGAGGCGCGCCGGGTCCAATGCCTTGAGCCGCAGGTTGGTGTAATTACTGACCAGTTTGGCTGGCCCATCGAGATTCAGAGCTGCCCCGGCCAAGCCGGCGATAGCGCCGCGACCACTTTCCAGATCGATAGGGCTGGCCACGGTGATAATGTTGCGAATACGCGGGTCCTGCACCTGCCCCTGGTGCAACAGCATGAGCAGACCACCCATACACCAGCCCATCATCGATACTTCCTCACTACCGGAATGCGCGCGTATTTTTTCCAGCGCCGCACCCAGCATGGTGTAGGAATAATCCTTCAGGTTGAGGTGGGCATGCTCTTTTTTCGGCTTACCCCAGTCCACCAGATACGTTTTGAAGCCACAGGCCGCCATAAAGCGCACCAGGCTGCGCTGGGGCATCAGATCAAAGGTCTCCGTACTCACCCCAAGCGGCGGCACCAGTACCAGTGGTATGTCATGCTGGTGACGCTCGATGGGTTTTGTGCTGCCGTCAACCAGCTCAATTTCCGACTCTTCAGGCAGACCGTAGTAGCGCACTGCCATCAGGTCACCGTCGTGCACCAGCTCAAACCATGTGCGGCCTGACTGAATCAGTGTGTCGCGCTTGAATACCCAGTCGACACCATTGGCGGCCGCTTTTGCCAGGCGCTGATTCAGCGCCAGGCCGCCGCTAACCGCCATCTTCGCAAAATCGTTCATGCCGCGTTCTCCGCTTGCACTAAGTGTTCCAGCTCGCTCAACGCCAGACCCAGATAAACCGCCAATCGCTGTAGATGTGGCAAGGTATCACGCGCGCCAGTGAAACCGATGTTCAGCGTTCCGGCGTAATTCACGCAATCTATACTCAGGGCCACATGCTGCAATAGCTGACTGATCGGGTAGATGGCATCCAGCCTCGCTCCCTCCCAGTACATGGCCGAATCACTGCCGTGGGTATTGGAAACTTTCAGGTTAAACAGCGGCGGTACAAACTGACCCACCCCCGGCAACTGGCTGGCAAAAAGCGGCGCGGCGCGCAATAACACATAGGGTGTTACAGCCTCTTCCGGCAGAGAAAGTCTGTCCTCTCGCACCGCCTGCATGGACTCCCTGATGACCGCGAGCCTCGCTAGCGGATCACCTATATGCGTGCCGAGTTCCACCCGTATCCCGGCAATTGCGTTGGCGGCATTGTGACTGCTCCGCTCCTTGAGCGACACCGGCAGCAGCGCCACCAGCGACTCATCAGGCAGCGCGTTGTACTCTTTGAAAAAACGTCGCAAGGAGGTTCCGCAGAGATAAGTAAGCAGTTCATTCACGGTACAGGACGCCGATTCAGCCAGCCGCTCGATACGCGCCTGCTCAATCTGCTGGGTGGCAAAGCGGCGCTGCTGGTTGATGCTACGGTTGAGTGTTGATCGAGGTGCACTACTGGGCAAGAGAAAGCCACGCGCTTTTTCCGGCGAGATCGCCGCCCTTAAAAGTCCCGCGCCGGCCCGCCCGATGGACGCCAGTGCCGCCATCGCTCCACCCTCCTCCACGTCGTCCGCTGATTCTGCACTAGGCAAAGGTTGTGCCCACAACGGCAGGGCATTGCGGCTTCTGGCGCTACCAGACAGCATCGACAGCACGGTGGGCACACAGTCGAGAAAGCTCACTAAGGCGTGGTGAATCTTGACATAAAAAGCGAAGCGATCGCGCTCCAAACCCTCTATCAAATGGAATTCCCACAGGGGCCGATTCCTGTCCAGGGCCGGACTGTGCAGGCGCGACACCATTACGCCCAATTCGCGCTCACCTCCCGGTTCCGGCAGAGCGGAGTGCTGGAAATGGTAGTTGAGATCAACATCGCGCACTTCCATCATACGCTGTACCACACCGCCCACACCATCGCCTGACAAGCGGTAGTTCCAGGGCTCGCAACAGGCCTTGTGTTCACGCATGGAAGCCGCCAGATGACCCAGGTAGCCCGGGGCGGCATTGCGCGGTTTCTGGAAGATCGCCAGCACCCCAACGTGCATGGGCGTATCCGCGGACTCCAGTAACAGCCATGCGGCGTCTACCGGTTTTAGTAACCTGGATTTCATCACTGCGGCCCAACGTATTGTTATAGACTGAAAATTATAGCAGGGTTCACAGATCACAGTGGCTCGCTCACATGGCGTAAGCCGCCTCTTCGGTAGTCTCCACGGGCAGGGCAGCGACAACGTAGCGCAGCGGGCCATTGGCGAGCAGAGCATCGAAGGGGTAGCAGGTCACAAGCAGCAATATTTCCCGGGAGTCATCCGGCAGCAGGGACTGTACTCGCGTGTCAGCCACGATAGTGTTATGCACGCGGTAGGGACGCCAACTGCCGTCAGGCAATTGCAGTTCGAGTCGCGAACCGGGCTGCAGATACTGCAGGAATTCGAAATGGGTATCACGATGCCCGCCAATAACAGCTAGGCCCCTGCCGCCAAGCATAGCGGAGGCCTGGGCATGTCCCGGACCAAATGCCAGGGCGTTCCCTGAGTCCCCCGCCAGCACCGGCAAATCAACACCCACCGCCGGCACTCTTAGCCGCGCCACAGGCCAGGTATCTGCCCATGGCCAGGGCTTCACCGGTTCACCGGCGTTTTGCAGCGACTCAGCCCAGGCTTGTTCAATAAGCACCGGCGCCAGCCAGGCTTTCGCTTTGATCAACCCTGCCGCTGCTAACTGTTGCAGTCCAGCCAGCACCAGCAACAGCACTAACAACTGGCGCCAGCCCTCACTCCGCCGTAGTTGCAACATGGTCCAGCTCGGGCTGTCGCAGCAGCCGCAGCAGTGTGGCGGCGAACAGCAGTAACATGCCGAACCAGAGCTTTGCGGGTCCGGTTGTCGCCGTGCGTGGGTAGGCGAAAGCTTGAGCGGTCTGGCCCCGCGGCCGGGTATTGGGCACCGCTACGGAATCCGCTCGCTCCCCGGGTGGCAGTGACACAACTTCTTCCACCGCAACGAAACTGGTGTAAGGGCTCAGCAGTTGATGTCGCAAAGCAATCGGCAGCACATCTGCGCGCACAGCTTCCTCACTTTTCCCTCGCACCTTCTGGTCCAGCAGGCCAGTGATTTTCTGTCGTGCCCACAGGGTGGCAACACCTTTATGTCGACTTGCGCTCTGCGGGTCTGCGCCCGCCGAAAGTTGCAGGGACTGGTGCCAGCTTTGGCCACCTATTTCCCCCGTTACTATCACCTCCCCCTGTGGCGCCTGTGCACCAAAACTCACAGCCACCAACAGCGGCTCGCCCAGGTACAGGTCTGGCAGTCGGTTCGGCCAGGCCTCCACGGCTGTGGGCCAGGTCGTGTGCAAATCTACCGCAGCCGGTTGCGACAATTGTGTGAACAGTGCGGCCATTCTGGACCCCACCTCGTCCAGTGCGCCAATATGGGTGTGGCTGCCCCGCCCGAAACGCGCCGCCTCCCGCATGAACCAGCTATTGGGAGCAGAGCCAATACCCACGGTAAATAAACGGCTGCGCCCAAGACGGACGCTAATCTCTTCAAACAGTGCAAGCTCGTTACCCACCGCCCCGTCGGTGATAAAAATCACCTGCCGCAGCGGCAGCTGTTCCTGCAAAGCGTCTATAGCACTTGGGGGATCGAGCGCAGCGCGCAACGCAGGTAGCATTTCAGTACCGCCGTTAGCTTGCAGCGAGCGCACAAATTCCCGCGCCTGCTGCACATGATGTTGGCTTGCTGGCATGGGCTTGCGGTACAACGCACGGTAGTTAGAGTTGAACTCTATGATGTTGAAGCGATCCTCCGGCCGCAGTTCCTGCAGCGCGTGAGAAACACTGTCCCGCGCCTGCGCAATGGCAACCCCGCCCATGGAACCTGAAGTATCCACCACAAAGATAATTTCACGGGCCGGTGGCGCCTGTGCCCGCTGGGCTGCGGGTGGCAGCACCATCAACAGGCCAAAGTACTCTCCCGCCACCTCCTCGGTAAACAGGGCGGCGGTGGGCGCAGAACCACTTACCGGTTGCCAGCTGAGAACAAAGTCCCGATCCATCTCCGTCACACCATTGGCCAGCTTGATGTCGTAGACTCCCGCGCGGCGCGCCAGGGCGATGTCGTGGTAAGGCGCCTCCACTCGGGCCAGGGGCATACCCATATCCAGCCGCACACTGATCTCCAGCGGATTAAGCGGCGCAATGTCGTCAGCCTCCTGTGGCCATTGCGGGGGAGAAATACTGGCCGCGTCAGGCACCTGGTCGGTAGCGACTGCCCAGCCGAGGTAGGCGTTAACAGCCAGCGCTTCCGGCTCATTGTGCACTGAGGTCAGGTCGGTTGCGCGACCCGGCATGTAGCGGGGTGTCAGGGTGGTCGGAAACCGCAGGGAAAACTCGCCGTGAGTAAACGCCACTTGCTGTACGTACTCCAGCCGCACGGTGATGCTCTCACCGGCACCGATATTGGCCACACGATTGGTAAAGAGGTTGGGCCGCTGTTGTTCCACCAGGCTGGCTTTCTTACCGGCAGCTTTGGCCGCACGATAGATTTTTTTCGCCTCGGATTTTTCACGGATTTTTCCCACGATCCTGCGCTCACCTATCACCATCTCCATATAGCGCACAGCGGCATTGTCCGGTAAAGGAAAGGCGTACACCCCTTCCAGTGCCCTGCCCGTATCGTTGCGAAAAGTTTGCTCTACCGAGACCGTGGCGATCATGCCACTGATATCAAAATGCACCTTACTGGCCTGCAGAATAGCCGGGGTATAGCGCCCTGGCACTGCGCCCTGCAGGAGCATGTGCCCGCTTGCCAAACCGTTCAAGTCAACACCGTCCTCCTCGCCCGGGGCCATTGCGTGAACAGGGGCCGCCCACAGAAGCAGCAGCGCAAGAGCCACGGCCACAAGACTTGGTAAAACACGAAAAGTCAGCCACAGGGACAGGCCCCCAAGCCGGGAACTGTCCCGGGTTACCAGATAGTAGAGGTGATCGTAGTGTGTCATGGGTGCTCTCCCGCAGTTGGATACCGCCTATTAGGCGTGGGAGATCTGGCAACAAAGCAGCACAATTGTGTCTTTTTGCGGTGCAATAATGGCGAATTGTGGCAGGCGCTTGTGGAGCGGGCCGATATTTGAAAATATGGGTAGCTCGACAATCAGACAGCGGGTCAATCGCAACGCATGCCGCATCACATTGCTATCGTGGAAGATGAAGCGACAATCGCCGCCAACTATCGCGACACCTTGCAACGCCAGGGTTTTCAGGTGTCACTGTACAGGAACCGCAAAACCGCCAGTAGCGCCTTTGGTCGCAGACTGCCGGACCTGGCCATCATCGATGTTGGCCTGGGGGATGAAATAGAGGGCGGCTACGAACTGTGTCGTGACCTGCGCAGCCGCGCCCCGGAGCTACCTATTGTATTCCTCACGGCACGGGACTCAGAACTGGATATTATCTCCGGGCTGCGCCTGGGGGCAGATGACTATCTCACCAAAGACATCAGTCAGGCGCATATGCTGGCTCGCATCGTCGCCCTGTTTCGCCGGGTGAGGGCTCTGCGCAACCCTGTACAGGAAGAGCATGTTATCGAGCGCGGAGAACTCAGCCTGAACCTGGAACGTATGAACATCCAGTGGCGGGGCCAGGCAGTTGACCTGACAGTCACCGAGTTCTGGATCGTACACGCCCTGGCGCGGCACCGCGGTCATGTAAAGAACCGACCGCAGTTAATGGAGTCGGCTAACGTGGTACTGGATGACAACACCATCACCTCCCATATCAAACGCATCCGGCGCAAATTTCAGGCGGTTGATGCTGATTTCGCTGCCATAGAAACGGCCTACGGTGTCGGCTATCGCTGGACGGGACATTAACTTTCCGGAAACACTGTTGTGACCCTGCGGCGGCAACTCCTGCTGGTCAGTCTGCTGTTGCTCTCATTGCCCTGGGCGGGCTGCCAGTTTATCCGGGAGATGGAAGGCGCACTGCGACACGGCCAGGAGCAATCGCTTAATGCCACTGCCACCGCAGTGGCGGCGGTGCTGGGCGAGCGGGAAGAACTGTTATACCCCAATCCCCTGCGGCGGATAGCACCCGCGGACACGGATAAATCCGTGTACGCACATCCCGCAGAGCAAGTCCTTATCATCGACGGCTACAGCGACGGCTGGGAAGAGATCGGCAGTGCCCGACTCAGCAGTGAACCGGGCCGCACTCCCCTGGCCCTGACTTACCGGGCCGCCACCCGCAACGATATGCTCTACCTCATGCTGCAGGTGGAAGACTCAGAGGTGGTATTTCATAATCCCGGCCAGTCTCCGGAGCTCAATGGTGACCGCCTGGTTTTACGCACCTGGCGCAACGGAGCGCGCCAGGAATATATCATCGCCACCGCCGCCCCGGGGAGCGTCCGCGCCTACCCGCTTGGCCCGCTGCAGCCGGGCTTTAATGCCGGCCGAATTAAAGGTTACTGGCAGGATACCGCAGGTGGCTACAGCCTGGAGTTGGAGGTACCCTTGGCCTATACAGGTGGGCGGCTGGGTTTCTACCTGGTCAATGCAGGTCACCGCCCCGGGGGCAGGTTTGAAACCCTGGGAAACATCGACCCGCTGGACACTCGCGCACCCCCCTGGCTCATCTACAATTCCGTGGCGCTACAGCACACCCTCGCACCTTTCAGTAACGGGGGTAACCATCTGCAGGTGGTGGACAAGGACAACTGGCTGATTGCAGACGTACCCGCCAAGCACAATCAGCAGGAGAGAAGTGACAGGACCTTCTGGCTGCTGCGCCTGCTCTATCGCAGCATACTGTCACGGAACAAACTTGATGCACCACCCAACAGCAGCGAAATGGGGCGAGCAACGGGTGGTGAAATCGAATCGGCGCTGGCCGGTATCAGTGCCAACTACCGCTACGAGGATCCCAATTACTCCAGCCGCACCGTGCTGTCTGCCGCGGTGCCCATAGTGTACGACGGCGGTGTTATAGGCGCAGTGGTTGCGCGCCAGAGTGGCGAAGAGTATCTGTCCCTGACCGACCAGGCTTTCAGCCGCCTGCTGGGATACAGCCTGCTGGCTCTTTGCGCAGGCGCGCTCGGGTTGCTGGGCTACGCCAGTTTGCTATCCTGGCGAATCGGCAATTTGAGTCAGGCGGCGCGCGACGCGATAGGTGAGGATGGGGCCACCCTGTCATCCTTCCCTCGCAGCACCATTCAGGATGAAATTGGCGAGCTGTCCCGGCACTACGCCGACCTGTTGGATCAGTTGCGCGAGTATAACGATTATCTGCGAACGCTCAGCCGCAAGCTGTCCCACGAGCTGCGCACACCCATTGCGGTTATTCAAACCTCGCTGGAAAACCTTGAGCAATCAGCGCCGGCCTCACAGCAGAAAGATGTCTATCTGGCACGCGCCCGCGAGGGCCTGACACGCCTGAACAGCATTTTGACGGCCATGAGCGAGGCCAATCGGCTGGAGGAGAGTATTCGCAGCAACCACCCCAGACCGATGGACCTGAAACCGCTACTGGATGAGGTTTTCGCCGCTTACATCAGCGTGTACCCGAACCATGAACTGATACTGGACACGCCTGCGGAACAGGCCTGGATTTCGGCTGTACCGGAACTGGTTGTGCAGGCGCTGGACAAGCTAATGGATAACGCAGCCTCTTTCTGCCCCGTGGGAGGCAGAATAAGCCTCCGGCTGGCCCGCGCTGCAGAGTCATGGGAACTCAGCGTAAGCAATGCGGGGCCGCCACTGCCGCGGGAATTACAGGAGCGATTGTTCGATCCGATGATTTCCCTGAGGCAGCGTGAATCGGAGGCGGTTCACCTCGGCCTGGGCCTGCATATTGTGCGACTTATCGCCGAGTTTTTGCAGGGCGAGGCGCGGGCAGAAAACCTGCCGGATGACGGCGGCGTTCGAGTCACGCTGCAGCTGCCAGCCGACACCGCTCATGCCCCGACATTCACGCCATAAATGCGAGCTGCTTGACCTCCGTTATTTGATCCCGCAATGACGCCGCTTCTTCGAACTCCAGGTTTTTGGCGTGCTCGTGCATCTGGCCCTCCAGCTGTTTCAACTTGCGTGCCAGTGCCGCCGGTGACAACTTTGCGAGGTCTGCGCTGTAGCTGAGACGCGTTTCGGCAACTTGTTTCGCCTTGGTCTTGCCCCGCGTCGGCATACGTCTGGCGCCTTCCATAATGTCCTGGACTGACTTGATCACACCGACAGGCGTAATGCCGTGTGCCTTGTTGTGAGCCAGCTGCTTGTTGCGCCGGCGCTCGGTTTCGGCCATGGCCCGCTCCATTGAGCCGGTAATCCTGTCACCATAGAGAATCGCTCGGCCATTGAGGTTACGGGCCGCCCGGCCGATAGTCTGAATCAATGAGCGCTCGGAACGCAGGAAACCCTCTTTATCAGCATCGAGAATCGCCACCAAAGACACCTCCGGCATATCGAGGCCCTCTCGCAACAGGTTAATGCCCACCAGCACATCGAACACACCCAGCCTGAGGTCGCGGATAATCTCCACCCGCTCTACGGTTTCAATATCCGAGTGCAGGTAACGTACCTTGACACCGCTGTCGGACAGGTATTCTGTCAAATCCTCAGACATGCGCTTGGTGAGCGTGGTGACCAGCACCCGCTCGCCGCGCTCTACGGTAAAGTGAATCTCCTTCAACAGGTCATCCACCTGCGTGGTAGCTGGCCGCACCTCGATTGGTGGGTCTATCAGCCCGGTGGGCCGCACCACCTGTTCCACTGTGCGCCCGGCGTGTTCTTTCTCATAGAGCCCCGGTGTTGCGGACACAAAGACTGCCTGGGGCACCAAGAGCTCCCACTCCTCGAACCGCAACGGCCTGTTATCCAGCGCAGAGGGCAGGCGAAAACCGAATTCCACCAGCGTCTCCTTGCGGGAGCGGTCGCCCTTGTACATGGCGCCAATTTGCGGAATGGTGGCGTGGGACTCGTCAACGATAACCAGCGCATTCTTCGGCAGGTATTCAAACAGGGTGGGCGGCGGATCACCCGGTGCCCGCCCAGAGAGGTAGCGCGAGTAGTTCTCGATGCCGTTGCAATAACCCAGCTCGCGAATCATTTCCACGTCGTAGCGAGTGCGCTGCTCAAGACGCTGGGCTTCAACCAGTTTCTGGTTTTCCTTCAGCTGCGGCACTCGCTCGGCCAGTTCCTGCTCAATATGCTCTACCGCGCCCATCATCACCTCCCGCGAGGTGACATAATGGCTTTTCGGAAAGATAGTAATCCTGGGCACCTTGGCTTCTACCACACCGGTCAGTGGATCAAACATACTGATGCTCTCGATCTCCTCGTCGAACAATTCCACCCGCACCGCGTCGCGCTCGGAATCGGCGGGAAAGATGTCGATGACGTCCCCGCGCACTCGGTAGGTGCCGCGCTGAAAATCCACATCGTTGCGGGTGTACTGCAACTCGGCAAGCTGTCGCAGGATGTGGCGCTGGTCGATAAACTCTCCCCGAGAGAGGTGTATGACCATTTTGAAATAGGAATCGGGATCACCCAGACCGTAGATGGCTGACACTGTGGCCACCACCAGGCAATCCTCCCGCTCCAGCAAGGCCTTGGTGGCGGAGAGCCGCATCTGCTCAATATGCTCGTTTACTGAGGCATCTTTCTCAATATAGGTGTCAGAGGACGGTACGTAAGCCTCGGGCTGGTAGTAGTCGTAGTAGGAGACGAAATACTCCACCGCATTATTGGGGAAGAACTCCTTGAACTCTCCGTACAACTGCGCCGCCAGCGTCTTGTTGTGGGCCATCACTATGGTGGGCCGCTGCAGCTGTTCAACCACATTCGCTATGGTAAAGGTTTTGCCTGAGCCGGTGACACCCAGCAGAGTCTGGGAGGCCAGCCCGGCACGAATCCCCTCCACCAGCTGGGCGATGGCCTGGGGCTGATCACCAGCGGGCTCGAAGGAGGACACTACCTTGAATGGTCTGGACACGAATCTACCCGTCACCTGTCTCGAATAAGCCGACCATTATGGTTCACACGGCGGCGAATTGCAGCCCGCAGACCCAAGACCGGGATAGCTGACCCCGGAATGGCCCCCGGCGGCGTCAATTCTGGCCACCGCCATGCGCCCACGCAATAATGCGGAAATAGCGGTTGACCCGCCCCGCCGCCATCATTAATATACGCGACCTTCGGTTAACGCCATTCCGCCTTAGCTCAGTTGGTAGAGCAATTGACTGTTAATCAATGGGTCGCT
>CAXBNX010000010.1:0-133563 GCA_963977275.1 uncultured Haliea sp. | reverse complement strand
CTCACCCAATGCATGGGTTAATAATAGGCAGTTACACAGATTTAATTACAGTCTCCATGACAAACGTGCCTCTATGAGTGAGCGGTACTGCCCCCAACGCTCTATGACTTGTTGGGCTCATTCGTCATCACCCAGAAGTGCCTCGAAGGCTTCTTCAAACTCCTCTTTGGCCTTGCCATGCTTCTCCTGCATAACGCCTACGAACTCCTCTCGCTTACCCGAGATTCCATCCATGTCGTCATCGGTAATTTTTCCCCATTGTTGCTGAATTTTTCCTTTCAGCTGCTGCCATTTATCGTCTGCAATATCTCTATTCATTGTTTCATCCAAAATAGTAATGGTTAATAGGTGCAATTAATCTGCGTTTCGGATTGTCGCCTACGCTTCTGCCAAGCTGACCATGATGATCTTCGCTTCTGTGGTGCGGCGACAATCGTCAGCGGCTATAGGAGCAAAAGAGGTACCAACTATGTGTGGTGCGTGGAGAAATCATCTAGCCACAGGTATTTACTCGGTACGTGGCCATAGCTGTGAATCCGAACCTTTTGGTAGTGGGCATGAAACCCTTCGTAACCATGTAAAATCTTCAGGTTGCTTGTAAAAACCGCCAAAGATCCAGGTTCGCCTTTGCAAATGTCTGAGGTTTCAAGGGCAGATGATACAGATTCGCCGCGAGTTTGCCGCTGACCGGGCTTGGTAAAACCGCCACCTTTTACGACAAACCGCACTGGCATGATACTTGCTCAGGTTATACGTGTGGTCAGCATAATAGACCGCTTCGTTTCACATCTGACAGCGAAAACACACATGTTGAGGAAATACATTATGAAAATATCCCTAGCACTTATTGCAGCTGGTGCCCTGGTAGGCTCAATGGCCATGGCTTCCGAGAAAACCATAGCAGGAGAGGCTGAATACGCCGATGTGAGTGCCCCACTAGCCGCGATGGCCGTCGACGACATCGAAGGATTGATCGTTAATGGTGCAGGTGGCCAGAAGTTGGGTGATGTTGATGAGGTAGTTATTGATAGAAATCACCAGAAGATGGTGGTCATTGGCCTGAATGACAGTACCCGCGAAGTTGTGGTGCCCTTAAGCCGTTTTCATCTGACTGGCAAAGGCAAGATACTGTCTTCAGATTTGACGATGGCAGATCTTGCCGGTGCACCTGATTATGACCCGGGTGATATGACAAGCGCCGACGAGTAATCCCCGCGGCCAAATCCCGGGCCGCGTCTTTGGCCTCTCCTGTTCGCAGGGGGGGCTTTTTTTGTAGTAGCAATCTGAAAACAGGTACCCGAGCTGTCTGCCCTTGCCTGGCCCCTTGGCGGGAAAAAGAGACTTCAGTTGAACAGAACTTGCGCACCAATTAATCCCAGAGTAGGAATGTTCCTCAGTCAAAGGGTTGCGCAGCAGAGGGATAGTCGCTGTGGCTGGATGAAGGGTGGGCAATTCAATTCTTTGAATTGGTAAATCTTGCCGTCACACCATGTCAGCATTTCAAACGGGTTGCTCCTCTAGCCACAACCCCTCGCCGACTGGACACTTTACACAATGGACTCAGGCCCGCCGTAGCATACTCTGGGCCGTATGTAGCGACGCTTTACCGTTGTTGGCACGAATTTCGCTAGGTCTTCATTGATAGGGTGAGATTCATCATCGAGAGCACATTCATAGTAGACCGCATATCGCGGGCTGGAGGAAACAATGAAGACTAAAACATTGATTACTTTCGCGGCTACATCGCTTTTTATGGGTGCGGCTATGTCCGCATTAGCTACCGACATACGAGTATTCCGATTATGAAGCTGACACACTGTATACAATCTGTG
Organism: uncultured Haliea sp.; assembly: GCA_963977275.1. Taxonomy (GTDB): domain Bacteria; phylum Pseudomonadota; class Gammaproteobacteria; order Pseudomonadales; family Halieaceae; genus JARRPM01. Next base: position 131,731 of record CAXBNX010000010.1, on the reverse strand, counting down.
ATTCGCGGTAATGCTGATCTGATTGAAGTGCAAAAAGCCAGGCAGTTGAGTGGGTGGTTGGCAGGATTTGGCGCTGTTTTGCTCACTATCTCGGTGTCTGGATTGATGTTGTATTAGTATTTGCGATGTGCAACCGGGTGCTCACTGGCACAAGTTACGTTTTATCGGTAACAAAGCGTGCTGCGCTGGAGCTGATAGCGGACAACTGCTTTCGTAATTCAGCCGCTCTATCTTTCTATACGCTATTTTCCATTGCCCCGGTGATTTTTCTTGCGGTGTACGTCGCGGGATTAATGGCCTCGGACGTAAACTTCCAGCAACAGATTAGCGATCAGTTTTCACAGTTGGTCGGTTACCAGGCCGCACAGGGTATCGGAGTGCTATTGGATACTATAGAGACCGAAGACCAGAATAGATTCCAGCTTACAGTCGGAATTACTGTACTGATATTTTCCGCGACCAATATTTTCATCCAGATCCAGAGTTCCTTTAACGATATCTATAAAGTTAGGTCACGAAGTGGTACGGGCTTTGTGAAACAGGTTCTAGACAGAGTGATTTCTCTGGGGATCGTCTTGAGTCTTGGATTTCTGTTGATTATCTCACTGGTGCTGGATTCCCTGGTACTGATTTTTCATCAGTACGTATTTTCCATACTTAACGATGCCGCGGTGATCGTGGTTCAGCTCACACAGTTGTTCGTTCTAGCAGCGCTAGTTGTTGCCGTTATATATGGCCTGTTTCATTTCCTGCCGGATGTTTATCTGCCTAAAAAATACAAGGTTCGCGGGAGTGTTGTCGTTGCATCAATGCTGCTGCTCGGCAAGTATGGGATCAGCTTTTATATCGCCAGCAGTAATCTCAGCGAACTTGGCGGTGCTTCGGCTTCCGTAATTTTGCTAATGCTGTGGGTGTACTATACATCTATCATATTATTCTTTGGTGCAGAAGTTATTCGGGCGATGGCCGATATTGATGGTGTTACTTTGCAACCCAGACGCTATGCCACCGGTATTCAAACGATTGAAGTAGCGGACGCAAGCCTCAACAAGTAACGCAAGGTCGACGGTCCGGAAACATTAGCAGCAGTGTTCGAGTGCTTCGATAGGAGTCAACACTCCATTCATATGGAAGCCCTCACTCTGGCAGATGATAAAGTTTGCGGAGAAATTGGCAGCCGGCAAAGAGCCCCTACTGAAGTTAGGTTCAGTAAGGGCTGGTTCTGCAGTTGCGATTCAGTACCTTTTACCACGAGAGGTAGCAGGGTTGAGGGTTTTAGTCGGTTGCGTCCTCGATGCCACGCTTCGCATCGCTGACGGCTTCGTCTACCTCTTCGCCGGCTTCCTCCATAGCTCCGTCCTTGTCACAGCCGGTTAAGCCGGTGATCGCAAGCGTGCCCAGCAAAAAAGCAAGGACAAATTGTTTCAAGTTAATTTCCATAATCTAGTCTCCTGTAAACTGCTAAAAAAAACGAACCTTGTGCTAGCGGCTCGCCGTCAATTCGGCCCCTTCTGCACCTTACCCATACTGTGCGCTAGCGAATTGATTTTCGCAACTCTGGCTTGACCATTCTTTGCGTGCTTTACTTCGGTCGCTCAGGCCTCCCTTTCGGCTGACTATACTAATCCATTCAATTGAAAGCGGTTCTGATCAATCTCTACATCATGGCTACAGTGCTTAGCGCAAACATGAAGACACATCTTCAACGAAATGGAAATTCCCTTGCTTGGGTATACCGTTGTAGCAGGCGCAATGAATAAATCGAAAGTAATTATCGCGCCAAATTCTTGAGCGCGTCAGGCGCGGGGCGGTGTCCAAAGATCGCCGGAAACCATATAGACATTCCATTCTAAGATCTAAATCTGCGAGGGGGTGGGGTCGATGACGGACACTGTGCATATGATCCACGGTATATTTATGAGGCATTGGAAAGAATTACCGGAATATTTTGTAGAAATGAGGCCTGTTTGGCACGAAGTGTGCTGCTATTCCAACACTCAATCTCATTCCCAAGTCGGGAGGCAATAGTGAAGAACACCTCAAGGAATATATCTTTGATCGGAACCGTGACAGTCGCCGGGTTTGTGGCCAGGGGCGCACAGGTGAATCGATCCGCACCCACAAATTGTTATCAGGGGCAGAGCCTTAGCCTGGGGCATAGCCACAGGTGCGGCTGCTTATGCCACTCGCTCTATTGTGCGTCGCGGTCTTAGCGGAGATTGAACGTGACCTATCGTTCAATGTCTGAGGCGGACAAGCGTCGGAGCACGGTCGTACACTTAAAGCGGTTGGCCCACGGGCTTGATAGCTCGATTAGGCTGCCGGGAGGGTTTAGAATCGGTCTGGACGCGATTCTTGGTGTAGTTCCGTTTTTAGGCGATGTCATCGGCTCCCTGCTCTCGACCTACATTGTAGTGCAGGCGGCGCGCCTGGGTGCGACGACCCCTATGCTTGTCCGGATGATGCTAAATGTGGGTGTCGAGTCCACAATTGGTATAGTGCCAGCTGTTGGCGATCTATTTGACATGGCCTGGAAAGCGAATAATCGAAACGTTCTTCTGTTGGAGCAACACATGCCAGATCTGACATCAGCCGAACCAGCGCGGCGTCGACTTGGTATTGCCACCGTTTGCCTGATAATTGCATTTGTCATGCTACTGGTCATACTGCTATTTCTGAGTATCAAAGCGCTGCTCTATTTACTTGGCATACTCACAAGTTAAGTAGTATATGAAGTTCTTCATGTTACTACAGACTTTCATTTGCGAGAGTTATGTCTACCTGGAGGTGTTTTCCAATCGCACCCCTTTGATATGAATAGGAAGGCAGCAACAGCTGCAATCGTTGACTGTGGAGTCTGTTACCGCGAACGACCCGGGGATTATCAGAAGGAAGATCCGTTACAACCCGGTGCCGCACTGCCAGAGCGGGTTTCTACGTCATCGTTCTCGCCGACTTCGATCCTGTTAATCTGAAACCCTGACAAGTCTCGTCAAATTCGATTTGCGGCCATTCGATTTCCAGAGTCTGCCACGGGGTTTTCAGCTCTAGACAACATATCGTTCCCTCCGACACGTCAAGAACGCAGCGATTAGTCGTGCCTAGGCACTGCCCGTGTATTCCGAAAACTGGCCAAGCTCGAAGTGTCTGTGCTTGAATCGTGCTCATATTGCTCCCTTGGATGTTTGAATTTACTTCGACCAAACTGCGACAGTGCATGGCACTTTGGTCCCTCGGAGCGTCGGCCGGTCGCAGAAAATCTCAACGCCAAGTTCAACGCTGTACGCACCCCCGCTTTTCCAGTTTTTATGGTGTCCGAAGATGAAAACTATCGACTGAAAAGCGCTTTTTTTGTTGCTACCCAGTTCATGCAGGTAGCGTGCCAGCCATCGTCACTGAAATCTCCAAGTGAGTGTCCTGTTGGAATATTTGCTGGCTATAACAAGGTGATTGTTATTGATAACCACCGCCAGCAGGTGCACCTGCATGAACACCACTTTTATGGGACGATCGACTCTAGAGTAGAACACTCCGTAGCAAGCGCCCCATTTATATGCTGGCGCGAATGGAAAGCGACATTCTTGTAAGAATTGCGAAGCAGATTGTAATAATTGGACCGCCGAGCGTTAACTGGGGTGTTCCTCTCGGCACTGCCCAAGCAGGTATAACACGATGCGGGGAAGCCGGGGCGTGACTGCAAGAGGCGTTCAATGGGCAACAGGCCGACAAGCAGGCTTGAGGCGATGGCTATGGGAGCGGCGGTACCACCGTCGTCGACGGCTGACACGGAATCATCTCATGCCCAGGATGTAGCGTTGTTCTGCTGTGTGCGCAGGCAACCTGCGGGCTCCCCGGCAGTGACTTCCCCCATATTCCGGATGCTTAAAGCCAATATTCCACGCTCCAGCTGAAAAATTCCCTGACGCGATCGGTGATAGAGCGCTGCTCCCACTCTTCCAGTTTTATCGGGCGACCGCGCTCGATGTCCTGCTCAAACTGGGCCTCCATTTGCCGCCCAAAGGCCGTACCCAGTACCACCGCATTAACCTCGTCATTGTGTATAAAACTGCGGTAGTCCAGATTGCTGGAGCCCACAGTTGACCAGATGCCGTCGATTACCGCGGTCTTTGCATGTAGAACCGAAGAGGTGTTCTCATAGATTTTAACGCCGGCACGCAGTAACTCCCCATAGCGGGATCTGGAGGCATGAAGCACGAGCTGGGAGTCACTGACTCCCGGTACCACAATCCGCACATCAACGCCTCTTTGCGCCGCTGCCTTCAACGTGGTCATGAAGGCATCATCCGGGGCGAAGTAGGCTTGCGTAATCCAGATATTCGTTACAGCGATATCCATGGCATCAAGGTAGGCACGATAGATGGCAGATTCCTGGTCATTCCCGCCCTCCGACTGCAACACTGCTACAAGATCATTGCCGGCGCGGGCGATGGGTACGTCAACATGCGGCATATTCTCGGGCTTGCCGCCTTGCCAATGCCACTGTTGCATAAAGATTTGCCGGAATCCGTCGATCGCTGGACCGTAAATGGCAATATGGGTATCACGCCAACCGTAGTCGAGGCTTGCCCTGGAAGGAGAATGGCTTGAGCCGCTGCTGTATGTCCGCGACAAATTAATCCCGCCCGTAAATGCCACAGCATCATCGACGACCAGTATTTTTCGATGGTCTCTGGTATTGGCATCCAGCGGGTTGCCACCATCCAGTGGGTTGATGGCGTGATACTCGATGCTCTTGACTCCGGCTTCTTCCATCCTCTCGAAAAAACCGTCACCGCTGCTCAGGCTGCCGATACTGTCGTAGATCAGACGAACGTCAATTCCCTGGCGGGCTTTCTCCATGAGACGCGCGGCGAACTGCTGACCCGCCTCGTCATCTGCGAAAATGTATGTTTCCAGATAGATACTGTGCTGGGCCTGCTCTATCGCCTGAAACATCTCGCGAAATGTGGCGGGGCCGTCTATCAGCAGTTCTACGCGACTCTCTTTGTACAGTGGTGAACGACTCAATTCACCGATGCTGGAGAGCAGGCTGTCAAACTGATCGGGGTTGGGTGCCTCCCTGGCCACATCCGCCACGGTCTGTCTCGCTTCATGCCAACCTGTCGGTCCCTGGTCACCGGACACCTCCGGCGTAATCAACACGCTGGTTGGTGCCTGCCGCTGGGGAGAAGTGCATGCAACAGCCATCGATAGCAATATCCCCAGGCTGAGGAGATTCTTTTGCAAAGGCATTACCGCCTGGCGATCATCCAGATAGCGTGAACAATACCGGGTCTAGAGCCCAGTAAGGTAAGCAGGATGGAGAGAATGACGCGTAGAATATCCATTTCTTGTCCTTTTCATCTGGGTTTGTGGTGATCATAACGGCTTTCCGGCTGGGAACCCCATTACTTTACTCGAGTCATTATCCGGTGCCTGTCTTTTAGTCCGCTGAAACTGTGCCACATTTGGCATTGAATTTGCTTTAGTATCGCCTCAGCCAGATTGACTGCTGGTTCGATTTCACTCAGAGGATTTTGGTAATGACTTCTCTAGACCAGGTGAGTAAAGAGAGTGTTCAAGAGGGAGGGAGCCCAGCAGAGAGACCAGGTGGACTAAAAAGTCGGCAGTTTGGCAAAATCCCTCGGGTACTGAACTGGTTGCTGGCTTTAGCGGTTTTATACACTCTCTACTTCGCCAAATCCCTTCTTATGCCCATTGTGGTAGCGCTGCTGTTTTCACTGTTGCTCAGCCCACTGGTTTCCCTGTTCAAGCGTTTTCGAATTCCCCGATCTCTATCGGCTGTGCTATTGATCGCGATGCTCGGCGGGCCATTTATAGTCTTGAGTATTGAATTGGCTGAGCCGGTAAAAAAGTGGATGGAACGAGTGCCGGAACTTTCAGCCGAACTGACTGAGCACCTGGACGACTTCGGCGAGAAACTCGATCCCCGGCCAGAAGTGAAAGCGAATGGCGCCGCTTCCGAGGGTTCAGGTTTTAGCCTGTTAAGCTGGCTTCGAGGCGATGAGGAGCCAGAAGTGGCGCCGCCCGTTGAAACCGCGGGAGACAGCGCCCTGGTAGAAGGTGTTAAAAAGGGCGGTGTCGAGGTTCTCATTTCTCTGCTCGCTGCTACCCCGTCCATAATTGCTCAGCTTGCGGTTTGGCTAATACTGGTCCTGTTCCTGCTTATATTTGGACCCGAGTTATATCGCAATGGTATAGAGCTGCTTCCGCAGGTGCGTGACAAGCGCCGTGCGACCGTGTTGATAGGCCGGGTTCGACAAGAGCTATCGCGCTACATTCTTACGGTAAGCCTCATCAATGCGGGTCTTGGTGTTGTTACCGGGTCAACTCTCTGGCTAATGGGCGTGAATGACGCGTTGCTGTGGGGAGTCCTGGTCTGCCTGCTGAACTTTGCCCCCTATGTGGGCCCGATAGTCGCGCTTTGTATGCTTGGTATGGCGGGGGTTGTGCAGTATGGACTCGAGCCGGCATCGTTTCTTCCTGCTCTAACCTATTTTTCGATCAACCTGATCGAGGCCCAGTTTGTCACCCCCACAGTTCTGGGCCGGCACATGCGGCTCAATCCGCTGATTCTGATTCTCTGGTTACTGGTATGGGGCTGGCTGTGGGGCCCCGTTGGAGTCTTGATTGCCGTACCGCTGTTGGTCTGTCTCAAATTGATGGCCGCACAGCTGAACATCCTCGCTTTCTGGGTGCAGTTGGTTGAAACCCGGGGTTGACCCGGGGTCATCTACCAGCAAGCATTCTTTCGCTGAACGGACTACACTACCCGGGAAAGCTTGGGCCGCCTGGTCTGAGCCTTTCATTTACTGTCGTGCCTGTTTTCGACTCCGATCTCATCAAGCAGGGTATCTGGAGTATTCGCACGATTCACAAAAAACAACAGGTACAGGGAATATATATGTCAATATTAAAGGCTTTGCCGGTGATCATTCTGACACTGTTCATGATCTCCGCCTGCCAGGAAAAGGGTCCTATGGAGAAAGCCGGGGAGTCAATGGATGAGGCGGTCAAGGACGCGGGGAATGCTGTAGAGGACGCGTGTGAAGACGCCAAGAAAAACATGGGCGCTGCCGATACCGATTGCTAGTCCAGGCTGGAGCGACATTCTGGTGGTCGTTTCGCCAGTCTTGCCGTGAACGCCAGTAACTCGCCATCAATGGATCATTTTTTGACCAGCTTGGGAGCGCTTGAGATTTTGCAGGCACACCTTCCCCAACCCCCATTATTTGTCAGCGTGCCAGGGCCGCACTCCTTGGGGGGTTAGGAGGAGTTCAAACGGAACGCAACAGTGCGGAACAGATCCTGGTGTGGGCAGGCACTACTTATCAGGATTCGAATGCGGCGGGTATTGCGTATGCCAACGGCATCGATTTTCTAGATTGTCTGCGCCCAACTCGAGTTTGGGGCTGGCATTCGGCGGTGTAACTGCACCCGCCATTGTCTTCGTTCCGTGGTGTTAACCTGCGCTGGCCGAACGGTCTACGGCAATGTCTAATTCTTCCTCGTAATCCTTGAGCCTGTTGTACAATGTTTTTAAGCTGATACCGAGTTCCTCAGCGGTGCTCTTTTTGTCGCCCTGATTGCGTTCAAGCGAGGCGAGAATGAGCTTTTTCTCTGCGTTGGCTAGAGTTGCACCGTGCGCTATAGTAGTTTTGTCGCCACTCGCGGTCGCTTGCAAGTCTTCAGTGCTCAAGTTTCGTCCGCTCTCTGGTAGTGCATCACTATCGATAACGGATTCAGCCATAATGTACGCTCGCTCAACGTAATTTTTGAGTTCCCGAACGTTACCGGGCCAGCTTCTCTCCTTAATGGCCTCCAAAGCCCCCTCGGTAAATTGAATGTCGGTCTCGTGTTTCTCATTCAGGCTATTGAGAAAAAACTGAGATAGCCCACATATGTCGCCCTCTCGCTGGCGCAATGGCGGTACGCGTATGGGAAATTGTGCCAAACGGTAATAGAGATCTTCTCTCAACTTGCCGTCCTCCACGGCCTGTTCTGGTGACCTATTGGTCGCTGAGATAAAGCGCACATCAATTTCAATGCTGCCTTCTGCTCCCAGACGCTGCAGAGTCTTGTTTTCAAGAACACGCAAAAGCTTGGCCTGTAAGCCAATGTCCATCTCGGTTATTTCGTCGAGGAACAGGGTGCCACCGTGGGCTTGCTCAAAGAAGCCGCGGTGGCGACTGTGCGCTCCGCTGAAACTTCCCTTCTCATGACCAAACAGCTCGCTTTCTGCCAAATTCTCTGCGACTGCAGCGCAGTTGAAGGCAATGAACGGGCCCTCGGATCGCGCAGACAACTTGTGGGTTGTCTGCGCTACAAGATCCTTTCCGGTACCGCTTTCTCCCACTATCATCAGGCTTGCGTCGGTATGGGCGACCTTACGTATTGACCGATAAAGCTTCCGCATGCTCCGTGAACTACCGCGCAACAGGCCGTACTGATCAACAGCACAGTCGTGGCCATCATTCTCCGCGGGCTGGCTGGGTTCGGCCTCGTCGGCAATGTCCTGGAGAATGCCGGCTATCATTTCGGGACTGAAGGGTTTACAAAAGAAATAACTGGCACCTAATTTTATGGCTTTGTCAGCCAGCGCAGGATCGTCATGGCTACTCATCACCAGAGACTCTACGGCGCTAAGCGACCCATCCTCCAGCAGCGTCAAGCCGCCCCCGTCCTCGCCAATATTGAGATCGACAAAGGCCACCACAACGTGGCTATCTGCCAGAGCGATTCGTGCTTCCGCTACAGTAGAAACACGTTGGATACTAAAACCGAGTGCGCCGCACGCACTTTCAAGTGCGATGGCGTGGTCTTGGTCCTGGTCCAAAATCAGGCAGCGCTTCGACAAGGTTAATTCCTTTTCCGGGTAAAACTTCATGAGCGGGGAAATATACCAGCTGGCGGCAAGTCTACAACCAACTATGGGGTGGAGTTTTTCACCTTGAATTCAATAAAGTACTCCACGCAGGTATATGTGTCCACTTCGACTATTCTTGCTAGTTATAAAGGAAAGGTTTGTAATCAGAGTAGCGCTGTCCAGCAACGGTAGTCATGCCTTTAAGTCTCGAGTTGGTGGGATATCGACGCCTTCAGCCGGCAATATCAACTTGCGTCAACGAGCGCGTCAGCAGTTGTAGGCGGGAGGCACCGATACTGCGGAGAAATTAGCGCAGGGGGGGAGTTCTCTATGCCGACTCCAAATTTTATGTGGCCAGAAATCAAGCGTAAGAGCATCCAGGCTAAAATTCCGGTAAGTGCGACGATACAGATATTTAGAAGTATTTGCTTACGCCCAAAAACAGTACGCTCAAATCCGGCCCTCAATGGGCCGCCAATAACTCACACTACCTCGCCACTTCCCTACTGCACACCTTCAAGAAAGCGCAGTAAGGCCCGATTGGTTTCCTCCGGGGCTTCCTGCTGAACCCAGTGGCCCACTCCCGGAATTAAGGTCGAGCCGCGAAAGTCATCACAACCGACACCCGGATCGGCATACCCATCAGCACCCGGCACATAGTCGCGTACGGCATCTAACTCTCCCCCGATAAAACATACCGGCATGGAAAGATGGCGGTCTCGATAGCGAGAAAAATCGGTGTAATCCATCTCCAGCGCCCGGTACCGATTCAGCGGCCCCCTGAAACCGCCACTCGCGAAGGCGTCGATATAAACCTGCAAATCCTGTTCTGAGAGCCAGTCCGGAAACGGTTTCGGGTCAAGCAGGTGATCCAATAGGCCATTATCCAGGGATTGGGGCTTCAGCCAGTCATCTGCTTGAGAGTTACCTGAAAGAGCGTGGTAAATTTTACGCAGAGTCACAGCGATATCCTTTTCCATCTCCCGCTCTGGCACCACAGGTTGTTGAAAGTAATTGATATAGAAGAATCGATCTTCATAGATCAGTTTCATCATGGCCAGTAGCGAGTTTTCACTCCAGGGCGTGAAAGGAACGCTAAGTCCGGCAAGCCCCTTGATCGCATCGGGGTATAGCAAAGCCGTGTTGTAGATGATGGGGGCTCCCCAGTCGTGGCCAAATAGTATGACGGGGTTTGGGTCCAGCGCTTGTGCCACAGCGGCAACATCACCGGCCAACTGGCTCAGTGTATAAGCTTCAATGGCAGCGGGTTTAGCGCTTTGTCCATAACCGCGAACATCCATGGCCGCGACCCGGTAGCCTCGGTCTGCAAAATACCTCATCTGGTGACGCCATGAGTACCAGAGCTCTGGCCAGCCATGAACACACAGAATCAGCGGTGCATCCTCCTCACCCTCAATCTTGACGCTAATTTCAATCCCTTCGCTGCCGCCGCTGACCACAAGACTCTTCATCAATATTCCTCTACTGTTCTATACTGCAGATAGTATAAACTGTCAGGCTATTCCCTTCCTACATTCAAACGACGGAGTCGAATATGAATCAGCAGCAGAAACAACTGGAAACCGGCGATCTGGGCAGGGTTTTTGACCTGCAACTTGAGCACCAATGGCATGTCAAACGGTTGGGCGCGCAGGAACGAATTGCCACATTGCAGCGGCTCAAATCAGCCATTCAGGCGCGTGAAGCTGAAATCAAGCAAGCTCTGCACGCCGACTTGCGCAAGAACGATACATCCGCCGGTCTGGAATTATCCATGACCTATACGGATATCGATGATGCAGTTGAAAATCTCACCGAGTGGATGCAGCCTGTCAAAGTTGAAACCTGTGAACTGTTCGCTGGAGCGAAAGCGTGGCTTTCCTACGAAGCACGCGGCATCGTTCTGCTCTTCGGGCCGTGGAACTTTCCATTCAGCCTGATTTTTGAGCCACTGGTGCCGATTATCGCCGCCGGCAACTGCGCCATCGTGAAGCCCAATGAAATGGCACCGGAAACCAGCAAGATCACCGCGCAAATTATCCGCGAGGTCTTTGATCCAGCCGAGGTCGCAGTGTTCGAAGGTGGCATAGAGTTAGCAAACCAGTTACTTGAGCTACCGGTAAACCACATATTCTTCACCGGCAGCCCCGCAGTGGGCAAGATCGTGATGGGCGCCGCCGCGAAACATTTGGCCTCGGTAACACTGGAGCTCGGTGGCAAGAACCCCGTGATCGTTGATCGCACAGCCGACATAGCGGACGCCGCTACAAAAATTGCCGCAGTACGTAATATGAATAGCGGCCAGGTCTGCCTGTGCCCGGAGGAGATCTGGGTGGCCGAGGAACAGAAAGATGAATTCCTGGCAGTCGCCGAGGCGACCTATCGGGAAATGTTTTACAACGATGGAAAACTGGATACCGAAGAGCAGGGCAAAATTGTAGACCTGCGCAATTTCGAAAGGGTTAAAGGCTATATTGATGACGCCAGGGAACGGGGCGCCACGGTGGTCTGCGGCGGCGAGACAGATGAAGCGGGCCTTTCAATACACCCCACCCTGCTCACCGATGTGCCCGCTCAGTCCCGTATACGCTCGGAGGAAACCTTTGGCCCCATACTCTCGGTGTACACCTACAAACACATTGATGAGGTGGTATCGGCGATCCAGAAGCAGCCCAAACCTCTCGCACTGTACCTGTTCACCCAGAGCGAGGAGTTTGTTCAGGACATGCTGCAGCGCACCTCCTCTGGCGGCGTTACGGTAAACAATTGCGTTATGCACGCGCTTGAACATCACCTGCCATTCGGCGGTGTTAACAACAGTGGGATAGGCCGCTACCACGGTATACATGGGTTCAAGGAGCTGTCGCACGAGCGCGCGGTATTGTCCTTGTAGCGAGCTCCCTCGCCTTTCCTGCGCCACGTACCGGGCGCAACCACCACTGTAATGTTCGAAGCCAGCCTGTTCAGGCTGGCGACAAGGTTGTTTATGCGCGGCCCGTTAATCGTAATGGTACTGCTATCGGGGCTCACCTTGGGTCCTCGAACAGAGGCCGAACCCGATCAGGTTACTCTTGAAGAAGTGGTGGTCCGGGCTCAGCTGCGCAAGCAGGCGCTGGAGGATGTACCCCTGTCGATCACGGTACTGGACAGTACCTTTCTGAAGCAGTTCCGAATGGAGCGTATTGAGAGCATGGTGGCAGCCACCCCGGGACTCAGCGGCTGGGAACAGGGTGTCAGCACACCAATTTTCGCTATTCGCGGCATCAGCTCAAACAGTTTCGGGGTGGGCGGTGAAGGCAGTCTGGGGGTATTTGTAGACGAAACCTACCGCGGCAGAATCAATAGCACATCGCTTACATTGATTGATGTGGACCAGGTAGAAGTTCTCAAAGGCCCGCAGGGCACACTGTTCGGGCGTAATGCCTCAGCGGGCGCCATCCTGGTGCGCCACAAACTTCCCGATGATATCCCGGCCCTGGAAGTGACGGTGGAAGCCGGAGACAACGACTCCCGGGGTGCCCGGGCTACCGCTAACCTGCCATTGTCTGACGCGTGGTCACTGCGCTTTTCGGCCTTTCACTTTGAAAATGACGGGTACATAGAAAACATCTGGTTGGGCCGAGACGTGGGCGATAGCAATACCAACGGCGGGCAACTGGCCCTGCGTTTCGATGCAGATACAATGGAAACCCTTTTTCGCTTGAGCTCGCAAAAAACCACCACCAATGGGCTTGGTTATGAAACTCTTGTGCCGGCACTGGCCGCAGCGGGAGGAGTGAAGCCGGATCCTTTTGACGGGGTGATGGCCATCGATACTCACACTTATGACAATGTCAAAAGTAATGACGCCTCACTACAAATCAACTGGCAACTTTCGCAACAGCTCCAGCTTACCTCGATCACCGCATGGCACTACAATGATAGTCCCAATCTTTTTGATGTCGATGGCAGTGCCATTTTTCTTACCACGGCAGGTTTCACAACCCGCAAGGACGAAACGCTGAGCCAGGAATTTCGGCTACAGGGTAACAGCGGACAACTTGACTGGGTCACCGGCGCCATCGTATTTGATGAGGATATTGATGCCACCATCGAGCTGGGCTACAGCGATACCAACCAGCTTTCAGGTCTGGGACTGTGCGCCCCAACGCTGGAGCCGGTTCTGGGGGTATGCCAGGACAGTGTTCTCGAAAAATCCGACCAGCGGGGAGACTATTTGAGTGCCGGAGTTTTTGCCGACGTCAGTTGGTTGTTATCCACTGATCTAACCGTGGGCGCCGGTTTGCGCTACAGCTACGATGATAAAAACTTCAAATACAATGCGCCACCCGTGACCAGCGTGATAACCCGCTTGAACACCACCCCGGTCAATCCCTCGGGTAATGTCCTGGGATATTCCAGCGATGGTTGGGAACATGTTGACGAAAGCTGGGATGACTGGCAGCCGCGCTTCTATCTGAACTGGCAGTTCAGCCCCAATCACAATGCCTTTGCGAATCTGGCCAAAGGGTATAAGGCCGGTGGTTTTGAGCCCTCGTCGACGCAGTCCCTGTCAGTCTTTGATCCGGAACAGGTGTGGAATCTGGACCTGGGAATTCGGGGCGAGACGCTACAGCGGCGCCTGAGCTACCAGCTCGCTGCCTTTGTTTACGACTACCAGGATTATCAGGTCCAGATTATTGCCGACGGCATTGCCCGCACAGGCAACGCCAACGGCGTGGACGGCCACGGCCTCGAACTGGAGCTGGCATATACCCCGTATCCAGGTTTGACGGTGGGACTCAATGGCAGTTGGCTATACGCGGAGTTCAAAGATTACACGACAGACGAAGGCAATTTCGGTGGCAATAGACCCATTCTTGCACCCGAGTACAGCGCCGGCGCCACGGTGAACTGGCGCTCTGACGACTACGCCTGGGGAGCGCTGGGAGCTAACCTGTTGTCCAGTTACCAGAGTGAGGTCTTTTTCACTGTCCAGAATAGCCACGATGCTCGCCAGGGCAGTTTTTATCTGCAGGACGCAAAGGTAAGTTACTTCACCCCGTCAGACGCCTGGCAGCTGGATATCTTTGTGCGCAACCTACTGAACGAGAAGTACCGCATCTTTGAGCAGGATGTCGGCGCGGGGCCCGTGTCTCGTCGTGGCGATCCGCGTTACTGGGGTGTGGCGGCCACGGCCCGATTCCAGTAGTAAAGAGCAGCGCTACACAGTTTTTATTTCAAAACAACCAGGATTTCAGCAAGCGAGTCACCCGGGGCATAACCAGATAGGTCATGAGTGTCACCTGCAGAAAAACAGCCAGTATGACTTTAAAGAAATAGGGCCAATCCGCCACCAGCGGGGACAATATCACGTTAAGTAAAAGGACCAGAACAGACACCACAACAAACAGAACCAATGCCATTTTATGAGGTGACGGCTGTGAGGTTGGCAATTCCGGCAAGCTGAACCAGAACTCAAGCCCGGTACCTCGCTTAACACTGCCCTCCCCCTCGACGATGCCATCCAGGCGCGCCAGCCAGTTTGCACGCGCCTGTGATGCTTCCCAGTCCTGTTGATGCTGGTGGGTGTCGAATCGAAAGATTGTCACATAGTCCCGCGATGCGGCAGTAGGTCGTATTACGTTAACCCCCATATGGCCCGGGAAGTTTAAGGCTTCCGCAGTAATACCTTTCACCCACTGTTCGTAATCGGCCTCGCGCCCGGGTTTCACACGGCGGGCGACGGAAACCGTTACCGAATCGGCATGTGTCTGTTGTGAGCTGACGCCCGACGTATCATTCATTGTCAGTTAGTTTGTTCTGATAAAAGAGTCGGGGTAAGCGGCCTGCCAGCTCGGCCTTTCGACCAGTGCTGCATACCATTGTTGCAAGCGCGGAAACGCTGCGGTCACACCGGCTCCATAGGCTTCCGCCACGCCAAAACGCGCTGCCAGGGCGCAGTCTGCCGCAGTAAAGCATGCGCCAAAAAAAAGCGCTTCACCCAGCTCCTGCTCCAGTCGGACCTGACAGTCTCGCCACTTCCGTTGACTGGCCTGAATAATGCCTTGATCCCATTCAGGCTCAGGTTTCGAGCGCCGCTCGAAGACCAGCTCACGCAGGCAACTGCCCACAATCTTGTCCGAGTAGGCATGCAGTAATCGAATCCTGGCCTGCTCGGCCGCATCACCGGGAAATAGCGAGCCCGGTGAATAACGTCCAGCCAGATACTCAAGAATCACCGCAGATTCCCAGATAACTGTATCGCCATCAACCAGGACAGGTACGGTTCCCGTCGGGCTCAGGCGAGCCAGTTCAGGGTGCTTTTCACCCAACCGGGTTGCCACCGCCTCATATTCCAGATCCAGCTCAGCCAGGGCCAGGCGCACTTTCCAGCAGAACGGGCAATCCGTGCGTTCATACAGTGTAATCATATCTTGTCCAGATACATCTCGACTTTCTTCCAGGCCTCCTCACCCCTCCCCTGCAAATCGGCCAACAACGCCTCCGGGTAAGTGTCTTCCAGGTATTCACAGATAATACTCGACTCAATAATGGGCCGCCGCTCATGCACCAGCGTCGGTACCACACCCAGCGGGTTGAGCTTGAGATACTCAGGCTGCAGGTTTTCCTTGTCGGGAAGGCTGACCTGGTGCTTGGTCCAATCCAGACCTTTCTCGGCCAAAACAATGCGCACTTTTTGCGCACAGTGGGACATCGGGTGTGTATAAAGTTCCAGCATTCTGCTTACTCCAGGCTTGCTATAACCTGCTCACACGCAGGTCTCTTAAAAAATCCTTAACGTACTGAATTCGGTCACTGCCCCAGAACAATTCATCACCAATCTGGAAACTGGGCACGCCGATCAGACCCAGTTCCTGAGCTTCCTCCCAGTTCTTGTCCAGTTGTGACAGTTTGGCTTCATCGTTGAAGGCAGCCTGCAATTCCGCCGCCTCCAGTCCCACTTTTTCGCCAACCTCGAGCAACACCTGTTCATCACCGATATCCAGGCCACCGGCCCATTCGGCACGCATTACCTCGACAATCCAGGGCCGCAGCAAATTTCGCTCCTCGGCCAACAATGACGCTGCAGCCGCTTTAGTCGGCTCAGTAGTCAGCGGCGGCGGAGTCATCGGAATACCCATTTTTGCGGTAATACGTCGTACGTCCTGCCGCGTAAGTGGCACCTTGACCTTGGCTCGTTCAGGTGAGGAGCGACCGGACCACCCTCCCAATGGACGCCAGATCAGATTTGTATGGAATTCATCAAATATCGCAAACAGCGTTTTCGAAGCGATATAGCAATAAGGACTTCGAAAATTAAAAAACAACTTAACATCAACTGGTTCACACATAGCTTCACCACTAAAAAAAAGCCAACACCCGACCGCGATGGCCCGGTGCTGGCAATCGCTCCGGATCTTTACCGACCTTTCGCCCGCATATTCTGTACCGAAAACAACTTGATCGGATTCAGTTCAGCATCCACCTGGCCTTTGAACTGGCCCGTGGTGCAGTGTCCCGCCTGTACATCGAGCATGGAAAAGGCATCATCAATGGCCACGCCACTACCCTTATTTTTCTCCATATGATGATCGGGGTGAGCCTGTCCGATTAACCATGACTTCCACAGGTCGCCCTTGCGATCGTAAATCAGGGTTCTAGGCAGAGTGAAGGTCTGGGCATCCACATAGTGCACTCGCTTACTGATCGGATGATTGTCATCGATAGGATCAGATTCAAGCTCATATACCTTGCGAAGCTGCCAGGTAATATTTGGGAAGCAGCCACCCTTGCCACCGAAATCTATAAACTGATACCCATCACTTTCTTCAAAGTCCGTGGCCAATGGCATATCATTGTGATTGAAGAAAGGCAGTAGCAGGTTCTTGGTGCCCTTATAGGTCCAGTTCATGTCAGAAATTCGACCATTGTAACCTTCGAAATCCTCGATCATAAGATCTGCACCCAGAAACGCATCTGTTATCTGGCCGGACGAAAGGCGACGGACCCGGCGCTGGAAGCCCAGGTACAGCCAGGTATCGTCCTGCTTCAGATCGTCCTCGGCGCGGTAGATCAACAGCTGGGTATTTTTTACGTCGAATGGCTCCAGTACCTGTACATAGATAGCCCTGAATATCTCTGAGGGATTGTCGGCAAATTCGGGTACCGGATCTTGTATTACGCGGTGCATGAAGTTCAGAAAATGGAAGTTAAACTTAAGCGTCCGCTCGATTTTGCCAGACTCCAGGTCGCGGTACCTCCAGTAGAACGGATAGATCGCGGCGCTGTCGCCCCAGTTGTAGCCATACTTGTAGTTCCAGGCCAGCTTTTCACCAGCACGAGGATCATTTAGATCGGGCTCTTGCGGGAAGGGCCTGCCAGCAACAAAGCCGTTGATCTCACCCAGCTCTTCACCCAGAGAAACCTGCGCCGCTCCTTTGCGGGTAGCCTCTACATAGTTGGGATGCAGATCATACGAGGTGGTTTCACCCACTGTCATTTCCCACCAACCATTCTTGATCTGCTCATAGGTTGCGGCGTCCAGAATGCTCTTGAATTGGTCAACATTGGTCGCGTTTATTGTCATTCCTACAGTCAACCCTTCAAAGGCGGGAACTGAGTCCTTGTAGGGATAGAAAGATGTTTCCACATCTTCAGGGTTGCCCGCATAGGCGACCCCAGCAGTTACAGCTGTCGCCAGGGCGACGCTTGCAATTCTTCGTTTTAACATATCTCGTACTCCTGATTATTCTAAAAACTAGAAACGGTAGCGTACTGTGAGCTGAATTTCGTCTTCCTGACTGGCACTGGCCAGCGGCCCTGCACGGAAGCGCCCCAGAGGCTCAATTCCACCTAATCCCAGAGACCCCGGCTGCGTCTGGCCCGGCGAGGCAGTGAATGGAGGGAACGGGTTACAGGTACGACAATCATCGAACTTCTGGTCCTCCATACCATCACCAAATTTGATGCTGGCCCCAAATATTACGCGCCAGTTGTCATTGACCAGCCAGTCTACCGAGGGTGCGAATGTACCGGCCTTCGCCTGGTGATCCCAGGCAGTAATGATCTGCGGGCTGATGGTGTCGGACTTGTACCAACCTTTGATCAGCAATGTCGCCGTGTAATTGTCCTCCCAGTTCGGGATACCAACGTTGCCCAGCGGCCCCCTCTCCAGTTCGTGATCGAGCATGTGCTCGCCGAACACCTGAGCAGAAATCAGGAAGGCGCGGGTTTTGTTAAGAAACGGGATAAACGTACTGCGGTCTACCCCCAGCACCCAGCGGAACATATCGGATTCGGAATACAATTTCGGGTCCAGCGTATTAGAGAACTCTTCGCCGGTTGTATAAGTCGCCTCAACCCGAAAGACTGTTGAGATTGCATCGATATCAAAGTCCAACGAACCACCAAACAAGTCCACTTCCGGATACTCAATATCAAAGGCAATAAGATAATCCCATGTTCCAACTTCGCCGGTAAACGGGTTCATCGCCTCTATACCACCATGCAATGAAGGTAACTGCTGGAAATAGTGATAGTAGTTCAGAGAGAAGCCCACGGAGTTATAGACACCCTCCAGTTTGATGCCTCCCTGGGTATTCCCCAATTCCCAGTCAGGCGTATTGGCCTGGCGAATACCGATAACGCCCGGACCGAAATCAGCTGCAACCAGGCCGGGGTCGTCAGGGTCTGGCAATGGTGCACCTGCAGCAATTAGTGCCTGGGCCGGTACAAAGTTTGATACGGTACAACCATTTTCCCAGCAGTTATTCATACCACGAAAGAAGGAGCTGGCATCCAGAATTGAGTAGGGCATTCCACCCTGCCCGAGATTGCTCGGACTGAACTTGTCAAAGTTCCACACCAGTTGCACGTTGAGGTCGTCAAAGATACCCGTAGCGCCCATGCGATACTCTGCGGTGGCGATCCACTCGGGAATGCGGATATCCTCCAACTCGTCATAGATATTCTGACGCGAGTAATCCACCGGGTTGATGATATCCAGCACGCGGAACAGATCGGTACGACCCCAAACCACTTGCTGCTTGCCGACCCTCAGGAACAGTTCAGACCTACTTCCAAATGGAATACTGCCTTCAACGTACAGCTCGCGGATATAGTCGTGGTTATCGTTAAACTCCGGAAAACGCAGATCATTGAGGCTGTTGTTCATGTATATATCTTTCAATCCACAGCCGCGATTATCCTTGTCACAGGGCTGTACCGGCACACCAATGGTGACACCACCATCCGGGCTGTGGAAATCTTCACCGAGCACGTGCAGGCCATGGTTTGGATTTGTCGCCAAATCAAAGCCAAATCCTGGGCCGACGCCGGCTCCGAGAATCGATTGTCCCCAGGGCGAATCTCCGTTGCCCCCATAAATTATCTCAGCGTTGGTACTGTTGAAGTTCTGGAATTTGCGCGAACCCCCGGCGTCGTCGCCATACTGGCCGTCGTTGAGGTCATACACACCTTCATAAGTCGCACGCAAAGTACCAGAGACGCGAAAATTAGTCAGACCAAAGTTATCGCCAAAATCTTTGCTGAACTCGAACTGGCCGGTATTGCGGAATTTGGACAAACCCGGTCCGTCGCGGTAATAGCTCGCATTCTCCACAAAACCTGCAGTATCCCATTCGTCATCCTGGGCGGAAGCAATGAGTGGGTAAAAGCCGGCAAGTAATGTCGCCGCTCCCATTACACTTAATGTTCTACTTATCTTTATCATGGGTTTTCCCCTCTTGGGTTACTTACAACAATCCAAACTACTTTTTATTAAAATTACTCTCAAATCGGGCCGCCTACTCCAGGCACTATCGCCTGGCGACATAGGTCTTTCACTGCATATTCAGCTCACAATAAACTTCGGTTTGAACCTCACAACCCAGGCCGGCACCAGGTTGACCGCCGCCCAGGCATTCAGTATCAGCATTACAACCAACAGCAGCGCAGCATCCGCCTGGAATCGGAGATCGGAGACGAAGGCCCACATCACAATCCCGCCAATCAGCGCAGTAGCAGTAAAACCTATAGCCTTTCCTGTAGTCGCGATGGCGGTACGAATACCTAGCTGAAGGTCACCACCAGAGCTTGAAGTGACCTCTTTGATGCGATCCATCATATAAATGGAATAATCAATTCCCACACCGATGCCAACGGCAATAATTGGAACGGTGTTCACGTCGATACCGATACCCACGACTCCCATATAAGCGTAAGTGGCAACCGTGCAAAACGTCATAACAAGCAACATCAGCCAGCCCGCGTGCAGCGAGGAATAGAACACTGTGACAAACAAAAAGATAAGTACCATGGCTGCCGGGATAATGACTATGTTGCTTTGAAAGGCTGATTCATTAATTGCCGCGGTGACCCCTATAGGCCCCCCTGCGAGGCGCAACTCCAGACCCTCTACCTGATTCGCAGGATCATCTATCCACTGCTTTGCCATATAGATGGCTCGACGCAGCGTCTCACCCTGATGATCCTTGTAGAAAAACACCAGATTGGCCGACTGTTCGTCTGTGTCGATAAATTCCTTGAGAGCGCCCGGGATGGGGCTTGAAGCCATAAAAGCAAACATCAGGCCGCCAACATAACTCGCCTCATCGGGGATAACCGCCCAGCGTGGATCATCGTTGTGAAGAATCTGGTTTACCTGCTTTACCAGATCCGGAATACCCTTGCTGCCTCCCATATCGGGGTCCTGCAGCATATGTATCTGGAAATCCTGCAACGCGTGCAAGACTTCTGGCCGCTTGATACCACCTGGCTCACTGGTTGTGGCCACCACATACATCTCTTCTGAACCGGGGAAATTCAGATTGATGCTCTTTGAGGACACGTTGTAATCGTGATCGGGGTAGAGAATGGGAGAGCCGGGCTCCGACTCACCCACCTGAACCTTAGAACTCAGCAGGCCGCCGCCGATATAAACGAGCAGGGCGAAAATCAGTATCGCCAGTGAACCGCTACGGCCAGAGACAAATTTCGCCGTCATATCGAATACGCCGCCGCCCTGCTTCATCTGCTTTTCGCTGAGTTGACTCAAGGGCAGCATGGAAAGAATAAGTGGCACGGTCATCAGCACCGTGATAACAACACTGCCTGCCCAGATAGATGCGTATATACCCAGTTTTACATTAATAGGTGAAGACCCGAGTGATATCAGCAGCAGGCCAATGGCGTCCGAGACAATACCCAGGGTGCCAGGGCGGAACAGCGACTCAAACGTTCGGCGCGCCGCATCGTGATTATCCTTGGCGTTCGGGATCTCCATATAGTATCGCTCTACCAACTGGATGCCATGCGACATCGCCCGGGCAGAAATCAGGAAAGGGATAACCAGGGTGAGCGGATCGAGGTTGTAACCGAGCAGCGAAACAATACCCAGGCCCCAGGTGGCGGAAACCAATACTCCCACCATCGGAAGGACAATGCCGTAGCCCCGGGTGCGAAAATAGGCAAGCAGAAGCGCCAGCAAAATAGCCAGGGTTAGAAAGAATATCTGGAATATCTGGCCCAGGTAGCTGTACACCCAGCCCATCAGCACAGGCTGGCCTGTGGCGTAAATTTGTATCCCGGGCGCAGACTCGGACGCTCTCAGCTCCTGCACCGTATTCTTAAGGTCCCCCAGCTGCCGAAAGATCGCCGCGTAATCTAGCTGCCCCTCGACAAAAGTCGCTTTTATCATCGCGGACTTCAGGTCGGGAGAAACCAGCAGGCCATAGACGGTCGGATTGGCCATAACATCCAGCTTAAGCTGAGCTAACTGCTCGTCTGAAAGATCGGGATGCAGAGGATCGTAATATGCCTAGGAATTCATATTCCCCAACTCAGTCATCCATGTCTTACGCACCGTGCGATGAGTCAAGCTGCGTACAAGGTTGTGGTTCACCCCCGGTAAGGAGTCCACTCCCTGGGTCAATCGGTGAATGCGAGCGAGGGTATCTGTGTTGAAAATATCACCCTCACTCACCGACACCGACAGAACCACGTTATTGGCGCCACCAAAGGTGTCCTTCACATCATTGTGAAGCTGGATGTAGGGGTGTTCCTGCGGTAGCAGGTCGCCAAAGTTGGAATACATTTGCAGATAGGGGATACGGCTGGCAAAAAATGCGGTTATCAGCAAAATTACAGCGAGAAATGTCTTCGGATGATAGAAGACAACCCGCTCCAATTTGCCAAAAAAAGCACTTACCAAACCTTCCTTTTTCACTATCGCTTACCTGTATTGTTAAATTATCAAGAGTCGGTGTGATCAGCCGGGACAACGGCGAGGGTACCGCCACCCCCGGCAACCAATAATGACCCATCCGACAGCACTGCCAGACCGCGGATATACGTGAGCACCTCGGGCGCATCCGCCATTTTCTGCCAGCGACCGTGGGAGAATTCAACGAGTTTGGCGCTGCCACCGGAAGCGTAGATGCCATGGCTACCTGCCTGGATGTTGTAGATTGGCGAGGCGTTCAGGGTTTCCTGGCGTTGCCAGCTCATGCCGCCGTCTTCGGTTTGCCATATCACGCCATCAAGGCCGCCTATCCAACCCGTGGTGGCATCGAGAAAATCCGCCGCCATCGGATAAAATTCATTGGGTAAGGACTCCATTGCTGACCAGTTCTCACCACCGTCTGTGGTAGACAAGACAGTGCCGAACTCCCCTACTGCATAGCCATTGAGCTCGTCTACAAATTTGACAGAGGTAAATTGCAGGTCTTCACTCAGGCTGAACTCCTGCCACTCCTGAGACTGCAGATCACGTGAATAAAGCGTACTAAAACTAGCGGATACCCAAAGACGATTCCCCGGCGCGCACTCGATAGCAAGCGTATTCTCGAGTGTATCGATAGTAGAGGAAACCCACTGGCTGCCTGCAGCGGGAAGCTGCCAAACGCGATGCTGGCTATCCAGCGCAAAGAAGTCGCCGTTGTCGCAGGCTGTCACATCGATGAGCGAAGGCCGTCCGGACAATTCGTAGCGCTCCCAGTTGACACCTTTATCATCAGACACCAGGGCTGCACCCACGGAACTTACCACGACCACACGATTACCGGCCTCAGCGACAGCCTGAAACATGTCGTAGCGCCGCACTGTCTTGGCTCCTTCAGCCACTACCTGATCGAGATTAAGTGGCGCCTCACATCCCGCCAGCACCAGCGGCAACAGAAGCAATCCGAGGCGGCCTATCCAAGCGCTTACTGAAAAGTGCAATTTACTGTTGAGCAGGTTCATTATCGTATTTTTCATCTCGGTTCCCACTTGCCGGTCGGCGCTGTAAGCCGGCTAGACAAACCTCATGTTGATAGATCCCATGTCGTGGTAACGCACGGTGATAGAATCACCAGCCGCCACGGCCACTGCAGCCGTTACGCCCCCGGTCATGATGAACGTACCCGCAGGGATCTCCTCGCCGCGTTCGCCGAGCATATTGGCCAGCATAGCGACGCTTTCCGCCGGATTTCCCAGCACTGCCGCCCCGGTACTCAACTCCACGATTTCACCGTTCTTCTCCATCACAACGCCCGCCGTGCTCAGATCCATATGATCGACTGGCAAGCAGCGGCCACCGGTTACAAAACGCGACGAGGAGCTGTTGTCGGCGATGACACTCTTGATGTCGAACTTGAAATCGCGATAGCGGGAGTCGATGATTTCCACTGCCGGAAGCACAAAGTCAGTCGCCGCATATACATCACCTACGTGAATCCCGGGGCCTTTCAGCGGAGCCTTGGTAACGAAGGCTATTTCAGCTTCTACTTTGGGGTGAATCAATTTCGAAGTATCAATTGCAGCCCCATTCGGGCAGCTGAAATAATCAGCCAAAAAACCATAGCAGGGTTGTTCCACGCCCATCTGCGCCATTTTTGCCCAGGATGTCAGGCCCATTTTCATGCCGACAATCTTGTGGCCTCGAGCGACTTTCCGGCGCCGAATTTCCCACTGGATATTAAAAGCATCCTCGTAATCCATGTCGGGATAATCGTCGGTAATTTTGGTGACGTCGTAAGCCTGCAGCTCTGCGTTCTCCAGGTGCTCAGCCAGCTGGGCTGTGACTTCGGGTGAAAGTGTGCTCATGATCTTTCTTACCTCTGATTCAGATTTTGATGCAGACGTTCTGCAATTCTGTATAAAACTCCAGCGAGTGCTCACCGCCTTCACGGCCCATACCCGACTCCTTGGCACCGCCGAATGCCGTGCGCAAGTCGCGCAGGAACCAACTATTAACCCAGCAAATTCCGCACTCGATTTGCGGGGCAACACGCAGCGCGCGCGACATGTTCTCAGTCCAGAGCGTGGCCGCGAGACCGTAGGGCGTATCATTGGCCAGGGCGATCACCTCGTCCTCGGTGTCAAAGGGACGAATATGACAACAGGGACCAAAGATCTCCTCATTGATCACACGGGCGTCGTCTTTCAACCCTGTCCAAATTGTGGGCTGCACCCAGGCTCCGCCTGCCAGTTCAGCCGGCATTTTGGGAATGCCGCCACCCAATACCACTGTGGCGCCTTCCGCTACGGCCAACTCATAATAGGAAAGCACTTTTCGCTGGTGCTCTGCAGAAACCAGCGGACCCATATCAGTCGCCTTGTCTTCCGGTAGCCCCAGGGTAAAATTCGCCGCCTCAGTGGCGAGGCGGGAAACGAACTCTTCAAAAATCGGCCGTTCCACATAGACCCGCTCGGTACCCAGACACACCTGCCCGCAGTTGGAAAAAACTGAACGCAGAGTGCCTTCTATCGCCTTATCCATGTCGCAATCTGCAAAAACCAATGCCGGGTTTTTCCCGCCGCATTCCATGGAAACATCGCGCAGACCCTTTGCCGCAGCCTGCGTAATAATTTCACCTGTACGAGTTTCCCCTGTAAACGTAATTGCATCGACCCCAGGGTGCTCGGTTAGAAATGCGCCTGCAGAGTTCGGCCCGAAGCCATTCACCACATTGAACACACCAGGTGGCACACCCACCTCATTCATCACCTCTCCCAGCAGGGACGTGGTCGTGGGTGTTTCTTCAGAAGGCTTCACCACCACGGTGTTGCCACAGGCGAGGGCTGGCCCAACTTTCCAGGTCATCAGCAGCAGGGGGAGATTCCAGGGGCTAACCACCGCGATCACGCCCTTGGGCTTGCGCAGCGCAATATTGAATGCACCGTTACCGTCCGGAGTGGGCATCTGAAAGGCTTCGGTCGCAAAATTCTTTACAGCGTCGGCGAAAACCCGGAAGTTTGCCGCGCCACGTGGAATATCAATATGACTGGCAATATTGTAGGGCTTGCCAGTATCGGCACACTCGGCAGCGAGGAACTCGTCAAAGCGACGATCAATGCCGTCGGCAACCGCATGCAGCAGAGCGCCACGTTCCTCATCGCTCATGCTGCCCCAGGGCCCCTTGAGCGCATCGCGAGCCGCTTGAACTGCCGCGTTCACATCCTCTTGGGCTGCCTCGTGCACCGTGCCAATCAACGCGCCCGTACACGGGTCTATATTGTCGAAGGTACTGCCGCTTGAGGAGTTGCAGTACTCACCGTTAATAAAGTTTTTTACTTCTTTCATTGGCACTTCTTCTGTTTGTTGAGTCGGAAAAATATCAGGTCACTACACCCATGAAATTCTCGTTGAGTACGCGATCATGGTAGAAAATAGCTTTGCCGATCATGTCGGCATCCCAGGTCACCACCGGATGGTCCGGGTAGGTGTAATCGCCGCCACAGAAAACTTCCGTGCGGTTACCAGAGGGGTCAAAGAAATAGATGGTCTGGCCGTGGGTGAGGCCGTGACGGGTAGGCCCGAGGTCCAGTGGCATATCGTGCATGGAAATGAGATCCGCCGCACGCAACACGTCCTGCCAGCTTTCAAGGAAAAACGAGGCGTGGTGAAACTTACCTTTTTCGGGGTACCGCACAAAAGCCACATCGTGGGCCTTCATAGAGAGACTCATAAAGGCCGCCTCTAGTGAACCGCTGTCCTTGTCTACGACCTGCTCAGACATCTGGAAGCCCAGCACTTTTTCCAGCAGGTCGGCAGTGCCATCGATGTCGTCACCGTACAGCAGGCAATGATCGAAGCGTGTGGCCCTCATGCCCTTTAGCCCCTCCGGCCAGGCCTCCGGATTCTTCTCATGGATACCCCATTTACCGGGTTGGTCTTTTTCTGCGTAAAGCTCGAAGTAATGACCGGTCGGCAAGGCGAAACGCACCCGCTCGCCACAGCCCTCCAACTCTCCCGCAGGGATAGTTTCAACTTCACAGCCGTAGGCAATCAGATCCTGCTTGCGTTGCTCCAGGGTATCCACCGAGGTAACTTTGAAGCCCATAAAGTCCATTCCCGGCTCGTCGGCTTCTCGCAGTACGACCGAGAACGAATCAATTTCGGTCCAGCCCTTGAAATACGCCCGGTTCTGGCTATCGCGATTAACTTCTATCAACCCCAGCCGGTCCCTGTAGTGCACGATCGCTTCATCCAGGTCCAACACCCGAATCTGGACGTGCCCTGGACGCATTACACCTTTTCTCATTGCTATCTACTCCTACCGATGTCTCCGGGTGGCCGGATTTATTAAATTATGGTTTATCGATATTTCGACATTTCAACGATAGTGTATGCATACGTGATTCACAAGTTTTTATCGATATTTTTAGTTTATATATAATTTAATATTAATATCGATAAAGAATAAGGGTTAATAAAAGCTACCCAAACCCAATACGCTATTTGTACTCGTAGCCCGGTGATAACGTCCAATACCTTTGTGTCAGTTAGCTGATACGGGAAAAGTATCAACCTCCCCCGGCTTTACGCGTTATCAGTTTTGTCATCTCCGACCGGAGCGAGGCGCCCACAGAATGATGGCCTACGATTTCGCAGGCCAATCCGTCGGCTTCGAGTTAGTGCAGTTCCTGTACGTCAGGAACCTTGAAGGCGGGACACCCGTTCCTGTTTCCCGGGGAAATTCCCCGGGTGGGAGCCCACGGCTGTTCGTTCAATCATAGGCTGTATTCGCGCTGCACTCGACGGGTCAGCCCGAGTCCGCTGCTATTTTCTGCCGGGCCTCAATCTCTTGAGAGCGCTTGACGCTGGCCGGTGTACCTGCGATGCACCAATCTTCAGGTGGAACAGACCAACACACCCCGCGGATATGCTTGCGCTCCACCCGCAATACGTCTTCGATCAAATCCGTAACCCCCTGCATGAGACGCTCTTTCTGCTCCGCCGGTCGGCCCCGAAGCAAAATGGCTTCGAAAAACGGTGCCTGCGGCCCCCCCTGCGAAACTAACTTGCCACCCACCGCCATTGCACCTGCGTCAAAAAGATTGAGTAATACCCGCACCCGTTCCACCGGGCTATCCAGTGCGCTCGCATAGAGCGCGCTGGCACCTATAAGCAGCCGGTCAAGCTGGGCCTGATCATAGGCGTCGCGCTGCAGGTTAATTGTAAGAATTGGCATGCTGTGACCTCCCGGTATAGTGTGGTTGGTGCATCACGGCAGCCCCCTGCGCCGACCGGCATCCATGAACAAAGTGCTGCCAGCAAGCGAGTCTGCCTGCGGCGCCAGCAACATTTCAACTGCCCAGGCGACATCGCCCACGTCGGTAAATGCGCCGATGGCAGATTCCCCGCGCATGGTATCCAGCACCTGATCGACGCTGCTGCCTTCACTCTGGGCGCGGGATTCCGCGACGCGGCGCAGCCTGGCGGTATCAGCCGGCCCCGGCGCGATAAGATGGGCCGTGACGCCCTGATCGCCATAGGCCCAGGAATATTGCCGCACCACATTAGCCAGCGCCGCGTTGGCTACACCGGCGGTGGCGGCGTAAGCGGTAGGCTCAAAACCATAGTGCCCACCTATTGCAATCAACCTGGACCCTCGACGCAGCCAGGGGTTCACCGCCCGGACCACCCGTACAAAGCCGCCGACCTTGATATTCACCGCGCTGGTAATCGCTTCAGTCGGCGCCGCCAGAATACCACCCGCTGTCGTCACCCCCGGGCCGTGAACTACGGCGGCTACTTCAAGCTCCATATGGGCGGAAATTGCCTCTATCGCGCTGTCAGAGCTGATATCTGCGCCACAAGTGGTGATATCGGCGTCCTCGACTTCAGCCCTGACCGTGTCGCACAGATCATTCAATGCCGCCTCAGATCGCGCCACCGCGATCACCCGGTAACCCTTCTGCGCAAGGCGCGAGGTAATCACCCGGCCCATTTCACCGGTGGCGCCAACAACGACTACTGCCAGTTTATTTTCCATAATCTCTCCGTTTATGCCGCTGCTCAGGTGTATACCCCAAGGAAGCTTTCCGGCACGTGCAGCGATTGCGAAAACGCCGCTTCGGAAAGTTTGTCCACCGTCCAGGTTAAAGTGGGGTGATCCGGATACCAGGTGTAACCTTCGCAAAATACTTCATTGCGATTACCCGAAGGATCAAAAAAATACACCGTTTTAACGCGAGTAATACCATGGCGGTCAATCATCTCCACGGGTATCTCGTATTTTCCGATCAGGTCTGTTGCATGCACATGATCCTGTATGGAATCCAGCCTGAAAGACACATGGTGGAGCAGCCCCGGTTCCGGACCCTTCGCGAAGGCTATGTCGTGGGCTCTGCTGGAACAACTGAGAAACATCAGCAGTGGCTGCTCGTCCTCATCCAACAATTGTTCGGACAAGCCGAACCCAAAGACTTCGGTGAACAAGCTGGTATTTTGCTCGATATTCGGGCCGGCAATCAGGCAGTGATCCAACCCGTTGATGCGGAACCCCCGCACGACCCCCTCATCGGGAAGAACGCCAGGGTTGGTGGTGCCCAGGGTATTCCCAACATATTCCTTTTCCGCATACAGGTGCATCTCATGCCCGGTAGGCAGTTTAAACTTCAACCGACGACCGGATTTCGGGTACACACCAGCAGGTACCTGATCGACATCGATACCACATTCGACAAGTGTGGCCATAAGCTCATCCAGCGTCTCTTCGCTGTAGACCCTGAAGGCAAAATGGTCCAGGCCAGCTGAGTCAGATTCCCTCAGGACAACACTGTGGTGATCTTTTTCATCCCAGGCTTTGTAGTACACCAGACCCTGGTCATCCACCAACATTTCGCGCAGCCCCATCCGGTCGCCGTAGTGGACTTTCGCCTCGTTCAGATCGGTAACCCGAATCTGCACCTCACCCAGTCGCAGTACACCTTTCATAGACATGACACACTCCCTTTTATGGTTATAAAATCAAATCGTGTTGACTACTACACCCTACCAGACGGCCGCATATTCACGGACACCGCATGCCAGCTAGTCGGCAACCGCGACATTAATGCCTCGTGCTTTTGCCATTGTCAGTGCCGTATCCTCTATCATATCCTCCTGGCCACCAATCATTTTCCGTTGCCCCAGTTCGACCAGGATGTCCCGGGTAGCAATGCCATACTTGCTGCCGATGCGGTTGGCGTGTAACAAGAAAGTTGAGTACACACCAGCATAGCCCATGGTGAGAGATGAGCGGTCTACCCGCACGACATGCTCCATCATCGGCAAGATGATGTCCTCGGCCATATCCATCAGTTTGAACAGGTCGCAACCGGTTTCGATACCCATGCGATCGCACACTGCGACAAACACCTCGGAAGGGGTGTTACCGGCGCCGGCACCGAGGCCGCCGACAGAAGCATCGATCCGGGATGCTCCCGCTTCAATTGCCGCTATCGAATTCGCTATCGCCATACCCATGTTATTGTGACCGTGAAAGCCAAGCTCTGTTTTCTCTAGGAGATTCTCACGCAGGAGGGCAACCACGCTCTTCACATCGCCAGGCAACATGTAACCAGCTGAATCAGTGACATAAACCGTGTTCGCGCCGTAGGACTCCATCTTCCTTGCTTCGGCCAGCAGGCCCTCGGCAGTATTCAGATGCGCCATCATGAGAAAGCCGGAGGTATCCATCCCGAGTTCGCGGGCAACATTGACCATTTCCTCAGTGGAAATCTGTTCGCGTTTAGCATGCATGCCATCGCGTAAACACATGTCGTGCAATAGTACTTTTCGACCCTTTAAGCTTTGCTCGCTCATCGGGCCTCTCCCGACGAAACTGATCGAAAGACAGTACTTTCCGCCCTGCGCATGAGTGAGCCTTCAGCAATCATTTCCGCTGTGCGACATGCCGCGGCTGTCATAATATCGAGATTGCCTGCGTAGCTCGGCAAATAGTCACCCCGGCCTGCTACCTCCATGAACACCGCCACCTTGTTACCCTCGAATACCGGACCATTGACCAGTTTGTACCCCGGTACGTAACGCTGAACCTCTGCGATCATGGACATGACAGATTCCGTAATGCTGCTCTGGTCGGGCAGCTGATCGGTCAGGCAATAAATAATATTGCGCATGATCATCGGCGGGGCCGCAGGGTTGATCACCGCCAGTGCCTTGCCACGGCGGGCACCTCCCACCTCGCAAATGGCGTTGGAAGTCGTATAGGTGAATTCGTCGAGATTAGCGCGGGTGCCGGGGCCAATGGAGAGCGAAGCGAGGCTGGCGATTATTTCGGCGTAATCCACCGCCTGGATGCGACTCACCGCATGCACTATCGGAATAGTGGCCTGCCCCGCACAGGAGATCATGTTGACGTTCATTGTCTGCCCGAGAGCTCGAAGATTGACGGGGGCACACACAGCGGACCGATTGCGGCGGGAGTCAGGTCGATCATATACACCCCCTGCTCGTTTACTTTTCTGGAATTCTCGGCGTGGGCATACGCAGAGGTCGCGTCGAAGGCTATCTGGACGCCATCCTCACCCAGCTGCGGCAGCACCGCATCGATTCCCTCGTGGGTAGTTTTCAAACCCATTTTGCGGGCAATCGCGAGGCCCTCTGACTTTGGGTCAATACCCACCATCCAGACGGGGTCAAGAATGTCACTTCGCTGCAGCTTGAACAGTAAATCGGTACCAATATTGCCGGAGCCTATAAGGGCACAGGGGATTTTAGTCATTGCCAGGAACCCCGTCCTCTTTGCCACTTTTGCGTTCTGCCATAGTCACACCACCAACAGAGAAATCGTGGGGGCCAAGCTCATGAATCATGATGCGGACCGATTCCGGTTTCGCATCGAGTACCTGGCAAACAGCTTCACATACTCTGCGCGCCAGCTCCTGCTTTTGCGCAGCGGTACGATTTTCCATCATATTCATCTGGATGATCGGCATAGATATTGTCCCCTATGAATTAACAACTCGTATAATTTGATACGAATATGGTGCAGTCCTGTGGAGAAATTCATTACAAACTCGGGGAGCAAGCCGCAACACCCTGAGTCTCCAGAGTATCTTTGTACTGCGGGACGAACAGTTCAGTCCAATACCTTTCAGCGGGAGTCCTGATACACTTAAGGTATCAGTTGTTGACCTTGGTTATATGCAAGGATATCGAACCCATGCGAGTCGACCCCCAGCTTATTGAACAAGATCCTACCAGGGACTTTCCGAAGTGCAGCTAACCGCTATTGAACTGAGACACCTCCGTTACTTCATCGCTGTAGCTGATGCGGGCACCTTTAGAGGGGCGGCATTACAGCTACACGTATCGCAACCGCCTCTTACCAGGCAGATCCAGCAACTGGAAGGTGTACTGGAAGTTAAACTATTCGAACGGAAGTCTCGCGGCATCGAGCTCACCGCCCCAGGCGAAGTGCTGTATGAGGAAGCAAACAATATCCTGGCTCTGGTCGACCAGGCTGCGCTGCGAACCAAACAGGCCGGGGAAGGCCAGCTGGGCCGACTGGACGTCGGGATATTCGGCTCGGCAATTTACGGCGCCGTGCCCACCATCATTCGCGAATTTCGCGCCACTCACCCGAAAGTCGAAATAATCCTGCACAACCTGGACAGACCCGGCCAGATCAAAGCTTTGAGAGAGCGGCGACTGACCGCAGGATTGAATCGCTTTTTTGGCGACGAGCCCGGACTCTCATGGGAGAAGGTTCACAGCGAAAGAATGAACCTGGCGGTCTACCTCGATCACCCGTTCGCCGGTAAGTCCAGCATTACCCCGTCGGAGATAGGCCATGAGCCACTGATCCTCTATCCCAGAAAAGTGCGCCCCAGCTTTATAGATTATGTGCAAAAAATGTTTCATGAATGTGGCATCACGCCGAATATCGCCCACGAGGTAGACGATGTGACAACCGCAATTGCACTGGTCTCCAGCGGCATGGGGCTCAGCCTCGTGACCCAGTCCGCTAGCAACCTCAGGCTCCCGAACGTTGGCTATATACCCCTGGAACACAACGCCAATGGAGAATTCGACCTGGATATCATCTACCGATCTGATGATGCGTCCCCACTTCTCCAGACGTTTCTGGAAACGGTGCGGGCACTACGAAGCGAGATCATACCTGACCCCGTCTAAACCGACCTGAGGAGGTACATCTGACGTACAGTCAGAGGAGGACGCACTGTTCGCCACCTTCCCGGCATCCAGCGATGTGAATTTTTTCGCGGGCCAAAGCCTACCCTTCGCGGGCGGATGGGTAACCTGAAGCGCCGCCTGGTAATAACCTTATAAAAAATATATATATACGCTAATTTGGGTTTAGGCTAAACCTTGATAGATTATCGATATTTTTAGCGCTATGCTTAGCCGCAAGCTGAAAATCAAACTTTTTGGCAGAGCACCGCAAGCAGAGTAGACGATATGGAATCAAAAACGCTGACAGACCAGGCCTACCGGCGCCTGCGGGAAGATATCATTCACGGGAAATACCCGCCGGGCAGTAAATTACGCATTGAATTCCTGAAGCAGACCTACGAAGTAGGCGCCACCCCATTGCGCGAGGCACTTTACCAGCTGAGCGCGGACGGGTTCGTACAGGTACAGGGCCAGCGCGGCTTCCGGGTAGCGGATATGTCACTGGAGGAACTGGAAGACATCACCAATTTACGGGTAGTGTTGGAAGGCATGGCATTGACCGAAAGTACCGGGAACAGTAACGACGAGTGGGAGTCCCGGGTTGTCGCCGCCTTTCATCACCTGACCAAGGCAGAGAGCCAGGACTCTCCGGATATCCAGGAATGGGAAACCCGCAATCGGGAGTTTCACCTGGCACTGGTTTCCTGTTGCGACTCCGTCTGGCTGATGCGCTTCCACGAGATCCTCTATGACCAGCACAAGCGCTACCGCAATATCGCCAGGATAGATCGCTCCAGCCGGCGCAACGTTCACGAGGAGCACACCGCTATCTTTAACGCAGCCCTGGCCAAGGATACCAAGGCGCTTTGTGCAGCCAATGAACAACACATTCGCCGCACGGCCGAAATCACCGGACAAATTCTCTCGGAAAAACCGGACGAGTGACAAGCTGCTTACTGTAATCTCAGGGGCAGCATGGCATCGGTCGGGTAGCAAGCCAGTTTCTGCTCTTTGGGCTGCGCGGCTCTGAACGCGCGCTCACGGGCATTGTTACGCCTGGCGTTGATTCAGCAGTACAAGCATGCCCGCCGCTACCAGTGAACCCAGCGCCATCACGAATGCCACGGCGGTCAGGCCCTGGCCTTCCTCGAACAGGACGCCCGCGATAATGGGGCCGAGCACTGCCCCGCCCCGCCCAACACCAATCACAAAACCGGTTCCCCCGGCGCGTACATTGGTGGGAAACGACTGAGCAAAGATAGCGTACAGGCCGACTACCGCACCGTTGGTGAAAAAACCGGCGCAGGCAGCCACCAGCGCGAGCTGCGTTAGACTCGCCTGCCCCAGGCCAAAGATATTGACTAACACCGTTGAAGCAAGCATCGCGACGATCACCAACGCGCGCACATTAAAGTGCTGGGTCAACGCGCTGAGAAGAAGAGCCCCCGCAAGTCCGCCCACATTCGCCCATACCAGCACGCTACCGGCGTAGGCGGCGGTATATCCCATGTCGACCACAATTTTAGGTATCCATTTCAGGATGAAATAGAAGGTCATGATGTGCGCGAGGTAGGCAAGAGTGAGCAGCACCGTAGTCTTTGCAAGCGCGGGTGTGAACAACTCCAACCACCCGGGTTGTTGAGGTGCAGCGCGCGATACAGGTAATGCAGTAACTGCACTGAGCCCCATACGTTTCAATGTTTTGTTTACGCGTACCAGGGCGCCAGGCGGCTGCCGGTGCGACAACCACGTGACGGATTCCGGCAGGAAATACCAGACCAACGGCAGCACCAGTATCGTAACGGATGCACCAAATTCAAACACCGCGCGCCAGTCGAACTTTGCGAGCAGCACGGAGGAAATGGCACCGCCCAGGATGACACCCAACGGGTACCCCGCCGCCATCAGGGAAACACAGGCCGCCCGGCGTCTGGTGTTCGCAAACTCAGCCGCCATCGCGTTAACTGACGCCAACATCCCCCCGATGCCGAGACCTGTGATGAAGCGGATGACCGAAAGAGAGATCACACTATCTGCCCGTGCAGCCAGATACATACCCACCGCCATGATGACGATGCAAAACAGTATGGTGGGGCGCCGGCCAATTCGATCGGCGAGCCGCCCCAGCAACACCGAGCCCAAAGCCATACCAGCCAGTTCCATCGACAGCACAATACCCAGTGTTGCGCGATTAATACCCCACTCGTCTGTGATGCCAGGAGCCGCAAAACTGATGGCCAACACGTCAAATCCGTCGAGAGCAATCAATACCACGCAGAGCGCGATAACGACATACTGCAGGGCGCCCATCGGCGAGGATTCGATGACTTCCTGTGGGCTCTTACTCAACGCAGCTCTGCCATTGCCTGGTGTGATTGGTATAGTTTATACCACAGCACCGAACCACTGGCACGATACCCCACAACACTCCGGGAAAGACTGCAGGAAAAACAATAAGCGGCCAGCATTAAACAGGTATCGACCGCGACTTTGATTACTCGTAAACTCGAATCAACGTAACGCTACACAAGCCACTCACAAGGAGATTTCATGTTAACGCTGCACTTTGCACCCAATTCCAGGGCGGGACGTATTGTCTGGTTACTCGAAGAGTTGGGGCTGCCCTACAACATCAATAAAATGGCTTTTCATCCGCAGGAGCTGAAATCCGATGAACATCGCGCCCGCCACCCTCTGGGGCGGGTCCCGGTGCTGGATGATGGCGACGTCAGTCTATTTGAGTCGGGCGCTATCATTGAATACATTCTGGAGCGGCATAAAAATGGCGGCTTGAAACCATCGGTGGACTCACCGGAATTCCCCGACTACCTGCAGTGGTTCCACTATTGCGAAGGTATGGTAATGCCATCGGTTAACATCATTGTCGTCAATACGGTGCTCCTGCCGCCGGAACGCCGCGATGACAAGGCATTGGCGCAGGCCAAGCGTTTATTGGCCAAGACCCTGGCACCGGTAGATGCGGCACTTTCAGGTAAAGATTACTTAACAGGCAATTTTTCTGCTGCTGACGTTATGCTTGGGCACGCCTGTTTTATGAGCGATCAACTGGGTTGTGTTAGTGAGGAAATGGCAAACCTGAAGGCCTATGTGGCCAGGATTGCGGCGCGCCCGCATTTCAAGACCGCTATTGAAATGCATTAGGGCAAAGCCGACGGGACATTTCTTCGACTGCATTGCGTAACTGCGATCAGGCCGCTTTTACTCACCCGAGTTTTCTAAAACGTCATCGATTGGGGGAGGCTACAGGTTTTGGCAGTGTGGCATCGCGCTCCTGGGGCCCCGGGAACGATCTCCAGGACCTGGTACGGTGACTTCAGCGTATAAAGTCAATACAGACACGCGACCATGCTCTTTGTCGAGCATACAGCTATTTAAACCAGTTGGTTTATAATACTTTCTCGCAAATTCTGCGGACAATGAATCCCCTATTCTTTCTTTTTACCTAACATTTAACGCTTTAGACAACCTCTCTGCTCCCTTATTTTTGATAATGCGAACATATTTCAATCAATTATCGCCGCGGCATAGTCATTGTTTATATCATATGGTATAAACACATTTTTGCGGCATCACTACCCTCATATGCAGGCGATAGTGGAGGCTCGCCTTCAAAATCGCGGCAATGAGCACACTACCAAACCACCAGGAGAAAATTATGTCACTTACCGAACAGCTAGCCACTCAGAAAGCGCAAAGCCTTGCCAGCTTTCCAGAAGATGTTAAAAATCGCCTGCTGGGCGACCTCGATGATCTTGGACAATCCGGCATGGTTGATCGCGCACCGAAAGAAGGCGATCAACTTAAAGACTTCGTTTTGATCAACCACCTCGGCGAGGAGCGGAACCTGGCGTCCCTCAGAGCAAAAGGGCCGGTAGTCATTACCTTCTACCGTGGTGGCTGGTGCCCCTATTGCAATCTCGAACTGCGTGCATACCAGGCCGTTCTAGAGGAAATACAGGCCACTGGTGCCACTCTTGTGGCAATCACACCGGAACTACCAGATGCTTCCCTGTCAACGAAACAGAAAAATGAACTCACTTTCGAAGTTTTGACAGACACTAACGCGGACTACGCCCGTTCACTGGGTCTTGTTTTCACTTTGCCAGAAGCCACCCGCCCTATATACGAGAAATTCGGCATTGCAGTTGAAGAACACAACGGCAAAGGGCAATTTGATTTCCCGCTCGCGGCCACCTTTATTGTTGACGTTGATGGCACAGTGATCAGCAGCTACGTGAACGTAGACTACACCCTGCGACAAGACCCGAAAGATGTTATTGAAAAACTGAAAGCACACAAAGGGTAGGTTCTGAAAGCCGCCCTGAAACGTGTCATTCGATGAAGCGTGGACTAGCACTGCTCTGGTCCACGAAAACACGGAGCATTGACCCTCATTGGGCGGCTGTCTATACCATCTGGTATATTGCTCTCTGTGCACTCAAATAAGCTACTAGCCATAGGGTGCAGTCAGCATGATCACTTTTTGTATCACACGGTATAAACATGCTATAAATTGCCAATGTAGTTAGATGAGAGCCGAAAAATATGCCCTGGGAAAAATCCTTTGATGAAGACGTTGCTCTGGATAAAGCCATGCAGGTGTTTTGGAGTAAGGGTTTTGACTCCGCATCGATAGCCGACCTCATTGAGCACACAGGAATCAACCGAGGCAGCCTCTACAACGCCTTTGGTGGCAAGCACTCGCTGTTTGTAAAGGCACTGCTGAAGTATGACCGGGAGAATCGACAGGCCACCCTGGCACGGCTTGAAGCCCTGGACGATCCAAAGCGGGCCGTAGGTGAATTTTTCGATAACATCGTCACCAGCACCCTGGTGGATAACGAACGCAAGGGATGCTTTTTGTTCAATACCGTCCTGGACAGTGGCACTCACGATGCGCAGGTCAATGAAATTGTCGCCAACGGCTTGCGGGAAATTGAAGGCTTCTTCAGGCGCAGCATCGAAGTGGGACAGGCGCGCGGCGATATGCCCCAGGATATCGACCCGGAATCGAAAGCCAAGACACTGCTGGCGCTTGCCCTCGCAATTCGTGTGCTCGGCCGCGGCCCGTACACCGCGACCGCTCTTCAGACGATTGCCGATGAAGCCAAGCAGCTGATAGCCTGAAGTCCAACACCAACGCTTAAAGGTAAACCTCATGACTAAACCCGTGTGTCTCATTATCGGCGCAGGAGCCGGGATTGGCGGAAATGTCGCCAAGAAGTTTGCACTTGAGGGCTATCATGCGCATTTATGCCGTCGCAGCGATGAAGCAGGCCTGAATCGCCTGGTTGAGCAAATAAATGTGGCCGGTGGCTCGGCTACGGGCCAGCTACTCAACGCGATCGAAGACGGCGCCATTGAAACTCTGGTAGCCGAGGTTGAAGACAATATCGGTCAGATCGACGTGGTCCTCTATAACCTTGGCGCGCAGATAGGAGATCACTCCCTGGCGGATACATCCGCCAAAGTGTTTGAAAGAGGCTGGCGGATGGGAACATTCGGTCTGTACCGCCTCGCCTTTGCACTCACTCCCCGAATGGAGGCACGCGGCCACGGTACGATACTCGTGACATCGGCCACGTCAGCAATGCGGGGCAACAAAGGGCAGCATTCTCACGCAGCCGCGATGGGTGGCCGACGCATGCTGTGCCAGACGCTTAATGCAGAGTTCGCACCCAAGGGAATTCATGTTGCTCATATTGTCGTGGACGGTTCCGTTGATGCGCCCGACACACTCGGCAAGATGCTTGGGGAAGAACTATTTCAGGAACTCCGGGAGACCAAAGGTGGTGCACATGACGGGCTGATGCTACCGGAGAAGATTGCAGAGACCTACTTTCACGTGGCAAAGCAGCACCGCTCTGTATGGACCCATGAGTTGGACCTCAGGGCATATTCCGATACGGCCTGGTGGAACCATGGCTGAAGCTGTATCAAAGTCACTACGGCCTCACTGGCCGGCGGGGACATAAGCACCGCATCAAGCATCGACCACTCACACAGGGAGCAGAAGACATGACCGACATTGCCATCGTAGTTGGAGTAAGCGCCACCAATGGATTGGGGGCTGCTATTGCCCGGAGATTTTCTGCCGCCGGTATGCACGCTGTAGTTGCAGGGCGCAGGGCGCAACGACTGACCGCTGTTGTCGAAGACATTAAGGCCCGAGGAGGTGAAGCCTCACTTTGCGTTAGTGACGCAACCGACGCCTCAGCCCTGGAGAAACTGATGGCCAACGCCAACAGCCTGGGCACTGTAAAAGCGGTTATTTTCAACGTCGGTAACAACCAGCCGATGGCGTTTGAGGATCTGACGGAGCAAACGTTCGAAACTTTCTGGCGTACATGCACACTGGCCGGATTTCTAACGGCCAAGGCGGCATTACCGACTTTACTGCTTAACGGTGGTTCCCTGCTTTTTACCGGCGCCTCCGCCTCAATGCGCGGCCGACCGGGCTTCGCACACTTCGGTGCGGCAAAAGCCGGGTTGCGCAATTTGGCCCAGGCGCTGGCAAAGGACTATGGTCCCAAGGGCGTACACGTCGGCCACGTTGTGGTCGATGGCGTCATAAACGGTGAAATGATACGAACACGCTTTGGTGACTACCTGGATCAACTCGGCGAAGACGGCTCTCTTGAGCCTGAAGCGATAGCAGAGGCTTTCTGGTTCATGCACACCCAACCAAGGAATACCTGGACATTTGAGCTGGATGTACGTCCTTTCAAGGAAACCTGGTAGTTGTCCCCAGAGAAGCTCAAGGACTCACAACAACCGGCGCTAGGCTGAATGATATCTTCCTGCGCGGTCTCCAGTACCGGTAACACCCAAAAGCCTATGGTAGGAACAGCTTTCTCCATATAATACGGATGAGAGGGGTTCTACTCGATTACTTTTGTAACATTTCCCGTGCGCTACTCAAGAAATTCTCCTTCTCTTCTTCACTATCTCCCAGCAATAACTTGTCGAGACTATAGGGAATAGCAACTCCAGCCATCATGCCGGGCTGCTGATCCATCTGCGCCATCCAGCGCTGCAGATGATCCAGGCCTGACGTGGGGACCCCGGACCATGTGTGCGTGCGTACCCAGCACCAGTTTGCGATGTCAGCGATGGAGTAATCACCAGCCAACCAGGTGCTGTCGGATAATCGCGTATTCAATACTTCGAATAGACGACGGCATTCGTTTTGATAGCGATCAATAGCCGGTTGGATCTTCTCT
This sequence comes from uncultured Haliea sp., assembly GCA_963977275.1. GTDB lineage: Bacteria > Pseudomonadota > Gammaproteobacteria > Pseudomonadales > Halieaceae > JARRPM01. Next base: position 92,208 of record CAXBNX010000010.1, on the reverse strand, counting down.
GGAAAGTATCGATAAAACACATTGGCTTGACCCATCATCGGGCCAATACCGCCCATTTGAAACATCAACCATTGGATTACCAGTGCACGGCCTTTCTGGTCGACGGGTAACAGTTTTCCGGTTTTCTCTGCCAGATAAATCATAATCGCCCCTGACTCAAACAAGCTGAAGTCACCGTTGGAGCGATCGACTATTGCGGGTATACGGCCATTCGGGTTGAGTGCCAGAAATGCGGGATCTTTCTGCTCATTCTTACCAAGATCAATCGCATGCACGGTGTACTCCAACCCAAGGGCTTCCAACGTACAGGATACTTTATGGCCGTTGGGCGTTGCTGCGGTGTATAGATCAATCATATTCGTGACTCTCCGTAATTGTTTGAATTCATTGTATGTTGTTAAAAAGAAAAAACAGCAGATAGGACTCTACCACTGCTGGCACTGATGCGGTGACCACTACGTCGTAATCAGCCTCATTGCCATTACTCGAGTTCATGGAATATCTCGCACGATAGTATCTTCAGACATCAGAAATGGGTTTCCCTCATAGTGGGACTGAACATTTCTGATCCATCCGTCAATAGACAGGATTCCACCCGGGCACGACTGGAGCCCAAAAAAGCTCTGCTTGACCAGGCTATCGACACCGCACTGGAGCCGATCAGGGCGGTTGAACTGCCCGCCCGACAAAAACGGAACAAGTAAACCGACACTTCCCAATTGTGAAATCCTGCCCGCTACTGCTATTCTTCCGACAGGGTTTCAGGTCGTACATCTTCAACAAGTAAGGGTGACATATGATGGGATATATAAGGAATACTGGCGCAGACAAAACCTGCGGACAGACAAGGCGCACCCTACTGGCCCTGGGCCGTCTCGTCTGCGGACCGGCACTACTCGCCATGGCGATGAACCCTGCCCTGGCGCAAACTGCCCCGGATAGACTCAAGGCCATACCGACCCCTGACCAGCTCCCCTCCTCCCTGGGCACACTGGAGTTCACAGACGGCGCGCCCAGCGCGGAAACGGCCGCCAGGGCTTACGATTACCTCGACCGAATGCATGCCGTCGAGTCCTTCGTGAACGCGTACCGCGGCGCATCAACCATGTCCATTTTCAAGGGTATGAAGGAAGCGGGCATCCCCAACAACACCGCCCTCATTTTCTCCGATCTGATGGACTCGAAGTCGCTCTTTCTGACAGCCAATGCAGATGTCATCTACTTCTGGGTAAACCTGGAGTTCACGGAGGGGCCACTGGTGATCGAAACCCCGCCACAGTCCCTGGGTGTCATCGACGATATGTGGTTCCGCTGGGTGACCGACTTCGGTTTCCCGGGACCGGACCGCGGCGAGGGCGGGAAATATCTGCTGGTGCCACCGGGATACAAGGGGGAGCTGCCCACATACGGCTACATCGTACGCAAAGTTCGCACAAACCGCGCGATGGTTCTGGGGCGCTCATTTCTGGCGAATGAAGATCCCAAGCCCACCGTCGAGCTGATCAGGAAGACACTCAAGATCTACCCCTACCTGCCCGGCGGGCTAGGCACCAGCATCGCCTCTGCGCTGGAGGGCAAGGCGACCCTGGCACGTTCGAAAGACAACAAGCTCGACTGGGCATTCCTGCGGCCCGAGCCTCCAGCCACGTTCATCGAGGGCACCGGCAAGGTCATCAACACGATACCACCCAGCGATTTCAGCTATTACGAGTTGCTCAATGAGCTCGTCCAGCAGGAGCCAACCGATGCTCTCGACCCCGAGATCATGGGCTCACTCGCTGCGATCGGTATAGCAAAAGGGAAGCCCTTCAAACCCGACGCGCGCATGAAGGACATCCTGATCGATGCCGCGGCCATCGGCACAGCCGTGAGCAGAACACTGAACTGGCGGCCACGGGATTCTGAGGGCTTCTACTACTACCCCGACTCCGCGTGGATGAACATGCTCTTCGTTGGCGGCTATGATTTTGACGCACCACCCCCCGAGGTCAGCGCCGACGGGACGATCACGGTTAATCCGACCACCGGCGCGCGCAAGCTGAACGCACGCACCGCGATGTTCTACTACGCCACAGGTATTACACCGGCGATGATCATGCGTCTGACAGGGATCGGCTCACAATACCTCGGCGCCTTCTTCGATTCGAACGGTGACTACTTTGACGGCGGCAAGACCTACAAGGTGACCTTGCCCAAAGGCATCCCCGAGGAGAAGTTCTGGTCGATTACCGCCTATGACAACCAGACCCGCTCTATGCTGGCGACACCGCAGCTTTATCCCCGCGCGGGGAGTCAGAACTATCCAGGCCCCGCCGCTGTTACCAGCCGCGACGGTTCGACAACCGTTTTCTTCGGCCCGGAAAAGCCCGCCGACGCGGCGGCCGGGAACTGGATACAGACAACTCCAGGCAAGGGCTGGAACATGCTCCTGCGCCTGTACAGCCCGCTGGAGCCTTTCTTTACCAAGACCTGGCGGCCGAGTGAAGTCGAACCGGTGAAATAACGCCGTGAGGAAGGCTGTCGCTTTTTTCGCGAACCGTGTGGAGAAAGCGACAACGGCATAATCTAGTGCCTTTGCAAACAGTCCGTTCCTGAACTAGTGTTTATAATAAGTGGCTACAATCGATCCGGGTGCCCATCTGGCGCGTAACAATGCCAACCTCTCCAGACTAATTAACATAATAAGCAGGAGCTCAGTACATGTTCGTAAGAATAAAGCACTTTTTGACTAATAGACGTGCAACAGCGCGTATTGGGCGGATACTCGGGCTACCCCTGCTATTCAGCCTCTTTGCGGCCAGCCTCGCCCAGGCTCAGGACAAGCCCAATATTCTCGTCCTGTGGGGCGACGATATCGGCTGGTTCAATACCAGCGCTTACAACCGCGGCATGATGGGATACCGAACCCCCAATATCGATAGTATTGCGTCCGAGGGTGCCATTTTTACCGACTGGTATGGGGGCCAAAGCTGTACTGCAGGACGCTCCGCCTTTATCACTGGTCAGAGTCCGTTTCGCACAGGCCTGCTGAAAGTTGGCCTGCCAGGCGCAAAGGAAGGTATATCTGAAAAGGATCCCACGCTGGCAGGGCTGCTGAAGAATCATGGCTACATGACGGCGCAGTATGGCAAGAACCACCTGGGCGACCTGGACATACATCTGCCCACCAACCACGGTTTCGATGAGTTCTTCGGCAACTTGTATCACCTCAACGCCGAGGAAGAGCCCGAAAGCCCGGACTATCCCAAGGGCGCTGCTTTCGCCAAGAAATTCGGCCCTCGCGGTGTCATCAAGTCAAACGCGGACGGCAAAATCGAGGACACAGGGCCGCTGTCCAGAAAACGTATGGAAACAGTGGATGAGGAAGTGACTGCTGGCGCTATCAATTTCATGGAGCGAGCGGTGAAGGCGAACAAGCCTTTCTTCCTCTGGTGGAACTCTAGCCGCATGCATGTCAACACTCACCTGAAGCCGGAATCCGAAGGGGTTACCGGGCTTGGGATATATGCAGATGGCATGGCCGAGCACGACAAGCACGTCGGTGAGCTGCTGGCGAAAGTCGATGCGCTTGGTATCGAAGACAACACTATTATCATGTACTCAACCGACAATGGCGCTGAGATGTTTACCTGGCCGGACGGCGGCATGTCGCCCTTCCGCAACGAAAAGAACACCAACTGGGAAGGCGGGTATCGGGTTCCTACCATGATCAAGTGGCCCGGTGTGATCAAGCCAGGAACCGTCTATAACGACGTGTTCTCGCACGAAGACATGCTGCCCACCTTGATGGCGGCGGCCGGAGAACCGGACATTAAGGAAAAACTGCTCAAAGGGCACCGCGCGATTGGTCGCAATTACAAGGTTCACCTGGACGGCTACAACATGATGCCCTACTTCAACGGTGACGTTAAAGAGGGGCCACGCCAGGAGTTCTTCTACTGGACTGATGACGGTCAGCTTGCGAATCTGCGCTATGGCCGCTGGAAGATGGTTTTCATGGAGCAGCGGGCACACGGCTTCAACGTATGGCAGGACCCCATGGTCGTACTGCGCTTACCGAAACTGTTCGACCTGCGCGGCGACCCGTTTGAGCGGGCCGATGTAGAGGCCTCTCCCTATGACATGTGGCGTTTCGACCGCGCTTACCTGATTTTGCCGGCGGTAGGCTACGTTGCACAGCACCTGGAGACCTACAAGGAGTTCCCACCGCGCCAGGAGGCGGGTAGCTTTAACCTCAACAAGGTTCTGGAAATGTTGCAGAAGAACTCGCCCAGCAATTGATCCCGTATCGTTTACTACTGGAGTACCGGGCGGAACCAGCGCCCGGTTGATTCAAGCCAGGTTTGCAGCGTCCTGAACCTGAGTATCACTTACTCTACAATGAATATTTCCACGCCCCGGTAGCTTGTTCACACACTGAAAACACCTCTCGAATTCCGACGAAGTTGGGCTGAGTAGCCAACATCGCCGGGCGCTCGGGGGAACAGTTATCGGGGTATCACATCGGAAGACAGGGTATAGTTCAGTGCTGAAGCAGCGGGCTGGTCATCCTGTATTACAACTCTCCCGCGCAAAACGGACCAATATTCAGTGGAGCAATAGATGAGTCTCAGCACAGCGAAGCACATCCAGATCAATGGCATAGTTGCGCCCGGGTTTGAGTCAATCCGGCAACTATACGAGCACCAGATGAACACGATGGCGGAGCAGAACACCCAGCTCTGCGTGTACTATCGTGGCGAAAAGGTGGTGGATTTGTGGGCGTCGGCAATCGGTGACAGCAATTTTTCAGCGGACTCACTGGTCAACGTCTTCAGCAGTGGGAAAAGCCTTGAGGCTATTGCTATTGCCTCACTCGTGAGCAAAGGCTTGCTGAGCTACGATGCCAGGATTACGCAATATTGGCCAGAATTTGGTGCCAATGGCAAAGACGGGCTGACCGTTGCCGACCTCATGAGGCACGAAGCGGGGCTTGCCAATTTTGATACGTCGCTCGATATGGAAGATCTATTTACAGCGAATATCAAAAAAAATGCTGTGGGCCGCATTATTGAAGGACATGCGTCACGCTTTGGCACTAGTGGCGGAAAACGGGAATATCACGCCCTCACCCGGGGTTGGATCGTCAATGAGGTTTTTCGGAGGGTAGATCCTGCGGGCCGCACCATCGGCGAATTTCTGCGCGAGGACATCAGTCAGCCACTGAACGTCGACGCCGTGGTAGGTGTCAATGATCAGGAATTGGAGCGAGTCTCCAAAGTTCGTGCGTTGGGTTTCGGTTATCAGCTCCTGCAGAGCCTCAAGCCCCGGTTTCTCGGCAGGCGCATCGTACACAACATTTTCCAGATCCTGGGCAAACTCATGCGGGTTATGCCGTCCTTGATCAAGGGAAGAAAGGCTGGAATCCCACCCCCTTTCGTGGGGATGGGCATTATGGGGTTCTTCAATAATGCGGGCTTTGACAGAGGCGAGACGCCTTCAGCCAATGCCAAGTGTTCCGCCAGGGGCCTGGCGAAGATAGCGGCCATGATGTCGGCCGGCGGTCGATCGGAGGGCACCGAATATTTGAGCGACCAAGCCTGGAAGGCCATGCATGAGAACCCCGTGAAAGCCGATATGGGCGCGCTACTAACCACGCGCTTTACTCAGGGCGGCGTGGACAGTTTCACAGCCTGCACACCGGACAGCACCCCGGCTGAACGTGCCTTCAATGAGGGCAGAGAAGGCTTCTTCGGGTGGATGGGGCTAGGCGGCTCCATTTTTCAGTGGCATCCCGAGCTGGATATTGGCTTTGGGTTCGTACCCACGTCGCTGCATGTGCTCGATTTTCTCAATGAACGGGGAAAAATGTATCAGGCAGAAACCTTGAATTGCATAGCGAAGATGAGTGCGCCGCAGTCTGCCTGAATCTTTACCGGTCTTCGCAGGCATGAGGGAAATCGGCAACAACGTCGATAGCCCTGGCATTCCTCAGAACGACAATCCAACTGAAACAGATTCAGGACGAAGTCATTGAAGCGGTATTGACCGATGGCAATATTTAGCCTATCTTTCAGTCAACGATCACTACTAATAAAAGGAGATATTAAAAATGCCACTCGACCCCCATACAGAAGGCCTGCTGAAAGCACTCCAGGAGCAGGGACTCAAGTCCTTTGAACAGTTGAGCGTTGAAGAAGCGCGCGGGGCCGTCGAAACCTTCGTCGGGCTTCAAGCCGAGCCACAAGAGGTCAAGCAGGTCATCGAGCAATCGGTCGAAAGCGAAGGCGGGCCGCTACAGGTGCGTGTCTATGTGCCCGATGTGGCGGGACCACTGCCAGTACTGGTGTACTACCATGGCGGCGGCTGGGTTGGCGGCAGTCTCGCGGTGGCCGACGAGCCCTGCCGTGCGCTGGCCAATCGCAATGGCGCAATCGTAGTGGCGGCGACCTACCGCCTGTCGCCAGAAGCGAAATTTCCCGCTGCAACAAACGACGTTTACGCTGTTCTTTGCTGGGCCAGCGCACATGCTGCGGAATTTGGCGGTGACCCCGCGCGCCTCGGTGTGATCGGCGACAGCGCCGGCGGCAATCTCGCAGCTGTCGCTGCGCTGATGGCGCGCGACCGCGGTACCCCAGCCGTCAAAGCCCAAATCCTCACCTACCCGGTAATCCAACGTCATGGTAACTTCGCGTCACGGGAGGAGAACCGCGAGGGTTATCTGCTCACCACCGCGGGGATTGCCTGGTTCTGGGAACAATACCTGGCGCGGGATGAAGACGCGAGTAATCCGCTTGCCTCGCCGATCATGGCGGAAAGCCTGGCGGGGCTGCCACCCGCGCTGGTCATGACCGCAGAGTTCGACCCGATCCGGGATGAGGGTGAAAGCTACGGCCACGCCCTGGAGAAAGCGGGCGTTCCCGTCACCATGAAGCGTTTTGACGGCCTGATTCACGGCGTCTACTGGATGTCCGGCGTGGTGCCTCGCAGTGCCGAGTTGCACGAGACGATCGCGGACTTCGTGAGCCGGCACCTCAGCTGAGCTGGGGTGACCGGGGGTCACCCTCCATCCGCCCGGGGTACTGTCGAGTCCGGTAAAAGCGTCTTAAATGTGTTTGAACACCGCGTGTTTTGGTCTGCCTGATTTGTTGCTGTTGTTATAAAATCTTTCGACAAAAAGGTGCTTTTCAAAACACCGCCCTCGCATCAATGTCGTTACACAGCTATCCACCATTGAAGGTGGGCCACAAACATAGGTGTTGTACCCTTCGAATTTCCCCTCGAAGTGGCGATAGGCCAGTTCCTGGAGACTACCCCACCGGTTGTCTCCAGAGGGTGGCGAGTTATCGCCATTGACCGCCAACAGCAGGGTAACGTTGGTGCGCTCCCGAGCGTATTGTTCAAATAAGTCCCGATAGTAAATGTCTTGCTCACTTTGCGCCCCGTAGATGAGTGTTATGGGGCGCGGGTCATTGCTTTCAACAAGTTCCATTACCATGGATTTGACACCGGACAAGCCAGAACCGCCGGCGAGAAAAATCATTGGCTCAGGCAGCGATTTTCTAATATAGAACTGTCCATAGGGGCCGCTAACGCTTAAAACATCGCCCACCTGTAACGTATTGTGTAAATAATGGGTAGCTTCGCCCTCCTCCACCAGGGACACGTTTAATTCAATAACGTTATTCGAAGACGGGGGACTCGCGATTGAGAATGCTCTGGGGGCGCCGCCCAGTCCAGGGACAGATAGATTAATGTATTGCCCCGCCTGGAAATCCAGGCCATCGCCCCCCACCGCGAGGAAAATGGATTTAATTTGGGGAGCGAGGTCCTGGATACTGGTCACCACGGCCTCAAAGTCGCCGACTCTATGCCGCTCAGCATCGGGTTCGTTTTCAATATCCGCTTCGATTATCAGGTCGGCAAGGGGCATCGCACAACAGGCCAGAACCCTGCCCTCGCCTCGCTCGCTATCCAGCAAGGCGAACTCGGAGGCCTGTCCAATATCCACCTCACCCTCTACCACCACAATTTTGCAAGTGGAACATACGCCCTGCGAGCAGGCGTGGGGCAGGTACACACCGGACTTCAGGGCTGCGTCCAAAATGGTCTGCCCCGCTTCCACGTCAAAAGTATCGCCCGATGGCTCCACCTTTACCTGGTAGGTCATTTCACCGCTCCCGTGGATTTTGCCATGTGCCAACTGTGCCTTCTTCGGTGTTATCGCCACATAACTCAAACCACCCTTCAATACGGTCCACGAAAACTGACCAATTCGCCCGCGAAGTTTTCAAATGGGTAACTCCCGCTAGAGACACACATTAAGCAGCAAATTTCACGCCAACATTTTATTAGCGAAATTACCCAATGCATTGGAAGGCGAGATTATGCTGTGCGCCCTGAGATTTATGATTAGATAAAACCGAAGCTGAATATGCAGGTATTTTATCGTTGGCCAGCAAAAATATTTGCTGATATAGTAAAAATCATAATAATTTGCACGTGATACTTAAAGACCGTATGCAAAAGAAACAGACCGCCATAGAGTTTCCAAACGCCTCAGATTTAGCCCGGCATGTACACTTCAGCCCGGAACAGGGCAAAATCTGGCTTGATGAACAGCGCTGTGTCCTGCAAACAATCCCGGCCCTGTCCAGTTCACGGCACGAGATTATTCAATCGATAGGGACCGAAAGAGCCCGGGGCCTGTACATGCGCGCCGGGTACAGGAATGGCAAAGTGGATGCCGAGCTTGCTCGCAAGTCCAGACCCGGTGCAAGCATCAAGGACTTATTCCTTGCCGGACCGCAATTGCACATGCTGCGCGGCATGGTCCAGGTAGAACCCCTGGTGCTCGAACTGGATCCCGCGCGGGGGCATTTCCTGATGGAGCATATCTGGATTGACTCCTACGAGGTCGATATTTCCCTGGCGGAAAAGGGTGTGCTTGACTGGCCGGTGTGCTGGAATCTGCTCGGTTACGCCTGCGGCTTTGGCTCCAACATCATGGGCTTCGATATTTTATTTAAGGAAGTTTCGTGCCGCGGCCAGGGCGACAATGAATGTCGCATCATAGGCAAGTCTCTGGCGGAGTGGGACAACGCTGAAGACTATCAAATTTTTTCCCGTTCGGATTCCTTGCTGGATACCCTTTATAGCGTACAAGCACAGGTTGCACTGGGCGTATCCGGCGAAGATGATGAAGGCATATTTTCCACGCTTGTGGGCGAATCGAGAGTCTTCAAAACGACCTGCAGCCTGGCTAACAAGGTGGCCTCCTCTAAAGCCTCTGTCTTACTAACGGGTGAAACTGGGGTAGGCAAGGAGATGATCGCGAAGGGAATTCACCTGCACAGTGAGCGATCCGACCAGGCATTTGTCGCGATTAATTGTGCCGCCATCCCACAGGAACTACTGGAAGCAGAGCTATTCGGTGTCGAGAAAGGCGCTTACACGGGGGCAACCCATTCCCGGCAGGGCCGTTTCGAGCGCGCCGATAAGGGCACCATTTTTCTTGATGAAGTGGTCGAGCTGTCCGCGCGCGCCCAGGCAAGCCTGCTTCGGGTATTGCAGGAACATGAATTCGAACCTGTCGGCGGCACAAAAACTCGCCGTGTAGATGTGCGCATAATCGCCGCCACTAATGAGAACCTGGAAGATGCGGTAAAATCGCGGAAGTTTAGAGCAGACCTCTACTACCGCCTCAACGTCTTTCCACTGCATATTCCCCCCCTGCGCGAGCGACTCGACGACATCCCCCTATTGGTCAGTTTTTTTGTTAAAAAGTATGAGTCTCTCTATACGAAAAAGACGCTGGGCCTCTCTGATAGAGCCATAAATCAGCTCTTACATCACCAGTGGCCCGGCAATATACGCGAACTCGAAAACGCCGTTGAACGTGGCGTGATATTGACAGAGGAGAATCAGCGCATAACGCTTGATTCCGTACTGCCGGGCGCGGGTGAGGAAAATGCCATCCAGGTCGACACCGATATTGCCGGATTGGCGCAAGCCAGTACCGACCCGATAAAGAATAGGGAGCCCGACTCCTGGGCCGACACCATATTCAGTCAATCTATCTCTATGGACGATGTGGAGTCGGTGTTGGTACAAAAAGCCATGACACTTGCCGGGGATAACGTGTCAAAGGCAGCCCGGCTTTTAGGCCTTTCCCGGCCTGCCTTCGCCTACCGTCTCGCCAAGCTGCAAGCCCCAAGTGCCAATTAGGAAATCGCCGTGATGAGCAATAACCCTGAACTAGCCAACCGCATCCAGACAGGAGCCTTTACCACAAATTATCACGATGTGGGCAGTGGCGACCCGGTGTTCCTCATTCACGGTTCCGGCCCCGGCGTCACCGCCTGGGCAAACTGGCGGTTGGTCATTCCAGCACTGGCGGAACAGCACCGGGTGATCGCTCCGGATATGGCCGGCTTTGGCTATACCGAGCGCGTCAACGGCTATGAATACACGATGGAGAACTGGGTCCAGCATGCCATTGACCTGATGGATGCGCTGGATATCAAAAAAACCCACCTGGTAGGCAATTCATTTGGCGGGGCCCTCGCCATTGCACTGGCAATTCGATACCCCCAGCGAGTAGAGCGGCTGATTCTTATGGGCGCAGCAGGGGTTCCCTTTGAGCTGACCCGGGGGCTGGATGAGGTCTGGGGCTATGAGCCCTCGGTTGCGAATATGAGAAACATGATGGATCTGTTTGCCTATGACCGCAGCCTGGTAACTGACGAACTGGCACAACTACGCTATGAAGCCAGCATTCAGCCGGGCTTTCAGGAAACCTTCAGCCAAATGTTTCCCGCGCCGCGACAGCGCAGTGTCGACGCCCTGGCCAGTGACCTGCAAGATATAAAGAACATCCCTCATGAAACACTGATTCTTCACGGGCGTGAAGATATCGTGGTGCCGCCCATTACATCAACAACCCTGTTTGACCTCATTCCGAACGCCCAACTCCACATGTTTGGATGCTGCGGGCACTGGACGCAGATTGAGCACAACGCCCGCTTTATTCGTCTGGTAAAAGATTTTCTTGCTGAAGCGCAGTAGAGACCAGACATCTGGCGATTGGAGAGCCCTGCGCTCGAACTGACCGGGAGGGCGAAGACCGGGGCTTTATCATTTGATTAAAAAAAAACAAACCTTACTCTTTTAGACATAGCCACACCTTGAGAAAACGCTAATCATTTCGCAACACATTAATACCTTCATCGCTTCCCAACCCCAGCCGGTCTTTACAGAGTAGTCGCTGTACGCCTATAGGAAAAACACCCTATCCAATTGTTTTTTATAGAAATAATAATGCTTTTTTTTGCCCTACCCCATGACCGTTGTGCCCTTTTACCAGCGCAAAAACTCCCCTGGGTTCAGGTCACCACATAACAGCAAACAGGCTCTGGCACAGATATTGCTATCTATACAGTGATATGTCTAAAAATATAAAACTTCATGCCGGAATAGAAGGTCAGCGATATGTGCGTGTGACCAAAGTGTTACATGACAAATACGTGGAATTTGAGTTTGCGATTGGCGACCCAACCATCAACGTTGAACTGGTTTTACCTTTCGAACACTTCAGGAAATTCTGCGAGGACAACGACGCGCAGCATATAACAGCCGAACAGGAAGCTGCCGTTGATTACGACAAATTGAAATGGCGATTTGGTGTGCCGGGTTTCAGTGACGACAAGGCCAACTAGCATCATCTTACAGGAGCAAATATGAGTATTGAAATTTCAGCGAAGGCAATCACTCCCATACGCCTGTCCTATGGCAACCTGGAGGAGCGCTTTGGCAACAAAAGGCCCGCCTCGCGTTACCAGGAGGCGGTTTACGATGTGCAGCCCACTGCAAATTTCCAGTACCGGCCGCTGTGGGATAAAAACCATGAAATTTACGATACAGGCCGAACCGCTATCGTCATGGAGGACTGGTACAGCTTCGCCGACCCTCGCCAGTATTACTACGGTACCTATACCATCGCGCGCGCCAAACAACAGGAAGTAGCCGAGCATAATTACGCTTTTGTTGACAAGCGCGACCTGCTGGACGAATTGCCTGATGATATCAAACAGGCAGTACGCGACATACTGGTTCCGTTGCGCCACGTCGAGTGGGCTGCAAACATGAATAACTGCCAGATAGACTGCATGGGCTATGGCACCACAATTTGCTCGGTAGCCATGTTCAACGCCATGGATCACCTGGGTATGGCCCAGTACATTTCGCGCATCGGCCTGCTTATCGATGGCAACGAAGTCACCGCCCTGGACGCTGCGAAAAAAGACTGGATGGATGCACCCGAATGGCAAGGACTACGGCACGCCATAGAAGACATGTTCGTGTTGGAAGACTGGTTCGAATTGATGGTGGCACAAAACTTCGTACTTGACGGTCTGATTTTCCCTTTGCTGTGGGACAGGTTCGAGAGAAAGCTGTCGCAAAATGGCGGGGGCACGATCGCAATGCTGACAGAATTCATGTCCGAGTGGTACAGCGAGACCGTGCGTTGGACCAATGCCCTGGCCAAAGTTACTGCGCAGGAATCGGAAGCGAATCAACAGTTGCTATCTAGTTGGCTGGACAAGTGGACTAACCGATTGTCAGAGGCCCTGGAACCTGTGGCAGAAAAAGCCTTCGGCACAGAGGGCGCAGCAGAATTAGCGGAAGTGAAACAGGAATTGCTTGCCAGGTTTGGTAAGCAGGGCTTAACAGTTTAGCGGGGCGGAAACTATGTCGGGTAAAAAAAATACAGCATTCTTAATTTTTCAGGACAACGAAGACGCACGCCCCATTATTGAGGCTGTGGAGCAAGATAATCCGGGCGTCAATATTCAGTATCAACCTGGCATGGTGCGTCTGGAGCGAGCCGGCAGCCTCATTGTGAAACGTGAGACCGTTGAAGAACTCATAGGGCGCGAGTGGGATGTGCAGGAAATGCACCTGGTTCTTATTTCACTGGCGGGCAATGTTGATGAAGACGATGACAAATTTGAGCTGAGCTGGGGCTAACACATAATAATTGCATTGAAGAGGATATTGTAATGGCGGCTAAAAAGTTAAATTTACGTAAGCGATATGAACTGCTCACCCGCGGTATGGGCTGGGATACAACTTACCAGAAAATGGATGATGTATTCCCCTATGACTCATTTGAAGGCATCAAGATTACTGACTGGGACAAGTGGGAAGACCCTTTCCGTCTGACCATGGACGCCTACTGGAAATTCCAGGCAGAAAAGGAGAAGAAACTCTACGCAATTATCGATAGCTTCGCCCAGAATAATGGCCAGACCAACCTGGTGGACGCCAGCTACCTCAGTGCGATAAAACTGTTTATTACCGGCGTTACCCCTCTCGAGTATGGCGCTCACCAGGGCTTTGCGTTTCTGGGCCGGCATTTCAGGGGAGAAGGCGCCCGGGTCGCCTGCCAGATGCAGGCCATTGATGAACTACGCCATGCCCAAACCCAAATCCACACCATCAGTCACTACAACAAGCACTTTACGGGACTTCACGACCCCTTCTACCAGTTTGACCGGGTCTGGTACTTGTCGGTGCCCAAGTCATTCATAGAAGATGCGCAATCTTCGGGCCCCTTCGAGTTCATTACTTCCATTTCGTTTGCCTTCGAATATGTGTTGACCAATATGTTGTTTGTACCCTTTATGTCCGGTGCTGCCTACAACGGGGATATGGCCACCACGACCTTCGGTTTCTCCGCCCAGTCCGATGAATCACGGCATATGACGCTGGGGCTGGAAATTATCAAGTTCATGCTGGAGCAACACGAGGATAACCTGCCAATCATCCAACGCTGGATAGACAAGCACTTCTGGCGTGCCTACCGCTTGTTGGCACTGGTCTCTGCTATGCAGGACTATATGTTGACCAACAGCCCAATGTCCTGGAAAGAAGCCTGGGAAATATATTTTGTCGAAAATGGTGGTGCGCTGTTTGAAGACCTTGGCCGCTATGGCCTGAAAATGCCCAAGCATCACGAGTTGGCCACCGCCGAGGCTGATCACCTGAGCCACCAGGTATGGTCAGTATTTTGCGCGCTAGGTAGCGCGACCGGGTTCCACACATTCGAGCCTTCCGACGAAAAAATGGACTGGCTATCGGAAAAATATCCGGACACCTTCGATAAATACTACCGGCCGCGGTTCGAACATTGGAAGAAACAGAAAAAAGAAGGCACCTTCAAGTATATGGAAAGCCTGCCACAGCTTTGCCAGGTGTGCCAAATCCCCATGGTGTTTACAGAGGTCCAGACTGATCCTATGCAACTGAGCTTCCGCAGTACCGAGTTCAAAGGCGACAAATACAATTTCTGTTCTGACGGCTGTAAAGATATTTTTGAACACGAACCGGAAAAATACACACAGGCCTGGCTGCCAGTTCATCAGATTTTTCAGGGTAATTGTGGTGGCGCCACTATTCCGGAAGTCCGCGAGTGGTACAAATTCGCGCCCGAAGACGGCAGTGACTATTTTGACTCTCAGGATTACCGGCGCTGGCAGGAATGGCACGGCAAGGATGAACCGGCCAAAACCGGCTCTAATGACTGAGAGTTTGCCATATATTTAATAGGTAGGAGTGAACAGTGGCTATTATTGCAAAAGATGGATACGTCGATATTGTTCGGGACAAGGTCGAAAATTTTCACGGTAATCAGGTGGTTTACGTGAGCTGGGACGATCACTTATTATTCTGTGCCGCCCAGGCCTTCCCGCTGCCCCCTCAAATGCCATTTCAGGCATTGGTATCTGACGTAATGTCGTCAGTATTTAATTGGCACGACGACTTTGAGAAAGTGAACTGGTCGCAGGTGCTGTGGAACCTCGACGGAGAAGCGTTTGAGCCTGATATGGCAAAGTCTTTGGCAGAAAACGGTGTGGCGCATAAATCGCTAATACGATTCAAGACCCCCGGACTGACGGGCATTAATGGCACGAGAATATAGCCATGAGTTTTGAAGTCACCATAGAACCGTTGGGCGTCACCATAGAAGTGGAAGAAGACCAGACCATACTGGATGCGGCGCTGCGCCAGGGAGTGTATTTACCGCATGCCTGTGGCCACGGACTTTGCGGTACGTGCAAAGTAGACGTTCTCGAAGGAGACGTTGAAATTGGCGACGATGCATCGCCATTTGCTCTGCTGGATTTTGAGCGTGACGAGGGAAAATGCCTGACCTGCTGCAGTAAACCAATGAGCGACCTGGTTATTGAAGCAGATGTCGAGGAAGAACCCGACGCGCAGAATCTCCCGGTGCAGGATTATATTGGCACGGTCGTCAAACTGGAGAAATTGACACCTAGAATTCTGGGGGTTTTTCTCGAAATCGACGGCGATGGTCTGGAGTTTCAATCGGGGCAATATGCCAACCTGCATCTCCCCGGACTCGATACTCCCAGGCCATTCTCCATGGCACAGTCACCTAATGAGAGAAATGTCATTGAATTTGACATCGCCCTCATTGAAGGTGGCGAAGGCACTACCTGGATACACGAAAACCTTAAGGTGGGAGATGAACTTACGTTTTCCGCGCCCTATGGTCATTTTTTCATCCGGATATCCGACACCCGCCCGCTACTGTTTTTTGCCGGCGGCTCGGGCCTATCGAGCCCGAAATCCATGATTCTGGATTTACTGGAGCGTGGCGATAACCGGGAAATTGTCTTATTCCAGGGCGCGAGAAACCTCAAAGAGCTCTACTACAGAGACATGTTTTTGCAGCTAGAGCGTCAGCACGAGAACTTTACTTACGTTCCCGGCTTGTCCGGGCCCGATATAGAGAAAGACTGGGATGGTGCTACCGGTTTTGTGCACGATGTTGCGATCGAGCATTTCTCAGGTAAATTTGAAGGTTACAGGGCCTATATGTGTGGACCTCCGCCGATGATCGATGCCTGTATTACCGCACTTATGCGCGGCCGAGTCTTTGAAAAAGATATGTTTATGGAGAGATTTCTAACGGCGGCGGATGGCGCATCAGAAAAGACAAAAAGTCCCTTGTTCAAAAATATCTAGGGGTCTCGATGCCGCACACGATCACCATTGCCGACACGGAAGAGACTTTCCACTGCAAGGAAACACAACACCTTCTAGCCGCGATGTTGCAACTGGGCAAAAAGGGCATCCCCGTAGGTTGCAGGGGTGGAGGCTGCGGTGTTTGCAAAATTGAAATTTTGCATGGCACATACGAATGCAAAAAAATGAGCCGAGGACGGGTTACAGAACAGGAAGAACAGTCCGGTACGGTATTGGCTTGCAGAGTGTTCCCCCGCTCGGATATACGTTTAAAAGTAGTGGGCTATCTTAATAAGACTCTGGTAACAACGATATCGCCATGAAAGACATTCAAATGGACATAGGCTCAACCCGCCTTGACCCCAAAAAATATCCTTGATACCCTTTCACTAAACAATGGAACTACCGGATGACTAACAATAATAATGTCACTGATCAGACCACAAACGATTTCGACGCTATCGTCGTCGGCGCCGGTTTTGCCGGCCTTTACATGCTGCACCTGCTGCGTGACAAGCTGGGGTTGTACGCTACCGCGATTGAGGCTGGCGATGGCGTGGGCGGCACCTGGTACTGGAACCGATATCCCGGGGCACGCTGCGATATTCCCAGCATGGATTATTCCTATTCCTTCTCGGATGAGCTGCAGCAGGAATGGGAGTGGAGCGAAAAATATGCGTCACAGCCCGAAATCCTCGCCTATCTCGAATTTGTCGCCAATAAATTCGATCTCAGCAAGGACATTCGCTTCAGCACCCGGGTGACTCGCGCCGATTACCACGAGGCCGACAGCCGCTGGCATGTATCAACCGATAATGGCAAGGTCCTCACAGCTCGCTTTCTGATCTCCGGCGTCGGTGCCCTCTCCACTGCTGCAGCGCCGGATATCAAGGGCATCGATCGTTTCCAGGGCACGTCTATTTTTACCAGCAGTTGGCCCCGGGAAGGTGTTGATTTCGCTGGTAAGCGCGTTGGCATCATCGGCACCGGCGCGACAGCCGTGCAGGTGATTCCCATCGTCGCAGAGAAGGCCGCTCACCTTACAGTTTTCCAGCGCACCCCGCCGTTCGCCGCACCGCTGCACAACCGTCCCCTTGGCCAGGAAGAGCAAAACGAAATTAAAGCCCGCTATAAACAAGTCCGGGAAGACTCGTGGAATGCCTTTGCCGGAGTTCCGTTCTACCATGTCCGTCCATCCGCAACTGCCGATTCACCGGAACAGCGCCAGGAACATTACGAAAACCGCTGGAATGAAGGTGGTTTTAGTCTGTGGCTGGGCAGTTACGGCGACCTGCTGATGGACAAGGCGGCCAACGATACCGCTGGCGCCTTCGTGCGCGAAAAGATCCGCGAGCAGGTCAAGGACCCCGCGGTAGCCGAGAAACTGGTTCCGGCACCGGAATTGAACTACGGCACCAAGCGCCAGCCTTGCGAAACCGGCTACTACGAAACCTATAATCGTGACGATGTCACCCTGGTCGATCTCAAGGTGGACCCGATAAAAGAAGTCACCCCGGACGGGGTTCGCACAAAATCAGAGGAGCATGAACTCGATGTGATTATCTACGCCACCGGGTTTGATGCTTTTACCGGTTCGCTCTACAAGATGAATATCCACGGCCGCGAGGGCAAGAGGTTGCAGGATCATTGGTCCGCGGGGCCCCGCACCAATCTCGGACTGATGACAGCCGGCTTCCCCAACTTCTTTACCGTCACCGGGCCACTCAGCCCCTCCGTATTGTTCAATATGCCACTGAGCATCGAACAGCACTGCGAATGGATTGCTGGCTGTATAGGTCATCTCCGGGAACACCACCTCGATACTATCGAAACCACGCAGGAATCAGAGGATAAGTGGATTACCCACGTCAAGGAGGTCGCCGACGCTACCCTGCTGCCCTCCGCAGAATCCTGGTATCTCGGAGCCAACATCAAAGGCAAACCACGGGTGTTTATGGTCTACCTGGGCGGTGGCAAGCGCTACAAGGAGATCTGTGAAGACGTAGTGACCAGTGGCTATGAAGGCTTCAGGCTGACGAAAACGAGTCAAACATAAGCGCAGTGATCTGCGGCAAGCGTATTGCCAGCTTGAATTTTTCCGCTCGATTAACCAGAGTGATTTACGCCAAAGCAGCCACTGAATTGCTACAATATAACCGTCGCTGCCATCAGGGCAGCCTGGCTTACACACCACGTGTTGGCGTTTCCCGGCGAGGCAATGACTGACGATGACCTGGAACAGTTTTCATCCTATTTTGGCCACTTCGGAGATGACCCGTTTATCGAACCCATTCCAGGGAGAGAGCACATTATTGCTGTGGAGCGCCAGAGCGACGAAAAGGCACCTCTGTTCGCAGACCAACATAAAGCCCTGCGGGTTATGCCCGCTTATTGCATAGAACAACTATCGCCGACAGGGGTTGAATCCTTTCGTCGCCTGACACTAATAAGCGGTGCCCACTCGCCAATACCAATAAGCGAATATCTGGAGAGATCATGACAGAAAAAACCTTCAACCTGGGCGCTATTCTCTATCCCGGCTTTGAAATGCTGGACCTGTTTGGCCCGCTGGAAATGTTTTCATTGCTCGGCCCTGAAAAGGTTCGTATTCATATGGTGGCAGAACACAAAGGACCGGTCATCGCGGCGATGGGAATGGATATTGAAAACGGCCCGAAAGTGCTGGCCGAGTATGACTTCACCGATGCACCACAGCTGGATATCCTGCTACTACCCGGCGGCTTCGGCACAATACCGGCGCTGGAGAATGCGTCTTTGCTGTCCTTTCTGGCAGAGCGGGCAAAACAGGCGCAGATCACAGCGTCGGTATGTACAGGGTCTGCACTACTGGCAAAAGCAGGTGTGCTGGACGGCCACCGTGCCACCAGCAACAAGCAACTGTTCGCCCTCGCTGTCGCGCAATGTGACAAAGTAGAGTGGATTGAGCGGGCTCGCTGGGTGGACGACGGGCCGGTGGTGACCTCTTCAGGTGTCTCAGCGGGTACGGACATGAGCCTGGCGATCATCCAGCGATTGTTCGGTGAGGAGGCAGCCCTGACTGCCATGACATCCGCCGAATATAGCTGGCACAGAGACGCGGACACTGACCCTTTTCATTCCGAGCTGAACAGCCTGGCGGCATTGGTCGCGCTGGATTGAGTCGCTACAATCTCCTCACCCACTAATATTTACGCTGCGAGGCGGCAACTCCGGTCTGGCATAGGCCATGCGTTTTACTGGCAGCGCCTCATGCCATTCCGGTGTCAACCTGGTGGCGTCAAACTCAGAAACCTGCTGCGGATACCTGGCGGCCTCAGAAAACGAGTAGTTTGATTCGCCCTCTTCCGCCCGGGCAACAGTCACCATGCAGCAAAACAACCACTGCCGCCAGGGCCGCGTATGAACGCGATGAGCAGGAATTGGTCTTAATACGTTCAATCAATGTGTCTAGATCAGACGACCAGATAGCGGATGAAAATTTTTCGGGCATCGCTGGTTGCGGCCCTGCCCTGGAGAATTTCCGCGCCGGATGTGTGCTCGTTCAAGGATTGCCAAGTCGTTCGAAGTTGAACCTTGGATAACTGCCCAGTTGGTAGCTTATCCGGTAGCGTTCACCCCCCGCCAATGGTGCCAGCTCCTGGCATTTTTGTGGCAGTGTAATCTCTGATTCATAGTCCTGTAGGAGATACGGCCCAAATACGGTAATCCGCGTGAACAGCGCCGCGTCAAACCTGGCCATGTCCTTTATCGGCGGTATTTTTACCACTGTGAGGTCCAGTTCAAGCGTGTTGCTGTGACTGTTTTTTTGTACAGTGCGCAGCTGCTCGGATACTTGCGATGGAGACAGGGTAAAAATCGTTTCTATCGGGAACCGCCGCGCTTCCATTTCGGCTAAGTTCGGGTCCACCCGCGGTGATTTTCCGTATATTGTGCTTTCATCATCCAGATCCGCCAGGCATAAGGAGATCTCTATACGCTGTGGAATGAAAATGCCCCTGGGGCCAAGTTGCGGTGCGAGATTGGCCGTGACGGCAAATTGCGGTTCCTGTTCCAGGGATTTCTGCATGGTTTCGGCGATTATCAGGTGCAGATTCACATCGTGTTGATAGTGACATGCGTCGCCCTGAATGGTGTAGAAGTCATTGCCGGCTAACCCGTAATGGGTCATTAGCAAATTAACGCTTTCCAGCGAGCGTTGGTGAATATCCAGCAGGTGTATTCTAAGATCACCGGGCGAGAACTTGCAGAGCAGCGGCAGCAGGAGCGTGGCGAAAGGGCCGCAGCCAGCGTACAAAATATCCAGTTGGGTGTCAGGAAAGCGTACCCTTAAGGTTTCTATCGCAGCGTAGATACCGCGGATAAACACCGCGCTGCGCTGGTAGTCCAATACACAATGCGCTGCCGCCTGCGGGTTTATCGCCACTCCTGTCTCCAACAGGGTATCACCCGCCCAGGCGTCAAAACTGCGGTTGGACTGTATACCACTGGCGTCACTACACTGCTTTAAAAATGCATCGAGCGCCTGTTGTAAGGCACTGGATGAGCTGCTTTCGTCCAGAATGGTATCGGTAATGTCATTGATATTCATAGCGAAAGATACGTATAACCCAGAGTAGCGGGCGCCAGATATACCACCGGCAGTGATATTAGTACATTTCCCACAGCCGTATGGCGTATCCACTGTCTGTGGGTAAATTGAACTGCTGTTTACGCGCCATGATAGTGATAGCATTTGCGCGCGAATTTTCCGAACACGGCGCCCCACGCGGCGGCACATGGATATAAAGTGATCTTGGGGTACACGTCATACGTATTTCCTATGCTATTCATAAAAACACTCAGCACAGGGAGAGAGATGATGTTTGGATTTTTCAGAAGGTCGCCATTGAAACAATGGAAAAAGGAACATGAATCGTTGGTTTCCAAAGCGTTTCATGCTCAGAGAAACGGCAATATTCGTCTTTATTCGGTGCTCACGGCTCAGGCCGAAACGCTTCGCGAAAAAATTGAGGGAAATGAGGAAGATGGTTCCAAACACGCGTAACGAGTATCGGGAGTACCGACACTTCTTGTCTGCGACAACACACCTGAGCAACAGCGAGCAATGACCTTTGAGAGCAGCACCAACTCGCGCCTGGCACAACTTCAGCGGATAGAGTCCAGTAAACTGTTTCGTGGAGCTGTAATTTTCATCATTGTGCTGTCCGCATTGGCAATAGGCGCGAAGACCTATGATCTCCCACCGCTTCTGGAGCAAAGTCTTATGGTGCTGGACAAGGGCGTGACCTTGTTCTTTCTTGCCGAAATCCTGCTGCGCTTTGCGGTATGTGCCAATAAGAAACGCTTCTTTTTCGATGGCTGGAATATATTCGACACCATTGTGGTTATAGGGAGCCTGATCCCCATTGATGGCTCCGAAGCCGTGCTTCTCGGCAGACTGCTGCGGGTTTTCCGGGTGTTGCGGTTGGTCTCAGTCATACCGGAACTTCGGTTTCTGATTGACTCACTGTTCAAGGCAATGCCTCGCATGGGCTACATCGCCCTGCTGATGTTCATCATTTTCTACATTTATGCGGCCATGGGTTCGCTGTTCTTCGCGGCCATTGACGAGGTGCTATGGGGAGATGTCGCTGTTTCCATGCTCACTCTATTCAGGGTGGCTACCTTTGAAGACTGGACCGACATTATGTACGCCACCATGGCAGTGTACCCGCTGAGCTGGATTTACTACCTCACATTCATTTTCCTCACAGCTTTTGTATTTCTGAACATGATGATTGGATCGATACTGGAGGTCATGGGGGAGGAGAAAAACCTCCGCCAGACAAAGGAGGCACACGATGAGCGGGAGCGGATGTCGCTGCAGTTGTCAGCGGTTCAACAGCAACTCGCGGAGCTGACGGCATTAGTGAAAGAACGTGCCTCTCTGCCCTGACCCCAACCCTGAATCTCTCTGACAGACTTACCCGTATACAGTATGCTATCAGGGGAGAATGCAATTTTTTGCATAGCTAGAAAAACGCTAAGAAAGCGCAAACCCCTTCCTTGCCGCTACTGGACCCTTCGCTGGGAACCGCCTGAGACATTACCGGTTTTACCGAGAAAAGAAACTACATCCCCCCTCAAGTCTTCTATTTTAGTGGCACTTCCCCTTGGACATCCCATCAAAGAACGATATCTACGCAAAATATCACGTTCAATTTGCCAATATTTGCGCCAGTGTGATTTTGAAACCAAAAGATACGTATTCCCCACAAAATGGTGATAATGTTCCATTACAGCAAGTTTATTACAGAGGAACATTCATGCTCAAAATATCTGCTCCGGCCAAGGGCTTTAGCCAGGCCGGAAAGTACACACGCTCACCGGGCCAATTGATCAGAATCGCCGCCTGCTCGATTTTTGCAGTAAGTTTTTTTGTACTAGCAGCATGCTCAGATAACAATTCCTCATCGCCACCACCACCACCGCCACCCCCACCACCGCCACCGCCTGTCGAGGACCCTCGGGCTATTTACGAAACTGATCTGGCCGAGTTGAATAATGGCGCCTGCGAGCCGGGGCAAGCCTATTCCCAGGAACCGCTTCTTGAACCGACGATAATCGGGGCATACGAGGGTGAGATTGAAACCGAATTGGTGGTACGCATTCGTGAACGCTGTGTGCCAGTATGGGTTACCGATCATTGGGAGATGCAAACGCTTAATTTGCGCACGTATGGCTTCCCAAGAGACCCCAGCATCCCAATTACCGAAGCCGATGCGGACGACCCCAATAGCCCGAATATCGCCTGGAGCGCACCGGGACCCACCTTCTTGCTGACTCCAGCAACGAAGCCAGGCGCATCCGACGGCACCGGATTCAAGATGAGGTTGTACAACCGCATGCCGTACGACGAGAGCCCGCTCGCATGCGATGCCTTTTTTAAGTGTAATACTTCGGGCGATAATGCCGGCATAAACCCGGAGACTGGCGAGTGCTACGTCGAACCCGACCCCGATAACGGTGGTGTTCCCCCGTTTACGCCTAGCCAAATCGTCAACGGCGTCGTGGTAGAGCCGCCGAATTGCTTCCACGGCAACAATTCGACCAACTTTCACTTCCATGGCTTTCATGTTTCCCCGCAGCTGGGGCAGGACTTCGTGGGCATTGAATTGCGCCCGCCATTACCCCAAGGCGTAGAGCCCTCTGAGCTGCCGACGCACAGCTCACACGGAGAAAATGGTGTGGTTCAATATGGGCATTCCGACTATGACGTTGATCCGCTACGTTATACGCAAGCCCCTGGCACCCACTGGTATCATGCCCACAAACACGGCTCGACAGCCCTTCAGGTGCTCAACGGGCTCGCCGGCACCTTCCAGGTTCGTGGCGAGTTCGACGCGAAACTTGACAAGCACTTTGAGACCGAAGGGGGCGGGCCGCTAAAAGACCGACTACTGGTCATTCAGCAGATTCAGGAAAAACAACCCGGTCTGGGAGGCGCTGATCAAACCAACGCGATGCTCATCAATGGTCAGGCCAACCCAATTATCACCATGAAAAAGGGCGAAATTCAGCGCTGGCGTTTTTTGGGAGCGACCATGCAATCCGCCGCTGCGCTGCAAATCGGCTTCCCCGATGTGGAAGGCAAGGAGAGCCCCTCTCTCCGGCAGATTGCGATGGACGGCGTGCAGTTTTCGCCTAAAAACTACGACTGCCAACCCTTTTTGAACAACCCCGATTGCAGTGAAGTCCCCGACGAGAGCACCTTCGACGAGCTAACCTCGTTTAATCTGTCCCCGGGGAATCGCATCGACATCCTGATTCGGGCCCCGCTTGAGGCCGGGTCCCACTGCATGGTGTATGACATTACGACGGTATTGAATAAGAATGCGCAAGCAAAGGCTGACGCTATCCACAAGCTCAGAGCCGAAGCTGTGGAAGGTACTTGCGGGGATATTGGTACCCTCGGGCCGCTCTTCACTCTGCGGGTCGAGGAGGATGAAGAACAAATTATGTTCTATCCCGAGGGCGACGACTACCCTGAAATGGCCAGCTATCTCACCGACATTCCGCCGGTGACCGACCCAGCTCTCATGAACGACATTTACTACCAGATGGTGGGTCAGGGTGGGGGAAATACCACGCAATTCTGGATCAATCAGGCAAAGTATAACCCCGACTGCGCTAATGAGACCCTCACCCTGGACAGACCGGAGGAGTGGACATTATGGAACAATAATTCTGCGGTTGCCCATCCGTTCCACATCCACCAGAATCCGTTTCAGCTCCTGAGCATGTCCAACCGTACGCCAAATGAGTTCACATACCCTGTTTGGAGAGACACACTGCCCATCCCGCAGGCATCGGCCAGCGGCATAGAGCCCAATTCGGACCCTAATGATGAAGCAGCCCCCTGGGGCCACGCCAAGCTCCGATATGTCGCGAAAGAATTCACGGGTTTGTTCGTGAACCATTGCCACATCCTGGGTCACGAGGACCGGGGAATGATGCAAAACACCCAGTCTGCCTGTGCCGATGGGAATTGGGGCACGACAGCCCCGGTGGCTACCGGCGCGCAGTGTGACGAGCAGGGCTTCTGCCCCAGCGATTGCGCTTCGGGCCAGGCCATACCAGCAACACCGGCATGCGCCGCGCCGCCACCGCAAATGAGCGACTGGCCAACGGCTTATGGCTATCCTGAGTAACAGGCGCTTATCGAAGCGATGTTAGCGCCTTAAAGGGCGCTAACATCAACCCGACACCCCGAATCAATCAATCCCGTAAATACGCGCCGCTGTGCCATAGAACATGGCATCTTTTTCGTCGTCCGAAAATCCAGCCGCAATTTTCTTGAAGCCGTTGTAGAGTACGTGATGTGAAATGGATAGCTTGTCAACGGGGAAATTACTCGCAAACATACACCGATCGGGCCCGAAACATTCGATGACATGGTCAAAATAGCGACCTTGCGCTTTGACAAATTCGTCTGAGCTCGGCGCCGTGCCCCGCTTGTCCCACCCAAAGCCATTGTCGGGCATGGAGAGACCACCAAGTTTCGCAACGACATTATCACATCGAGAAATCTCCTCGATATCGAGCTTCCACTGTTGAAAGATCTCTTCACGTTTTGTTGCGTAAGCACCCACACCCAGCGGTGAACCAAAATGATCCAGAATAATCTGGGTAGAGGGTACTGCCCGCGCCAGCGTCAGAAACTCCTGATTCTGATGATGATAGTGCCATGCATCAAAACTCAGACCGCGATTGCTCAGTTCCTTCATGCCCCTGCGGAATGCAGGCAAGCTATATAACCCCTCTGGTGCCTGGGCCGGGAGCAGCAGCGCCTCCGGACTCGGGTCGCGCGCGGCAGCCAACCGAATACCGCGGAACCGTCCTTTGCCCAATTCGATGTGCTGGTCCAGCACCTCACCCACAGCGCTGCCCAATGTGAGATCTGCCCTCGAAACTATTGCGGCGATTACGGCTTCGCCTTTTGTACCTTCCTCCGAGAGCGCGGCTTGTTCGACCACATATTCGGTCTCGCCGAGACATTTTAAGTGCTCGGGACCATCCGTTCGATACTCGGCACCACAGTCTACGAACACTGTTTTCTCAATGTTGTGACCTGACCCCGTATCTCGCCAAAGATCCTCTACCTGATACACTATTCCAGTACGCCACAAGTGGTGGTGCGTATCGATAATGCGGCGGTCAGGATCAATAATTTCTTCCTGTACTGAAGCCAGCCAATGCTCGCTTTTCAGTTCAATGCTCATGGTAATTCCTTGTAGTGGATGAACAGTTCTGCTTGATGGGACGCGGGTGGGCGATTAAAGCGCGCACTGTGCAGCAAGGCCACTTATGTCCACACCACGTCTGATCTGGTTCAGGTAATTGCGGTCATGGCCGGGCGTTAAATAAGCAAGCGAGATGCCTGTCTCCGGATCTGCCCAGGCCAACTGACCACCAGCCCCATTGTGGCCAAACGATTGTGCCGAATTTGTATCACCGAACCCTCGGATCCCTCTGCCTTTGTCACCACAAAGCATGATGCCAAGATCTCGATTGGCCGATTGCCTGGATAACATATCAGTGAGTTTTCCGGTGCGAATCTCCCGCGCGTTCATACGGGTTTCCAAGCTCCATACTTCCACCCCATCAAGGCCTCCCAGTAGCAGCGCCTGATAAAACAATGCGAGGTCTGATGCGTTGGCAAAACCTCCCGCACCTGGGACACCCACTCTGCGCACCTCCGGGCGATTGAATGCGAGCAATATTTTTTCATTAATTTCACTTGCCATAGGAATGGGCATACGCGACATAACGTAGTCCTTGGGTGCACCGGCCTTGCCGTAGTGTTCTACCGGTAGCACTCGGTAGTTCTCATCATCAGGCAAACCCACAAAGATAGAATCGAGACCCAGCGGTTCAAGCACTCGTTTGCGAACATATTCGGTGTAAGTAAGCTCGCTACGGCGCTCTATAATCTCCGCTATTACCCACATCGACGATGTGGGATGGTATTCATATCTGGTACCTGGCTCCCAATTCAAGCGCCATTGTGCAAAGCGCGCCAGTGTCTCTTTTTTTGAGTTCCATTGTAGCGGCGCAAATGGCGCATGTGGAAAACCAGAAGTGTGAGTAAACAATTGCTGTACCGTAATATGCCCCTTACCCTGGTGACCGAACTCCGGAATAATATCGGCAACAACTTCATCCTCGGCGAGTTTCTTTTCCTGAAATAACAGCCACGCAGCCGCATAAACTACGCCCTTGGTGGCAGAAAAAAGACAGGTAAGAGAATTATTTTTCGCGGTACCGTAGCTTTGTGAAACAGCAAGTTTGCCATTGCGCGCCAAAGCTACTTGCGCCGCAGGAATAAAACCCTCCTCTACATCGTGCTGCACCCGGCTCAAAAGTGCATGGACTTTTTCTGCATCCAACCCGAGTTCCAATAGTGTTGCAGTACAAACCGGCACCTACTGCCTCCTGATTATAGTTTTTGTATGTCACTAATCTGCCAGTACTCGTCTTTTAGCAGCCGTTTGTATAGCTTTCCCGTTGGATGGCGCGGTAGTTCCTGGTGGAAATCTATTGTGCGTGGACATTTGATCGCCGAAAGGCGTTGCCGGCAGAATTCGAGTAGCTCTGCCTCCATGGGTAAGCCGGCCAGGTGCACGTCTTTTAACTGTACAGCCGCCTTAACCTCTTCGCCGTATTCCGCATTGGGTATTCCGAATACGGCCACGTCCATAACTTTGTCATGCATAATCAGCACGTTCTCTGCTTCCTGCGGATAAATATTTACACCGCCGGATATGATCATGAAATCTTTGCGGTCAGTGAGGTATAAGTATCCCTCTTCATCAACGTAGCCTACATCGCCAAGTGTGCTCCAGCCACGCGGATGCCTCGCCTTGATAGTCTTTTTCTTGTCATTGTGGTACTCGAACTCGCTGCCGCCCCCGAAATAGACTATGCCGCGCTTACCAGTGGGAAGCTCGTTACCCGCGTCATCACAGATACGTATTTCGCAACCGAGCGGGCGTCCCACAGAACCTTTGTGGCGTAGCCATTCTGCGCTATTAAGCTGGACGAAACCGTTGGCTTCACTTCCAGCGTAATACTCATAGATAATCTCACCCCACCAATCAATCATCCGCTCCTTGATCGGAATCGGGCATGGGGCCGCGCCGTGAACAACGCATCGCAGGGAGCTCATATCGTATCGCTCGCGTACTTCTTCCGAAAGCTTCAGCATGCGCACAAACATCGTCGGAACCCACTGACTGTGGGTTATACGAAAACGTTCAATACACTCTAGCGCAAACTCCGCCTCGAAGTTTTCCATAATCACCACAGTGATTCCATGACGAAGAGAGGTCATTGAAAAGCCAAGTGGCGCTGAGTGATACAAAGGCGCCGGGGACAGAAAGATGGACTCTGGAGTCGCCCCATACAGGGCTGTCATTACTGCGAACTGTTCATCCTCGCCATAAGCCCTATCTGACAGGGGTCGCTTGATACCCTTCGGAAAACCCGTGGTTCCCGACGAATAAGGCATCAGGGCTCCCTCGCACTGATCAGCAATAGGAACTTCGGGCATTTGTGCCACCGCGTGTTCGAAACTCATAAACCCATCCATGACATCGCCTAGCATTAAATAATTGCTAACCTTGGGCGTTATTTTCAATAACGGTCGAACAACTTCCTTTACAGCTGATGAAGTAATGAAGACTCGCGCTTCGCAATTGTTGACGATGTAGGCGACTTCTTCATTCTGAAGCCGCCAGCTCACAGGTGTGTAATACAGACCCGCTCGCTGCGCCGCCCAACATATTTGCAAGAATCCAGGGTGATTCTCCAGCATTATCGCGATGTGGTCACCGCGCTGTAGCCCGAGGCTTCTAAAGAGATGTGCGCCTTGATTCGCACGCGCCTCCAACTCTCCGAAAGTGACGACTTCACGGCTAGCCGCCATGATATACGCGGGTTTGTCCGGTGTTAGCTCAGCCACTTTACCTGGGTGCACTGTCTTTTCTCTCTAGCTGTTTCGGCATTTCTTTAAACTCTATCCATGACTGTAAACGCAAACTTTTCTGACATCGCGTCCCTTGCTGCTTGCATATGCCGCACATAGCTTCGAAAAGTACCGTTGTAGTTACCGTCTTGGCGGCGGTTGGATTCGCCCTCGAAATTGTAATACCCGGGAGTACAATCCTGATTCCAGCTTGTCTTTCCTCGAGATTTTATAACCTCTTGCACCCAATTCTCTTCAGCCACCTCCGTAGGATCGATAGTTCGAAAGTTATTCTCTCGCATGTAGTTGATGCATTCCGCTATATGGTCTCCCTGAGTCTGTAACATCTCTGTCAGATTGAATTGATAGCTTGCTTGGTACCCCCCCATGATGAATAGATTGGGGTAGCCATGAGTGTGTATGCCGAACAGGGTGCGAATTCCGTCTGCGTACTTATCGTTTAGGTCTACACCCTCTTTACCTACAATCCGGTTATAAGTGCCGGTCTTCTGAACTTCGAAGCCTGTAGCGTAAATAAGTAAATCAAGCTTGTAATTCACACCGCCAAAACATGGCCCGTCTGGATTTATCTGCGTAATACCCTCGCCATGTGTATCGACTAAATGGACGTTGGGAAGATTAAACGTAGGCAAATAGTCGTTGTGGAAGCAAGGCCGCTTGCACATAAACATATACCAGGGTTTAAGCGATTCTGCTGTAGTCTTGTCTTTAACAATATCGTCTATGCGCTGATGTATTCCCATCATATAGTCGATATTGGCTTGTTCCTGTGCCTGGATTTTGTCTTCTCGAGACAACGATTGCATTCTTGCTTGCTGCTTTTCCCATTGCTCGTCATTGATCGCCTCAGCATACGGAGCAGTTTGGTCCACGGTCATTCGCTGCACCAACGGTAGTTCTGACAAGGCGATCGCTTCTTCGCGCCGGCTGGCCTGCCACCCCGGGCCGAGAGAACGAGCCCAGTTTGGGTCAGTAGGCCCGTCTTCACGAATATCGATAGATGACGGGGTGCGCTGATACACAAACAATTCTTTCGCAGCCTTGGCTAATTCTGGCACCACCTGCACGGCACTGGCTCCTGTCCCAACTATTCCTATGGATTTGTCGTGCAATTTCTCCAGATTTTTTCCGGTATAGTTATAGTCCCAACGGGAAGTATGGAAAGAATGGCCTGAGAATGTTTCCATACCGGAAATCTTGGATAGCTTGGGTTGAGACAGGGTGCCGTTTGCGCAGATAACGAACTGTGCGCGCATGTGATCACCTCGATCCGTATGTATATTCCACATTCTTTCTTCTTCGTTCCAAACCGTTGCTGTAACGGTTGTGTTGAAAACAGCTATATCGTAGAGGTCGTACTTCTTTGCAATGGCCTGGCAATGGCTGAAAATTTCCTGACCGCGAGAGTATTGATTGACCGGCACGTAATCCATTTCATCCAGAAGTGGCAGGTAGTCGTAAGAGACAACGTCACAAGCTACTCCGGGGTATCGATTCCAATACCAGGTACCCCCGACGTCTGACCCTCGTTCGACTATCCGGATACTTTCGACCCCTTTTTCACGCAAACGGGCTGAAGTTAACAGGGCGGAGAACCCGCCGCCTATGAACAGTACTTCAACACTGTCCGTTATCGGGTCGCGCGATTTCACCTCATCAGAAAATGGATCTATTACGTACTTCTCGAGATCACCGTCAAAATCTGACAAAAATTGCGCCCTGCCCTGGGGCCGTTGCGAGAGACGTATATCGCGCTCTTCGCCAAATTTTCGCTTTATCTCATCGTAATAGGATTGTGAATTTACTGGCTTTCGCATGATTTTCCCTTAACTATGAACGCGAATCATTAGTCTATGTATTCAGGTCGGCGGCTCACCTGACAGCTCACAAAAGCAGTTCCCTGCGGCGACGCAGCGTTCCAAAAACTGATCCGCTCATAGGATATTTTTGAATCGCCATGCTGTTTCTTATCAAACCAGCATTCAGCTTACAGGGTAGATTGAGAAAGGCGTGTGGCTGCTGGTTGCTCTCCTCTCAGTGTTGGCTCAGAGTACGAGCCAGAGAAAGAGTCAACAAGGGCATTTCCCCGCAGTTTATACGGGACAAATTCGCTCAGGTAGAGAGGAAATCCTTTCTGAAGGCAGATGGATTTACGCCAAAAACGCGCTGAAAAGCCCGCCGAAAACTACGAGCGTCGGCGTACTTCATTTTCTCTGCAATCATCTCTATCGGTTCACCAGAGGCAATTAGCGTACTGACGGACTCGCGGAATACATGGTCTCTGAGCTCGCGGAAGGAGGTTCTCTCCAAGGCCAGAGTGCGGCGCAAGGTCGCCACACTTATCCCTGCAGAAACCGCAATCATGTCCTGGCTCGTCATACCAGAGCGCAGAGCATTTACGACATACGTTTGCAGACGCGGTGTCGAGAAACCGCTCTTGCGTTTCTCAAGAATATTCAAAAATATCTGATATATCTCAGAGCGCCAGTCGGCAAGGCTTCTGTTCGTTGTTGGGAGCTTTGCGACGCTCTTGGACAAAACAATATCCACGCCTTCTCCCTCGAACTGCACTGAACAATCTGGTGCCGCCAAATGATGTATCACCCCGGATGGCCGGCAATTGGCAGTTCGAAATCGGATGACCGGAAATTTCGTATCGGCTAACCATTGGAAAGTGCAATAGAATGGGATGCAAGCCAATTCCAGAAAAATCTGGCGGGCATCCAGCGAACCGTTCTTAAATGTCATACAGTAATGCATTTCATCGAGACGAAACTTCAATTCCGAATGCACATCCGGCCAAAGAATGTTAGCTGCACCAGCAAAGGCACTCATCGCCTCGCCTAAAGTAGGCTCCTGCATCGCGCGGGCGACCATCAGTTGAGTGCTACCGGGGGCCACCGGACGAGTACTCAGGCCAAGAAACTCATCGCCTACCTGATGACCAACGGAAGACAATACAGTCCAGACCATGCCTGAGTCGACATAGTCGTCGCTTACCGAAAAAGATGAAGAGGGCGCGCCCGAACGCTCAAGCAAATCTGGAAAATGGTCTACGCCGTAACTGGACTTCTCCATGAGCGCCCGCAGATCTTGCATTGATATCTGTGCAATCGGGTTGTTGGTTTCCGCAATCATTACCTTCCCCAAGCTCCGTGTAGCGTCCGCTCCTGGCACCCCTTTGGCCGGGCCCGGAAATGTCATTTACTACAACTGACATACATATTGCTCTTGGCTCGTTCAACGTCAAATTCTGTCATCCGCTGAACCACGAACTCACCAGAGCTTACATACTGTACTGCATATTTTTGAAACAGGAAATGACTTTGACACGGTCGCTGATTCGCATAAGCAAAGATGCTGAACCGACAGGGGGAGCACTCAGGGGCAACTTACTCAACGCCATCGCGTTCGTACTTTTCGCGTATGGGATGAGTACCGCCTCAATACGTTTATCGGAGCTGGCTTCAGATCTCCACTACCAGCCTTGACGACTGATTTACACTGCTTCACTCTGGTGTCTGAGCCGCACGCGCCGCATACCTGATAACCAACGATCATAGTTATTGGCTTTACGCTGAAAATACGTTTCCACTTCTGGGTGTGGAAGCACGAGGAAGCGCCCATCGGCCATAGCCTCGATACACAGATCAGCCACAACCTCGGGCTCCAGAATGCCATCACCGCCAGACTGAGCAATATCCACCTT
Organism: uncultured Haliea sp.; assembly: GCA_963977275.1. Taxonomy (GTDB): domain Bacteria; phylum Pseudomonadota; class Gammaproteobacteria; order Pseudomonadales; family Halieaceae; genus JARRPM01. Next base: position 59,941 of record CAXBNX010000010.1, on the reverse strand, counting down.
GAAATTGGGATCTTTCATGTACTTTAGTACATTAGTACGGACCGCTTGTGGGCATAGAACCGAAACGCCTATACCTTGATCTACATAATTAATCGCAAGCCACTCAGCCAAGGCCACCGCGGCGTGTTTTGACACCGCGTAGGCTCCCGAGTCAAATACCGACAAGAGACCCGCGGCCGAGGCGGTGCTCAGCAAGTAGCCACTGCCACGTGAGACCATACCTGGAATCACTGCTCGCGCCGCTGCCAGATGCGACCATGTGTGCACACTCATCATTTGCTGCCATTCTGCGGTCGGCAATTCGAGTCCACCCGGTCGCCCATATCCGGCATTTGACACAAACACATCAATGCCGCCGTGGATTTTCTCTATCTGTGCAACCAAACGCTCAAGTGCAGGTTCATCGGCAACATCAAGTTGCTCTGAATATGCTTGAGAACCAATTGATTTTGCAGTTTCTGCGGCGTCGTCACCGCTGAGATCCACACAGATAACGACGCGGGCTCCGTTGGCCGCGAACCTCTGCGCCAGAGCGCGACCTATTCCGGAGCCAGCGCCAGTGATGATGGTTACTTTGTCGTTGATTTCCATTATCTTTCCCACTCCATCTTATGATGTTATTGCGAAACAACAACACCAGGAGATGTCCCTGTGTGCTGGCCACTGCGGAACGTGACTTGCCCGTTAACCAGGATCAGGTCATAGCCACCAGCTTTCGCTTGTTTGCGCCAATCTCCATCGGGCAAATCGAACGCGTGCTTGTATGACGATGTATCAGAATAGAGCCGACCCAGGTCGTATACCAAAAGATCTGCTGCCATACCTTCCTGGATGGTGCCCCGATCCTTGATTCCAAAAACACTCATTGGCAAACCACTCATTTTGTGATGTGCTTCTTCCAGGCTCACAATTTGGTTATCCCGCACGAGGTTGACAAGAAAGTCCGTACCCCAATGTCCGCCGCAAAATATTTTCAGATGGGCACCACCATCTGAACCGCCGGGAATCACATACTCATGAGTAAACATCTCATGCAATATGGCGGGGTCTGTTGCTGTAGCATTGGGCGACCTGAAGATAGCAGCACCTTTAGAGCTGAGGAGTATTTCCGCGAACAAATCAATCGTTTCCAGCCCGCTTTCTTTTGCAGCTTTACCTAATATCTGGCCCTCAAGCGTTTTATGATCTTCACTCTCTCCCACAGAAATAACGACAAATTTGTCCAGGTCTCCACCAACAATGATAAACTTTTGTGGATCGTACGCCTCTCGAAGGCGCGCACGATAGTTGTCGTCTCTCAGCAATGCCAGACTCTTATCGCTGGAGCCTGCATAAGTGAGCTCCCTGAATGTCTCATCGGAGTCAAACAGTGTCAGGGTATTCAACGATATCTCTGTCCAGGTACGATGACAGAAGGAGGCGGCCCACATATCCAATCCCTCCTCTCGTGCTGAATCAAGCCACGCCAGGCCCGACTTGTGTATCGGGAAATTGTCGTGAGTTGCAATGACATTATGAAATACAGGTCGGCCGGTCTCGCGCGCGAGTCGTGCAGACACCTCAACAGTTTCATCCTGACCCGCAAGGCCAGATAGACATTGGATGATGCCGTTCCCGCGCTCTGTCAGTACTGACGCAATTTCGCACAACTGGTCTACATCCATTACATCACACGGCATCGGGCTTCCATCGAAGTCCAAATGCACATTATTTGTTCCAAGATAGGAACAGGAGAACCCAATCGCTCCAGCATCCATGGCCTCATTGAGCAAACACTTTATTTCAGCTAGTTCAGTGCTATTCGCTGGACGACTTTTTGCATCATCGATTCCCATGACATAAATCATCAGGGCGTTTAACGGTACATAAGTCATTGCGTTCACTGCTTTTTTTGTTCGGCGCAGCGATTGAAGAAATTCGGGGAACGACTGCCAGTCCCAGGGCAGGCTTGCTCTCTGGTGAGCCACGGGAATCTGTTCTACATTTTCCATCATGACCATGTAGCGATCCTGGTGTTCAGTGCGACACGGTGCAAAACCAAAACCACAGTTAGCCATGACTACCGACGTGACCCCATTTTGCCCACCATCGGCACAGGTCGAATCCCTGAATATCTGCGCGTCGTAGTGGGTATGGTGATCTACTGTGCCCGGCGCTACTATCAATCCGGCTGCATCCACTATTTCGTCCGCACTTTCTGTGATATCCCCTATATCAGCAATTCTTCCTGCTTTAATGCCAATATCTGCTTGAAAGCGTGGCGCTCCCGTTCCGTCAATAATAGTGCCGCCTTTTATCAATAAGTCATAAGTCGCCATGGACACTTTTCACTCCTACAGTAATGGGTTCATATTGCTTAAGCCGTATCGTATCGATCTAGAAGCTATAGCGAAGGCTCGCTCCGTACATCCTGGGTTCGCCCCGGAAGGCGGTCCAGCTTCCCTCCTGCAGCGGTGACTTGAATTGGATGGTGCTATATTCCTCTTCAAAAATATTCTTCCCCCACAGCGCCAACTCCCACTTGTCGTCACTGGTACGAACACCCAGTCTCGCGTTGACCACGGTGAATGCATCCACGTTCGCCGCATTGGCAAGACTCGTTTCAATATTTTGCTCGCCCATATAGGAAGCGTTCACAACACCGAAGCCGGTGAAGCTACCGATGGGAATTTCGTAGGAGATTGCGCCTGTGGCAGCCCACTCTGGCGCGAAAGGGAGACGCTTTCCTGCCAGTGTTTCACCTTCATTATTCAGCGCCGCATGCTCGTCAAACTCGGTATTGCTCCAGGTAACACCCCCATCAATCAACAAGCCCGTCAGGGGCATCCAGCTCAGGGCGAGCTCGACACCGTGGGAATTCACCTTGGCGGCGTTCGTGGTGGCAAAATTAATACCGTCAAATACGTTTATCTGGTAGTCCTTGAACTCGTTGTAGAAAATATCTGTATTGATTTCCAGCGTCTTATCAGGGGAGGCCCATTTTAGCCCGGCCTCATAAGCGTCCACCGTTTCGGGATCAAATTCGAACCCAGTGATGGCAGCATCCCGATCGAGGTTGAACCCACCTGCCTTGTAGCCACGTGAATAGCCCACGTAAACATTACCAATATCGAGGTTTCTAACCAGTTTTATCGTGCCGGAAGGCTCGTCTTCACCACGGCTTTCATGCAGATCTGGCACTGGACAGTAAGGGATAAAAGGCACTACCGCACAGTGAATGGTGTCATTGGTAATAATCGCAGTAGCATCCTTTTGGTCATTGGACCAGCGGAAGCCCAACACCAGATCGTAGTGCTCATTCAACTCGACAATATTGTGGGTAAATAATGCCCAACCCTTACCCTTCTGCTTGAAATAGCGCGACGTGTCGCCTGCCCCCTCAGGAAACAGAGCCGACGGAAGCCCGGTAAGCATGGCAAAATACGTTCCGAAATCGGCACCGTAGGTTACCTGCCAGTCAACGTCTATTTCGTCAGTGTAATAGTAGGCCCCGGCGAGCCAGTCAACACGGCCCCATACCCCGTTAAGTCTCAACTCCTGGCTCATAAAATGGTTGTTCTGACTCCAATCAATGCCCTGCACGAGATCGACATTGGATGTGTCCGGGTCCTGGTTGGTATACGCATCAGCGTCCCTGTAGGCTCCTATCCAGGTAAGATTTAAATCCTCTTCTATAGCCCAGTTGGTCTCCACCGAGATTCCCCACTCATCCAGCTGGTCTTCGCTGTCGAAGGTCTGTTGCGCTTTATACGCAAAGGGATCTGCCCTGACGATACCGCCAAGTGCCTCGATGGCCGGGGCGGTTGGCCCCAGTGAGACATAATTGCTGGAGCAGCAGGTCTCGTCCTTATGCTGATAGTCCACAATCAAGCGCACATCGACATCCTCGTTCGGCCTCCACAGCAACTGGCCCTTGGCCGTCGCCCTGTCCCTGTCATACATTTGCCTCGAAGGTACCAGCCAGTCAGATACGTAGCCATCACGTTTGTTGTAGCTGCCGGCGACTCTGAAAGCCAGGGTGTCATCTACAATGGGACCGGTAAGTCCGCCCGAGACTACGTATCCATCGTAATTCTCCACGGTAGCCTCGCCATAGCCGCCCAACTCGAACTCGGGCTTGCGCGTGTAAATTCCGATAGTGCCAGCCGACGTGTTGCGACCAAACAGTGTGCCCTGTGGACCCCGCAGTATTTCCACAGACGCGATATCCAGCAGATCTCCAACCGCTAACCCGCTGCGACTACGGTAGACATTGTCGACGAAGATGCCCACAGACGGCTCAAGCCCCGGATTGCTACCCGTCGTGCCTACCCCACGAATCCTTACTTCGGTGCCGGATAGTTCAGAAGGGCCAGTAGTGATAAGAAGACTGGAGGAGACCGAGGAAAGGTCCTGTACATCGCTTATTCCCCGGTTTTGTAATTGCGTGCCGGTGAAAGCGCTTATCGCCAGCGGCACTTCGCTTATGGTTTGCGCGCGACGCGTGGCGGTAACCACAATTTCTTCCAGAATTGCTACCTCGTCTGCCGCGTGTAGTACGCAGGGGGCTACACTCCCAGCCATAGCGGTAAGCAGTGCCGTCAGGGAATTGCATTTGCGTTTCTTCATCATGATCTGCCACCTATCTGAACATTATTATTAAAGCACCCCCGCAGAAATATTCCGCTGGGTGGCGCTGGATCTGGCTATTTTCCAGGCACAAAGAGCTGCTCGAAGAATGCGTCCGCTTTGGGGTTCGGTATTCTTCCGTTTTTCCTTTCGATGCTCAGACTACGAGCCAGCATGCGCGTCAACAAGGGCCTTTTGCCGCAATTTGTACGGGACAGTTTCGCTCAACCGCACGGACTCGCCGCAAAGTGGCATCAAAATTTGACCCACCATCGGCGCAGAATATAGACGTATCAATGAAGGGTTAATCTGTCAGGCTCTAAATCGGGTGGGTCAAGCCCGTTCCGGCGCGGTCCACCCATGAGTAAGACACAAAAAGGCCGACGGGGAGTCGGCTTCCGAGTAATCGATGTAAATGTACCGTTGCGCGCAGGGCGTGATTTGAATGTGTGCCCGCAGGATTTTCGTCACGACTGAAAAATATTATTATTTATAAATCAATTGCTTAGAGAAAGACTGCCGTCCAATCTCCGCATTCAACCCGTATGCCAATTTACCGATTATATTGAACCGAAATCTTACCACAGTTCAGGGGGTGGGCCAGCCCCCGTCAAGGCGCTAAACCAGCCCTCTTGGCAGATAATGTTCACCATTATGACCGCATGAGTCCTATGCGCCCTACCCGTCTGGTATGCCATAATTTTGCTACTATTCAGATTTACCTGGGCGAATATTTATGAATGAATCAGCCGCAAGGCATCACCTTCGCCGAGAGGTATTGGTCGGCGGAATATCGAATACTGTCTTCAATGGCCTGCTGGCCTGGTTGCTGCTCAAAAGCGGCCCCGCTCTGGCCTGGGGCGGGGAACACAGTTTCGTGGTCGATGTCTTCGCCACCGCATTGTTACTGCCCCTGATCGTCGCGCTAATCGTCATCCCGCTACAACGCAGTAAGCTCAACAAGGGCGCGCTACACGCTATCAGCCTGGGACCGGCTTCTACTGTCCAATCTATCGCCAACCAGTTTCCCGCAGGCACAATCAAGAGCGCGCTGCTGTTCGGCTTGTTTGGCATGTGTGTGATCGCACCACTCACCCTACTGGGTTTTTATCTGGTGGGCGTGGAGGAAATTTCACCCACAACTTACGCTATCTTCAAGGGTGTGTGGGCGGGAGCGATGGCTGCCTTACTGGTCATTCCAATGGTGCTGATAGCACTGAGGAAACCGCAGTAACAACTCACCGGCTCTACTAACCAAGGGATCTATTCGTGGCATTACATGAAAAGAAAGTAGGCATCGTCACCGGCGCCGGCCAGGGTATTGGTTGTGCAATTGCAATGTCTTACGCCCGGGAAGGTGCACAGGTAATCGTCGCGGATTTTAACAAGGAGATGGGCTGCGAAACTGTGCGCCTGATTGAAGCCCAGCCTGAATCGTCCGCGGTACGTGCTATTTCAGGGTAATCCTGAATACCGCCCAGCCCCGTCATTAATGTAAAACGCATTGATTATTCCCTATTTAGAACCCTCCCAGAATAGGGCAACTGGCTTTTTTCATACAGTGAACCATTGCCTACCCACTTCCTCCCGCCACAGCACGAACTTCGCCTCCACTCGATAAGCATCACCCAGGCGCTGCCAATCCTCTACGGGCGAAGTACGATCGGAGATGATCGGTACCCGTCGCTCCTCCACTCCCAGTGTGGAAAATTTGGTGAAACCGGTGAGCTCCACCATACGCACCAGCCCTTGCATTGGCGGGTGTGTTCAGCCGTTTTGGCTCTATCGAGTTCACCCTTTGAGGCCAGACCTTTTTGCGCCAGTGGTTGCAATCGCTATAGCTCCGCTGCCTGAGCTCCGCTGCCTGAAGGTCCCAGCAATACCGTGAACTCGCCACTATAGAGGTCCAGGTCTACCCCAGGTCTACCCCGCGCAGGGAATGCACCTCGCCCATCTGGTACACCTTGGTAAGGCCGTGGACGTGAAATACTACCCCCGCACGCAATGGTCTATATGAATTGATATCCCACCTGGCTAACCACACGGTGTTAAGATTATATTGTCTTGGACGCCTTGCGCACTAACAGGGCAGGCACAGAACCAGAACAAAAACACCAGGCCATCACTGTCGAAAGCGCCAGGTTTTCATTGATCTGACACATAGTTTCCGAAGCCAATTATGTTCAATCCGGAATCCACAAACTATTCGTAGTGTGTGATTCAGTGGTACCGCGCCGTCCACGACAAAAAAGGCATCGCCTATTCTTTCAACTCCTGTGTTATTGCAATCATCACGTCCTCCAATGACTGAGTGAATACGGGCATGCTGGCCTTGACAGTATTTTCATCACTTTCCATGCCTGCCTTTGCAAGTACAGCGCAAAAGTTCGCTACTTTCATCGCCCCCACTGCCAGGGATGAAGATTGTAGACTATGGGCCAGGCCACCCAACAAGGTCAGGTTTTGTGTCTGTAATGTCTTGTTTATTTCAGCTTTTGCAGTCACAACAGAGTGATAGTACGCCTCCAGAAATTCCCTGATTAGTTCCGGTTCATCACCAATATGACTCACCAGCACGTCGACATCCAATATGGGTAATGAAGAGTCGGCTTCATTTTTAAGCGTCCATTGTCCCAGTTTTTCTTTCAAGGTTTCCATCGCAACAGGTTTTGACAAGTAATCATCCATGCCGGCTTCCATACAACGTTTTGCCTCCCCTTTGGTCGCATTGGCCGTAAATGCCAGGATAGGTATATGTATACCTTTCTTCTCGTCTTTGCGGATCGTTTGGGTTAACTCATAGCCATCCAGCAACGGCATATGTATATCGGTCAACAGTATTGAATAATTTCCCTCCCGATATTTCATCAGAGCTTCCTGGCCATCGCTGGCAATGTCATAGGCATAGTTTAAATGTTCAAGCTGGGTTCTTATGACTTTCTGATTGATCTCGTTATCTTCCGCTACCAGCACCAGCCTTCCTTGAGCAGCAGCCTGCTCCCGATCCAGAACTGGCATATTGTCCAAGGTAATATTGTCAGATGCCAACTCTTCGTCCCAGATGGCATTGTCACCAGCAATGACCGCAAGGACGAAATGAAAAGTCGTGTTGATGTAAGGGTTATCATCCACCAGGGTCATAATATCACTGACAACAGTGACAATACCGGTCAGCAGAGGCCTGATGACTATCATATTTTCGAGGTGCACTAGCACTTTTTTCTGCAACAGGATCTGATAATCATCAATGCTAATGGCATCATCTACTGCAATAAAAATGGATTTACCCTTTCCATCAACAATGGATTCTTGTTGTTTAAGAATATCCTCAGGTTTATCCAGTAAACTGACATTAGCACCTGCTTGCTGCAACAGCGGTAGCCAGTCATTGCCCATGTCGGAGTCGAGTGCATACAGGTAACAGGTAACCCCCTTGAGTTGTTGTTCATATTCGGGCTTACCGGGCTTTTCTGCAGCTTCTATGGGTATACGAACCGTAAACGTGCTGCCAATATTCAGTTCGCTTTCCACCGTCAGCGTGCCCTCCATGAGCTCCACCAGACGATTGCATATGGGCATGCCGAGGCCTGTGCCGCCAAAGCGTCGTGTCGTCGATGAATCTGCCTGGGAGAAAGGGTCAAAAATAGTATTCAAGGTCGTTTCAGTCATACCGATGCCATTATCCCGCACTCTAATGACACACCGCCCAGATGAATCCGCCTCCAACTTTACATGCACGATTCCTGGTTTATCATTGTGTCCTGAAAACTTGATAGCGTTATTCACCAGGTTGATCAATATCTGTCTGATCCTCACCGAGTCCGAAAAGATGGTTGTTGGCAGGCAAGGTGAAAGATAAAAATGCAATTTCACATTACCTTTCTGTGCAATGGGTACCATGCTTTTGCAGATGGATTCAATCAGGGAGGACAGCACTACCAGTTCGTTTTCGAGTTCGATTTTATCGGCCTCGATCTTGGAGAAATCCAGGATGTCGTCAATTACTGACAACAGACTGTAGGCAGAGTCTTTTATGGTTTCAGCGAATTCCAGTTGCTTGGGGCGCAGACTGCTTTGACGCAGGATATCAATGATGCCGATGATGCCATTCATAGGGGTACGGATTTCATGGCTCATTGTTGCCAGAAAGGAAGACTTGGCCAGGTTCGCCGCCTCGCAGCCAGCTTGGCTTCCTCCAGTTCTAAAGTACGTTCTTCCACTCTGAGTGCCAGTTGACCACGTTCTTTTTCAATGATTTCATTGGCCCTGGACAATTCTGTTTTTGAACGCATCTGTTCGCTGACATCACGTACAGAAACCATAATTTGTAATCCATTGTCTGATTCCAGCGGACGCAAACTGATATCTGCAGGAAACGAACTGCCATCCTTGCATTGTGCTAAAAGGCTTTGATTAATGTCCAAACTCGGCATCGCTGTCTCAACTATCAATCCTTCTTTTTGCTTCACATAATGGTCTAGTTGCAATTCCGGAATTATTTTTTCCAGGTGCTGACCGATTAATTCTTCACGACCAAAGACAAACAGCTGTTCCGCCTGAAAATTAGCCAATTGGATAATGCTGTTCATATCCGTCATGATTATTGCGTCCGGCGCAAGCTCAAAAAGGTTATAGAAGCGCTTTTCACTCGAACGAAGTGATTCCTCGGCCCGACTGCGTTCAGCTGATTCCAGCGCAAGAACACACATGTCGGCGATAGATCTGGCAAAATCCTCTTCCTCTGATGACCAAATCCGCACAGGCCCCGTATGTTCATGACATATCACACCGACAACTTTCCCGGTTTTACGAATTGGCACATCTATCATTGAAGATATGCTCAGGGGAAATAGATAATCCTTTTTAAGTTCATTGGTGCGCGGATCATTTTGAGCATCGCTTACCAACATTACATCAGCCTGCTCCAGCTCTTTAAAATAGCGAGGGAAATTCTCCGCTCTAATTGTGGATTTGTTACTGTAATCATATTTTTTTTCGGAATACAAACCATGGCAAATCAGCTCTGTTTCGTCATTGTCAAAAAGCCATATGCTTACTCGATCAATTTTTAGAACCTGGGCATCTTTTTCCACTATTTCAGCAAAAGCAGATTCCAGGTTGGAGAAATTGGTTTTTGCCAGATCGGATAATATTTTTTGTTTATGCAGACGATGCTCGTTGTTCTCTATAAGTTCCTGCTCGGCCTTTTTTTGCTGGGTAATATCGTGCATCGCCACAACTGCGCCAATTCTTTGTCCATTTGAATCCTTCAGCAGATCCCCATTTGCAATAACCATGCGCGGTTTCTTATCCTTGGCGACAATAGTTAGCTGGAAATCTCTTACAACCTTACCTTCATATGCCTGTATCAACGGAATCCTTTCAGCAGAAAGTGGGGTAACTCCATCCGCTTCGAACAAATTGTATTTTTCGGCCCATTCTGTTGGATCAACCTGGCTGATATCGGCACCATGCCAAAGCCGCGCCGATTTATTAAATAACATAAGACGGCCTTCAGCATCGCAAGCCACCACTCCTTCATAAAGATTTTCCAGCAGTTGACTTACCAGTTTCTGCTGGCTGTGTAGTTCGCGTTCTTTTTCCCGCCGTATTGAAACTTCGGCTTCCAGTGCGTTATTCGCCAGCTTTAATTGCCCGGCGCTTGGCAGAAGTTTTAACACCGGAATAATTCGCCAGATAACAATTGCCGTTGCCACCGAGGCTAGTGCGGTAGACAATTTCAAAAATCCCTGTTCAATATAGTCCGGGTTCCATACCACCCAAACACCAAATAAGTGGGTAAACCCGCATAGCAGGATAAACGCGGCAAACATATAAAGAAGTCTTTTGTCGACTAGATCAGGCCTATGCCTGGTAACAAGAACAAGCGCAACAGGAATACTGAAATAGGCCAACGCTATCAGCCCATCAGATACCACATGCAGACCCAGTATGTCTGGACGCCAGACATAACACATACCATGGGGCATAAAACCGGAAGTATTAAACAATTTGAAAGCCTCCTCGCTCAAACGTGTCACTCATAAATAAAACTGCTTAAAACTGTCTTCGATTTCTCGTTAGATACAGGAAAAGGAGAGATATTTATTGACAAATTAACTCGCTGCTTTTGAATGTCGATATTGCCTGGATTTTATTGCCATTTTTCTTTTTCAGGGACAATTTATAAATGCTATTCAACACTCTTATACGAACATATTGAACACGCTGGATCATTTATCGTCCGGAAAAAGTTCTAAGCTGGGTAATCACGATGGTATTTTCAAGGCTCTATCAAAAATTATTATGCGTTAAAGCGACATATATGACTTTTCACAGAAAAAGACAACCTAGCCTAGTATTGTTAGCTGCAATATCTTATTCCCTAGAATACTCTGTTTAGCTATGAATATGTGTTATTTTGGCTGTTAAAAAAAAACCAGACATAGCGTTTTGTCAAGTTAACCCCTTGAGCGCCGAATTAGATACAGCAGAGTCTGATCCTCTCTGGGCTGACGGTGATATCTCACTCAGCGGACAGCAGCCAGCGCGTTCCTACCGCCCAACACAACCAATGGAGGCCGGCGCCACCAAAATGTCTGTAATTGCACCTGAGAAAGATACCGGGTTTCCGGAATTCGTGGCCTTAATGGCCCTGCTTATGTCACTGGTAGCACTGACTATAGATACCATGCTGCCAGCGTTGGTGACGATAGGCACGGAACTCGGCGTCAGCGACCCCAATCACAACCAATATATTATCTCGGTGTTTTTCTTCGGTCTCGCCCTCGGACAGCTGCTGTACGGCCCCCTCTCCGACAGCATAGGACGCAAGCCCTCGGTCTATATCGGCGTGGCTATTTTCATGCTCGGCTGCGTGATGTCGCTAACGGCGGACAGCTTCAGCATGATGCTTTTTGGTCGCTTACTGCAGGGATTTGGTGCCGCCAGCCCGCGCATCATTTCCATCGCCCTGATCAGGGATCGGTACGAAGGGCGCAGGATGGCACAGGTAATGTCCTACGCCATGGCGCTGTTTATTCTGGTACCGGTAATTGCCCCCGCCCTCGGGCAGGTCATCATCAGCCTGTTCCATTGGCGTGCTATTTTTGTCCTATTCCTGCTGTTGTCGTGCAGCGCTGCGCTCTGGCTCGGGATCCGTCAGCCGGAGACATTGCCGGCGGCACAACGCATCCCCCTGACCGCCGCCCGTGTGCTGCGAGCCATTGCTGAAGTCTTCGCCATTCGCAGTACACTGGGCTACGCGTTGACCGGTGGTTTTGTTGCCGGCCTGTTTCTGGCTTTTCTCAGCACGTCTCCTCAGATACTCCAGGTACAGTATGGGCTGGGCGGCCAATTTCCCCTGTTCTTTGCCATCATTGCCTTGTCGATCGGCCTGGCGTCGTTGCTTAACGGCCGTCTAGTCATGCGGCTGGGCATGCAGCTACTTTCTCGCTGGGCGCTTTGGGCACTCCTGGGGGGAACCCTAATGTACAGCGTGCCGGCCTATCTCTATGCTGGCCAGCCACCCCTGTGGAGTCTTATGAGCTACCTGCAGGTTGCGCTATTCTGTGTGGGCATACTTTTCGGCAACCTGAATGCACTGGCGATGCAGCCGCTCGGTCACCTGGCTGGTGTTGGCGCCGCAGTTGTGGGGTCATTGGGCACACTTACTTCCCTGCCTCTTGGCATTCTCATAGGCCATTATTATGACGGCACTGTGCTGCCGCTACTGGCGGGCATTGGCGGCTGTGCATTAGCCGCGATAGTGGTGTTTACCTGGACCGAACGGACTGCGCGTTCCACCTACTGAGATACCTACTGTTGCGGTTTGACTTTGAACACGCCCACTTCAACCGAGCTGACCATCACCGTCTGTCCAGCAGTTACTGAATCGACGCCGGCATCTCTGGCGAGTTCGACTTTCCAGTGAATGCCCGAATAATTTGTGGCGCCAGGTTTGTTCGAGGCGATATCATTTTCGAGAACAAACTCATAACCGATCAAGTCGCTGCTATTGTCTTTCTCTACCGCACGGCCGCCCTGTAACTTTTTAAGAGGCTTCCACAACAGTATGGTTATGATACCTGAACTGATACCCGTGCAGGAAATACCCGCGATCCAGGTTTCCGGGAGTATGCCGAGACTCATTATCGCCCCTGTGGTCAGGGCTCCCAGGCCGCCAAACAAAAACACACCGGTGGAAAAACCTGTGACAACCTCTATCGCCAGCAAGGCAAAGCCAATAAGCAGCCATAATTCCGCCTGGTGACTGACGATGTATTCAACAACCATCTCGATATCCCTTGTTAGCTATTTTTACTGCTGACCATCTGCTTCCAGACTGGTACTTTTATCGCGGTTTAAAGTACTGATAATGGTCATCGCTTCGGCGACCACACTAGCCGCACCGCTGCTGCTCTCAGGCAACAACACCACGGTAGAATCCTTCGCAATCGCGCGTTTCGCCGCTATCGCATCTTCCGCAAGATTCAGTTGGATCGCTTTCTGACCACCTTCAGTGTTGGCTACCTGGCCGACAGTATCAAGCGCCTTCGCCTGGGCGTCGGCAACAGCGATGATCGCCTGTGCCTCGCCTTCCGCTCGTAAAATCTGCTCAGCCTTGTCCGCCTCGGCAGCCAACACCTGCGCCTGTTTAGCCCCTTCTGCAACATTGATTGCTGACTGACGGTTGCCCTCAGACTCCAGAATCGTGGCCCGTTTTTCACGCTCAGCTTTCATCTGGCGTTCCATTGCATCCAGGATGGTGCGCGGTGGCTCGATATCTTTGATCTCATAACGCATCACCTGCACACCCCAGGGTTCCGAGGCAACGTTGATGGCGTGAACAATATTTGTATTCAGGCTCTCGCGTTCTTCAAATGTCTTATCCAGATCGATCTTGCCAATCTCACTGCGCATTGTGGTCTGCGCCAACTGTGTAACGGCGTACACATAATTGTCTACCCCATAAGATGCCTTGTAAGCGTCCAACAGCTTCAGATACAAGACGCCATCGACTACCAGCGAGATATTGTCTTTAGTGATCGCCGCCTGGCTGGGCACATCGTAGGCATGCTCTTTTAGCGACTGGTTATAAGATACTTTATCGATGAAAGGAACAAGCATATTCAGGCCGGCGACCATCGTCTTGTTGTACTTGCCGAACCGCTCGACAACGAACGCCCTGTTTTGCGGTACAAACTTGACCGAAGACTTGACCAGGACAATGATCAATACAGCCAACCCCGTCCAAAAGTTCAAAATTATTCCCAGCAGTTCTTCCACAGCCACAATATATTCCTTTTAACCAGTATTAACGGGGCAGAGTATCAGAGGAGTCAACTATTCGGTACTAAATGCTTTTGCCAACTTAACTTCACGAAATGGGTAGAACCGGAAAATGAAAGCCTACACGCGCCACCCAATAGCTTCACTACATATCGGTCACGACCTTTACGGGCTCATCGCCATGACGGGTTCGGTCGTTGTGGCGTCCTGGCATAACCTGTAAAGGATATGGCCTGTATAGACCCAACCGCTCAGCACTTAGTTCCTCGACGGCATATTCATGGACAATATCGACTTAAACCCCTGTTGACAAAAAGACGGGGTGTATGTCAAAGCACAACCTGAAGACCAAGCTCCAGTACTCGTTCCTCGGGCAAATGGTAGTATGCCGTGGCCCGGGCAGCATTTCGTGCCATCCACAGATAGTTCCGTTCCTGCAACGAAGCGAGGCCCTTCAAATCTGCCCCTGGGATCAGCGTTTCCCGACTGAGCATGTAGATTACAGATTCTGTATCAATTGAAAGTCCTACGTGTTCGCCGAGTTTCAGTGCTATCGGGATGTTCGGTGGTTGCGAAAAGCCGTAAAGCACCCTGAGACGCACCAGCCCCTGACCGATATCCTCGAAATCCAGGCGCTCCACTGCGGGCACATGAGGCCGGTCGGCTGTGGCCACGTGGAGGAGGATAATACGTTCATGAAGAACATGGGTGCAGGCAAGATGATGCACCAGCGCAGCTGGCATCATCGTCCCGTCCTGCCCAGTTAAAACGACAGCCGTGCCGGGAATGCGGTGAGGTGGATTGTTTTCTATGTCTTCCACAAACGCCTGCCGACTGATTGAGCGCTCTGCCAAACGCGCGGACAGCATGGCCCGACCGACACGCCAGTTCCACATGGCAAAAAATATCACGCCGGCAATAACCAGTGCATACCACCCTCCTTCCGGGATCTTCGCCAGATTCGCCCCGAGAAAAGCGCTGTCAATCACCAGAAATAACGCGCCAGAACTCACGGCAACCACAGGATGCCAACCGAAACGATGTGCTACTGCGACGGCCAGGATAGTGGTCACCACCATATCCATCGACACAGCTACCCCATAAGCGGAGGCCAGCGCATCGGAACTGCCAAAGCCAACCACCAATCCCACACACGCGAGCATTAGCAGCCAATTGACCAACGGTAGATAGATCTGCCCGGACTCATCTGGCTGGGTAAAAATCACTCGCATACGAGGCAGTTGACCCAACTGAATCGCCTGACGTGTGAGGGAGAAGGTGGCGCTTATAACCGCCTGAGACGCAACAATCGTCGCGACAGTCGCCAATACCACCAATGGCATCAGAGCCCATTCGGGCGCCAGTTGGAAAAACGGGGCCTGGATTGCTTCAGGGTGCTTGGTTAACAGGGCACCCTGCCCCAGGTAATTCAATACCAGCGCAGGGAATACGAGCATGAACCAGGCTCGCCGAATAGGTGCCACACCGAAATGCCCCAAGTCTGCATACAAAGCCTCACCCCCCGTCACAACAAGGAAAACGGCCCCCAAAGTAAGAAAGCCATTCATACCGTTGTTGGCAAAGAATATCACTGCGTAAACGGGGTTGAAGGCCGTCAGAATGGTTGGGTCCAGAAGAATACCGCGCACGCCCAGCAGAGCCAGAACCACAAACCAAACCAGCATTATCGGCCCGAACAACCGGCCAATCCGGCCGCTACCATGGCGCTGAACGCTGAACAGGACAATGAGAATAACAACAGTAATTGGCACCGTGTAGACAGCCAATCCGGGGGCAGCCACGTGCAAGCCCTCCACAGCACTTAACACCGAAATAGCCGGTGTGATAGTACCGTCACCGTATAGTAGGCAGGCACCAAACAATCCAAGCAGCATTAACCAGTATCGTGGTTGGTTGGGCTTGCTATTCCATGGATTCAGCAGCGCAACCAGGGCGATAATTCCTCCTTCACCCTGATTATCAGCGCGCAGAATATAGATCAAATATTTGACTGATATCACCAGCACCAGCGCCCATAGAATAAGCGACATCACACCCAGCAAGTCGGGCCGGTCCAGCGGCGTAGAGTCTACTCCCCCAAAGCTCTCACGCAATGCGTAGAGCGGACTTGTACCAATATCCCCAAATACTACACCCAATGCGGCTACTACAGCCGCCCGGGAAGCTGGCGGTGATAACTCATCTGGTAACACTTTTTTCTCGAGCATAGGCATAATACTACTCTATCTGAGGAGAGCTATGCTGGAAGCATTCAATGCATCATACTGTGAAAGAACTTGCCGCCAAATTTCTACAAACGGGCTATGACGATCTCTCCGAACGGGAAAAACGCGTAGTTAACCGCATGGCAAAGCGGATTGTCATTTCCGAGAATGTGAACGAACAGTTCCACGACAAGCTAACCTTTGGCCAGCACCTGGCCGATCGGGTCGCGGATTTTGGTGGTTCCTGTAAATTCATTATCATTTTTGCCGCCACGTTGTGTGCCTGGGTGCTGCTGAACACATTAGCGCTGCCCCACCGCGACATCTTTGATCCCTACCCTTTCATATTTCTCAATCTGACATGCAGGAACTGGGGCAGTTGATTAGTCAGCAAAGCGAACAATTACAGCGCTTACAACTACGTATTGAAGAATCTACATCTTCGGTCGGCAAGTGAATAGTGTCCATGCCCACCAACGTGCCTTCTATATCAGCACCGAAACGAAACCCGATAGTCGCAATTCATTCTCGCTATTGCTACCGATTTTTTAATAATGCCACAGGATCAGTTTGCGCTAAAAACGATGATTAAGCTGTAAACTGACAATATTGACCGACGAATTATAATAGCCCGTCAACCGATCATCGGTAGCACCCAGACGATTAATGCTGGCATCTTTTATAAAGAGATGGGTATAGCCCATATCAACACTGTACTGCGAGCCCACCTGGTAGCTGGCACCAACAGATAGCCAGGTTCGGTCCGCATCAGGGAGCCTGGCTGAACGCAGCGCTGCATTGGGTGTAGGTGATTCATCAAAGGCAGTGCCAGTGCGAAGGGTCCACCGTTCATTCGCCTGGTATTGTACACCCAACGCATAGCGCCAGGCCGCGTTGAACCCCAGGGCTTCAACGCCGGTTGGCGTCAATGGGTTTTCAAATTGAATGACAACGGCTTGTATATCCGCCCAATCTGTCCAGGTAATGTCACCGGCCACGCCCCATTGCGGAGTGAACTGATGGTATACACCGAAAGCCACCGAATCGGGCAGAGTCACATCTGCTCGAATATTCGAGTTTGTGAACATTGCGGCGAGGTCCCCCGCCAACGGTTCCGGTAAGGCATCTAATCCACCCAGTGTGGATGGCGTGGTAAATTTTGCATTTCCTTTGAGATGATGCTCGATTTCCGAACGCCAGTGGAGGCTGACCCTGGTGGAATCGGAGGCCCACATAAGGCCAATATTTGCCCCTGGGCTTACATCGTTGCCCGAGTTGCGAACGAAGCCATCAAATGCACCCTGCCCCGGCAATGCGCCATTGGGACACACTGCGAGTATCTGGGCCGCACAGATGGTCGCAAAATCCAGCGCGTTGGTGAGTTTGACGTCTAAATAGTCAAGACTGACCCCGACCGCGATTGACCATTGACGGTCGATCCGCCAGGCGATACTGGGGTTCACGTTTACCGTCTTCAAGGCCGACTCGACTGCCTGATATCGCCCGACCCAGTCGTGATTATACTCACTGACCAACCCGAAGGGGGCATTAATGGCAAGCCCGAATGAGAATTCGTCATTCAGTGCTCGAACGACATACAGGTTCGGCACCACGCCATGGCGCGCACCGTTGTTGTGTTTTTCGCTCGCGGGCAACAGGGGCAGGTTGCCAAACGGCGTCTCTTGCACCGAACCACGATCGCTATACTTGAAAGAGGGAGCGATGTAGCTGCCTGACACCTGCAACTGGTCGTCCAGCCTGACGATAGCGGCCGGGTTGAACCACGTCGCACTGGCATCCCAGGCGATGGCACCACCTCCGGCAAATGCCATGCCCTGGCCGCTGGCACTGTTCTCAATAATGGCGAACGCTGCAGCAGATGCCTTGTCATGCACACCCACGAGCATGGCAACCAGCGTGGGCAGGACCAGCTTCACGAATGGGCGCATACACTAACCTCTCAGCTTTTATCCGACCCCAGGGCAAATGTAATCAAGACAAAAGGCTTCAGCCACACCACCCAGCGCTCGCGAAATCCATGCCAGGTACTGTACAGCGAAAGTCCGCCGGCAATAATCATCAACCAGGCAACAAACAGGGCGAGCGTTACCGACACAAGCTGAAGTAGCGCAATATCAATGACCCCCAACAATATCAAGACAACGCTCGTTATTATGACAAGTCTGCGGGACCGACCGTCCATCGATATAGTAAGTGGGTTGGGCATGGAATAAACCTTTGTCGCATCCAGCAAGTACGACTTGAGAGTAGACCATCCGGGTGTCAATGTCGCGCTGGAAGACTCCGCGGTTATGCTCAAGGTATGGGTGTGGGCAGGGTAACCACTACACTTCGCCTGGCCGAGCCCGGCCGCCATGTTCTCCCAGCTTTCAACCCTGTCCCTGGCAGTATCCGGCATGTTCGGCCTCCTGGACGTTTCGTTTACACGCATAAATAATTATCATATGATATTTTTTTATCAAACGATAATATTTGATTCGAAGAGTGCCGTCACATGACCCCACAAAGAACCGCAACCTACGCCGACAGTGTACTGGACCAGAAAAAGGACATTCCTGCTATTTACGGTAATGTCGATTTCTCCATCCTGCCGGAACGTTACGTCAGCGATGTGGATATCAGCCCAGACAAGCCATCGCGGTTCAAGCATTATGCTCTTAGCGCGCTGTCTGATCCGGCGCGTGTGGAAAAAATTCGCAACTACACCATGACGGGTGACCGGGTGGCCGATGCCTATGCCGCGCTGATTCCACAGTACGGATTCCGCACACTGATCACCCTGTTGGATGAGGCCTGTGACAAAGGTATCGAGGCCGTCTCCAACGCCCCGGCAGAATTGGTGACGTTTATTCGCGCAATGGAGGCGACACCGGTCTGGGTGGACATGGAACTGGTTGAGGAAGGTGCCCGGCAGGAGCGCATCCCCATGGCCACCATTTCGCCCTTTGCGATACGCGGAGCATTCATTGCGACCTTTATGAACAAGTACACGGCCCTGCCGATGACCATGACCGGCACCCTGTCGGAGTCCAAATCCGCAAGACGCGTATTTGAAACGGCCAGCTTTTTTACCGCAACGGCCATGCCCGGTGCGCTCAAGCGCTTTGGCAAAGGGTTTAAGGCGGCGGCCAAGGTGCGTCTGATGCATTCCATGGTCCGATACAACATCATGCGCACCGGAAAGTGGGATGTGGCCACCTATGGCATTCCCATCCCACAAGTGGATCAAATGCCGGCGGGGATGATCGGTATCTTCCTGCTCTCTTTCAAACTGCTGGCCAAGGGTCGCACCAGTTTCACCCCAGCGGAACGGGCGCGGGTGGAACTGTCACGTTATCGCTGCTTCCTGCTGGGCCTGCCGCAGGACCTGCTGGGTGAAACGCCACAGGAGATTGTTGATCTGATGATGGCCCGCACGCTGTCCTTGAAAGAAGCGTTTGACGAGAACAGCTGCGGGGAACTGGTGCGCGGTACCATGGACGCTGAGCTGTTCACTGACCCATCTGTAGGGGGGCGTATGCAGCGCTGGATGGAACACGGGTTTTCAAAATACTTTTTCATCCGCAATTTCTGCGAGGGCAAGACTACCCGGGCAAGCGAGTTGGGCATTCGCTATGGCGTTGAAGACAGGCTGGCAACAGCGGTGACCCTATCGGCGATTCTGGTCAGCTCGACCTTCTACAGACTCGGCATGCATATTCCCCGCCTAGACACATTGCTGGACAGACAACTGATCAAGCGTCTCGCAAAACTTCTGGACAGCTACGGTCACGCCGATTTCATCACCGATGCTACGCAATACAAGCTGGCATCGCGGGATTAGGCCGAACGAAGACTTCCCCATGCCAGCAAAAAACCGCTACAAACAAGCACAATGGCGCTCCGATTCGGGCTATTCAAAAAGCGCGGAAACGCGCAAGGCGATTCTGCGCGCTGCCATCGAAGCCTTTGGCAAGACAGGCTACGGTGCCACCACCACGCGCCAGATTGCCGCGGCCGCCGGTGTGAATCAGCCTGCCATCAACTATTATTTCGGGGGCAAGGACGGCTTGTACAAAGCTTGCACAGACGAAATTCTTGCCAATTTTGTCGGTCCACTGGCTGAGGTAGCGCAGCAGGCATTAGCCGCTGCGGAGGCCGGCCTGGATCGCAAGGGCGCAGCCCGGCAGTTACAGGAGCTGTTGTCGGCACTGGCGGATGTGATGATCCGGTCGGAACAAGTGTCCGAAGCTGCGGGCTTCGTCGGCCGCGAAATGCGCGAACCCGGTCTTGCCTACCAGGCCCTGTACCAGAACCTATGGGCACCGGGTATCGAGCTGGCCGCGCGCCTGATTGCCACCGTCAAGGGGCGGCCAGATACGGATGCAGCAGACAGAGTCGATGCCATCATGATGATTTCCGGTATTGCCGCCTTCGTACCGGGGCAATCGGTATCCATGCGGATCATGGGCTGGCAGGAGGCAGGAGATGCAGGGAAGGCGCTAGTGCTGACGAGACTGTCCGCACAAATTGACGGCTGGATGTCATCGCCAAAATAACGCGCGCAAGAAGGTGGGCTTCTCCTATGTGAGGGTACACGGCCTAGAGCATACTTTCGGGCGCTGGCAATCCGCAATGAGATGACCGTCGATGACATCGCAAACCCACTGTTCCCCTACCTCACCATGGTGGAGGGATTGAAGCTATGCACGCAGACACTCAGGAGGGATGTTACGGAACTACCCTGTTGTGCGGGGTAGCCGCCGTGAGGGCATTTAGTTTTGCAGCAGAAAATCCACGAGTTGTTGCAAGTTTTCCACGACATAATCAGGGCGAGTAGCAAGCGGATAAAGAGCGGTTCCGGGGCGATGGACGAAGGCCGTTTGCAATCCGACTGCCTTGGCGCCTGCCAAATCCCAGGCGTGGGCGGCGACCAAAAGCGCCTCTTCAGGCTGAATCCCAAGTTGATCCAGTACCCAGCGGTAAGTCCGAGGATCAGGCTTGTAGGCGCGTATGTCTTCAACACTGAACCGCTTTTCTATAAACGCCGTCAAACCAGCGTACTCGAACTGCGCCGCAACACCCGCGTTGGAAGAATTCGTCAGGCTCACCACCTGGAACCCTGCGGTGGATAGCGCTTTCAAGGCGGGCACCACGTCCGGGTGGGCCGGCAGTTTGGTAATGGTGCTGGCAATCGCCTGCCGCGCAGACTCCGGCTCAAGTTCGATACCCCGACTGTTCGCTACCATCAATAGCGCGGCCGTGCCGATTTGCCCAAAATCGTCATATTCACCCGTCAATGTCTCAACAAGGGAGTAGTGCAACATCGTTGAAAACCAGAGTGACACGATTTCGTCGCTGCCATCGAGTGACTGCGCCACAGCGGCCCGTAACGGGGCGAGATCCAGCAACGTTTCATTGACGTCAAATATAATGACTTTGGGTGTTGGCATGGCCGTAGCCTCCGATGCAAAAGTAAAAGTGGATGTTGTGCTGCCGCAAGCGATGAGCAGTGTGAATACCCGGGTCAGCCAATATCGTTTTGCCCAACTCCCCAAAAAACATTCCTGCATAGTTTTCCCAATAAGCGCACTACGTGATTAGCTGCTTGGCTTCATCGGCAATCGTCTGCAGCGCCGATCCGTTATACGGGCCACGACCGAGCACGCGAATGGCCAACGACAGTGCCAGCATGGTTTTGGCTGTCGATTCCGAATTGATGTCATTTGGAATAGCGCCACGCGCCTGGCCTACTTCAATACAACGACGAAAGAAGCTCTCCAGTTCCCGTAGGCCATTGTCTACAATGCTATTCACTTTCGCATCGTGCCTGGTGCTGTCCAGTACGGTATTGAACAGAAAGCACCCCTTCTTTTGCGTATCAGCCACGGTATTTGCAACCATGGCGTCAAAAAATTCGTGGATGGCCCCAATGGGATTGTCCATTGCCTCCAGACGGGCGAGTGTCGCGTGGCGATTGTCCCGGTCGTACTTCAGTAATGCTCTGACGAACAGGGGCTGCTTGCCACCGAAGGCGTTATAGAGGCTCCCCCGGTTAATGCCGGTTCCCTCGATAAGGTCGGCAATGGAAGCGGAATCAAAGCCTTTACTCCAGAACACGTGCATGGCTTTTTCCAGAGCAATTTCTTCATCAAATGATTTTCCCCGGGCCATACCTGTTTCACCTCGCGATTAGATATAGTGATCTGTATAGCATATATAGACCATTCGGTACAATACATAATGGATCAAGAAATTCTGTTTCTTAAAGAGTATTTCGCCATTTATTAGTACTTATGACTAGGCGATCTCCTGATATTCAAAAACAGTATAGGAACATATTTGACCGATCGGTCTACATAGAGCTAATCTATACCGATGGATCTAAATGGCCACTCGCTACAGCGTTACGATCACCACTGCACTGCTCGAGTACGCCGACGAGGGCTCAGCATTTCAGACCGGCACAGCCAGATACGGACACTCCTGCCTTCATTATGGAAAACCAAATGACACACTCCACAGTTCGACTGCAGCGCGACAAAATCGATCAGAGCAGCACTACAGGCGTCTTGAACTACCTGCAAGAGTCCACTGCACCATCGCTGTATCGAAATGGCAAGGTGCTGATGCGCAGGGATGCTAACGGTGACGATGGTGACATGCAGGGCGTCATTCCCAGCAGCACGAAGATGCGCATTTTGAATGCGCGCGACCTGGGCACGGATAAGCGCCCTACCCTTTCCCACAGTGGCTTCGAATTGCTGGAGCGACCAAACAACATCCGTAATCTGGATTTTTTCGATCAGCAGCAAGTTGTTGGCGACTACTATTCGTCCTGCTCACACATTATTGAAGCGGCGACTGGTGGGCGCGCCTATGCATTTGACCACAACGTGCGCTCAGTGCAGGGAAAGTCCAGCCAAAAGACAATACTGGGTGGGCAGGCCGTACAGGCTCCGCTGCATTTTGTGCACGGCGACTACACCCTGACCAGCGCCCCACAACGATTGCGGGATCTCACAAACCCGCCCGGAAGCAACGACACGTTACGCAGTGCGCTGGCGAATAATGAGTCGTTGCTGTTGCATGAGGAGGTCGAGAAAGCCCTGTCGGACGGTGGCCGCTTCGCGATCATCAACCTCTGGCGCAACATCTCTGCCGAGCCGGTTGCCACGCACCCGCTTGCTTTATGCGACAGCCAAAGTGTCAATCCCGAAGACCTCGTTGTGTTCGAAATCCACTACCAGGATCGTATCGGGGAGAACTATTTCGCCAGACACGCAAACGGCCACCAATGGTTTTACTACCCACAAATGACCACCGATGAAGCTCTGCTGATTAAGCAATGGGATTCCGCGGGATCGATGGCCAGATCAAGAGGCAAGCAGGGGGACGCCGGTGATCCCCATGCACCGAGCACGTTCAGCTTTCATAGTGCATTCGATGATGCGAGCGCGCCACCTGATGCTCCGGATCGCAGCAGCATTGAAGTGCGCTGCATCGTTATCTACGACTGAACAAGCCCGGCCACACAGTATTCACCGCAAATCCGGCGCCTCCGGTCAGTGGCGGTTTGACATAGCAGCGCGGTACTGACCGCCGCGAAACAATTGGAACAGATGATATGACTACCCGATCGAGAAACCACATTTACATAGGAGCCCTTACGGGTGCCGCACTTGTTGTCGCTATAGCGGTGGTAGCCGTCGCCCAAAATGCAATGACCAACACCGAGACGAAGAGCGCCGCCGCGCCGGGCCCCAAAACAGTGACAGTAACTCCCCCACAGCTCAAACGCATCATTGAATGGGACGAATACACCGGCCGGTTCACCGCCATAGACGACGTTGAAATTCGTGCGCGCGTATCTGGCTACCTAACCGAGATTGCCTTTACCGATGGCAAAATTGTCCAGGCAGGTGACCTCCTGTTTCGCATCGATTCACGCCCTTTCGCGGCGGAGCTTGCTGTCGCCAATGCCACACTTGCACACGCGGATGCAGCCTATCGCTACGCCAAACCGGAGGCCGAGCGCGGCAAGCAGCTGGTGAGCCAGCGCGCCCTTAGCCAGGAGGAAGGGGATCGCCGTGAGCGCGAGGTGCAACAAGCCGAAGCCGACCGCGCCGCCGCCAGGGCAAGCGTCGTGCAGGCGGAGCTAAATCTGGAATTTACCGAGGTACGCGCGCCGGTGACAGGCCGCGCATCCGATAACTTCGTGAGCATCGGAAATTTAATCGTCGGTGGCGCCGCCAATGGCACGCTGCTAACCACAGTGGTATCCATCGACCCAATATTTTTTGAGTTCACTGCCAGCGAAGCCGATTACCTGAAATACCGTCGTCTCGCGCAGGAGGGAAGCCGGCAGAGCGGGCGAGACACGCATCACCCTGTACGCGTAAAACTAATGGACGAGAACAGCTTTGAACATCACGGCTACCTCACTTTCGTGGACAATCAACTGGATCAGTCCACCGGCACCATGCGCGGTCGCGCAACGCTGGCAAACACGGACGGCATTTTTGCCCCTGGCATGTTTGGCCGGCTACAACTGCTGGGCTCCGGCGAGTACGAGGCCCTGTTGATTTCTGACACTGCGGTGCAGACAGATCAGGCTGAGAAATTTGTCTGGGTGGCGACACCAGACAACACCGCAGAACGGCGGCCCGTCACCTTGGGTCCGCTGGTTGACGGCTTACGCGTTGTGCGCAAGGGACTGGACAAGCACGACAGCATCATCATCGCCGGAACGCAGTTTATTCGCGACCACACGCCGATCATTCCGCGGCCTGCTGAATCACAGGCCAAGCTCACACTCCGCTGATCCACGCGCCAACAAGGAACCACCGCATGCGTTTCGCTCACTTCTTTATCAGCAGGCCAATCTTCGCCAGCGTCATCTGGATTCTGGTGGTGCTGGTGGGAGTCATCGCCTACCAGAGTCTTCCCGTCAGCCAATATCCGGAAATTGCGCCGCCGACCATACAGGTAAGTGCCACCTACCCCGGTGCGTCTGCCGAGACGATCAGTGACACGGTTGCCGCCACCATTGAGGAGGAGATCAATGGCGTCGAAGGGATGCTTTACATCAGCTCCCAATCGACTGCTGCCGGCACCATGAGCATCACTATCACTTTCGAACCCGGCACCGATCTTGATATCGCGCAGGTACTGGTGCAAAACCGTGTTGCTCTGGCCGAACCGCGCCTACCAGAACCGGTCCGACGCCTGGGTATATCGACAGTAAAATCCAATCCCGACGCGCTGATGGTGGTTCACATGTACTCACCCGATGCCAGTCGCGACCAGCTCTACATTTCCAACTACGTGCGGCTGCAAATGCGCGATCGGCTGCAGCGCTTGCGCGGTGTTGGACAAATCCAGGCGTTTGGATTTCGAGAGTACTCCATGCGCGTGTGGATTGATCCCGAGCGCGCGGCCATTCTGGACCTAACCGGCTCTGATATTGTCGCCGCCCTGCGCAGTAATAATGTGGAGGTAACAAGCGGTGTACTTGATGCACCACCCACTCGGGATCAAGGTGCATTTGAAGTCAGCGTGCAAACCCAGGGCCGCTTTACCGATCCGGCGGAGTTCGAGTCAATCGTCGTCAAAACTGGAGACGATGGCCGTCAGGTGCGTTTGCGCGATGTCGCACGCGTCGAGCTGGGCTCACGCGACTACAACACCAGCGCCAAACTGGACAAACTCCCAGCGGTCGCTTTGCTGATCAACCAGCAACCCGGCTCCAATGCACTGGAAACCGCTGACCGTCTCCTTGCGACAGTCAACGAAATGTCGGAGGATTTTCCGACCGGACTGGCCTTCAAGGTCATCTACAATCCCACGGAATTTGTCGCAGAATCCATTGCCGCAGTAGAGAAAACGATATTCGAGGCGGTCATCCTGGTCGCATTAGTCGTCTTTATCTTTTTGCAAAGCGTACGCGCTTCTCTGATTCCAATTCTGGCAATACCCATATCCCTGATAGGCACCTTTGCAGTGATGCAGATGTTTGGCTTCTCACTCAACAATCTGTCGCTGTTCGGACTGGTGTTAGCTATCGGCATCGTCGTGGATGACGCCATTGTGGTGGTGGAAAACGTGGAGCGTAAAATCCATGACGGACTCACGCCCACCCAGGCCGCCCACGCCACTATGGACGAGGTGGGCGGCGCCTTGATCTCGATTGCGCTGGTACTGCTTGCTGTCTTTATTCCCACCGCATTCCTGGAGGGTATTTCGGGCGAATTCTACCGCCAGTTTGCCATTACCATCGCCTCTGCCACCCTGATATCAGCACTGGTGTCCCTCACCCTGTCTCCGGCTCTCTCCGCTCTCCTGCTCAAACCCCACACGGTGGCTGATAACCCCAGGGGCTTGTCGCGCATATTCGGCAAACTATTTTATCGTTTTAATGCGGGCTTTGAGTCCACCGCGCAAGGCTACGCAAGCCTGGTACGTAAACTAACGCGTTTGTCACTGTTGGTATTGTTGGTCTACGCCGGGCTGTTGGCACTGACTGGCGCGCAGTTCACGCAGATCGCACGTGGCTTCGTGCCAGCGGTGGACCAGAACTACCTGATCACCGTCATACAACTTCCGCCGGGGGCCTCACTTTCCCGCACCGAGGAAGTACTGGATCGCGTTCTCGCAGACGGTCTCGCATACGAGCATATCGAACACGCCGCTGCCTTTGCAGGATTCAATGGTGCGACACGCACCTCCTCCTCCAATGCGGCTACAGTTTTTTTCCTACTCTCCGACATCGGAGCGCGGGTAAGCCAGGGCGTCGATCAGGTACGTATTTTGAGCGACCTCAGACAGACATTCGGGGCCTATCTGGACGCCCAGATCAAGGTTATACCACCGCCGCCCATACGCGGTGTTGGCAATGCCGGCGGCTTCAAGGGCTACATCCAGGATCGCGCCGGGCTGGGCTACGACCGGCTGGCAGCACAGGCCGTTGGCCTGGCCTCAGCCACCAGTGCGTCGCAGCCGGTGACCGAAGCATTCACCACGTTCAACACCAAGACCCCACAACTGTATACAGACATCGACCGGGTCAAGGCAGAGCAACTCGGTGTCAATGTGGAGGACATATTTGGGACACTCGAAGTCTATCTGGGCTCGGCCTATGTCAACGATTTCAGTGCATTTGGCCGGACGTTTCGCGTGACGGCACAGGCGGAGGACAAGTACCGAAAATCAGCGGCGGATATCGCGCACCTGCGCACCCGTAACAAGGATGGAAAAATGGTACCCATAGGCTCAGTGGCCACCTTTGCCGACATCACCGGACCCAATCGCGTTGCTCGCTACAACCTCTACCCTGCCGCCGCGATACAGGGAGACATCACCAGTGGCTACTCAACCGGGGATGCCCTCAATGAGATTGAACTAGTCGCTGAGCGCGAACTGCCGCCGGGTATGCACTTTGAATGGACTGAGCTTGCCTTGCAGGAACGACTGGCCTCGGGTACCGCGGTCATCGCGTTTTCCCTGGCCGTTGTTTTCGTATTTTTGTTGCTGGCTGCTCAGTACGAAAGCTTGACACTACCTCTGGCGGTCATCCTGATCGTCCCAATGTCGCTATTTGCCTCGCTGATAGGCGTGATGGCCCGCGGGCTCGACATGAACATCCTGGTGCAAATTGGTTTTGTGGTGTTGATCGGTCTCGCAGCCAAAAACGCTATTTTAATTGTGGAATTTGCACGCCAGGCGGAGGATCGCGGCCTGTCCCGCGTAGATGCCGCGGTAGAGGCAGCCAAACTTCGACTGCGTCCGATTGTGATGACGTCATTCGCGTTTATTCTTGGGGTGTTACCGCTGATGCTGGCCAGTGGCGCCGGCTATGAAATGCGTCAGTCATTGGGTACCGCGGTTTTTTCCGGCATGCTGGGCGTGACATTTTTCGGCTTGCTGTTTACACCCGTGTTTTATGTGGTCACGCGTGCGTTGAGTGCGCGCTTGACTGGCGGCCATATCGTCAAAGTACGTGAGAGTGACAACGAATATTCAAAACCCACAAATGAGGTGAAAGTTTAATGAAAGAATCAGGGCAGTATACGCCCCCGGCAGTCTGGACATGGGATAGCGAAAGCGGCGGAAAATTCGCCAGCATCAACCGGCCAGTGGCCGGTGCAACACATGAAAAGAAACTTCCCGTTGGCAAGCACCCGTTACAGCTGTATTCGTTCGCGACACCCAACGGCGTAAAAATCACTATACTTCTGGAAGAGCTGTTGGCATTGGGCAAGACTGCAGCAGAGTATGACGCGTGGTTGATCGATATCGGTGAAGGCGATCAATTTGGCAGCGACTTTACCGAGATTAACCCGAATTCCAAGATCCCGGCATTACTTGATAACAGCAGTACCCCGCCGATTCGGGTATTTGAATCCGGTGCGATCCTGGTTTATCTGGCGGAAAAATTCGATGCCTTTCTTCCGAGCGAACCAGGCGCGAGAGCGGAATGCCTTTCGTGGCTGTTCTGGCAGATCGGCAGCGCGCCGTTTCTTGGCGGGGGATTTGGCCACTTCTATGCCTATGCCCCGGAGAAACTGGAGTATCCCATTAACCGCTATGCCATGGAGGTGAAGCGACAACTGGATGTACTGGACCGCAACCTCGCCTCGCGCCCCTATCTGTGCGGAGACGTATACACGATTGCGGACATGGCGAATTATGCCTGGTACGGCGTGCTAGTAGAGGGAAAACTCTACGACGCCGCTGAGTTTCTGGACGTAAAGAGCTACACTAATATTGTGCGCTGGGCTCAGGAGATCCGAGAGCGGCCGGCGGTACAACGTGGGCGGCGGGTAAATCGCACCTGGGGCGACGAAGCACTTCAACTTCCCGAGCGGCACGATGCCAGCGACCTGGACTGAGTGGAATGCTGGTGACAGCACCCGATCCAGACACACAGTCAGTTACAGCCTGAATTTTCTGTAAGTCATATCGCAAGCGCTGCGTCCCCTGTTCAATGAAGAAACATCCGTGGATCGCTTTCAATAAATGTGCCAATGCAGACTTGGATGAGGGAGCGTTCGTCGCGTTTCAAATTTATCGACAGTTCGACAAAAACCAGCCCTCCTTCGGGTCGAGTTCTCTGTGAAGGCCGTATTTCGGGTTCCTATAATCGGTGCCAACATAGAATTTTATCGCTGCCACTGCGCTAAACTGGCAAGGAAGACCTCACCTTGCATCCGCAAAACGGGGTAGGTAGTTTCCTGCGTTACTGGATTCTAGTAAATGCGTCACTTCAGACCAATTTTGATGCAACGGTCAGTCATGAACGAGTCCATATTCGAACCATGGGGTAGAGCCCATTCGGTGGATGAGAATATGGACGTGAAAGCGTAAGTCTCTGAAAAATATGGCGCGCCAGTGTGCCGGACCACTGGCACGATTCGCATGCTGGAAGACACGCTCGAAGCTCTCGCCGATATCAAGGCCGGTAGAGTTGTGGATGGAGTTGATGTGATCGATTGGCTGGACTCCTGGGGTACGGACAACGAGAAAACGCCTCCCGCATTATGAAATTGCTGTTCACCCGGGTCTGGCAAATTGACTCGTTCATGCCGATGAAATCGGCCACCTGGTCTCAGGCTATGACTCTGTTTCACTCACCAAATGCACTGATCCTAAGATCACGATAATGCTGAGCGCAGACCAGGAGCCCGCCAAGATTAAGCGGATTTGAAACCGGAGCATGCACGGCGACAAATCGCTGGGTTTGCTTGACCGATTTGAACGTATGCATACCTCGCTCCCTGACACGGGTAGCTTCTTGGGATTGCTCCGCTCGATTATTCGCATGCCGATCCGTGACATGAACCGCCTCAAAACTCTCCTCGCGACGAACCACAGGATAACTCCGCAGTTTATCGGTCAGGATCTTCCTGGGCTCACTGCCATGGCTCCGCAATAGACGCCTGAAGAACCGTTTCGCAGCTGCACCATCGCGCCTAGCCCGCAGATACACATCAACTACTTCACCATCTTGATCCACAGCTCGCCACAGATAGCGATAGTAGAGCCAGACTGCGTAACTGATGATATAGGGCGCGAAGCGGTGACGTTTGTAAGTATTCATCCACCAATACTATCAATTTCAGGCTGTTAAGTTGGCAATACCCCGGTGACTGTTATGCGATCGGAACATCTGGCCATGCCGACGAACTGACTGAGCTGGACCAAATCGACCACGTCCTCGATTGAAACAATTGACTGAACGCTCGTGGGCTATACTGATAGACACTACTATCGGAATTATAAAATATGCTAATTCGTATCTACCGCTATCTTCCCGAACAAGACAACGCGCCACGAATGCAGGACTACAAATACGATCTGCAGGTGGGCGAAGACATGATGGTGCTCGATTTACTTGAGAACCTGAAAGCCCAGGACCCGACACTGACCTATAGACGGAGCTGTCGCGAGGGCGTTTTCGGGTCCGACGGTATGAACATTAACGGCAGCAACTGCCTGGCTTGTATCACCAGTGTGTCAACCCTGCTCAAAGGGGGATATCTCCCGTCCGGTCAGACAGTCCGGCCCTGGCATGGCGATGCCGATATCGTAATTCGCCCGCTTCCCGGTCTGCCGGTAATCCGCGACCTGGTCGTCGATATGGAAGCTTTCTACCAGCAGTACCGACGGATCAAACCCTATCTCATTAATGACAAACCCGCTCCCGCCATCGAACGACTGCAATCACCGGAAGACAGGGCCAAGCTGGACGGACTGTATGAATGCATTCAGTGTGCGTGCTGTTCAACACAGTGTCCTTCCTGGTGGTGGAATCCGGATAAATTCGTCGGCCCCGCCGGATTATTGAACGCCTACAGGTTTATGGTGGACTCTCGCGACACGGCTCTGGAGGCACGTCTGGCAGCACTCGACGATCCCTTCAGCGTGTTTCGCTGCAAAACTATTTTGAACTGCATAGCTTTCTGCCCGAAAAAGCTCAAGCCGCGTGCGGCTATCGGAAAGATAGAAAAATTGCTGCTGACACGAGGCACCTGAAGGCAGGTACTGCTATGAGATTCATCACCGATATCGGCAGCTAATTTAGTGCACTCGCCAATTCAGTGACCTGATTCGCCCCGCTGGAGTAGATACCCAGGCTCATTGAAGGTACTAAACATGTGTTTGTTAAGGGAGTTATCGTGTGAGACATCCGAAAAGCATTCGCTGTAAAAGGGTTTACGAATCACCAGCCAGAAATGATGGTTACCGCGTCCTGGTAGACAGAATCTGGCCTCGTGGCATCAAAAAATCTGATCTCGCGCCGGACGAATGGTGCAAGGAGTTGGCGCCGTCTGTGGAACTGCGTCAATGGTTCGCTCACGACCCGCAGCGCTGGGCAGCCTTTTATCAGAAATTTCACAATGAACTGGGAGAACAGGAGAACGCCATTCGCCAGCTTATGGACAATTGCGGGAGCCAACCTCTGACCCTGCTGTACGCGGCGCGCGACACGGAGCACAACAACGCGGTAGCCCTGAAGATGTTCCTGGATAAATACAACCAATCAGCGTGAAACATAAAACGGTATGTGCACATCGGCTTTTTTTCCCGGCAGCTTGCTCTGATCTGTGATAATGGACACCAAGTGAAGTAATCGAAGTATGCCTCTGGAGAGGCTGTAAAGTTGCCGTTACCCGGCGCGTAGTTGCGCGTCGAGATGATCCACCACCTCGGCCCAGTCTGCATCCTCGCTGATTGCTTCCCGGATAAATTGCGCCTGCCCAACATTCCAGAAGGCGGCATTTTCCAGGGAAATTTCTGGAGGAAGGTGGTTTTTTTGCATGAAATGCTCTATAGCAGCTTCACTGCTGGGTAGTCCCAGCTGAGCGAAAAGTGCGGCCATGGTATGGTTTGATGTATCCATCTGGAAGGTTCCCATTTCAGACTATAAGTACAGTATAGACCCAGCCGCCTCGATGCATCTTCTAATGCTGCGGCCAAACTAGCGTATTCAAGCAGTCGGCACCGGCTTTCAGGGTTCCGAAAAAAACGCGACCCCGGTCATGGGCCGTCATTTTTTAGTTTCTCCACGTGCTTTCTCACCAGACTCAGATATCGTGGGGTATGACCAATATCCTCAAATATCGGGTCACCCTCCT
Organism: uncultured Haliea sp.; assembly: GCA_963977275.1. Classification (GTDB taxonomy): domain Bacteria; phylum Pseudomonadota; class Gammaproteobacteria; order Pseudomonadales; family Halieaceae; genus JARRPM01. The sequence continues at coordinate 27,681 of CAXBNX010000010.1, read as the reverse complement.
CATCCCTACTGATGACCACATCCCCCTCAACGTAGGGAAAACTGGACACTACCTCGTCCAGCGCAACTGACAATAATTCGCTTATCATCCGTTCTCGGGTGCGATGCGGAAACATTTCCGCCAGCGCTTCTATCTTGGCCACGCTGTCGAGGGGCAGATGCACCCGATAAGCCTCGGGCGCCATTTCCCCGGCAACCTCCGAGTCCCAGATTCTAATCAGATCAACTATTTTCATTGGGTTGCTCCATTTTCCAATGTCGGTGAGGCCGAGGCATCCAGCTTACCTGGCCTCAATTACTCAATAGCATAGACTGAAAACACCTACTACCAGCTACTACGCCGTTGCCGTAGCACTAGAATAACCGGTCTTGAATTGAAAGCCACAAGCTTTAACCGTCCGTTCGCAACCCAGTTGGTACGATGACGATGGTCCCATGGTGGTCCCAAAATTATCTCAGTACTGGGAGTGGCGCCTCAATTTCTGGAGCAATGGTAAACCAGGATCTTCTCGCAGAATTGTGGGTTCTGGCAAATTAACTCGTTCATGCCGATGAAATGGGCCACCTGGTCTGAGGCTACTACCCTGCTCCACTCACCGAATGCACTGATCCTAAGATCACGATAATGCTGAGCGCCGACCAGGTGCCTGCCAGCTCGCTCCCTGACACGGGTAGCCTCTTGGGATTGCTCCGCTCGATTATTCGCATACCGATCCGTGACATGAACCGTCTCAGGAATCTCCTCGCGACGGGCCACAGGATAACTCCGCAGTTTATCGGTCACGATCTTTCTTGGCTCACTGCCATAGCTCCGCAATAGACGCTTGAAGAACCATTTCGCAGCTGCACCATCGCGCCTAGCCTGCAGATACACATCAACTACTTCACCATCTTGATCCAAAGCCCGTCACAGATAGTGCTGCTTGCCGTTGATCTTCACGAAGACTTCGTCGATGACGACACCGTTGGGAAGCTGGATGTGTAAACGCAACGCCGCTGGAAGATTGGTTGCCACTGCCGGATAGGATACCAGCAACCAGCAATATAGAATCGGGTTTTATCATCTCGGCAATAGCTCGAGATGGTGGGGGAATCTTTCCTGCAGTTCGGACGATTGATCCGAAACTCGCTGGCGATCGCGAAAACCCAATCCGAACCTCGGACGACTATTACAAGGATAATGAATTAATCAATAATCTATCTCCCTATCAGAATCATCCACCTTCACGCCGGCGACTGATAGTGAGCGTCGTCACTACGATAACGGGTGCTACTCTGGCCCTTGTCCTTATAGTCCTGCCTGCCGAACATGGTATTGACCTCACTGGCATCGGTAGCGCTCTCGGCCTGACGGAGATAAGCACGCCACCATCCAAGCTGCTCATCAACGAAGTAGTGGCAGGCAATGAGAACTATCGGGCCGTTCAAGTGCCGGCGTTCGGAGAGCCAACACCGCTCCCCAACCCTTCAGTTTTTCAGGAGAAAGCTGTCCCTCCACGATCCGAATTACGGACTATCAAAATGGATCCTGGCGCAAAAACGGAGATCAAAACTGTCTTACGCGAAGGACAGATGCTGCTCTTCAATTGGACCATTAACAATGGAGAAGTTTACTCAGACTTTCACGGCCACGAACCGGACGGAGGCGCAGAATACTGGGTTCGATATAAGGAGCAACAATCCGGCTCCGGAGGTAGCGGTTCTCTCGTTGCACCTTTTAGCGGAGAGCACGGTTGGTTCTGGCTAAACTACAATAAGTTCCCGGTTGTTATCACCCTTAATATCAAAGGCTATTACGAAGACATAATCGACTATGGCCACCTGTGAGCTCAAGATGTCGTTTTGGGGAGGGTCAAAGCTACGCCATTGTACTTTTCTCTCGATATTTGAGTTCGGCATTACCACTCTAAAATTGGTCGGCCTAATTGCTCTAATGCTATTTACTAGCACCGCGTGGGCACACAATGTTGCAGATCAGGATGCCGCATTCCTGGAGCGTCTAAGCGGAGTCAAGCTCATACCCCTCATGTACCTCGGCGCCAAACATATGGTGACAGGCTACGATCACCTGCTTTTCCTAGCCGGTGTTATCTTCTTTATGCATCAGTTCAGGGACGTGTTCCTGTACGCTACGCTTTTTGCCGTGGGGCACAGCACTACACTCATGATGGGTGTGCTGGCGGGGATACGCGCAGATGCCCATATCGTGGATGCAGTTATCGGACTCTCCGTGGTTTACAAAGCCTTTGAGAACATTGGCGGCTTTGCCCGCATGCGGGTGGGCATTGACACCCGCCTGGCAGTTGCTCTGTTCGGACTAGCTCACGGGTTCGGCCTGTCCACTAAGCTCCAAGACCTGTCTCTTTCGCAGAACGGCCTGGTCGCCAACATGCTGGCATTCAATGTTGGAGTGGAGTTTGGTCAGTTTGCAGCGCTCGCCCTGATGCTCATTGTTTTTACATCCTGGCGAGCTAGCGGAATGTTCTATGGTACTGCCTACGCTGCCAACATCCTCATCATGACGGCTGGCTTTATCTTATTCGGGCACCAGGTAACAGAATACCTTGAGTCCTAGTATGAGAGCCCTGGGCGTATGAGACCGATGTCAGAAATTACATTATTTAGCCAGCGGCTACAAAAGGGGTTCAACCGCTCATGCTCATGCAATCAAAATCAATCGCTACTTTGCTAGCCACTGCAGCCCTCGCTACAAAACCAGGCTTAGCGTTGTCCCAAAACAACACCCAGTTAGAGGAAGTTAGGGTATTCGGCCGCGGCACCGATCTAGTAGGTGCCGCCGCTTCCGCGAGCCAGGGGTCCGTCGCTGGTTCGGATCTATTAGTTAGACCGATGCTGAAAGTGGCTGAACTTTTGGAGTCAATGCCCGGCATGGTGGCAGTTCAGCACTCCGGTAGTGGCAAGGCCAATCAGTACTTTCTACGTGGATTCAACCTTGATCATGGAACGGACTACACTACCTATGTCGATGGTACCCCGTGGAATCTGCGATCGCATGGTCACGGCCAAGGATACCTGGACGTGAACGGATTGATACCGGAAACCGTCGAAAGAATCAGTTTCCGAAAGGGGCCATACTATGCGGATCTCGGTGATTTCTCACTTGCTGGTGCTTCATCCATCAATACCATAGACCGGCTGGATGAAAACTTCATTTCGGCAGAAATCGGAGACTACGGCTGGCAACGGTTTGTCGGCGGCGCCAGTTTCGATCTGAGTGGAGGCATGCTAACCCTGGTCGGTGAATCTAAAACCTATGACGGCCCATGGGCACTCGAAGAAGGCCTGGAACACTTTTCGTTCTGGAGCAAATACTTACTCGATACAAGTTTTGGCAGAATGGCCTTCTCATTGTCCGGCTATTCTAGCGACTGGCATCCGACTGAACAGATTCCCGAAAGGGTCATTAATTCAACCATTTGCGAGGACGAGTTTTGTTCTCTGGACGATAGCGCCAGCGGAAGTACCAATCGCCTAATTGCGACTTTTGCCGTTACAGGAAACGACTGGGATGCCTCCGTCTACGGTCAATATTACGATTGGAGTATGGATTCTAACCCAACCTACGACGCACAAATTCATCAGTTTGATGAGCGCATTACCTTCGGTGCACTAGGAGAGAAGGCGCTTCTAGATAGCAGTACATTTGAGTTGAATTTGGGTGCAGAGGCTCGCCACGATGATATCCGACCGGTAGGTGTCTCGGACTATAACGAGGGTGAATTCGTAGCAGAGAATGGCGACAACAACATCATCGAGACCTCACTTGGAGCCTACACCGAACTTATCTGGCACGCCTCCAGTAATGTGCGGCTAATGGCGGGTATGCGCGCTGACTATTTCGATTTTCATGTGACTGCAAACAATGTCTACAGTATCAAAGGAGATGCATCAGAGAGTCAGATTTTTCCGAAGTTCGGTGCCGCATACACTGTTAACAACATAGCCGAATTCTACGGCAATTGGGGCAAAGGATTTCATTCCAATGACGCCAGGGGTGTGGTGAACCCGAACTCCGCTGTGCCCGGCCTGTCCGAAGGAACCGGTTATGAATTCGGTTCGCGCTTTACGCTTGGAGATTTCAAAGTCACCTCAGCGTATTGGTGGCTGGATCAGGATAGTGAACTCATATTTGTGGGCGACTCTAATTCAGTCGAACCAAAGGGCGGCTCTAAACGAGAGGGCTATGAGCTAACAATGTTCTGGCAACCGCTGGATTGGATGGGTATCGATGCAGTATACACGGATAGCAAAGCCCGCTACACCGATCCTGCGGACGGCATTTATATTGAGCAGGCGATAGAAAAAGCGGCCCAGTTGGGTATCGCAGCCACCTTCGAGCGATGGGAAGCCAGTGCTCGATTGCGATATTTAGGACCCTATGCCATGACTGCTGACAATTCAGAGCGAGCTGGCGATCTAACGACCCTAAGCTTGAGAGGAGCGTATCACTGGACGTCGCTGACATTGTATGCTGAAGTAATCAATGCGTTCAATGAGAAAGGCAAAGACATAAGCTACTACTACGAGGCCTATATCGAAGGTTTTGACCCCCCGGGTTTAACCTCGGAGGAGATTGATTGTGGCGAAACGAATTGCACTATGAGCCGTGTGACCGAACCCCGATCCTTTAGGATAGGCCTTCGTTTCAATTTCTAGCACCAATCCACTATCACCGAACTTCCGCGTTTGGCATTACTGTCACAGGTTCTAAGGGCATATTGTTGCGGGTTCTACATGAACAAAAAATACCATACTGTTCGATGGAATTTATTCTTCACTAGGAATCGTAATGGCGCTTGCAACACTCAAGGTTGCCGCGCTCGTGACACGGCCAGACGATGAACAGTTCCATTTTGGGAATACGGTCATAGATCCCACCCTCAACTTATTCAAATCTCTAATGATAATAATCATCTGCTTATTTGCCTTATTCGAGGCACTATAGATATTGTTGAAAGGTGGCAATCCAGCGAAATACGACCTGGCAATAATACACGGTTTCAACAAGTGGAGATCCGCTAGTCAGATTGGCCCGCTCTGGCGCTTCATCGGCGAGGGAGTCGTCTACGCAGCTATTGCAAACCACACTCTTCGGCTATCAAGCAGTACCTTCGACGTTAACACCATTCGAACTCCGCTACTTTTTTCTCATTTTCTGAGGTCGAGAAGCAATACTGGCTATTTATCCTCAAGCCCGAATGATGTTTTTGTTAATACCCGCCGAGTTGCCACTTGTTAGGGAGAATTAGACCCGTATCCAAAACGTACTCGTCCCAGTGATTTATCATTGCCTCTAATTTTTCCGGATATTTATCGGAAAGATCAGTCAACTCGATCGGGTCGGCTGCCAGGTTATAGAGCTGCCAAGAATCTGCTTTAATGCCTGCTATTCTGGGCTCCAGCGATTTATGAAAAGGTTCATAAACAATCTTCCAGTCTCCTTGGCGAATGGCACGTTTACCGAAGAGCTCCCAGCCGAAGACATAATCATCTGCATGTACGTGTTCTGACTCACCCCGCATGAAAGGCAACATGGAGAGGCCCTTCATCGCAACCACTTCCCTGCCCCGGTAGCTGGAACCGGGATGTGCTATCCCCGCCAGCTCCAGCAGGGTTGGCATGACGTCCATCACGTGTAGCATGGTGTCCTTCCGCTTGCCCGCCGATTCTATACCCTTTGGATAGTGAGCAAAGGCAGGCACGCGAATACCACCTTGGGTGGTAAACCCCTTATACATTCTTGATGGAGTGTTGCCAGCTTGACCCCAATTCCGTCCATACCAGACATAGGAATTGGCGTTACCGATGTTATCTATACTGTTATCACAGCATTCAGCAAGATATTCCCTAAACCCAGGCCACTCCGCCCCACCTAGAAAATCATGAGACTCCGGCCCGTTATCCGATAGAAAAAATATGAAGGTATTGTCGTATTCGTCAATAGCCTTTAAATGATCCACGATCCTGCCAATATAAATGTCCAGGTCGTCCAACATGGCGGCATATACCTCCATGATCCTGGTCTGGTAACGCTGTTCATCTACACTGAGACTGTCCCAGCCAGGCTCATCGGAGAAACGGGGGAAAGGGTTCAATTTTGAATCCACCAGCCCTTTGTCCTTCAACGCTTGTAAACGCTGATTTTTCAAGGACTCGTAACCTTCATCGTAAACACCGTGGTACTTGGCAATGGAATCCCTGGGTGCCTGCAGCGGCCAGTGAGGAGCAGTGTAGGCCAAGTAAGCAAAAAACGGCTTACCATCACCATGATTGGCGTCGATATACTCGATCATACGTTCGCTATAGAAACGCGTGCTGTAAAAGCTATCGGGCAGAGACTCCAGCTGTTTGCCATCTTCACTATAGATGGCCTTATTGGGTCCTGATAGCGGAAGCATATTGGAAAAAGCGCCTGCACCACCCTGGGCCATGATGAAAGATTTGTCAAAGCCCCGTGCTGATGGGCCAGTCTCTTGCGTCAACCCAAGATGCCACTTGCCTGTCATATACGTGTGGTAACCGGCATCCTGAAACACCTCAGGTAATGCCGCTACGCGGAAATTGAGATAGCCTTCATGGCCCGGCTTACCTTTCTGATTATCTGTAACCGCGTCGGCCATGTTTCCCAAGCCAGCAATGTGATTGTCAGTCCCGGACAACAACATGGCCCGGGTCGGCGAACAGGTGGGGGCAACATGAAAGTTGTCCAAGATCATGCCCTGCTGCATCAATGAATCAAGATTGGGAGTGCGTATTTCACTGCCGTTGATACTAAGATCGTTATAGCCCATATCGTCCACTACAATGAGCAGGATATTGGGGCGTTTGTCCACCGGCTCACTGGCGGCGGTCACCTGAACACCTGTCTTACCGCCTACAGCCGTCTCAGATTTATGAGCTTGATTTTCCCCTTCAAGCCGGGAACAAGCACTCAAAAAAAGAATGGCCAGGGTGAAACAGTAGAACTTTAGTCCTAAATTTCCCATCGTATTGGCGACTCCAAATTTTTCTTATGCATAATGCCAAATATCTATATGAACAAGTAATCACACTCAGTTCAAACGTGGTCAGTGAGTACGATCGTTCTTTATAAAATAAGTCAGTTGCCGGTCGATGGTGCTTCTCGAAAATATCTTAGTGTTTTTTACTTTAGGTTCTCAAGATAATCTATAACGGATGCTCGTATCGTTGGATCTGAAATTCCACTAAAAGTCATCATATTACCAGGGACTTTCGATGCGCCATTCTCCAGATATTCATCGAGTTCCTGACGTGTCCAAATAATATTCGAGCCTTTCATCGCCGCTGAATAACTGAAGTTTTCTAATGCACCAGCTCTACGACCCAGAATTCCACGCAAATTGGGACCCATCGCGCTGGCGCCATCATTTGACGACGGATGACACGCAGCACAGATGGCAAATTGCGGAGGAGGACTAATTTCACTATCCTGGGATTTTCTATCCTCAAATATTGGCACGACACTACTCCCGCTTGGGGAACTCGTCTCTATACTGGCAATCTGAGACAGTATCCGGGCACGTTCGACACTCGCCTGCGACACAGGGTCGCGGCGGTAGCGCGAGAGTTCGTCTGCTGTGTACGGTCTGAATCCAACCGGCAAGTGATCTGCATCAAATGTGGAAACTATCCAGTTAAGCAATTCGGCACGGTCGCTGTCGGCTAACAGGGACTGTGATGTGCCTGGAACTCGCCCCAAATAAGCTCTACCCTCTGGTATTGCCAGAAACCGAGATACTGAATAACGAAATGCAGGAACATAACCGGGCTGCCCAGACCCATCTGCCATATGACACCCCTCACAATGCAAGAGATAGTTCTTCGCAGGACCTAATAGCGATTCAGCGTTAGCACAGACATCTACAATCGAGCACCAGACGGCAATAATGACGAGCAATCTGCGCTGCAGTAATGCCCGGTAAGAAATTGTCATTGTGCATCACTCAAGATTCGAGAACCGACATCAGCCTCGAGACCGTGCAATGGTATGTGCTAGATACACCTCCGTAACACCAGGTAATAGTATTTGAACGCTGCGGGAGATATCGCGGCGTGTCTCCTTCATTGCGTGAACAGAAGGCCGACTGGCATTGAGACTTGCCGCAACAATCGTTATAGGACACAACATAGGACTTACCATCACGAGGATTCCTGCATGTACCGATCCAAGAGATCGGTGAAGGCTCGGTACCTGGAGGACATTTGCTCGATGTCCCGCCACAGCCACTGCATAGCCAACCATCAGTCGCACAGTACGCCCAGTAATCACATTGAGCAGGGTCGTCCCAAGAGGGAATGCCTGAATCGCTATCTGTATTCGATGCATTACCAAAGTTCTTGCGGAAACCCGCTTCTGGCTTTGTTTCTTCTGCCCGCCCATTCCTTACCACAGGCAGCAGGGGAATAGCGCCAGTACCGACCATAACCACTCCAAGTTTAACAATGAAAGAACGGCGCGATGTATGAGAAGCGACCTTCCGGGCCGAGGACTCAAACAACTTATCAAACAGACTTTTATAATTCATATATCCCTCATAGAATCGTTTCAGAACGCTGACTTATCTTGGCTTCAACGATCACGCTTAGTTTCCTTTGGCCTAAGTTTCTACCAGCTGCGTGCTCCCATCGGGATACAAGTACTCCTGGATCGATGCAACTCCAAGACGTTTTGCCTCAAACAGGCTCTCGATATGTTCGCGGCTGTTCGTAAGTCCCTGCGCGAGCATTATTCCGTTTTCATCTAACAAGACTGCAAAGGGCAACTTGCCCACCTGATAAACTAGTCCCAGTTCCATCGAAACCACATAAGGAAAGTTTTCGAGGCCTTTCTGCCGACGAAATACGCGATGATCTGCCGCGTTTCCATCACTGGCAAAAATGACCCGCAGCCACTTGGCCTCTTGCTTAGCGATAGCCTTGACTGCCGGAATCAGGACTGCACACACCGGGCAATCCGGGGCAACAAACATAATCAGCGTGCTGCGACCAGAGCTGTCTAATCCACCAAGCGCTATGTCGTCACCGTCGAGTGACTGAATGCTCAATGCAGGCACATGCTCACCAGCGCTAATTCCCTGACTTATGGTCAGTGCACCTGCTGGTGCGATCCGCTGATGAAGCACGCCAATTTGCCTTACAGCCGCGTACAACACTAAAGACATCCCCAGGAGCAGAACCCATTGCAGGATCAGGATAATGTTTAGCATCTATTCATTTTACCTCGTGATTAGTGAGCTCTACTTGAGTCAACAGCAGGTCTGAAGTTAAATAAAGAAAGCCAGCAGTGAGTACGGTTACGCAAATGGATAGTATATCCATCGCCCCAAGTTCGCGAGATACAACCGGTAAAGCTAATGGAAAAGCGAGCAGCGCAAGACCAATGTTGCGGACAACAAGTGCGTAACTCACCGGGCGCCTTGCCCCTCCCCATGTGCAACCGCAATCAAGCAAAATGTTACCGCGCACCAGATTAATCAGCATTCCACTTCCGTATGTAAGCAATAAGACAATGATAATTCCAGCCGTCATTGCGCCATGCAATGGCCAAATGCACATTCCAACTATGAAAGCTTCGGCAGTGATAACTACCACTGCAATCATATTAACAAGTGAAGTGGATACGGAGACTGACCCCATGAAATATTTTCCGAGAGTCACTTTGAACGCCGACCAATTAGTAACTTTGTGCAGTGCCGCACTACCAAACAACAAGGCAAAGCCAAAACGGATCGTGACGACATAAGTGGGATCAAGATGCATCGCTAACCCCCTAATCGACCGGTTGAATGATCATGGGATGCACGGCTATACCAATATCTCTTAGTGGGTTGCCAGACGCTTCATCGTAGACTGTCACTATTCCTTGAAAGAGTGCTGCGCCGTATATAACTGGTGAAGCGTCCTGGCTAACCGCAAGGGAACCTGTGGGATACTTGAGCTGAATGCGCGACAAACGACTCTTTTGGTCCAAATCAAAGACCCATAACTCAGAAGCGTCCTCGCGATGAAAGTCAGTCCCCCCACCTTTCGGCTCCAAATCAGAGCTATGCATCAGTACATACAGACGCCGTTTATCATGGTGAACCGCTACCGGCTGGGTTGCCGGGCCGGGCACCCAATGTAACCCTTTCTCTAACTCGCTAATGGACCAACTCGCAGGAAATATAAGGTTTTCTCCTGACACGTCAACTTCATAGATCCGGCCGTAGTATGATGGAAAATACCACACATTCCCTGATCGCACTCCAGAACCATGGATAGGGTCTTTATCTGGGTCGAAGAACGTCGCACTGCGCTGCCTGGATATTTCCTTTCCATCGTCTCCGATCGTTACGGCCAAGGCACCGCCATTTCCACACAATGTAAAAAAGCGTCGAGGGCCTGCAGCCATGACATGAGCGCACCCGGAAGTCTCAATTTCACCGACATACTTATTCGTTTGTGTATCTACTACCCCAATTGATGACGCTGGGGTAAAAAATTGCATAAAAAGGAAGCGGTCGTCATCGCTGATCGCCGACAGGTTTGGATCCTGCAGGCCATGTATACCTTTCGATGGAACGATCACTTCACGCAATGGCTCGAGGGTTCGCTTATCGTAGGTCGTGACAACATCTGTGCGTTCCCCACGAAACCCTCTGGACATATACATGGCAAAGTTATAAATTTTATCGCCGGAATGCGGCAGGTCAAGCTTGTTACCCTCCCAGCCGGTATCGATCATGCCGAGAAGATCGCCGGTATCTGCATCATAGAGAACAGACCTGGCATAGGCCCCACCCTGAAAATCAGCTACCCATACCCAGTGGGCGCCACTCGGTTTGTCAGGAAGTGCGATTACACCAAGAGATTCCGGCATTTCGGGCAGGTCCGCCAGTACAGAACCGCTCCAACACCCAACGGTAATCAACACAAGCCAGCGCGCAATTCTAACGATTGAACGACCTACATTTAATTCATGATGTACAGCTAAGTCGTGATGCACCGTCGTCCTCTCTATCTGCTCGATATACAGGGATATTCACATACTAGTAGCCAAGGATTTGTCCGTTTTCGGCAATTCAATCAAGACAATAGTCCAATACTGAGCGAACACCTCAAAAGTCAAAATCAGTCATGAATCGCCCCGGGTATTCCGGAGACCCTTTTGTTTGAGTCAGGCCGCCATGGCTGAGTCTTCCAGTTGGCGATAATACGCCATTTCCAACTCCGCCGGCGGGATGTTGCCGATCGGCTCCATAAGCCGGCGTTTGTTGAACCTGTCGACCCACTCCAGGTCGCTACGTAGGTGATGTCAGCCACCCAGAGTTGGTTGGGACGAATGGCTACGAACTGGCGCTGTATCAGGACAGCCGGGCGCTCAGCCGCCGTATCGCTGATCGTCGTCCGGCATGATCGGCCCCGTCTCGCCCCCTCAATGCCCAGACGCTGCATCAGGTGCTCCACGGTGCAACGGGCCTCTTCGATGTCCTCCCGATTCATCTGGCGCCAGATCTTACGCGCACCGTACACCTGGAAGTTTTCCTCCCAGACCCGCTGAATATCAAACGAGAGCTGAGCATCGCGCTTTGCCCTGACGGGCAAGCGCTCTGGATCAGCTTGCCGGGCCTTGTGCTCGTAGAAGGTTGACGGGGCGATCTGCAACTGTGCACAGATCGGCTCGACCCCGTAGTCGGCCCTGTGGTCATCGATAAACGAGACCATCACTTCGGTCGGCGCAACGCGGTTGCCGGCCACTCCGCCTGGGCAAAATAAGCAGAAGCCTTGCGCAGGATCTCGTTGGCCCGCTTGAGCGCTCGATTCTCCCGCTCCAACGCCTTGAGTTGATCACGGTCCGAACTGGTCATACCACCCCGAGTCCCTTGATCACGCTCTGCGCGGCGTACTCATTTGCGCGAACGTTTTGCCAGATTCGGCAATCTAGTCAGCGCGAGACACTCAACGTGAAGCCGCCACGTTTCAATGCTTGCGCGATAGAACAAAAACCGATAAAAGGCCTGGAAAACATCCGACTCCCAAACTAGTCCTTCGCTGAAGCATGAGAGAACACGTAGATTGATACCGCCTTGATTTCTTCAGGTTTTAGTTTATCGTCGAACGCTGGCATCATACTGTGTCGGCCTTTTGTAATGGACTCGCGAATAGAATCTCGATCGGAACCATAACGGTAAAGATCTTTTTTCGTAAGGTTAGTGGTTCCGAAAACCACTGATCCGCGACCATCCCGCCCGTGGCAATCGACACAATTCCCCTTGGTATTATCTGCGAACAGATTCTCGGCGCGATGAGCCTTGACTGTATCATGCTCCTGACCACTTAGTTGCAAAACCAGTTCGACCATGTCGGAAATCTCAGCAGAGGAGAGGTACGCTTTGGTCCCAAATACTTCAATATCGGCTTTGCTGCGGTAATCCGGATCAAAGGCCAGCATGCTCGACTCTGCTGCGCGTGAGTTTGGGTGCCCTGATCTAACTCCGTAACGCACCGTCCATTCCACATCTGATGGCTGCTTGTTGCGGCCAACTGATGCAAGGTCATCGCCCGAGAATGTCCAGATGTCATCTGTCAAATCTGCAGTGTGCTGACCAGCGAGACCCTTGAGGTCGGAGCCATGACAGCTAGCACAATTACTATCATAGACGGTGGCCCCTAACTTCATCGCCTGGGCATGCATACGCATTGACTTTGCAATTATGTTTACCGGCACTACCGCCAATTCCTGCGGAGATGCCAGAAATTCCCCGTACTCCTCTTCACTGCCCCAGTAGACAAGTTCTGACTCTGAGGAAACAATATCTGCCGCCGCGACCGTAACAGTCGACGCTATAGCGATCCACAAGGAAAAGCTAATGATCAGTTCCAAGGGAGAAAAAAACCGTGTGGTCAAAATGCAAAAAATATTTCTTACAACTTCTTTTTGATTTATGATCGACATGCAGTTTCTCCTTATGTGACCCCGTTGCGTCTATATGGTCTGTATTGTCGTTCTATAGCAAAAACATCGTGTGAACAGAGCGTCCCAAATTTCTGCTTTTTGCAATAATGAGAACTGGTACTGTAGTGCGTAGTAACTCAATGTAGGTCACATCATTGTGAATCCAATCCATCGGCCAAAAAAGACAATTCCAGCCCAGAAAACTATAGAGATACCGCCAGCGAGACGGGCCCGTAGCGGAGGCGGAAATTGCAGATCCCACTCCTTAATACGACGGAAGATTCCCCAATGAAAGAAGGCCATATTCAGTCCGGCGAGTAAAATCAACGCCATCTTGAACTGAAACTGGGCATTTACGAGATATTCCGGGGCTCGGGAAATGAACATTAAGGAACCTGTAATCACTGCAAAAAAGAAGGCAGTCCAGGTTAGCGGCAATAGATCAGAGGAGTAGGCTGACACCCTAACTGGACCATCGGCCATTCCGAGTAATCTCAGATCAAGTAATATGATCGAACCAAAGACGGTTGATATCGCGACAACATGCAGCGCCTCAATCGTTGGGAATAGCCAGTCCCACACTAAGCCCGTACGAATCGCAGTTGCTAATGGAAGATCTTTGATCAATTCGGCGATTTCTATCAAGTTCACTCACGCTGCTCCCTTAAATGATTTGCGACTTTCTTGTGCCTTTGGTATCAAATCAGGCAGCAGCCCACTACAAATGGTAAAAATAGGTGTAGCCAATAAATCGTCCACAAAAAATGATTGCAATCCAGATCGAGATGAACAGCACAGCATAGATCACTGAAACAGCCGTCCTTGCCTCCGTGAAGCCCGGTTGTTCGTTGGCCCGCGAAAACTTGAATGAAAGCATATATGTCATTAGCAGAGCGAGCATTATCAAAGACATCTTGATCCAGAAGACCGGTGCGATTAACTGACGGAGCGGTTCCGCAAGCGTCTGTATAACACCTGTTATCAGCAGCGCTAGGAGCCCCCCGTATATCAATGTGGTATACCTGATGACCAGCGATGACAGCGTACGCTTATGAAAACCGACGCGCAGTAGTTTGATGCTAAGAATCAGTCCACTCACAAATACCATCGACACGGCAATGATATGAATCGACTGCGAAGTCGGAACTACCCAAAGTTGTTCACGCAGTATTTCGCTGACGCGTGTCGCCCTAATCCAGCCAGCGAAGGACAGAAGATTTTCTGACAAGTCTATGGACACTAGTCGAAATCCGGTGGCGTTAGGTCAAAGTTGTTCCCGTCATCTTTATTGTTAGCTGCGCAGCCAGTTTCAAAGGAAATCGGCACCTTTACAAACTCGTTGGGGTAGGTGTATGGCTCCTCAAATAACTCCGGATCGACTATGGTGGTTTCGAGTTTAACTACCGTGTCGCTCTCGACGGTGAATCGCTCCGTTACTCTTGTCTGAGGGGTCGAGTGAATAGGCGCAGAAATAAATATCTCTGCTTCCTTAGAAATAAAACGTGTTTCCACTACTAGGGTGTCACCTTCCCAATGTCCAATGGAGTATCCATTTGGCTGTGGATACAGGTTCTCTGGAAACTTGCGACCGTCAGTCCAGATACGGCGAAACGTTCCTTCCTGAAACATAAGCGAAACACGCCCAGGTGTTAGAAGAAATTCGAACTGTATTGGATGCTCCATCAGACCAGGCATTCCGGGGGTGATGCAGTTCGGCAAATTTCCATAAGTGCCCTCTATTGAGTTAAAAGGGCGAGTTGCAAAGTCATCCCGAATCTTACGATACTTGGGAGTCAGCGGAATGCCTTTTCCGTCCCCACCCGCGCAGCAGGCCAGATATGCTCGCGTAGTTTGATCCTCGATCATTACCCAACTTCCCTCGCTCATCAGACGCTTTTTCGCCTTATCTGACTGTGCAGCGGCATTAGGCGCTGTCATCACTGACAGAAATATCGTCAATAATAACAACCTTAGACGTGGGTCACTAAATCTCCGCGCTAGTTTTTGTGTCATTGCAATCACCTTTAGTCTCGCATTCCAGTCGCTCAGATAGTGGGTAAACACTTCGCAAAAAATTTCTCGTCTCCTTGCGCGCTGACCGTCTCACCCTTCGATAACTTGACATGCCGCATCGAACCACCCTTTCGGCCGTCGCTTAGGGGATTAAACCAAACCGTTATCTCCTCGCCCTTTTTTACAAATTCCTGGCTCCACCCGTATTGTGCTAAAGTTGCTGGGTCAGCTCCTACTAAACCCCATAAGTTTTGTGTCCCATCAGAGTCTTCTGACTCAATCCAAAGCCATATGTGTGGGTATACAAACTCAAATTTCTTAACAACACCTTCAACATAGGGACATTGTTTGTCATCGAACATGCCAAAAGAATGATGTGCGTCGGCGGATGGGGAAAGTAATACCGATCCCACGAAAACATTTGCTAATAAAATAGGGTAAGCTGTCTTGTAGAAATTGGGCATATAGTACCTCCTTGGGTTTCACGACCACCTCGATATATTCGGGGTTGCTTTAAAACGTGTAACTAATTTCGACACCATACTCGCGTGGACGACCACGATGCATATAATCCATGTTCAAGAATTCCTGTAAGCTAAGTTTGTAAGTGCCGTACTTCTCGTCAGTAATATTCTTGATCCAAGCCGATATTCTTACAGGCACGGCTGCAGTCTCGAAACTTAGCTGAGCATCATGGAGAACGTAGCCGCCTTGACTGATTCTGTTGGTGTTAAACGCATCGAAATATGTTTTTGAGGTATAACTGGAGTTTGTATGCAGGGAGAGATCGCCCAGAGAATTACTCGCAATACGCCAGTCGATGCCACCACTGATTGTCCACTCTGGGGAAATAAGTAGTGTGTTACCATTGAGATCTACACCCTTAAGACTAGCATCCTCATACTCTGCCTTTGTATACCCAACACCTGCATGAAGTTCTAGTTCGGCTACTGGCCTGGCAATCAACTCTAATTCGCCACCATATACCCAGGATTTTTTTGCGTTAGTGAAAATCTGACCCAAAGTATCTTGAATGTCGGTATATTGTTGATTCCTGTACTCATAATAGAATAGAGCGGCATTTGTGCGAACCGTATTGTTCTCCGACTCGTTCTTGAAACCAGTCTCTAACGCATACACATCCTCTGGTTTCGCGTAAGTGATTTCTTGCGCGCCAAACTGTATCTGCCCGGGAAACGCTCCACCACGAAAACCGTTACTCACACTCGCGTAGATCATCGTGAGATCATTCATCTGGTACTCAATGCCCAGTTTTCCACTGACGTTGCTCTCGTCTGCATTGTCGATCGGGGGCTCAGTGAAAATTGGTTCAACATCTAGGTACTCTACGCCCGTCGCCACATCCAAGAATCCCAGGTTTGCACGATAGTATGGCAACTTAATCTTATCCTTCGTATACCGGATACCCGCGGTGAGGGAAACCTTCTCATTCAGTTCCCAGTTTCCCTGAGCATACGCTGCATAAGTATCTCTATCCTGGCGCATCTCATTCGAATATATGCACCCAGTGAAAAAGTCGTCGAAGCAGCTGTATTCTTCAGACGCAAATGAATAGAAGAAGCGGCTGTCAAATGTACTTTCTACTTTATCTGTGTAGAAAAATGCTCCTATCAGCCAGTTGAATGAGCCTGCACTATTTGACGCGAGCCGCAAGTCTTGAGTCCATGCCTTGGCATCGCTGTCTTGGATAATCCGCAAAAGGTCATAGGGAGAACCGTCATCGTCAGCATCCGTAAACCACTTACCGTCATCGTAGGACGTGACCGATGCCAAAGAGAGATTGTCCGATACATCCCACCTCACATTGAGTGACCCACTCCTATTACGAATATCCTGGCTTCCGGGGTGATCAGACTCAGAATCTGCATAGGAAAGTCCCTCACGGTTGTAGCCAGTAAACGCGATACCACCTGGAGCGATATTGTTAGCATACACATCGTAACCTTTCGGTGCGGACTTTGAGCTTGTAGCCCTTAGTACAACATCAAGTGTTTCACTCGGAGTCCATCGGAGACTAACCCGTCCGGCCCAATCGTCAATTGATGACTGATCGTCTTGATCTGGATACTTGTTATCCACAACGCCGTCTACACGGGTCGACGTAAACGCAACCCGCGCGCCAAATACGTCGTCAACCAGCGGAATATTGACTGCGCCAGAAACTTCCCGACGATCATAATTTCCATACCCTCCAGTAATGTAACCTGATACTCCCTCACCTGGATCTGCGGTTTTTGTGTGAAAGTTTATAGCTCCGCCAGTTGTATTTTTTCCGTAGAGCGTACCTTGCGGGCCACGCAGCACTTCAACACGCTCTACATCGAATACCTGGAGCGAGGTAAAAGCGGGCAAGCCCTTGTAAACCTCATCGACATAAAGCGCTATGGGGCTAGACTGAGTTGCGCTGTATTCAAGAGCCGACACACCACGAATTGAAAACATAGGAATAGAGTTGCCATTAGGCGCAATCACCTGAAGATTCGGCACCTGGCTAGATATATCGAAGATGTTCATAATTTTTTGATTTTCAATCTGTTCGGCACTTACCGTTGATATAGAGATGGGAACTTCCTGAACATTTTCCGATCTCCTCTCTGCCGTGACTATTATCTCTTCAAGTGCTGGCGACAAGCCTGCTTGCGATAGAGCAGATTGCGCGGAAAGCACGAAGATTATGAGTGCCTTCGCGTGCTTGTGGATCCGGATTTTATCCATGTCTTCATAAGTATACTGACTAGTTATTGTCATGACTTTCTACTCCTATATAGCTAAGGTACGGCCTGCGAGTTTATGTTTTCATGCTGACTTAAAGACTGCTATCCAAAAGCGGCAAACATATGATGTCATGCCGTAAATACATCTATAAGTTTTCAAATGAATAACGCTTTCGCGAAAGCACTTCTAGGTTGACGATGCCTTTCTCCCGGTTCTCCCATTTTCATATCCAAAAAGAGAACATACTTTCCTGTTAATGAATAGGTTGAGTAAACTAAGTGTTACGACCAGCTGTAGGATTTAGGGCATCATCGGATCCTTTCCATTTATGGTCAGTCGGGATTTTTTGGGGCTGACATTACCCCAAGTTGTTGCTTCATTCCCAGCTCATTAAACTCCATCCAGTCTTTAGTAATCTGCTCATCAACGAGTTGATAAATACCCAGACCCTGGACCTCCATCTGATGACCTGTAGCTGTCATTCCCATCAACGGGCCGGTATTGGTTCCTTTTGTAATAAAGCGAACAGAAACCTTATCCCCTTCCGCGAGTACATCCTCTACGACAAATTGAAGATCAGGAAATGCTTGGTGATATAGTGCATTCTCTAGCTTTAACCCCTCACGGTCATGTGGGCCTCCGGGCCCACCCTGATGGTGCAAAACAAAATCTGGCGATAATAGCTCGTCGACGATTGAGTAATTTTTTTATTAGAAGCTTCATCGAGAAACCTGCGAACTACTTCCTTAGCTACCGCCTCCTTCGCTTCACGGTCGTTCGAGGCGACTGGAACCGTCACTGTACCGCCCTCAATAAGCGTATTATCAATTACTTACGAGCCCACTGTACCGAAGGCCTTGACCACCCGCGCCCCGGGATTCCATTCCTGGATTGCTTCTGCTCCCGACTTATCCATCATTACTTCTGGATACCCGTCGTCCCCTTGTCTAACCGGAGCTGATATGTCGATAACAATTTTGCCATCTAGACTACCGAGACTCTGGGCAACGGTTTCCATTTGCGGCCAGGCTATAGCGATCACAACTATGTGGGCTTGTTGCGATGCCTCCATCGACGGTACGGCGGACGCTAGATGACCAGTAGACTCGACCAGGGCCTTCACATCCTCACTTTCCGGATTCCGGGAACCATAGACGACCCTATAACCTAGTTTCGCAAATCGCACACCCAACGACCCACCCATATCCCAGTGCCGATAACTGCAATTACTGATAAATTTGTCACAATGTCTACCTATTAAAGGGCTCCCTATTAGCTACCCGATGGTAGGCTAACAGCCTGTTATGTTTTATCCGGTAGTGGCAAGTGATACGGTGTTGCCGGAAAAGATGGACTTGTCTAAACAAAATAGGAATCAAACCTATTGCTATGGACTATCCAGAAAGTTGGCAGGCGCTAAGAGCTGCAACACTGGCACGGTATGTAGGCACCACAGGCCAGAATTCCACGCTTCATCAGACCAGAATTCGCACTATGTGGCCACCGCTTCGCGAAGGCATTAGCGCCGCTAGTACATCAGTCTCTGGATTTGAGACCATGATCAAGCTCCCCTCACTCGGTCAATAACGGCCAGTGCATCAGAGGGAGCAATATTGGCGCGCCACGCAACATGCTGGTCCGGTCGCACCAGAACCATGGCCCGCTCATAAATCCTGGCGGCGTTCTGGTCACGTATATCGACTAGTTCTAAAGGAACCTTACGCGTATCAGCAGCCTCCGTTAGGGCACTAGCGTCAACATCCGCGAAGCGAAGTAACGTAAATCCTCGGCCAAAGAGATCAAATATAGCTCGGCCATCTTCCAAAAATACGTGAGGCGCTCGAACTCCCGGCCACGTACTAGGAATATATCTTAGAACATCCCATTCTGGCTCATCAGACTCATAACAAATTATTGGAGATTTATAGTAGCGATAACCCAGTTCGATACCTAACGACTCATTTTCAGCATTACCTAGTTCAAGTATCAAACGCCCATAGCGCTGTCGCGCCTTCATTCCATCGTCGCTATCCTCGTGCATGACGGGATCATATGCCCGTGCTAGCTCATTCCGCACGATGTTGTTTTCCTCGGCGGTTCTGCAGTTAAGCAGCGCGACGGGGCGGCGTTCTGCCTCAATACTCTGAAGTAACAGCTCGCCTCCCCAACCTTCAAGTACGGCGGCATATTTCCAGGCGAGATCACCAGCATCACCAATGCCTGTGTTCATTCCGTAACCACCCGTAGGGATGAACTGGTGAACAGCGTCACCTGCCATCCAGATCCGATCGCGCCCGTAACCATCCGCAACCACCAGATGAGGACGCCAGAGGTTGGCCTGCAATATCTCCAGCGGGAACTCGCAGCCCAGAGATTCATATACTAGCGCCACGGGATCAATCGAATCGACATCAACGGATCTACGCACTGGCACGTGAAGAGTCCACGTATCCAGATCGTTTTGCGCAACCAAAGTGCCACCAACAGGTGACTGGTAGTGCCAGGCGATCCCATACTTCTGCAACAGCTCATGAAACTCAGACTTAAAGTGAACCATATAGACACGGGCAACATTGTGTTTACCGCCCCATTTAAAGCTCAACTGGTCACGAGTCACGCTACCCGCTCCGTCACAACCGGCGAGCAGTTGGCAACTAATTTCCTCCTCTATACCGGTGGATACCTCGCGGATGATGGCGGAGACACCATTTTCGTGCTGGCAGCAAGATGTCAGCTCCCATCCGAATCGAATGTCGGCAAGACTTGACTCTTTAAGCATTCGGGCCAACTCGGGTTCTAGAACCACCTGGCTCAGGCGCATCTGAGGTTCCAGTGGCTGTGAGCCGTCATTGCATTCCTGAATGTGCACACTGGCTGCGTGGAAATCTGGATAGTGAAACCTCGCAAGTTCCCACTCGTTCAGCCGTGTGATCCAAACAACGTCCATGCCATTCTCGCGTGGTACAGCCACATCGCGGAGTTGATCCGCAAAACCCAGGCGCCGGAAGTACTCCATACTACGGCAATTTGTGACGTCCAATTTCGGATGATGTGTCGTGGTCGGGTTTCGTTCGACTAGTAGCACCCGAATACCTCGTGCCTGTAAATCTAGAGCAACTGCGAGACCAACAGGGCCACCACCAGCAACCAATACTGGAATTTCAATAGACATATGCCAGTCTCCCCAGCGGTATTCTCAAGAATTTCTTTCTGATCATCGAAGCGTCTCTTCTGCTATTTTATCTCGTCCAGTAAAGCTATATACGGGAAAGTACCCAAACCAGCTCACTGACTACGTTGCCCAATATTCACGAGCTACAAAATGGTGTTTGTTGGGCAGCCATCAAATAATGGAATTGTCACGAAAACTCTGAATTTCATCTGCTGAAAAACCGATCTCACCCATGATTTCATTCGTATGCTCACCCAATGTAGGGGGGCGCTGTCGAATTGAGCCTGGTGAATCTGAAAGTGCGACAGCCACTTTGGCAACCGGTGCCTTTCTTGGAAGACCCGGATAATCAACTGGCTGCATGAAACCAACTGCCTGGACATGAGGATCGTCGAGAGTCTGCTGGGGACTCAGAACAGGAGCTGCTGGTATCATTGCCTTGCCCAATATATCAACCACTTCTGCTGAGCTTCGTCCGCCACACCAGCTGCTCATACGCTCCGAAATTACCTTGCTGTTCTTAGCCCTCGACACATCATCCTTAAAACGTGGATCCGTGAGCCAGTGATCTTCACCCATTAATTTGGCCCATCTTTGATATAGCGGTTGACCGAGAGCCATGGCCATCACCCAGCCGTCACGAGTTTTGAAGATATCACCAG
Source organism: uncultured Haliea sp. (assembly GCA_963977275.1). Lineage (GTDB taxonomy): Bacteria > Pseudomonadota > Gammaproteobacteria > Pseudomonadales > Halieaceae > JARRPM01. The sequence continues at coordinate 6,123 of CAXBNX010000010.1, read as the reverse complement.
GGGCTCCGTAATTACTCCGATTACCACAGGGCTGTCTGTAGGGTTTTTTATCCTTACCCAGCACACTTTGCTCTATCAATAATGCGTTGCTCATCGTCAGCGCAGTACCCAATAAAGTGCCCTCGACTACTTGACCACGACCGGTACTTTCCCTCCCTAGCAATGCCAGGGCTGTCCCATATGCGCAATGCAAAGCCGTACCAAAATCCACCCATGGTGTATAGTGCCGAAAAGGACGTTCGCCTTCTCCCTCTGCGGTCATATACGCAGTACCACACATGACTTGGCCTACCGCATCAAAACCGACACGGTCACTGTATGGTCCGCCATCCCCATAGGCTGTGACCCGGGTAAGAATAATATCCGGCTTCACCGCCTTGAGGCTCTCATAATCAATCTGCATTGCAGCCAAGGTTTTAGTGGGTAGGTTTGCCACTACCACATCCGTTGTCGCGACAAGCCGTTTGATGATTTCGCCAGCCTCAGGCTTGAGGGGATTAAGAGTCATCCCGCGCTTGTTACGATTAACCTGCATGTAGGCCGCTCCACATTCTTCGAACTCGTTCATGGGCAGCTGAAAGCGATCTTCGCTTCCTTCGCGTTTCTCAATACGAATTACGTCTGCCCCAAATTCTGCTAGCAGTGCAGCGCAGTAAGGGCCCGCGATATAGCGACCGAAATCCAGAACCCGAACACCTGCAAGAATATCCTTCATACTTTCTCCAACCATTTTACTTTTTTAGCCTGTATGAAAACCTGTCCGTTGGATATCAACAAACGGTATTTCCCTGTTACTGATAGTCACAAAGCACTGACAAAGTCAGGCTATAACCTCGGCCTCGAGGCATGCCTCTATCACTCCTAGTCCACCTATTTCGCACCGCACGGTATCGCCTGCTTTTAGAAATTGTCTAGGCTTCATGGCAACCCCCACTCCGTTCGGCGTGCCAGTGAAAATAAGATCGCCGGGTTCGAGAGTCATCGCCGAGGACAAATGGGCGATTTGCTGCCAGATATTAAAAACCAGGTGTCTGGTGTTTGACTTTTGCCGGAGTTCGCCGTTTACATGGCAAGTAATGTCCAGCATATGTGGGTCTTCCACCTCATCAAAAGTTGTAATCCAGGGACCGATTGGTGCATGTGTGTCAAAGGATTTACCTAGGGACCACTGCGGTGTCCGGAGCTGCCAGGCTCGTTCGGTGACATCATTTCCTACACAGTAACCAAATACGTAATCAGCTGCGCTTTCTGGCGATATATGTTTAGCACGCTTACCGATAACCACGACCAACTCGGCCTCATAGTCGACCTTTGGGGCACCTGACGTGATCATGATTGGATCAAATGGACCATTGATTGAGGTTTGCGCCTTGGTAAACCACAATTGATCGCTGGGTACTTCGATCCCGGACTCGGCGCAATGGTCAGCATAGTTAAGCCCTATTGCAAATATCTTGCCGGGACGTTGAATTGGCGCGCAAAGTTTTACACTGTCTAGCGGGATACGGGGGCCACTATTAAGCACTGCTTCCATCTTAGTACGACACTCTGACCACTGCTCTATCAGACTAAACATTGGCCCGTGAAATCCCGTATCAACAACTGAGTCTTCCACCACCAAGCCCGTTTTGACACCGTCATGCATGTAACGTACAAGTTTCATTGCTTACCTCTGCTAGTGTCTCTCGACGAAGGCCGCGGTAGCCCCCACTCCGTACCAATGAACTCCGACAGTGATGCTTTGTTAGTCGGCTCTTCTACTGTAAGCAGATCGCCGTCTGTCCAATGCTCGAATTCGTTACCCCATGGGTCTCGCCAATAGTCGAAAACCTGGTTACCTACAACGTGGCGGCCGACACCCCAGACATGCGTTCGATCCCTACTCTTTAAGTGCGTGTGGCCGAGCATGAGGTCATCAAGGTTTGCCACCTCGAACGCCGCATGAAAAAATCGTGGCCCTTTAGGAAGTTGTCGAAGGACTAGGGTGTGATGATCAACCGGCTTGCTACCAAGGTCACAACGCAGGAATGCACCGATACGCTCGCCGGAGTTATCGTCAACCTCGTCCGAGCTGATAAATCCGAAGCGATCCTTGTACCACTCTTCGGATCTACGAAAATCAGTGACACCAAGACCGCAGTGGCCAATGCGTTGAATATGGGAAGGGCCCGGCTTTAAAGGAGTGTGCCGGCCAATCCTGGACGACAGTTCTACCGTGTTGGTCGCTCTATCGCCAAACCCTACCTCTGTAGATCTTCGCTTCTGTTCCGCAACAACCTCTACAACAAACCCATCGGGGTCGATGAGGCGAACAACATGGCCACCGCCCACTGCAAAATTCTGCTCGATTGGCAGCTGCTCAAAGGAGGCTAGCAACTGCAATTCGTCAATACCGCTAGCCCGAAGTCCCAAGCCGATGAATCGCGGTTCGCCGAGCTCGGTAACATGATGAAAAGGCCCACCATCGCGTCCACGCGCATAGAGTCTACCATCGGAATATTCCTCACACACGAACCCAAAATCTTCAAGGAAGCCGCGCATATCGAAAATATTTGGTGCAGAAAACCGTACGTAAGCTATATCTTCGACTCTAATTACACTCATATTTTTCTACTCCACTCCGTTCACAGACACATACTCAACTAAAAGCGCTCTCCGTTTGCACTCACTAACTGAAGTCAACCGTTGACAGCGAAAAGGCCACCGTCCACGGGCAGGACTTGCCCGGTGATATGCTTACCAGCCGCTGAACTGAGCAGGACTGAAGCACCCTTTAAATCTTCATCGTCACCTAGCCTTCGCAGGGGAATCCGTTGCGTAAGGTTTTCAGTACCCAAAAAATCAATTGTGCCGCGCGTCATTTTGCTGGGGAACAACCCCGGGGCAAGTGCATTGACGGTGATACCGAACTCACCCCACTCTCCCGCCAAAGCTCGAGTTAGATTGATTACTGCGGCCTTGCTTGTGTTGTACGCAACTGTTTCTTGGCCAGGAGTACCGCCCGACAATCCAGCACCGGAGGCCATCATAAGGATTCGACCAAAACGCGCAGGGATCATATGGTGTTTCGCAATGTATTGACTAAACAGAAATACACTACGCACATTCAGATTCATTACTTTGTCCCACGCAGAAAGTGGGTAGTCCTCCGCGGGCGCTCCCCAGGTTGCTCCGGCGTTGTTGACAAGAATACTGATAGAGCCAACCGCGTCAGCAGCGTTATCGCAGATCCGCACGATCTCGTCTGTGTCGGCAGCGTCGCCAGCGACCCAGTGAGCGTCAATACCGCGGTCGCGGAGAAGTTCAACTGATTTTTCAAGATCTGTCTTTTTGCGAGACGTCAACACTACAGTGGCCCCCACCTCACCAAGCGCCTCTGCGACCTGTAAACCCAGGCCTCTTGAGCCACCTGTTATAAGTGCATTTTGACCGCTCAGGTCAAATAACTCGTGAACATGTCTACTCATGAAAAAACCATTCCTCCTGCATTTCCAGGCAAACCCGGTTTCGACTTTCAACAACGCCAAGCCAAGCTTCTATTTTAGGAAGTTCGTATTCGAAAAAATAGCGGTTAGCCTGCAACTTTCCACGAAGGTAGTCGGGTTTTTCGGCCGCAGTACACTCTTCCCGCTTGCGGCTTGCGATCACCGCGACATCTAGCCAAACCCATGCGATAACAACGTGGCCAAATGCCTGCAAATACAGAGTAGCGTTAGCCAAGGCCTCTTCTGGATTGTCTGTTTCCCATGCACCGACTGTCGCTTCCCGTACTCGGGTATACGCTGACTGTAGCGCCGCAGCGAATACACGCAGATCAGGTTGCGCCGCGGCCAACTTCGCAGTGGCGGAAATCCTATGCTCGAGAAGGTCAAGAGCTGCGCCATCATGCTGGCGAACTTTCCTCCCAAGTAGATCCAGCGCTTGTATACCGTGGGTTCCCTCGTGAATCATGTTCAGACGATTGTCTCTCCAATACTGCTCCACAGGAAAATCTAGTGTATAGCCATATCCACCATGCACCTGGATCGCAAGATTGTTGGCTTCCAGACACCATTCGCTGGGCCAGCTCTTAGCAATCGGGGTTAAAATTTCAAGAAGTGCGCTCGCCTCTAACGAATCTGCCTTAGGTCCGCTTCTAAACTCGTCGACAAGACGCGCACAAAACAGTTCGAGAGCGAGGCCCCCCTCCACGTATGCCTTCTGTGTAAGCAGCATACGACGTACGTCTGCATGCTGGATAATGCGGGCAGGTGTTTGAGACGCATCCTTTCCTTCTGGACCAATTGGTCTGCCTTGTCGTCTATTCTGAGCGTAGTTGAGGCTCGCTTCATAGCCGGCAAAACCAATCGCAACAGCGCCCATGCCCACGGCAATACGTGCCTCGTTCATCATGTGGAACATACATTGCAAGCCTTGACCAGGAACGCCGACAAGATAGCCGATAGCTCCGGCGGCACTGTTCACTGGATAGCGCCCTTCGCCAAAGTTAAGCAGTGCATTGGGCAATCCTCTCATACCCAATTTGTGATTAAGTCCTGCCAGCGCAACGTCGTTACGCTCACCGGTTAGCTGAGCATCGGCGCCAACCATTTTCTTGGGTACGACAAAAAGCGAAATGCTTTTTGTGCCCGGAACGAGCCTACCATCAGAATCTGGTATTTTGGCAAGAACCAAGTGAATGATATTTTCGGCGAGCTCATGATCACCGCCGCTAATCCACATCTTGTTACCAAACAGCCGATAACGATGACCAAGCGGATCATCGGCATAACCCTCGCCATCAGGTAGAGCCCGAGTTGCGATATCTGAAATACTGGAACCGGCCTGCGGCTCAGAAAGGCACATCGTACCAAACCAGTGACCCGCGAACTCACGACTGGCAAACACATTCTTCTGGTTTTCGCTTCCGTATTTCATCAGAAGATTTGCATTTGCTGTGGTAAGCATACCGCCACCACCAAGCCCCGCTCCTGCTTTCATAAAGAAAGCGTTTGCTGCCAATTCAACTACACACGGGAGCTGCATACCACCCAACTCATAGTCCTGCGCTGCCGCTAACATTCCAGATTCTACATAGGATCGGGCCGCATCATACGCACACTGCGGCAGGATCACGGTCTCATCTTCGTAGCGCGGCTCCTCAGTATCTACTTGCCGATTAAACGGTGCGAAGCGCTCTTCGGCGATACGTTCACAAGTATCGAGCACCGCGCCAAAGGTTTCGCGCGAATGATCTGTATACCTTGATCGTAAGCAAAGTGATTCCACTCCGAGCCAGTCGTATAGAAGAAAATTGATTGTGTCGCGCATAAAATTTGTAATCCTGAATTGCTTACCAATAAGCTTCTAGATGTTTACGCATGCCTTCATTAGTCAACAAATCACCACTACGAACATGATCAAAATCGAAGTCCCCTATTACAACATCTGTCAGAAAAAGTGACCCTTTTTGGCGCACCTACGGTTAACCTCAAACACGATTAGAATAGATCCATAACTACTCAGCATTTGTCCGGAACCGGCAAGCAGTTTAAGAATGTGACTTGCCGCTTCCGGATAGATACTCTCTACCCAGAGTCTTATCGTTGACGAACAGAGCGCAACGTCTCTGAAGCTGGTTTAGAGATTCTGAGCAGCAAAAGACGACTAGCCTTTCTCGACAACTCGTAGAGCTTACCGATTCTTCATCAACATTTGGAATCGCGAAGCTCTCCAAGTAAAGCGAATCTTGACGGAATGCTTTAGAAATGGAAGTAGCTGCTTAAACTTAAGACGCTCCAGTATCCAATGTATAGAATTCTATGGACGATAATCAGATACTTATTTCAGATACCGCGCAGAAATTTTTTATGAAGGATTCTACTCCGAAGCTGCTCGCTAATTATCCTGGCGGTACTGAGAGACATGCTTACATTACTGGTGGTCGGGGCGCCAGAACGAGCTAGCTTGGCACTGCTCCCGGCACATACGGCTCACTGCCGCTTATCGACCAATATCGCGGGAGATTTCAGCGATGATTTATTTTGGGATACTGTGCTATCAAAACACTGTGTGGCGCCCTTGCATGAAGTGACGTGGTCTAATGGATCTGCACAACCCAGTTAAGGGATAATACCCATAACT